>JBCCFW010000231.1:0-10171 GCA_039029535.1 Acidobacteriota bacterium
CAACCGCCCCCTGGAGCTCGGCGAGCGGCCCCGACTGCTCCGTCCCAGGCCGACCGACCTGGGGGCAGGCGAGACCCTGGTCTTTCTTCACCAGCTCGCGCCGACCGAGCCTCCGGCTCCGGACTCCGTGTCCCTCGGTACGGTCGAGCTTCGCTACCGCGACCCGTCGACCCGCAAGCGGCACCGCGTCGTGGTGCCGATCCCGCCTGCGCACGAGACGTTCGCGCAGGCGTCCAGCGACTTCCGCCTGTCTGCCGCCGCCGGTGGCTTCGGCCTGTTGCTCGCGCGTTCCTTGCACGCGATCGGGCTGGACTGGGCTCTCGTCGAGTCGATCGCCCTGCCGCGGGAAGCCTCGGAGAACTCGCCCTCCCGGAGCGAGCTCCTCGACCTCATCCGGCGAGCACGCAGCTTCGATGGCCACGTCGTCGACGAGGCCGAGGAGTAGCCCAGCTCTCGCGCGAGCGTCGACGCTGCGGCACGATCCTCCCCGTGTCCCACCCTGAAGAGCTCGTGCAGCGAGCGACCCACGCCCTCGCCGACGGCAATCCCGTCGGCGCGCTGGAAGCCGTCGGTCACGTCACCACGCCCACCGCGCTCGCCCTGCGCGGCATCGCCCTGGCGCAGCTCGACGAAGCGACCGAGGCCCGCACGCTCCTGCGCAAGGCGCTCAGCGGCTTGAAGCGCGAAGACGACACCCTCGGCCAGGCCCGAGTCCACGCCGCGCTGGCCGAGCTCGCCGTCGAGGACCGCGACCTGTCCGAGACGGTGAACGAGCTGCCTGCACTCGCCGACGCCCTGCGCGCGCTCGGAGACAAAGCCAACGCCTGCTGGCTCGAGCTGACCCGCGTCCGCACGCTCGCGCTCCTGGGACGGCTCGACGAGGCCGCGACCGAGGTCGCTGCGCTCGCCACCCGCCTCTCCTCGACCGGCCGTCCCGAGCTGCGCTGCACGCTGGCGCTCGCGAGCGCGGAGGTCGCCCTTCGTCGTCTCGATCTCGCCGCGGCCGAAGAGGCTCTCGACGCCGCCGAGACGCTCGCCGACGCGGCTTCCCATCGACCGCTTCAGGGAGCGGTCCGCTCGCGACGCGATGCCCTCGCCACCACCCTAGCCGTGCTCTCTTGCGAGAACGACGACCGTGAGCTGACCGCTCACGACGTCCGCATCGAGCGGGCACGCCGTGACGTCGGGCCACTCGTCGACGCGATGACCTCGTCGATCGTCATCGATGGAGAACCCTGCTGCGACCTGTCGTCACGGCCGGCTCTCTTCCAGCTCCTCGTCGTGCTCACCGAGGCGGCGCCGGAGGCTTGCTCCTGGTCCGAGCTCATCCTCGCGCTCTTCGAGGAGGACGAGCCCGACGACTCACACCAGACTCGACTCCGCGTGGCGGTCGGTCGCCTGCGCGACGCCTTGCCCGAAGAGCTGAAGGTGACCGCCACCGGTGGCGGGTATCGGCTGGACTGCGCGAAGCCCCCCCGCCTCCTGCACCCACGTGGCTCCCTCGGCGACGACGTCTTGCTCGCGCTTCTCGCCGACGGCGCTCGATGGTCGGCGAGCGAGCTCGCGGGCGTGACGGGAGTGGGGGCTCGGCAAGTGCAGCGGCTGCTCGGTGAGCTGCACGACCAGGGCCTCGTGAGACCTCTCGGTGCCGGGCGCAGCCGGCGCTGGGCGCTCGCCGGAGCGAGCCCGGGAATCGCGACATCGTTGTTACTTGCCGGTCTTCTCGACTGAGCCCGACACTCCGAGCACACCGTCGGCGACGACGAGCGAGGAGACCCGACATGAGCGAAGCAGGAGCAACGATGACCGAACGAGCGAGACGACTCTTGGCCCAGGTGCTCGACCGACTCCGACCGAAGGACGTCGGCAGCGTGCATGGCCTCAGCTTCGATGGTCGTCGCCTCTGGTTCGTCGACGGCGGCACCGGAGGCCTGATGAGCATGAACCCCGAGACCGGCGCGACCCGCAACGAGATGCCCGACCTCGGCGCCGACGCCGGCACGGCCACCGACGGTCACCACGTCTGGCAGGTCATCGAGGACGGAATCGCCAAGATCGATCCCGACACTCGAGAGATCGTGACGCGGCTCTCGGTCCCAGAGGCGCGCGGCTTCTCCGGCCTCGCCTGGGCGGCCGGCGCCCTGTGGGCCGGTCACATGCGCAAGCAGCTCGTGCTCAAGCTCGACCCGGAGACCGGCGAGGTGCTCAAGACCCTGCGCTCGGATCGCTTCGTCACCGGCGTGACCTGGACGCCCGAAGAAGACGAGCTCTGGCACGGGAGCACCGACCCGCAGGAGCAAGACTACGAGCTGCGTCAGCTCGACCCCGAGACCGGCGAGGTGGTCACCGTCGTGTCACTGCCGGCAGGAACGCGGTGCAGCGGCCTCGGCGCCGACGAGGGCAGCCTGTGGTGCGGCGATCCCGAGACCGGAACCATCGCCCGGGTGCGTCGACCGAACGCTTCCTGAGGACGACACGCAAGAAAAGAGCCCCGTCTTCACGTTCCTCCGCGTGAAGACGGGGCCGGTTCCCCTAGGTCCGTGGAACGGACCGACATGGTTCCCTCCCTGAAATCAGGGACAGGCGGGCGTGCCCACCGGGCGCTCGTTCCCGTAGGAGTCGCGACCGTAGGACGACTCGACGCCATCGATCTGAGCGACGGCCAGGAAGTAGACGTCGCCAGCCGGCATCGAAATCTCCGCCGAGTTGGTCTCCAGCGCGCAGAAGGTGAAGCCCATCGCCTGATGGTTGTAGCGCTGGTCGTAGAAGAGCTCGGTGAGGTCACCGAGGTAGAGGCCGTAGTCCGGGTTCCCCATCGTCTCTTCCCAACCGACGATGAGACCGGTCCCGATGGAGCGGATGTCGATGGGCACGGCCGAGCCGAGATCGACCGCCGAGGGCTCGAACACGATGTCGGAGCCATGACGGAGGATGCGGCTCAAGAAGCCCGTCGTCGCTTCCTCGTCACCGCTGCCCGGACGGCGCTCGATGGCCGGCGTGATCGCGTCGATGGTGATGGGGAAGTCCTCGGAGCCCGTGGTGCCGCCGAGATGAATCACGCCGCCGGGACCGAGCGCGACGCTGCGCGCCTGGTCGTGGGGCTGGATGGCGTCGGAGGTGCTGATCCACGGGGGCTCGACCGAGCCGCCGAGATAGGTCGAGAACTCGAGCGAGCGCCCGTCCGGGGACAGCACCGCCACGAAGCCGTCGCCGTCACCACCCGCGTAGTCGGTCTGGAAGGGGATGGAGAGTGGGAACGAGTCCGTGCGCGTCTGACCCACGACCACCGCGGCGCCGTCAGAGTCGATGGCCACCGCCATCGCCTCGTCGTGATAATCGAGACCGCCGCCACCACCCAGGAAGGTGGAGTAGACGAGCTCGGTACCGAGCGGGTTGAGCTTCAGCGCGAAGGCGGAGCTCTCCGGTCGGAGCTCGGTCTGAATCGCGTCGTCCTCCGGCACCACCGGGAACTCGGCGAAGCAGGTGGTCCCCACCACGTGGGCGTTGTCCGCCAGGTCCAAGGCGATGTCCGCCGCCCAGGCGGAGGGCAGCACGAGCGAGTACGGCATCACCGGCGTCGTCAGGAAGCGCGTGATGAAGCCGCTGCCCAGGGAGGTGTCGATGTCGCCGGTGAAGACCGTGTCGTTGATGCGCGGGAAGTCCGCGGACTTGGTCCGACCGACCAGCAGGCTGTCGCCGGTCGTGGTGACCGCCACGCTCCAGGCCTCGTCGTCATCCGCGCCGCCGTGGTAGGTCGAACGAAGGAGCGGGCCCGCCGCGGACACGACCGAGAGGAAGCCGTCGATCGCGCCACCGGACTCGGCCTGGACCGGGTTGAGCGTGCGGAAGTCGGTGGAGGACGTCTGACCGACCACGTGACGGTTGCCGGCGGAGTCGAGACCGATGTCCCAGGCGATGTCGTGGTCGGCGCCGCCCAGGTAAGAGGAGAAGAGCAGCGCGCTGCCATCACGCTCGAGGGTCGCGACGAAGGCGTCGGCCAGGTCCGGCCCGACGCCGCCGGGCGAGGGCTGGAAGGCGCTGCGCGTGGGGAAGTCGTCCGAGCGGGTCTCACCCACCACGTGCAGGCGACCGAGCTCGTCGAGCGCGAGGCCGCGCACGCGGTCGATGCCGCTGCCGCCGAGGAAGGTCGCGAAGACCAGCTCGCCGTCGGGACGGTAGCGCGCGACCCAGCCGGAGAGCTCCGGTGAGGGCGAGGTGGTCTGATAGGCACCCGGAGTGGTGGGAGCCGAGGGCAGGGCCTCACCGGCCACGAAGGTGCTTCCGTCGAGCCCGGCCGCGACCGCGTGGATCGCCACCGCCTGCTCCTCGCCGATGAAGGACGAGTACTCGAAGATGGGATCCCCCGCCTCGACTCGGTCCGGCATCAGGCAGAGAAGCACCAGGCTGGTCAGAACCGCCCACTGCCGCGCATCGCTTCCGCTGTCTCTGGTCATGCTCTCACCTCGCTCACTCTCGGATGTCGCCTCGACACCGTCGCCCCGGCCCCCAGCCACGACGTCCACCCGCTCAGTAAAAGATGACTGCCGGGTGGGGGCCAGGGCAACGACTAGGACCCACGTCCGTACGGTTTACGGCCAGTCCTCGCTGCCTAGTGGCAGGGAAGGATCGGCGCGTGCCGGCTCTCTCCGGCCGAATTTCGCCCGTGCGACCCCTCGAGACCGCCCTCCACGGGCACCACGAGGAAGTAGCTGTTCGCGCTCGGTTCAGTGAACATGGCGCTCTCCTGGTGCCGACCGCAGCTCGGCGCGTGGTCGTAGCGGCCGTGCTTCCGGAGGCTGTCGAGGGTCCCGACGTGGACCCGGTACTCGACGCCCAGGGTGTCGACGGTCGGCCAGCTCAGCTGGAGCCCGTCCTCGGCGCGCTCGACTCGCAGCCCCTCGTCGGCCAGCGGCTCGACCGGGACGGTCCGGAGGGACACCGGACGCGCCAGGGCCGAGGCCACCACCAAGGTGAGTGCCGCGGGCACCCAGAAGGCCTGCGCCCAGGAGATCTTGTTCACGTGCATCGTTCTCGCCTGCTTCATCACTGCCACCCCTCGCTCCGGGAATCCGCCCCGGCGCGAGTGGAAGATGACGCCTCCCCCCGCCAGGCACAAGACGTCGATCCGCCAGGTGTACGGCTTGCAGCCACCCCCTCTCCTCGGACAGGATCGCTCCGCCCCGACGTCGTGGAGGAGTGAACGTGAGCACGACAGCCCTACCGCCCCTCGCCGAGCGCCTGACGCTTCTCCGTGAGGATGCCGGACTGAGCAAGCGCGAGCTGGCGAGCCGGCTCGGGGTCTCGCGGACCACCGTGCGGGACGCCGAGCTCGGCCGCGACCCCCGTCACTCCACCCTGCTCGCCTATCTCGAGACCTTCCCGGAGATCGAGCCCACCGACCTCTTCGCCGCCGGCCAGCACCGCACCCCTCCCGCCGATCGCCGCTGCTGGAACCTGCTCGCCCACTCGATGGGATATCGAGTGCGCAAGATGCAATTGTCACTTGCCCTCGACGACGAGAAACGGCTCCACCGGCACCTGACGCTCACCGGCGTGAAGAGCGAGCTGGGCGACATCACCGACACCTCCGTGCGGGTGAACCTCATGCGCACGGTGTGCACGGGCTCGAGCCGCATCCTCGCGTCCATCCGCGCCGAGCCCGCCGACCTGAAGGGCCGTACCGTCGAGCTCGAAGACGGTGAGGTCGTCCACGTCTTCCGCTTCCCGGAGAACCTGAAGCGACGCGGTCTCGAGTACGAGCGACGCGAGGTTCGCGCCGACTCTTCCCTCGCGATCGAGAGCGTGGTGACGCCCAACCAGCTCGTCACCGGCGCGGCGGCGGTGGGCATCGATCATCCGGTGGAGGTCCTCGAGATCGTCTGGAAGCTCCCCGGTCGCGATCGCCTCCGTCCTCTCCCCCATGCCTGGCCCACGGCCCTCGTTCCCCGAGACGACACGAGCAGCTTCGAGCTGCTCCACCCCGTCCTCCTCCCCGGACGACGCCTCGAGAGCAAGGGCGCCCGGCTGCGTCTCCGCGTCGAGCGACCGCCCATCGCCTGCTCGTACGCGCTCGGCTTCATGCCCCGTGGCGAGGACGACCAGGGCGAGGACGAGATCGTCGAGTCGACCGGCAGCGGCATCCCTGAGCTCGGTGAGGTCCTCCGCAGCGCGCGCGAGGCCGCCCGACTGTCCTTGCGCGGCATGGCTGCCGAGGTCGGGACGGGCGCGATGACCATCCGCGACGGCGAGCACGGCAGCGACCTGCGGCACTCCACGCTCAGCGGCTACCTCGGCGCCCTGTCCGGTCTCTCACCCCGCGCCCTCTTCCCCCAGCGCAGCGAGACGCTCCCGGAGCGACGCTCGGCCTGGCAGCACCAGCGCGACCTCTTCGGCTGCTCGGTCGACGAGGAGGTCAAGACCGTCCGCATCGGCACGGACGGCAGCTCGAAGATCCGCATCAGCGCCCAGCAGCTCCGTCGCACGCGCGGCGAGGCCAGCGCCGACTTCGTGGTGCGGCTCGGGCTCGGACGCACGGTCATCCAGGCCTCGCGCGCCAGCCTCGACTCCATCGACGCCGGCAACGCTCGCTCGGTCCCCGACCTGCGAATCAGCAGGGTCCCGGGCCCCGACGGTCCTCCCGTGCATCAGCTCACCGTGCCGGCCGAGCACGCCGACACCGGCGTGAGCTTCGGTCGTCGGATGATCCACGCCGGGGTCTTCGCGATGACCGCCGGCCGCGCCCGCGAGCTGACCGGGGCGGACGGTCCCTTCGAGGAGGGCACGACCGTCGGTCCCCTCCTGCCCACCCGTCGCCTCATCCTCGAGGTCCGCTTCCCGAAGGGTTACTGGCCCGACGGCATCCGCTGTCACGCCTGGTCGCTGGTGCAGGTGCCCGACCCGGAGAGCCTCGGGCTGGCCGAGAGACTCCACCCCGAAGGGCTCGACCTGCTCTGCGAGAAGCGACGACGCCTGGTCTCGCTGTCGGTCGACTACCCACTGGTGGGCTTCAAGTACGCCCTGGAGTGGACCCTCCCGGAGTAGCGACGACCCCGGTCACGGGCGAAATCTCAAGTTCGTGCCCGGTCTCTCCGAACCGATCGCGCGACCGACCCACCGCCCGGCCAGCGCCGGTCCGCGTCGGGTCGCTCGGCGAGGCTGCGTGGACAAGCCCCTGCGAGAGCACGTCCTGGTGACCGGTGGCGCCGGCTATGTCGGCTCCATCCTCTGCGAGCACCTGCTCGCCCGAGGTCACCGGGTCACCGTCATCGACAACCTCCAACACGGCCTGCAGGACACCCTGTTCTCGCTCTGTCATCACCCGTCGTTCGACTTCGTGCTCGGCGACGCCCGTGACGAGAGCCTCGTCCGTGAGCACCTAGGTCGTGCCAACGCGATCATCCCGCTGGCGGCGGTGGTGGGTGCCAAGGCCTGCGACCGGGACCCCTGGACCGCACGCTCGGTGAACCTCGGCGCCGTCCAGATGCTCAACCGCCTGAGGAGCAAGGACCAGCTCGTGGTGTTCCCCAACACCAACAGCGGTTACGGCACCAAGAGCGGTGAGATCACCTGCACCGAGGAGAGCCCGCTCGAGCCGATCTCGCTCTACGGCCAGACCAAGGTCGACGCCGAGAACGAGCTGTTGTCGACGGAGAGCGCGACCTGTCTCCGCCTGGCCACCGTCTTCGGTGTCTCGCCGCGGATGCGCACCGACCTCCTCGTCAATCACTTCGTGCTCGCCGCCGTGCGCGATCGCTACCTGGTGATCTTCGAGAAGGACTTCAAGCGCAACTACGTGCACGTGCGCGACGTGGCCGACTGCTTCGTGCACTGCCTCGAGCGTGACGAGGACATGACCGGCCGCACGTACAACCTCGGGCTCGACGACGCCAACCTCAGCAAGGAGCAGCTCGCCCTGGCGGTGAAGGCGCAAGTGCCGGACCTGCACCTGCACTTCGCCGAGATCGGCGAGGACCCGGACAAGCGCAACTACATCGTCTCGAACCGTCGGCTCGCCGAGGCGGGCTTCGTCGCCCGTCGCGACATCCCCGCCGGGATCACCGAGCTGCTCAAGGGTTACCGCATGATCCACCGACCGAGCTTCGCCAACGCATGAGAGCCCTGCCACGCGTCGCCGCGATCCTCGCGGGAGGCCTGGGCACTCGCCTGGCCTCCTCCGTGCCCGACCGGCCCAAGGTCCTCGCCGAGGTCGGCGGTCGTCCCTTCCTCTCGTGGGTGCTCGACCGACTCGACCAGCAAGGCTTCGAGCGCGTGGTGCTCTGCACCGGCCACCGAGCCGGTCAGGTCGCCCGCACCCTCGGCCGCTCGCACGGCAACCTCGACCTGCTCCACTCGCCCGAGCCCGTGCCGCTGGGCACGGCAGGCGCGCTGCGCTACGCCCGCGACGAGCTGGGCGAGGGTCCCGTGCTCGTCCTCAACGGCGACAGCTGGTGCGACGCCGACCTCGAAGGCTTCGCGCGGGAGCACCGCGTGCGGCGGGCGATGATCTCGCTGCTGCTCACGCAGCTCGACGACACCTCCGCCTACGGTCGGGTCGAGACCGACGACGAGACGGCGGTGACTCGCTTCCGCGAGAAGAGCCCGGAGAGCGGCCCCGGCTGGATCAACTCGGGCATCTACCTCTTCGAGCCCAGCGTCATCGCCGCCATCCCCGAAGGCCAGAAGGTCTCGCTGGAGACCGACATCATGCCGGCCTGGACGGGGCTGGGTCTCCACGGCTTCCGTCGTGGACGCGAGTTCCTCGACATCGGCACGCCCGAGTGCCTGGAACGTGCGCAGGAGTGGATCCCGGAGCGAGCGGGCGGAGCCGTCACCGCCCGATGAAGCGCGCCGTGCTCCTGGATCGCGACGGCACCCTCAACCGGGAGTGTCACTACCTGTCTGACCCCGGTCAGGTCGAGCTCTTGCCCGGAGTGGGCTCGGGGCTGCGTCGGCTGCGAGAGGCCGGGTTCGGTCTGGTCGTCGTGACCAACCAGTCCGGCATCGCCCGAGGCCTGTTCGACGAAGAGCGGCTGGCCGCGATCCACGACCGTCTCGACGTGCTGCTGGCCGCAGAAGACGTCGTCATCGACAGCTACCACCACTGTCCCCATCACCCCGAGGAAGGCTGCTCGTGCCGCAAGCCCGGGACCTCGCTCGTCCTCGAGGCCGCGCTGCGTCACGGCTTCGTCCCGTCGGAGTGCTTCGTCATCGGGGACAAGGCCTGCGACGTCGACCTCGCCCGGGCGCTGGGAGCCACCGGCATCCTCGTCCGGACCGGACACGGCCAACGCTGCGGTCACGACGTGGTCGCCCGCGCCCATCACGTGAGCCCCCATCTCGACGACGCCAGCCGACTCATCACCGCGGCGTTGGGAATCGAGGAGAGAGAACATGTCCCGGTCTAGTCAGCCCTCCGACTTGCGCGCTCGCCTGCGCACCCACCTGCGGGCCGGCGCCCGTCTTCGCGAGCGTCTCATCGAGAGCTGTCTCGAAGACGTCTTGTCGGTCGGCTCGCTCGTCGCCGAGCGCCTGTCGGCGGGAGGCAAGTTGCTGCTCTGCGGCAACGGCGGCAGCGCTGCCGACTGTCAGCACCTCGCCACCGAGCTCACCGGCCGCTACCAGCGTGAGCGTCCCGGTGTAATGGTGCTGATCAAGACTTACGCCAACAGTTGCATGTCCGTTCATTTCATCTTCTGTGATTTCGATCACGTCCCAGCTCTTCAACGGTTCTGGAAGTCCGTCAGCGAGTGCCGGCAAATAGGCCATCAACAGGCCCTCGCGCAGCAGGCACATAATGCCAAGTGCATGAAGAATCGGACCTTTGATGGGCACTGGATGGATCGAGTAATCCCAGCGCCCGAGATAGCGTTGCAGCCAATCTAACCCTGCTTGATCTGAACAGAGTTCCCCTTGACCAACGAAAACGTCTTGACCGTTGAGCAACAGATCGCCGCCTTCAAGGAATGGCCCAGGCCCCTCGCCTGATGGTGTCCAGGGCGTTGACTGCGGCATCGCCACATAGTGTGCGTCGTTGTCAGCCTCGACGATCGGCAAGACAAGCTCGCGCAGGGGAAATGCCTCTTTGCGCCGGTAGGCCCTGCGGATTGATATCTCCATGTAATGTTTGCCGATCACGAAGACGGGGTCAGCCGGATAGAGCTGAGACCAGCCC
>JBCCFW010000232.1:0-9971 GCA_039029535.1 Acidobacteriota bacterium
CACCACTTTCCAAACGACGTTGAACTGAGGAAAGTCTGGATTCAGGCTATTCGCAGGGAAGAGGGAGAGCATTTTTCTGGTGCAGCACGAGTGGGGTCCGGTCTACGCCGGTCCCGTCGTGCAGTCCGTCGAGCGACGCTTCGCCGTCGCGCCGGACGAGTGGCACCTCGTGCAGGTGACGCTGGTCGGTGGTCAGCCGAAGTCGGGCCTGCCGAGCCCGCCGTCGGGTGCGTGGCGCGGTGCCGGTGAGACCGAGAACGCCTGGCTCCGTGTCGAACCGTCCTGGGACGGCTCGAAGGAGCACTCGATCTACCTGTGCCCGTCCGACGGTGAGGTCACGCCGGACGAGTGCGACCAGGTCTTGACCTGCGACTGACCGTCGCTGGTCCGCGGGGGGGGGCTCCCCCCCCCCCCCCCCCCCCCCGATTCCGTTTCGCCCTCGGACAGGCCGGAGGTCGTGAGACTGGCCAGGAGGGCCTGCTGGGGCCTCTTCCGCGGCTGAGCGCGGGGTGACAGGGCGAGGTCGCGCGTGAGATGATGTGACTTCGCCAGATCCGATGGTGACGGGCCCCGGCCGGCACGCCGCGGGCAGCCACCTGCGTCCACCCGGAAGTCGCCTCTCATGAGCACGGTGTCCGAACAGCCTCAGCCGCTCACGGACATCGAGTACAAGCTGCTGCTGATCGCGTACATCCACACCCTGCCCGACGACTCTCTCAACAAGGGCCGGGTCATCAGCACGCTCTTCGCATCGGCCGGCCCCGTGGGTAACAACCCGGCCTCGATGCCCCAGCTCCTGAGCGAGCTCAAGGTCGAGTCGGTCGGCGAGATCGAGGCGGCCGTCAACGGCTTCGCGCTGGGCGCCAAGCGTGACCTGCTCGTCGCCCTGAAGAAGACGCGGACCTCGGTCCTGAACGCCCTGCCTCCCGACTTCCCGGCGGGCTCGCGCGAAGAGGCCGACGTTCACGTCAAGCCGGTCCTGGGCGCCATCGCCAAGAAGGTGCAGGCGCTGCAGCAGGCCGCCGCCCGCGATCCGGAACCGGCCGCCGCCGCCGAGGATTCCGCCGCTGCCGCCGCTCCGGCCAAGCCGCCACCGCAGGTCGTCCGCGCGATGATCTGGCAGCCGCCCATCGCGTTCACCCACGCGCAGCGGCTCGGCAGTGGTGAGGACACCTCGCTGCGTCTCACGACCTTCTTCGACGGCGACCTCGTTCTCGGCGCCGGCATGCTGATGTACCGCATCCGCGTCGAGAACCAGATTGTCCGCGTGCAGCACTACGAGATGTACGGCGAGCACCGGGTCGTCGAGGACGCTGCCTTCCCGATGAGTCAGCGCTTCGTCATCGGGCGTGGCGCGCAGGCCGATCACCAGCGCCCCGACCAGGACGTCGACATGGGCTCCCGGGGTCTCTCGCGGATGCACGTCGCGGTCAAGGTCGACTTCTCCGCGCAGCTCGGGATGCTCACCATCGAGCTGGAAGACCTCGGCTCGACCAACGGCACGCCGGTCTGGTGGAACGACCCCCAGGGCGCTCCGCCGGTCAAGCTGGCCTGTCGTCAGGTCCTCGACGGGAACCACGGCCGCACGCTCGAGACCACCTTCGAGGGCGACCTCTGGCTCTCGGCCGGCTCGATGCTCTACCACCTCACGATGGGTGGCGGCGTCATCAACGTGAACCACGAGGGCGCGAACCTCCAGGGGCGGGCGCCTCTCGCTCCGGTCCAGCATCCCCTCAACCAGCCGTTCATCATCGGTCGGGACCCCTCGGTGCAGCATCCCATCGGTGGCGAGCACCCGGGTGCCATGGGCCTCTCGCGGAAGCACGTCACCGTGCACGTGCAGGAGTCGCCCAACGGCATGCGTCTCCGCGTCGACGACCACTCGTCCAACGGCACGACCGTCTGGTGGGATCCGCCCAAGTAACTGAGTCCAGCGCCTAACCGGTGGGCTCGTCCGTGTCGTCCGCCGGCTGACTCGCGGCCGTCTCGATCTCACCCAGCAGCTCGTCGGCCCTCGCTGGTGCGATCGAGCGGAGTTGCTTCTCCGCCAGCCGTGCCGAGTCGAGGTCTTCCAGGGTGACGAGGTTGCGGCCGATGGCGAGCAGGAAGTCGGGGGCCTGCTCCGGCACGAGGAACGGCAGCACGTCGAAGCTGCGATGACGGGCGAGCATGGGGAGCGGATCCTCGTCGCCCTCGGCCTCGTTCCGGAGCATGCCGAGCCGCACCTCGGTGTAGAGACGGGTGTCCGTGTTGGGAGCGACGTCACCGGCGGCGGCCAGTGCTTCCTCCCGAGAGAGACCGAAGAGCGGGAAGAGCTGCTCCGCTCGAAGGAGCTCTTGCTCCTCGAGAGCTTCGGCTACCGCCTCTCTCGAGAACAATCGATCCAGTCGCTCGCGATCGAGGGTGAGCGGCGACCGGGATCCGACGAAGAGCAGGTCGCTTCGACCGGAGCCCTGCAACACGAAGCCTTCTGGGAACACCTCGTAGAACGCGCGCAGCAGCGAGCGCAGGGTCGTCGCGTCGAGCCTCCACAGGTTCAGCCACTGAGCGAAGATGCCGTCGTCGGTGAGCCGTGAGCTCACGATCTCGAAGAAGTCCCGAGTGAAGAGCGTGCCAGCACCGGAGAGCCAGGGATGTGAGGGCTGCGAGACGATCAGGTCGTAGCGCTTGCCCTCGACGAGCAGCACGTTGCGCGCATCGTCGAGCGAGAGCTGAACGCGGGGATCGCGAAGCGACGGCGCCTCGCCTCCTCGCACGCTCTTCACCGCCTCGACGACGTTGGGCTCGAGCTCGACCACGCGGATTTCGGGCACCTCGGTCCGCGTCACGGCGCTGGTGGTGTAACCGCCGCCGAACCCGATGACGAAGGCGTTCTGCGGATCGGGATGAATGGCGCTGGGCAAGGAGCCGAGGAGGAACTCGATCAACGGACCGCGCTCCGGCTTCTCGAGGTCGAGCCAGGCTTCCTGAAAGCCGTTGGAGAACAGGTAGGCCTGGCCCGGCTCGTCCGAGACCATGCTGATGACGCTGGACTTGCCCTCCGCGAGGAACAGGAACTGTGGGTCACCGTCGTGCTCGCTGTTGAAGGCGGCGGTGATCAGCGGCTCGAAGCGCATCGACCGGGTGTGATGAGCGGCAGTGGCCACCAACGCGATCAGGGCTACGGCACCCGCACGCTGGGCGAGCCCGGACAGCTTCGGCAGGAAAGCCAGCGGCAGAAGCATCACGAGCAGAGCGAGGTAGCGGAGCGTGGCGTCCGTACCGATGCGAGGGATGAGAAGGAAGCCGGCCAGGAGCGAGCCGGCGATCCCGGCCAGGGTGTTGAGCGCTTGAGCACGACCCAGCCGCTTGCGCAGGTCGGGGACGTCGTCGCAGTAGACCCGGAGGCTCAGCGGGTAGAGGGCTCCCAGCAAGAACGTCGGCGGGAAGAGCACGAACACGACCAGCACCAGCTTGATGAGGTGCTGCACGAGCCCCGAGCCTTGCGCCGCGGTCAGACGCTCGAACCAACCGGGCGTTGCCGTGAGCCCGAGCCGCGTGACGTGCATCGTCACGCCCAGCAGCAAGAGACCGGCGATGAACCAGAGCTCCGGTCGCTCGACGTCGTCGAGGTAGGACCGCATCTCCCAGGAGCCGAGCGCGATGCCCAGCAACACGGCGGTGAGGATGGCCGACACCCCGTAGACCGTGCCGCCGGTGAAGATGATCAGCACCTTGGCCCAGCCGACTTCGGCCGCGATGGAGACGAAGCCGGTGACCAGCAGCACGCCGAGGGCCTGGATGCGCATGGGCTGCCAGGTGGTCGGGGCTCCGTCGTCTTCCGCATCCTTGGTGTCGGGCTCGGCGTCGTCCGTGGTGTCGACGGCCTCGGTGTCGTCGACCTCGTCGAGCACGAGCTCGGTCTCGCCGCCACGGCGGAGGACGACGGCGCCCATCACCGCCACCATGAGGTTGAGCGTGACGGCGATGCCGATGGCGCCGTGAAGACCGAACAGCGGGAAGAAGACAGAGCCGGCGAGCGCGGCTCCCAGGACCGCGCCGGCCGTGTTGAGCGCGTAGAGCTGACCGAGCCGGAAACCCAGCTCGCCCTGACGTCGCACGAGGTGGGCGGTCATGACCGGGAAGGTGGCCCCCATCGCGACGGTCGGGACGATGAGGAGGGCGAGGGCGACGGCGAAGCGGAACCAGGGCTCGGTCGCGAGCCCCGGGACGCTGGCGACGAGCCGGTCGAGGTTCAGGAGCGCCGGCAGGAGGAGGAGGCCCGAGAGGCCGATGACCGCCTCCAGCACCACGTAGGTCCGGAGCTCGCGGCCCGGGCGCCGGAGGAGTCGCTCGGCGAGAAATCCGCCCCCGGCGAGGCCCAGGAAGAACGAGGCGAGGACCGTGCTGACCGCGGCGCTGGTGGAGCCCACCGAGAGCCCGAGCAGGCGGATCCAGGCCACCTGGTAGGTCAGGGCGGCCATTCCCGAGGCCACCAGGAAAGTGGTGATCAGCCGCAAGACACGCTCTCCTGGCCTGATTGGCTCGATCTGAGCCGAATGTGGCGAAGCGACCCGATCGGGTTTCGTGTGGCGGTTCGCAAGATGAGACCGCACTACTGTAGGATTCCGGCCTCAGGGCTCAGCCATCAACTGTGCGGGCGCCGCATTCTAGCGGCCGTCCCGGGAGTGACCTCATGAAGACGAAGAAGAAGAAGCTGCCTCTCCTCGCGATCCTCGCGATGGTCACCTGCCTCGTGACGGCGACCGGTTGCGACAGCGAGTTCTGCAACGACACCTGCGATGACGGTGATCTCACCGACATCGAGGCGATGATCTGCGAGATCGCCTGCGCGGACTGCGAAGACGACGACAAGGACGACAAGGACGATCCCAAGGAGCCGCCGAAGGACGACCCGCCCGGCATGGGCATGGGCGGCAACAACGGCATGGGCATGGGCGGAAACAACGGCATGGGCATGGGCGGAAACAACGGCATGGGCATGGGCGGAAACAACGGCATGGGCATGGGCGGCATGAACCGCTGATTCCCGCGACCGTTCCAACGCCAAGGGGCTGGGCCTTCGGGTCCGGCCCCTTTCGTTTTTCAGGCTCCGGCTAGCCGCCCGTCGACTCGGCGAAGGCCTCGACGAGTGGCTCCTTGCGCTCGAGGAAGCGCGTCGGCGAGAGACCGGCGAAGGCCCTGAACTCGTTGGCGAAGTGGGCCTGGTCGAAGTAGCCCGCCGCGAGGGCCGTGTCGGCCAGCTTCGTTCGGCCACCGGCTCGTAGCAGCTTCAGCGCGTGCTGGAAGCGGGCCAGCCGCAGGGCCGTGCGGGGCGACAGGCCCAGCTCCGTGCGGAACATCCTCTGAAGTGACCGCGTCGACAGGCCGAGCTCCGAGGCGAGGTCGCCAGCGGTGAGCCTGGTCGCCGCCCGGAGGCCCAACTCGTCGAGCAGGGTGGCCAGGTCGGGGCCCTCGGCCGTCGAGCGACGCTCCTGCATCAGCCAGCGTTCGAGCGTCCCCAGGCTCGTGTCTCGGTCGAGCTGACGACGGAGCACGCCGAGCCGGGGATGGGAGCGTTCGGTCAGGAGGTGGCACGAGTCGGCGTCACCCGGCGGACGGCCCAGCAGCTCGCGGGAGCCCACGGGCTCGAGCGTGATTCCGAGGACGTCCGTGCCGGGTGCGAAGACGAACTGGAAGGGCCGCGTCTGCAAGGGGACGAGCAGCGTCCCGCCAGCCTCGGCCGAGACCTGCTGCCCGTCCTTCTGGAATGAGGCTCGCCCCTTCGTCACGAAGAGCAGGTCGACGGCGCCCTGAGGGTGATTCGGCAGGGCCTGGCTCCCGCCGGGAGAGCTCAGCCGATAGAGAAAGCGCACGACGTCGCCGTGTCGGGGTGGTGGTGCGCTCCGGCGGAAGTGAACCGAGCCGGATCGGTTGTCGCGTTCTTCCAAGACGGCCCTCGTCCTCGGGTCAAAGGTATCCCTAGTGTCCCGAGTCAGCGATTCGCGTGCAGTCTCGGCGCGCCTCGGAGCCCCTGGCGTCGTTCTCCTCCCTCGAGAATCCTCACGTGGGGTTGGCCACGCTCCGGTTCTCTCGGTCGTCGGGCCTCGCCAGCGACTCCGATCCATCGCCGATCCAAGCAAGGAATCCCTGACTCAGGACACCAGGAAAACCCGCCGGAGGACTCACTGCCATGACCGAAAGTTCCCCTCACTGCCCCCGTCGTCTCGCCGCCCTGCTGTCGCTGGCGCTCATTCTCGCTCCGGCAAGCCCGAGCGAGGCCGAGGTGTTGCTCGTCGGACACAGTCAGGTGAACCACCAGGTGCCCGGCTATCTCGAGTGGGTGCTGGAGTCGGCCGGCACGCCCGAGGCGGTCGAGCGGCAAGTCATCGGTGGCGGCAACCTGGAGGAAGCTTTCGTCCTGGCGGCCCAGTTCACCGACGCTCAGGACCCGGCGATCGACCCCGACGGTCGGTACTTCTACTGGCCGGGTCGTCTCTCGGGGAAGGGGGCCGACGCCCTCGCCGAGCTCGACCGCGGCGTGCACGACCACGTGATCCTCACCGAGGAACACGGTCTCACCCAGGCGCAGTCCCGTCAGCTCTCCTTCCGGATCGAGCACGGCGTGATCTTCCCGCCCGAAGAGGACGTCAGCCCTGGCAGCGATGCCTTCCTCCTCGGCCTCTTTCAGCCGACTCACGGCATCGGGTCGGGGCTCGGCTTCTACGACCGAGCGGTCCGGGCGCGGCCGACGGCGCGGGTCCATCTCTACGAGAACTTCTTCCCGGTCGTGAACGGCGCGACCCACTGCGACCGTCTCGCCGTCGACGCACCGACGAAGACGCTCGCGGAGCTCGACTCTTGGCGGCGTCGGGTCGCCGCCTACCGTCCGGCCTGGGAGGGGCTCGCCGCCGAGATGAACCAGCGGATCGGTGAGACGGTTCCCGGCTTCACCTACGGCACGACCGTGATCCCCGAGACCACCGTGGCCAGCGGCGAGCCGGTCGTGGTCATCCCCGTCGCGCAGGCGTTGAGTGTCCTCTGCCAGCGAGCCTGCGAGGGGCGGGTCGGGTCACTGGACGATCCCAACGAGCTCTGGCTCGACCACGTTCACCTCAACTGGCTCGGCAACTACTTCGTCGCCCTGGTCATGTACGCGGCGATCGAGGAGCGCTCGCCCGAGGGCATCGCGCTCGTCGGCGACGGCATCGGTCGCAGCGCCGATGGCGACACGCTCGACACGCCGGACCCCGACGTCGCGGCCGCCATGCAGTCCATCGCCTGGGAAGTCGTGAGTGGCACGACCGTCGCGACCACCGAAGACATCCCGTCCTGTCTCGGTCTCGGCGTCGCGACGAGGGAGCCGCAGCTCTGCATCGATCCCGGGGACACCGAGCTCATCCCGGACTACGGCGACGTCGAGCCCATTGATCCGCCCGGGAGCGTCGACGACCTCCGCATCGCGAGGGCAGCGACGGAGCCCGGTCGTCTCGATCTCTCCTGGGGCACGGGCTGTTCCGCATCGGTCGTGGACTACACCGTGCTCGAAGGTGAGTTGGGACGTTGGTTCGACAGCGGCGTGGTCACGTGTAGCACCGGAGGCTCGGTGCGGTTCGACGATCACCTGCCCTCCGGCGGTTCTCGTTACTTCCTGATCGTGCCGGTGTCGGCGCTTGCCGAGGGTCATCCGGGTCGAGACTCGTTTGGCCGCGTCCGCGTGACGCCGGTCGGTGGCTGTCGAGAGATCGCGAGCCTGGAGGGCTGCCGTTGAAGACAGGTGGGCGTGACTTCGAGCACGTGATGACGTCAGGAAAGCGAAAGAAACGAGGGGGACATCGATCCTCGGTCACGTGTTACCGCGGTGACGCAGACGATTCGGAGAGGGCTGCCTAGGTTTTTGAGACGCACGTGGTTTCGTGTTCTCGGTGACTGACATGCCCCGCTCGCTCGCTTGCCTGCTTCTCCTCCTCGTGATCGCCGTCCCGAGCTCGGCTCGTACGACGCCTGGGCCGTTGACGCCCTCCGACGATCGCCTCGTCGTCCTCGACGACATCGAGGAGCTCGTTCTTCCCGCGCTCGACGTGATGGCCCTGGAAGAAGAGGACCGACGAGTGGCCGCCGGCAAGGGGCAGCAGTTGCCCCATCGCATCGGGGGCGCCATCCAGGTCCACGCCGACACGACGGGCTCCGGTCACTGGGAAGAGCTCGAGGAGGGGGGCTTGTTGTGGCGGTGGCGGGTCCATTCACCCGGAGCGACCGACTTGAGCTTCGGGTTCCGGCGCTTCGAGGTCGGCTCGGGCACGACCCTGCACGTCGTCTCGGGTCTCGACGGCTCGTTCCAGGGGCCCTATGGACGACGTGATGCGGCCGCCGACGGTCAGCTCTGGACGGCCGTGGTGCCGGGCGATCGGGCGACGCTCGAGCTGCGTGTCCCGCCGGGCGAGCCGCAGCCGGAGATCGAGCTCATGCAGGTCAGTCACGGCTACCGCGATCTCTTCGACCTGTTCAGCACGCCGAGCGTCCAGCAGGGCGACTGCCACAACGACGTGGTCTGCCCGCTGGGTGACGGCTGGCGCGACACCATCCAGGCCGTCGGCGTCTACACGCTGCGTGGCATCTGGACCTGCACGGGGACGATGATCACCGACGTTCCCCTGACCTACCGCAACTGGTTCCTCACCGCCGACCACTGCGGTGTCACCAGCGGCAACGCGCCGAGCATGGTCGTCTACTGGAACTATCAGAGCGAGAGCTGCGGCGACCTCAGCGGCGGCTCGCTCTCTCAGAATCAGTCCGGTGCGACCCTGCGCGCGACCTGGGAGCGAACCGACTTCACGTTGGTCGAGCTCTCACGCGATCCCGACGAGCTCTTCAACGTCTACTACGCGGGCTGGGATGCCACCGACGACATCCCACCGGGCACCGCCTGCATCCACCATCCGGCCACCGACGAGAAGGCGATCAACTTCGACTACGAAGTGCCGCGGAAGACCGTCGGCTGTGTCGTGCCCACGCCGAACACCCACTGGACCGTGCGCTGGAACACGGGTGTCAGCGAGCCGGGCTCGTCGGGTTCCGGCCTGTTCCACTCCGAGACCCAGCGACTCATCGGTGACCTGACCGGTGGCGCCTCGAGTTGCAGCCTTCCCGGAGCGACGGACTGCTACGGTCGATTCGGCATCTCCTGGGAGGGCGGCGGCACGCCCGCGACGCGCCTACGAGACTGGCTCGATCCCGACGACACCGGAACGCTCGTGACCGACGGAAGCTACGTGGGGCAGGGGCTCGAAGTGGTGAGCCTACGAGTGGTCGACAGTTGTGCCGGCGGCGGCCCCGGTGACGGCAACGGCATCCTGGAGCCGGGCGAGACGGTCGACGCCTACCTCTCCATCGAGGCCTCGGGCGATCTCACCGGCGTGTCGGGCGTGCTCTCGTCGACCTCTTCAGACGTCACCATCCTCACCGACACGGCTCCCTGGGGCACCTTGCCCGCCGGAGTGCCGACGGAGAACGTCCTGCCGCTGCGCTTCCGGGTCGGCGACGACGCTTGCTTCACCGACCTTCCCTTCGAGCTCGCGGTGAGCGCCGCCGGGCTGGGCACCTTCGTCTTGCCCTTCGAGCAGACCCTCGGCGTACGAGCCGATCCCGACGTGCCTCTCGGGCTGGTCGATGCCGGAGTGACGCGCACCGGCATCACCTTCGGTGAGGGACGCGCGGAGAACCTCATCGTCGAGGTCGAGATCGAGCACGAGTGGGTCGGTGACCTCCGCATCACCCTGCAGAACCCGGCGGGTACCGAGGTGGTCTTGCTCGATCGTCCCGGCGTGCCGGCCAGCGAGTTCGGCTGTGGTGACGAGAACATGCTCGTTTTCTTCACCGATGCCGTGACGACCGACCTGGAAGACCGTTGCGAAGGCGGGAACCCTTGGTACATCGGTTCCGCTCAGCCGGTCGAGCCGCTGGAGGCCCTGGAAGGGGAGGCGGCCGGAACC
>JBCCFW010000233.1:0-9955 GCA_039029535.1 Acidobacteriota bacterium
ACCTCGCCTCCCTCCACCACCTGCTCGCGCGGCAGGCCCGGCAGGTCGGTCACCCGTCGGAGGTGCAGCACGTGGCCGATGCGCGTCGGCTCTACGCCGAGGCGCGTGAGGCGGACCCGCTCGATCCCGATCCCATCAACAACTCCGGTGGTCTCGAGGAGGAGTTTGGTCAGCTCGCCACGGCCCAGGCGCTGTACGCCGAGGCGCTGCGCCTGAACCCCACCGGGGTCGACGCGGTGATGAACCTGGCCGGCTCGCTCGCGCGGGAGCGTCGCTTCGACGAGGCACGCGAGCGCCTGCAAGCCTTCCTCGAGCTCAGTCCCGGCGCGATGGACGTCCGACAGCTCCTCGAGCGCATCGACCTGGTGGTCGCACGCATCGCCGATCCCGAGGGCGCGCTCGCGATGCTCGAGGCGCAGCTATCGGAGCGCTCGACCGATCCGGACTTCCTCTTCGAGCTCGCCGCTCTCTACGAGGAGACGGGGCGACTCGAGCAGGCGTGTCGCAGCTTCCAGGCGGCGCAGCTCTTGCGGCCGGAGGACCCGCGCTTCCAGGCCCAGGCCCGTCGCGCGTGTCGGCTCAGCGAGAGCCGAGACGGACCGAGCGGCCGTTGAGCGGGAGCCCCGAAGCGGGCAGGCGTCGTGACGACTCGACCTCCTCGACGTGGAGGTCGTCCATCGAGGCCACCGAGAGCATCATGTTGCCCGTGGCCTTGGCCTTGGGGTGCGTCATGACCAGCAGCGTGAGCGGCTTGCGGTCGCTACCGAAGGACTCGTCGAGCCCCTCGAAGACGACCCGGTTCTCTTCCGGTCGACCGAGCTGACCCAGCGAGCGATCGTTCTCGTCGCGCTTGCCGTCGTTGTTCACGTCGATGATGAGCTGCAGGTAGTCGATGAGCTTGGTCGGCGAGTCGCCGGTGAGCGTGAGGCTGAGCTCTCGGAGGATGAGCGCGCGACCGACCTGCGGTGCGATCGCTACGCGGAGGTGCGGGAAGGGACCGTCGGCAGGGTCGATGTTCTTGCGCGCACGCACGGGGGGGCCGGTGACCCGCACGGGGCGGAGGCTGCGCTGCGCCTGGGCGCGCTCGCCTCGGTCGGTCGTGCCCCGTCGTTGCGGTCGAGCCCGCTCGCGCGGGTTGGTGCCGGGAGCGCGGTCGCGCGCGGCCGGGCGTGAATCGGCGCTGGGGCGCGTGGACGTCGGGGTCGTCTCGACCTCGTCCTCCCCACCGGCGGGGGGCGCGGCGTCGTCGTTCGTCTCGGCGTCGTCCTCGTCGTCGACGCGGATCTCGCCGGGCACTTGGGGCGGCTCCTCGACACGTCGGGTGAGGCTGACGCCGTCACGCTTGGCTTCGGCGACGACGCGAGCGGCCTCGCCCAGCGGCAGCGAGCGACGGCGGCGGTCGTCGGCCGGGCCGGACTCGAGCACGGCCAGGTGCGTGAGGGTCGGCTCACCCTGCCGGCGGGCCAGCAGGAGGATCTCGGCGGCCGCGAGGAAGGCGGTCTGCTGGTCCTCCCCCTCGTTGAGGACCGCGCGCAGCACCCGACGCTCGGACTCGCCGGTCTCGACCACCCGAGCCTGGACGCCCGTGTTGACGTTGCGCTCGCGGAACTGGTCCTTGGCCCAGCTCTCGATCGTGCTGGGCGTGCGCCAGGTGACCACCGAGGCGGCGCGTTGCTCGCGTCCCTGCACCACCAGCCAGAGACCGAGCCCGACGAGACCGAGGATGAGGAGAACCAGCCCCAGGAGGACGCCCCGACGCAGGGCGCGGCCCACCTGTTCCACGGCGGCCTTGGTCGTGCCACCGGTCGAAGCGAAGGCGGTCAGCGGCGCGCCGCACTGGGAGCAGACCGACGCGTCGGCCGGGTTGACGTGGTTGCACTGAAGGCAGGGTCTGAGGCTGTCCACGGCGGGGATGGTACCTCTCCTGAAAACGCTGGGGTGGGCTCGGATCGCTGGTCTCGAGCGTCGCCCTACTCGAGGAGCTCGGCCAGGGTGGAGAGGACGAGGTCGATCTCCTCCTCCGTCGACCAGCAGTGCGGGGCCACCCGAAGCAGGCCCAAGCGCAGGCTCACGGCGATGTTCCGCTCGGCCAGGCCCTGGTGGAGGGCGGCTCCGTCGGCGTGACGCAGGCAGGTGATGCCGGAGCGGTGGGCGTCGTCGTCGCAGCTTGCCAGCTCCACGCCGGGGAGGCTCGACAGCCCGTCGATGAGACGTCGGCCCAGCCCGAGGATGCGCTGCTCGCGCTGGACGACGGTCCCCTTCCCGAGCAGCTCGACCGCGGCCTTCCAGCCGACCTGGGCCAGGAAGCCGTGGCTGCCGGCCTCGAGCGCCCGCGCGTCGGGCAGGGGCGGCAGCGAGAGGTCGTCGAGGTCGAGGAGGCCGTTGCGAACCACGCCGCACCAGCCGCCGGCCGGGTGCTCCATGAGCTCGCGGGCGGCCGGCGAGAGGCGGCAGGCGGCGATGCCGCTGGGGCCGGGGGACCCACTTCACCGGTCCGAAGGCGGTGACCTCGGGCGTGGGCTCGACCGAGTAGTCGAGGCCCATGGCTCCGACGCCCTGCATGGCGTCGAGAACCAGCCAGCAGCCGCGCTCGCGCAGGCCCGCGTGGAGTCGACGCCAGTCGAGTCGATAGCCGCTGTTGTAGCTGACCCAGCTCGTCAGGCAGGCGCGGGCCGACGACTCTTCGGCCGCACGGAGCAGGTCGTCCTCGTCGACCCAGGGACGGTCCGACGAGCCAGGCTCGACGATCTTTCGCTGCACGCCCCGCGCCTCCAGCTCGGCGAGGACGAAGGGTGCGGCGGGGAACTCCGTGCTCGGCACGAGCACCACGTCGCCTTCTTGAAACGGCAGGCTCCGCAGGCCGCGGGAGAGCCCCGAGCTGGTCGAGGAGCAGAAGGCGATGTCGGATGCCGCACAGCCGAGGAGAGCGGCCAGATCGTTCCGGAGCGGGTCACCGAAGCCGAGGTGAAGCTCGGAGTTCAGGTCTTCGATCGAGTAGCGGTCGAGGAAGCTCGTCAGCGCCGCCTTCACGCTGTCGGGCAGGGGCGACATCGCCGCGTGGTTGAGGTAGGTCCGCTGCTCCAACGCCGGGAGCTCGGCCCGGATCTCTCGCCACCACTCCATCATCGTGCTCCCACTGGGTCGGACGTCTCGCCGAGACGCGCCGCGAGCTCTGCTGCTCGCCCCCCATCCTCGCCGAGGGCGCGGATGGCCGCCAGGCCGAAGCGCTCACCGGTCACGGCCAGCGAGGCGATGTCCTCGACGTGCTCGGGTCCGAGCCCGCCCAGGGCGAGCCAGCGCAGCGGCAAGCCTCCCCCGCCGCTCGTGACCCGTGCCTCGTGAAGGAGCGCCGCGAAGCCGTCGTGACCGAGGGCGGTCTTGCCGGGCGAGGCGGCGTAGGGCGAGACCGTGACCGCGTCGAGCTCGGGGTCGGCTGCGGCGGCGACCAACTCGTCGACGCGATGCACCGCCCGGGAGAGCAGGAAGGCGCGAGCCCGCTCCTCTCCCCCGACGCGACGCACGAGCTCACGGACGTCTCCCGCAGCGAGGCCGTTGGACTTGGCGTGGACACCGTGGGCGTCGACGGCCAGGGCGAGGTCGGGGCGGTCGTTGACGATCAGGCAGCAGCGCTCCGGGAGCCGTCGTCGGAGCTGGCGGAGCGTCTCCGCGGAGCGGCGGTCGGAGAGCGCGGTGACGCGCCACTGGATGCCGTCGGCACCTGCGTTCACCGCACGGGCAGCGGCATCGAGAAGACGAGCGGCATCGCCGTGGTCGGCGGTGATCGCGAGGAGTCGGGGGCTGGCGGCGACCCGTCGCTCGCGGTCGCCCTGGCTCACGCCTGCTCGCGCGGCGTCCCGAGCAGCGAGGCCAGCTCCCATGCGCCGCGGAGCAGCAGGCCCAGGCCCACCGCCGAGATCACCAAGCGTGCGGGCCAGGCGAGGAGCAGACGCTGGAGTCCGGGCCGCCAGGCGAAGAAGGTCTCGTTGAAGACGAGGCTCGTCAGCGGGGCAATCGTCAGGACGTAGCCGGCGAGGAGCTCCCAGGTGCCGATCAGCGCCCGGAGGCCCGGGCGAGGACGTCGGGTCGCGGCGACGGCCGAGGGCTCGACCGGCGTTCCCAGGTCGTCGGGCGGGGTGACCACCGTGAGACTCAGCTCCTCCGGCCCCGTCTTCCGCCGCGGCGGGGAGCGCTGGCTTGCGGGTCCTGCCCGAGGTGCAGGATGGCCTGCTTCATGATGACGATGCTGGGGCCCTGGTCACGGCGCAGCTTGAGGCAGTCGCGGTCGTACCACTCGAGGACACCCCGCTGGGCCTCGCCGTCCTCGAGGGTGACGAGCAGGGGCGTGCCGAGGTGCATGAGGGTCTGAAGACGACTGGCCTCCGCTCCGGTGTCGTCCTCGGCGGGCGGGCTGCGACGTCGTCGGCTCTGACGAGGTCCATCCTGGGCGTGGGTGGCCAGGCTCGGTCGGATGAGCTTCCGGTTGGCCCCGGTCTCGCCCGTCTCGGCTCCCTTGGATGCGCCGTCCGCCACGGTCTCCTCGCTTCCGCACCGGCAGGGCGCCGGTCGTGCAACTCACCCTACCACCCGAGCCCGGAAGTGCAGGCGCCGGGTTACCATCCGCGTTTCGCTGGCGAGGCTCCTCCGTGGCGCGCAAGAAGAAGAAACCGACCTCGGCGCCCTCCTCGGACGGCGAGCGAGCGATCTGCACGAACCGGCAGGCGCGCTTCCACTACGAGCTCCTCGACACCTGGGAGGCTGGGCTCGTGCTCATGGGGAGCGAGGTGAAGAGCTGCCGGGCGGCCAAGGTCAGCCTGGCCGAGGCTCACGTGCGAGTGCGTCGTGGCGAGGCCTGGCTGGTCGACGCGCACTTCAGCCCCTACGAGCACGCGGGCTACGCGGGGCACGAGCCGCGGCGACCGCGGAAGCTCCTCCTCCATCGTCGCGAGATCGAGAAGATGGACCAGGCGGTCCAGCGCAAGGGCCTCACGCTGGTCCCCACGCGGCTCTACTTCAAGGGCGCTCGCATCAAGCTCGAGCTGCGGCTCGGGCGTGGCAAGAAGCTGCACGACAAGCGCGAAACCACGAAGAAGGCCGAGGACCGCCGCGACGCGGACCGCGCGGTGCGCGCCGCCAGCCGAGGCTGAGGCGGCCGCACGCCGTTCGCGGCCCTTCGCTCTCGACTCGCGCATCCTCACCGACTGGGGTCGGCTCGGACGCTCTCGCTCGGCTCATGACCCCGCCCGACGCACGGGCGCTCTCAGCCCCCTCAGGACGAGATCATCCCCTCGTTGGGACTCGAAGCCGAAGCGTGCAGCTTCCTCGGGATGCGTCCGGCCGAGGCCGCCAGCCAGCCGGCCTCGACCGCGAGGCCCATCGCGCGGGCCATCGCGACGGGGTCGGCCGCGCTGGCGACGCCCGTGTTCATGAGGATGCCGTCGGCTCCCAGCTCCATGGCCAGGGCCGCGTCGGAGGCGGTCCCCACGCCGGCGTCGACGATGAGCGTCGTGTCGGGGAAGAGCTCTCGGAGGATGCGCAGGGCGTTGGCGTCGGAGACCCCCTGCCCGGAGCCGATCGGTGAGGCCAGGGGCATGATCGCGGCGGCGCCCCGCTCGAGCAGCTCGCGCTCAACCACCGGATCGGTGTTGGTGTAGGGCAAGACCGTGAAGCCCTCCTTCACGAGGGTCTCGGTGGCCTCGAGCAGCCCGACGACGTCGGGGTAGAGCGTGCGCTCGTCGCCGATGACCTCGAGCTTGACCAGCGACGAGTAGCCGGCCTCCCGGGCGAGCCGCGCGGTGCGGACCGCGTCGTCGGCGGTGTAGCAGCCGGCGGTGTTGGGCAGGAGGGCCATGCCCTCGGGCAGGTAGTCGATGAACGCCCCCGTCCCCCGCTCGCCGAGCTCCACCCGACGGACGGCCACGGTGACCATCTCGGTGCCCGAGACGGTCAGGGCTTCCTTCATGAGCTCGAGGCTCGCGTACTTTCCGGTGCCGAGGATGAGCCGGGAGCTCAGCTCGTGATCCCCCAGGCGCAGCGTCGTGGACATCAGCCACCTCCGACGAAGGCGACGATCTCGAGGACGTCGCCGGGTTCGAGGGTGACCTCGCCGTGTTGGCTGCGGGGCACGACCTCGCGATTGCGCTCGACCGCGACGCGCTGGGCGTCGAGACCGAGCTGGCTCAGGAAGACGTCGAGCCGAGTGCCCGGCTCGAGGGGCTCGTCCCGTCCGTTGACTCGAACCGTGGCGGCGGCGTCGCTCATGCCGCGCGCTGGACGAGCTGCCGCAGCTCGCTGGTGCCCAGCTCGCTCTCGCACTTGACGATGATGGCGGCGTTGCCGTCGTTGAGGCTGGGCAAGGTGAACGCGGCCACGCACTCTCCCATGCGGTCGGTCTGGCCCTCGAAGACCACCGTGGGCTCGGAGACGGTCGAGATGAAGTTGATCGTGAGGCTGGCGTTGGCGACCGCACCACGAGAGAGGCTCTTGCTGGCCTTGAGCCGGAGCTCGCAGGTCGAGCCGGCGACCAGCTCACCGTCGGTCGACATGATGAGCTCGACCTCCTCCTCCTCCATCTCGTTGTCGATCCAGTTGCTGACCAGCTCGTCGAAGCTCCTCTCGTCACCGCTGGCGCCGCCGATGACGTGGAGCTTCTCCTCCATCTCCCGCTCCATCTCGGCCTTCTCCTCGTCGCTGAGGAAGTGGCCGGAGCGGATGAGACCGATGATGCGACGGTGCTGATTCTCCATCAGCTGGACGATCTTGGCCTCGTCGAGACCGTCCGTCATCATGTCGGCGTAGTGGGTCTGGAAGGCGTCGTGGATGTGACCGCCGATGTAGACCAGGGTCTCGATCATCGGGTTCTCGGTGCCGTGGTCCTCCGTCTGAGCGTGGAAGACCTTGCCGCGGAACTTGATGTCGGTGTTGAAGCCGATGATCACGGGGACTGCCCTCGCCGCGCCGAATGCCTCGTCGGACGCAGCTCCCAATCATGTCGCGAGGTCGCGGCGGCGTCACCTCGTTCGGAGTGACTCCTGACCGGGGGCAGGCAGGCGAGGCCCAGACGCAAGAAGCGGCGACCAGCCGGAGCTGGACGCCGCTTCGGGGGCCGCCCGTCGGAACGGACGGCCCGGGTCGAGAGACCGGAGCTAGGGCACGACGGTCAGGACGAGGTCGTCACCCATCTTGCTCACCCGGAAGGAGCCCGGGCACATGGTCAGCTCGTAGAACTCGATCGGGTCGCCGGCACCCATGGCGGCCGCACCGGGGAGGGTCGTGTCCCCCATCCAGGGCTGGCTCACGCCGTCGACACGCGGGTCGGGGCAGGCGCCGCCCGAGAAGTCGGCGGGCTCGCAGACGCCCATGCCGGAGGCCAGGTCGAGCGCGTCGGCGATCTCGGTGGTGCAGCCACTCGCATCGGCCGAGGCACCCGCGATGACCAGCGAGATGGCCACGACGCAGTCACCGCCGTCGAGCGGGTCGGTCTCGCCGAGCGCCATCTCGAAGATGCCGTTGTGGTTGGCGTCCTCGTCACCGTCGGCGCAGGTGTCACCGTCGGTGTCGTAGCCCGAGCCCACCCGCGGCGTGATCGGCGCCTGGGCGTCGGTGTCGCGGTAGTTCGGGTCGCCGGTCGGCGCCGGGATGTAGGCCAGCTCGCCGGTGCTCGCGCAGATCGCGGTGGCGTCGGTGCCGATGGCCGGGCAGGCCACGCCGTCCGGGTCGGCGACGGGCATGGTGACGCCGTGCTCGAGGCCGTCGGGCAGGCCGTCACCGTCGGTGTCGCAAACGAGGGGATCGGACAGGTCGTTGAAGTCGGCGGGCATGACTTCGTCGAAGTCCGCCACGCCGTCGTCGTCGGTGTCGGCGTCGAACGGGTCGGTGCCGATGAAGCCCTCGGCGAAGTTGCTCGCGCCGTCCATGTCGGGATCGTCGTCATCGACGTCGTTGGGGTTGCTGTCGCCACTGCCCGGAGCGCCGGCCGCACCGTTCTTGTCGGTGTCCTCGCAACCGTCGAGCTCCCCGCCACCGTCGCTGTCGGGGTTGAGGAAGTCGGACGTGGTGCTCGGCTGGGTGTCGGCGCGGAAGGACATGTCGTCCACGGAGCCACAGCCACAGGCGCGGCTGGTGTCGCAGAGACCACCCGGGTCGGTGCCGGAGTAGCCCGGACCGTCGGGAATCGGCGCGTCGATGCCGCGCTCGAGACCGTCGGGCAGGCCGTCGTCGTCGGAGTCGCAGTCGCAGTAGGCCTCGAGGCCGTCCATGTCGACATCGCCACCGAGGTCGAGACCGTCGGCCACGCCGTCGTCATCGACGTCGGCGTCGAGCGGATCGAGACACGGGATGGTCATCTCGACCGAGTCGGGGATGCCGTCCATGTCGGTGTCCATGACCGGGACGGTCAGCGGGTAGTGGTAGCCCATGTCGGCCTGGAAGGAGTCGGGCAGGCTGCCGGTGTTCGTCGTCTTGAGGAAGAGCGAGTCCGGGTTGGTGTCGCCGTCCAGGTCGAGACCGGTCGGGTTGGTCGGCGTGCCGAGGCCGATGGCGATGGCCGGCGCGTGGCCAGCGTCCTTCGCCGGCGAGTCGGTGGCCTGGTCCGGCACCTGCGAGAGGTAGTAGTCGTCCTCGACGCCGGGGCCACCGAGATCGACCCACATCGGGTTGGAGCCGACGAGGTTGCCGTTCATGCCACCGAACTCCGCAGCAGCGTAGTCGGGGATGGCGCCGGTGAGGTTGTTGTTGGCGGTCGCGCCCATCGTCGGACGCGGCATGCAGTCGGGCGGCGCGCCGACGTTGCAGAGCCAGTCGTCGAGCCAGTCGCCCACGCCGACCATCGAGCCGTCGTTGCGGGTGACGATGTTGCCGGTGATCTCGATGTCGTCAGCGAGGTTGGTGAGGACGCCCGGGCCCATGTTGTCCGCGATGGTGTTGTACCGGAGGCTCGCGGTGGAGAAGGCGTAGTCGGTGGGATCGTTGCCGGAGCCACCCATGGTGTCGAAGCCGAAGAAGGCCAGCCCGGCGCCCTCGTTCTGAACGATGAGGTTGTTCTGGATCAGCGGCTTCTGGGCGGTGTCGTTCTGGGCGCCCGTGAAGATCACGAGGCCGGCGTGCGAGAGCGGCGTGCCGCCGCCGAGCAGGAACGCCGAGTTGCCGATGAAGTGGTTGTCGGCGATGACGTGGTCGGCCGCGGTGTCCGGAGCCGGCGCGGTCGCCACGACTCGGGCAGCACCGCCGATGCCGCAGATGCCCATGCAGTCGGCTGCCGCCATGTTGCCGGTGAAGGTGTTGCCGGCGAGCAAGGTGCGGGGACCGTCGGTCTGGAGCGCGAGGGCGCCGCCGTAGCCGCTGGCGCCGACCATGCCGGTGACCATGTTGGAGTCGAAGACGTTGTTGGTGATCTGCGGCGTGGTCGCCAGGCGGAAGTCGATGGCGATCATCGCGCCGCCCCAACCGCCGTTGTTGCTGGTGTTGTTGAGCGCCCCGTTGCCGATGAACATGTTGTCGTCGATGGTCGGGACCATGGCGTCGGAGGCGATGTTGCCGTCCGGGATCATGAAGATGGCGCCGCCCCAACCGGTCTGGTTCACCGCAGCCACGGTGGTGCCGTCGGCGGTGTTGCTGTCGAAGGTGTTCCCGCTGACTTCCTCGTTGAAGTACGCGAGGTAGGCCGCGCCGCCCCAGGCGGAGAAGAAGCCGCAGCGGTCGCCGTCACCGAGGCCTGCAGAGGCCAGGTTGTTGCTGAAGGTGTTGTTGGTCAGCCGCGGGTGGGCGCCGAACTGGGCGGCCGGCGTCGTCGAGAAGCTGTAGATGGCACCGCCCTGCCCCGACGCGTCGGTCGAGTTGCGGTCGATGGCGTCCGAGCCCGGATCGTCGTCGACCGTGCCCGACAGCGACTGGTTGCCGTCGAAGATGTTCTCGTCCCAGATGCCGCCCACGTTGGCGAAGTACACGGCACCGCCGAGCG
>JBCCFW010000234.1:0-9862 GCA_039029535.1 Acidobacteriota bacterium
CATGAGAGCACCAGGAGCCCGTGGCAGGGTCGGCGCGCGACCGAGCCCGAGCCGGGGTGTCGTCAGGCCGGGGCGATTCCCCGGCTGGGCCCAGGCCCAGGTGGCCGTCAGCTCGCTCACGAGCACCAGCATCATCACGATCGAGAGTCGTCGCATGTCATCTCCTCGTCAGACCCACGCTCCATGCGCGGGCCTCGGCACCCATGGCGGGCGCTCCCGTTCCGACATCGGTCGACCCCAAGAACGATGCGTGCGGCCGGTCATCACGCAATTCGCTCGATCGAGCGTCCCCCCACCTGCCTTGACGCTCCCCCGGGCTCGCTCCAGGCTTTCTCCAGGCGTCACTCACCGTCCCTGACCCCTGGAGGTTCCCGTGCTCGAGTCCCGCTTCGCCGCCTTCACCCTCTCCAGCCTGCTGCTCCTCGGCGCGACGACCCCGGCCACCGCCGGCGAGGACGCTTTCCGCTACTTCGCCGAGGACACGCTCTACGCCAACGTGTTCGGGTTCGAGTCCGCCGGCGCCTCCTTCCAGCAGCTCAAGAGCTTCGTGGGCAAGCTCCAGGACCCCGGCAAGGACGAGCTCGGCAACGCGCTGGCCAAGTCCCGGGAGGATCTCGGCGTCGACATCGAGACCGAGCTGCTGCCGCTCTTCGTCGGCGATCTCGCCTTCGGCGTGAACATCGCCATGCAAGACGTCATGGCCCTCGCGATGGCCGGGGACGACCCCACCAACCCGGCCGTGCAGGACTCCATCTACAAGGTCCTCCTCGTCGTCGGCTGCCGCTCCGAGAGCGGTCTCGACGGCGTCATGAAGAAGGTGGCCGACAAGCGAGGCGACACCTTGCTCGCCATCGACCTCGACGGCACCAAGGGCTGGAAGTACGTCACGAAGACCGCGAAGGAAGGCGCCCCCACCCTCCACTGGGTCCACCACGAGGGCCGCATGCTGATGGGGCTCTCACCGCGGGCCCTCACCGGCGCGCTCGGTCGTCACGGCTCGGGTCGACACCTGCTCGCCTCGGACGACTACAAGAAGGTGCGCGCCCACGTGCCGAAGACCGCCGAGAGCCTGACCTACATCAACTTGCCCGACCTGGCCGCCCAGCTTCGTGCTGCCGCCATGTTCGTGCCGCAGGGCGACGACGAGGTCCGCGGCGCCATCGACCTCTTCCTCGACGAGAACGCCGCACCCTTCGGCGTGCTCACGGCCACCTCGCGCGCTGGTGACGGCCAGGTCCGCACGACCTACGGGCCCGATTCCATGCTCGCGCAGCTCGGCTCCCAGCTCATCGGCCAGTCACTGCCGATGCTCTCGGTCTGGGCCGGCCCCGGGATGCTCCTGGGCATGAGCTCCGCCATGGAAGACCACGACGGCAACGCTGGCGACCACGGCGCCCGTCACCATGACCGACGCTCGGGCGACCATCACTAGTACAGCCGCATCCGCCGCCTCAGCTCTTCGGCGCGTTCCAGTCCGAGGGATCGACTGACTTCGCGAAGCCGAGCACCTTGGCTCCATCGGTCAGCACGCTCGGCGTCGGCTTCCAGCCACGGTCGAGACGTGCGGCGAGGATCTCCTCCGGCGTCGGTCGGTGGCCCCACACGGAGGCCGCGCTGATCGCGCCGAGTCAGGTCGACTCGTAGACGACGAAGACATCGCCCTCGATGCCGAGCACGACATCGTGCGTGTACTCGTCCTGCACGACGACCTCGTCGAGGTCACGAGGCGGGGCCTGAGAAACACACCAGCGCATGACCGCTGGCAAGTCGACGTGCGCCGCGACGATGGCCTCGATCCGGGCGAAGGTCGCCTCGTCCACGTCATCGCATCGTCGGACCGTCTCGAGCCCTCGCATGGTCCCTCCCGCTCCCGCTCCGGCTCAGGGACAGGCCGGCAGCATCGATGCGTCGATGTCGCGACGACGATCGAGCGCGACCGGTGAGCCCTCGCCCCAGGGAGCGACGCCGCAGTCGTTCTCGGCCGCCACGAGGTAGTACCAACCCGAGCCGGACGCGAGCACCCGGGAGTCGACGAGCTGTGGGAGCCGCGTGCCGGTGATGAGGCAGGACGACGCGAAGGCGGTCGGTCGCAGCGAGGCGAGGTCGCCGCTGAGCAGCAGGTAGCGTCCGTCACCGGGGAAGGTCAGCCCGCTCGGCACGTCGGTCCAGGCCAGCGAGGCCGCGCGCGTGACGAGACGAGTCACCATCAGGTCGTTCACCTCCGGCGCGAGCATCCCGTCGCCGGGATCGTCGGGCTCGCAGTCGTCGACGTTGGGTGACCCATCCCCGTCGCGATCGGGGTCACAGGGGTCGCCGACACCATCGGCGTCGAGGTCCTCCTGACCCGCGTTGTCGATGTCGGGACAGTTGTCGCAGGCATCACCGAGGCCATCGAGATCCAGGTCCGTCTGATCGAGATTCGCGTCGACGGGACAGTTGTCGCAGGCATCACCCACCATGTCGGCGTCGTCATCGAGCTGATCGACGTTCTCGAGGCCGGGGCAGTTGTCGCAGGCCTCACCGGTGCCGTCGCCGTCGTCGTCCTCCTGCCCCGGGTTGTCGAGATCCGGGCAGTTGTCACAGGCATCGCCGAAGCCATCGCCCTCGGCATCTCCGTTGAGGGAATCGGCGTCGTCGGGGCAAAGGTCACAAGCGTCACCCACGCCATCGAGGTCGCGATCTTCCTGCAGGGGGTCGGGATCGTCGGGACAGCCGTCGGCGCGATCGGTGATGCCGTCGCCGTCTCGATCCGAGGCCACCCGGAACGGTGGTGAGATCGTGGCGATGCTCGCCCGCTGCCAGGGCTCAGTCGCCGTGACCGGTCGATGGCGCGCGACGAGCCGGAGACGCACGAGGTCGCTCGTCACGCCGTCGGCATCGACGTCCCAGGACGCGAAGCCCGCGTTGCCGGCGGGCAGGCTCGGCTGGTCGACACGACCGTCACCGCCCAGCCCTTCCGTCGCCGGCAGCCAGGACCCACCCCCCAGGGCCGACTGCTCGAGCGTGAGAGCCGGGACGAGGTCGCTCTCGGCGTCGCGGAGCACTCGGTCCGCCACGACCGAGCCGGTCAGGATCACCGGGGTCGAGACACCTGCCGCCACGCGCGTCATCTCCGGTCGACCGGGCAGGCTGGGGATCGTGTCCTCTTGAGGAAGCAAGGGCCGTGGACCGAAACGGCCGCTCTCGCTCACCTCGATCACCGGGGCGACCCGACCGACCACCACGTCCTCGTCGCCGTCTCCTTCGAGATCGCCCAGCGCCGTCGACGCGACGAAGGCCGTGCCGAGCTGCGTCGCGTCCAGAAGCAAGGTTCCCGTCGCCGCGTCGCGCAGGAAGAGACCATCGGCACCGCCGACCAGGAGCTCGAGCCGCCCGTCCGCCGTGGTGTCGACGAAGTCCACCGTGCGGGCGTTGTCCAGGCTCTCCCAGAGGTCACCGTCGAGGAGCGGCCCGCTGCGGACCTGCACCCCGGCGCGAGCGCCCTGAGCGAGGTCGCCGTCACCGTCGCCATCGGCGTCGGCCCACGCGAGATCCTCGACGTCGTCGGGACCGGTCCAACCCACGAAAGGAATGTCGGAGAGCCCGGCCTCCTCACCACGGTGAACGCGGAGCGTCGAGCCGAGAGCAGCGGCCAGCTCGAGCCGACCGTCGGCGTCGGTGTCGCCCCAGGCCACGAGCCAGCCGGACGGGTCGGGGCCGCCGCTCCAGGCACTGCCACGGTCACCGAAGTCACCGAAGCCGTCGTTGAGGAAGACCAACGGACCCCAGTCGACGGCGAGGTCGAGGTCGCCGTCACCTTCGAAGTCGCCCCACTCGAGATCCATGGGAGCGTTGCCGGGCTCGAACCAGGTCATCGCCTCGAAGCCACCGGCCCCGTCAGCGAAGCTGACCAGGACACCGTCGGTCGGCGTGCGACTGCCACGCGCCAGGTCGAGGTCGCCATCGGCGTCGACATCGGCCCAGGCCAACGCCTCGGCCTCTTCGTCGAACGGCACGAGGACGGCATCCTGCAGTTGGCCGAGGTCGTTCTCGTGGACGCCCGTGCCCATGCCCATCGACGGCGTCGTCACCTGACCGAGGTCGAGATCGCCGTCACCGTCGATGTCGGCCAGCGCCATGTCCAGCGGGACGGACATCAACATGGTGAGCCCGTAGGCCGGCGTCTCGACGTAGTGAACCTCGGCCCGGTGGAGACGCAGCCCGGCGTCGCGTGCCGCCGAGGTGAGATCGAGGTCGCCGTCCTCGTCGATGTCCACGAGGACGATGTCTTCGACGGCATCGGTCTCCATCGAAGCCCAGGGCGGAACCGTGTCGAAGAGCGCGCCGTCACCAAAGAGGACCTGCGTCGCCTCGGCATCGCCTCGACCGCAAGCGAGGTCGAGCACGCCGTCGCCGTTCACGTCGCCGAGGTCGATCGACGAGACACCCGCGGCCGCACCCAGGGTGGTCGCCACCGTGTCCAGCCCCGTGCCGTCGTTGAGGTAGAGACGCTCGGCGGTGCCCGGTCCACCCGCGACGAGATCGAGATCGTCGTCGAAGTCGACGTCACCCCACGCGACGTCCAGGGTCGTCTCGGAGCCCGCGCTGCTCCATGAGGCCATGGTCTCGAGACCGCCGTCGTTTTCGTACACGCGGTCGACCTGGACCGCGGTGTTGCCGACTGCCAGGTCGAGATCCCCGTCGCGACCCAGGTCGGCGAACGCCAGGCTCACCGTCGCGTCGGCCTCCATGCTCGTCCAGGTGGAGGTGAGCGTGCCGCCGACGTTCGTGTAGATCTCGTTCACCGCGCCCGTGTGGCCCCAGGCCAGGTCGAGCTCACCGTTCAGGTCGATGTCGCCCCAGGCCACCGCGATGGTCGAGAACGCCTCTCCGACGGGCGACTCCCAGGCCACGGCGAAGGTCCCGTCTCCTTGATTGCGGTACACGCGGTCCAGTGCCCCGGCGCAGCAGTGCGCGACGGCCAGGTCGAGGAGGGTGTCGCCGTCGAGATCTCCCCAGGCGACGTCCTGGCTGCGCTCCGCCAGCGGTGCGGTCCAGGTCGAGTCGATGCTGCCGGCGTTCTCGAAGAAGACGACGGTGTCGACCGCCGGGCTCCCGGCCGGCACGCCCACCGCGGCGAGCGCCACGTCGAGGTCGGCGTCACCATCGACGTCGGCCCAGGCCAGCGCCCGCAGGTCGCCGACGCGGTCGAGAACGAGCTCGCCGGTCTCCGCGAGCTGGGCTCGCGCGGTGGCGGCCGTGAGCACGCCGAGGACCATCACCCAGCCGAGAGCACGAGACCTCACTCATCACCTCCGGCCAGTCGACGCTCCACGCTCTCGACCTTGCGGGCGAGACTCTCGTCACGGTCGGTGCGCGTTCCGATCTTCAGAGTCGTGGCGATTCGGGGCGCCCCTTGCTCGTGCAGGACCTCGTGGCAGCGCTTCACCGCGGCGAAGACCTCGTCCCAGTCACCCTCGATGTTGGTGCCGAACGCGTGGAGCCGATGCTCCAGGCCCGCCTCCTCGAGAACACGCTGACAGGCCGCCACGTGGGCCGATAGTGACGTTCCGACCCCGAGAGGGACGACGCAGAGATCCACGGTCACGTGCATGGGCGGGCTCCTTCGGCGAGGCGAGACTGTAGCTCAGGGGCCACCCTCACCCTTGCGAGACTGCGACGAGACGTCCGTTGCGACGCGATCGCAAGGGAAGCTCGCACCCAGATGTTCACCAAGTCACTCGACCTTCGGGGTAGATTCATCCCATCTTCTGGAAGGCTCTCTTCCGTTTTTCGCCATCCCGACTTCTCCGGGCTGACTCTCGTGATTCGTTTCCGCTCCTCGTTGCCCGCCCTGCTCCTGTCGACGACGGTGCTCGCCGGTGGCCCGTCCGCCCTTCCGGAGGCTGCCGACACGACGGCCGCCACGCCCTCCGCGGACGACCTGCACGCCGCCCTCTTCGTCGACGACCTCTACCCGTCGGCCACCGCGTGCCGGACCTGCCACCCTCGTCACTACGAGGAGTGGTCGGTCAGCCAGCACGCCTACGCACAGGTCAGCCCGGTCTTCAACGCGATGCAGGCCAAGGTCAACGAGCTGACCAACGGCTCCACCGGTGACTTCTGCATCCGCTGCCACACGCCGGTGGGGATGGCCCTGGGCGAGCCGGTGTTCACCGCCGCCGAGAACCGCCATCCCACGTCGCTCGAGGGCGTGACCTGCGTGAGCTGTCACCGGATCAACGAGGCTCACGGCAAGTTCAGCGCGCGAACCCCCCTGGTCACCGGGAGCCTCCACGACACCGTGTACGGGCCCACCGGTGGCGACGAGGTCGCGCGGGTCATCGACTCCGGCGACTTCAAGGTCACCACCGCGCCGGGTCAGGGACCGGGTCGCCCGATCCACCAGATGGCCGAGCGCTTCTTCCAGCTCACCGAGCCCTCGTTCTGCGGTCGCTGCCACGACGTCACCCAGGCCGACGGCTTCCGCCTCGAAGAAGCGTTCAGCGAGTACAAGACGTCCCACGCCGCAGCGTCCGGCCTGGCCTGCCAGGACTGCCACATGGGCAAGGTGCCCGGCGACCCGACCGCTGGCTACGACTACGGCCCTGCCGCCGTCGTCGGTGGCGTGCCCACCCGGGATCGCAAGCTCACGAACCACATGATCGTCGGCCCCGATCACACCGTGATCCACCCCGGCATCTTCCCGCACTCACCGGCCGCCAAGAGCCTCGCCTCGATGAAGGACTGGGTCCTCTTCGACTGGGAAGCGGGTTGGGGCACCGACGACTTCGAAGACACCATCGAGAACGACGACGCCTTCCCACCCGCCTGGCGCTCCGTCGACGACCGCTATGACGCTCGCGAGATCCTCGACGACCATCTCGCGCTGTTGCAGAAGGCCGACGACACGCGGGTCGAGCTGCTCAAGACCGGCTACGTCCTCGGTGACGTCCGGATGAAGAAGCAGGGTCGCAAGGGCCTGCGCTTCGACGTCGACGTCGTCAACGGCATCGACTCGCACAACGTGCCCACCGGCTTCACCGCCGAGCGCATCGTCTTCCTACGCATCGAGCTCCGCGACGCCGCCGGCGAGCTCGTCTTCACCTCGGGTGACCTCGACGCCAACGGCGACCTGCGCGACCTCCACTCGCGGCTGGTCCACGCCGGCGAGGTGCCGCGGGACAAGCAGCTCTTCAGCCTCCAGTCGAAGTTCCTCACCCGGAACCTCCGCGGCGGCGAGCGAGAGCAGGTCCTGGCGGTGAACCACTCGATCGACGCGCTCCCCTTCCTGCGTCCCGAGACCGTGCCGACCACCCTCACCGGTCGTCCGCGTGGTGCTCGCCTGCACAAGAAGGGCATCGAGCCCGGTGGCAAGCGAACGGCGAGCTACCGCGTCGACCGCAAGGCGCTCGCCGGCCCCGGTCCGCATCAGCTCCAGGTCCAGCTCATCGCCGGGATGGTGCCGGTGAACCTCATCCACGCCATCCAGAGCGTCGGCTTCGACTTCGACCTCTCTGCGGCCGAGATAGCCGAGCGGGTGGTCGAGGGTCATCGCGTCCTTCACGAGCGCACGCTCGAGATCGACCTCGACGGAGATCATCAGGCATGGGGCGGCTGAGACCTCACCGGCTCGGCTCGCTCGTCCTCGTCTCCCTCCTGCTGGTCACCGCCTCGGTGGCCAGCGCGGGAAGCGTGGACGACCTGCACCTGTCGCTGGAGACCGAGCCGCGACCACCCCAGGTGCAGCGCCTGCGTCAGCGCCCCAAGCCCCTCATCGAGTGGGGTGAGCGCTTCAACGCGCCGGGTCGTCTGAGCAAGGGCTTGAAGCTGCCCGGCGGCGCCGTCTGGCGTCCCCAGCTCCTGGTCTTCGGCACTCTCCGCAGCGCGCTCCAGAGCCTCGAGGGGCCGGTCGAGATCAGCGAATGGATCACGCGTCTCGACCTTCACGCACAGCTTCGACTCTCGGGCACCGAGCGTCTCCTGGTCAGCCTGCGACCCCTCAACGACGACACGCAGCACAGCGGCTACTTCTTCTCCGGCGACACCGGCTGGCAGGAGCAGATGAACTCGCAGCTCCGAGCGCTCTTCTTCGAGGGCGACTTCGGCGAGCTCCTCCCGGTTCTCGATCGCTCGGATCGCCGCCCGATCGACCTCGGCTTCTCGGTCGGTCGTCAGCCCCTGGCGCTTCAGGAAGGGATGCTTCTCGACGACCTCGTCGACAGCCTCGGCGTGTCGAAGAACTCGCTGCGTCCCCGCGGCAGCTCCAACCTTCGCCTGCTCGGGCTCTGGGCCTGGGGCGGGCTCGACCGACGCGTGCCCGGCGGCAGCGCGCGACGACTCGACGAGGGCGCTCAGCTCTTCGGGCTCTCCGCGGCTCTCGACCTGCCGGTGAGCACCTTCGAGATCGACGCGGTGCACGTCGAGTCCGAGCTCCCGGGCGCGAGCGGCAACTGGCTCGGCGTGTCGGCCACCCAACGCCTCGGTCGGACCGCCTCGACCTTCCGCGTCGTGCTCTCCGAGCCGACAGAGGGCGAGGGCCTGGTCGGTCGGGGCCGAGTGCTGACCTCCGAGCTCTCGTGGACCCCGCGTCGCAACGAGGACATCGTCTACTTCAACGCCTTCGCGGTGGACGGGCGGTTCAGCTCGGCCGCCCGCGACGCCGAGCGCGGCGGTCCGCTGGGCCGCATGGGCATCCTCTTCGAGGCTCCGGGCATCGGCCGGCTGCCCATGTCGCTGTCGGCCGACGCCACCGAGGTCTGGGGCGGCGCCTTCGGCTGGCAACATTTCATGAAGCATGGGCGACGTCAGTTCGTCTTGGAGGGAGCCGGGCGTCGCTCGACCCGTGGCACCCACGCAGCGGAGGCCGGCGTGGGGCTGCGTTTCCAGCAGGCGCTCCTCAATAGGTTCCTGGTCCAGCTCGACGCCTTCGCGGCGGTCGAGAAGGGCCTCGCGCCCCGCTACGGCGGGCGTCTCGAGTTCCAGGTCAAGTTCTGACCACCGCGTGGCTCGCCACGCGGCCCGTCCGAGATCGATCGCATGTCCTCGTCCCCCTGCCTGACTCTCTTGCTCCTCGCGCTCGGCCTCGGTGCCGGACCCGCCCTCGGCGCCGGCCTCGAGCTGCCGCCCGAGCACGTCGTCGGCCCAGGCGACTGCGGCGACTGCCACGAGCAGGAGCACGAGGTGTGGCTCGCCACGGGTCACGCCACCGGCTTCGGAACGCTCAGCCGCGACGAGAAGGCTCGGTCCATCGCGGCTGCCCTCGGCATCCGCCGCGTGCGACGCGACCCCCTCTGCGGCTCCTGCCACTTCACCTCCGCCGTGGTCGAGGAGACGACCAAGGCCATCGCCGGGGTCGCCTGCGAGTCCTGCCACGGTGCCGGCGAGGAGTGGATCGACATCCACTGGGATCTCGGTGAGGCGGCCGACGTCGAGAGCGAGAGCGCCGAACACCGAAAGCAGCGCTGGGCCAGCTCGGAGAAGGCGGGGATGATCCGTCCCTCGAGCCCCGTCGACCTGATCGGCCGTTGCTACCGCTGCCACGTCGTCGACGACCAGAAGCTGGTCGACGTCGGTGGTCATCCGCAGGGTGCCCGGCTCGATCTCGTGGCCGCCACCCAGGGCAACATCCGCCACAACTTCCTGCGAACGGGTGGGCTCCGCAACGACGAGGCACCCATCGAGCGTCAGCGGCTCTATCGATTGCTCGGTCCCTGGCTCGAGCTCGAGGCCACCGCTCGCGCGCTCGCGGCGGGCCCCGATGAGGGCGCTTACCGCAAGGGCCTGCTGGAGCGCGTGGCAGCCAACCGCAGCGCGCTGAAGACGCTGACGTCCGGCGTCACTCTCCCCTCCCTCGACCGAGCGCTCGCCGCCCTGCCGGCCG
>JBCCFW010000235.1:0-9758 GCA_039029535.1 Acidobacteriota bacterium
GAAGAGCCGAGCATTCTCGACCTCGGTGTTGCCTTCCTGGATGGCGATCAAGCGGGCGATCTGGTTGTAGAGACGCGGGGGCGTCCCGGTGCCAGGGCTGCCGTTGTAACTCCAGTAGTTCGCGATGACGTAGGTCTCGTCGTTCCTGGGCACGGTCGCCCCCGAGTCACCACCGCGGAAGTCACCGAGCCGACGCACCTCACGGAAGGCCCGCGTGTACGCACGGCTGCGCAGCGACGGCGGCTCCGGGGCGCGGTACGCGAGCACGTCGGACACGCCGAACGGCGGCATGCCGGCAATGTCCGGGCTGATGAAGCTCTGAGCGGGGTTCTGCGGGTCGACGTCGTGGTCGCCGGGATCACCGCCAGGCGTGTACGTGCCGCCCAGGAAGGCCGCGTCACCAGCGCGAGCCGCCAGCAGCGCGTCGGCCACGATGAAGCCGACATCCTCGCCGTCTGCACGGCTCGTCGCGTCAGTGACGCGGTCGAGCGTCGTCTGCAGCGCGTCGGCGTACACCACCGCCCCGGCAGGGATCAGCGCGAGCAACGTCTCGTGCGCAGCACGGGCCACGGCCGCATCGACCGACGCCCCGGGGGCCGCCGGCGCATCGGTGAGATACGGCGTGTAGCTGCCGTCGATCGAGTTGTAGGCATCGAACATGGCCGCGTGGACCATCGCCAGGACCCGCGCCGAGGCCGGCGGTCCCTGGGTATCTGAGAGCAGGTCGCCAGGCAGGTCCGGACCGCTGTGGTCGATCACGTTCGCCTCGAGGGCGATGGCGTTCCACTCCAAGATCACGTCGACGCCATCTCCTCCAGCGGCCGCCGTGAATGGAGTCCAAGCAAGCGTGGCCGCGGTGAGGGCGACCAGCATGAGCTGTAGATTCCGAATCTTCATTCTTAGTCAATCTCCCATTGGTAGCCGGCGGAGCCGTCCACCAGATTGCAACCCGACGGGCGACACGAGCCTCGGAGTCGACGCCCAGCGCCTCACCCTCGCGGGCAAGGTCCTGGTGCGCCGGACCGGTTCCCATGCCTTCAGTCCATCGAGCCTGAGAGGACAGCACGACTCCCCAAAGTCGCACGCGCTGTCCTCAACCATGAGCAGGTCTCTCTCTTTTAGACGAGCACGTGATCGCCAGCAAGGCCCGCCCCCCCGCCACTGAAAACCTCTCCGCTCCAACTCCGACAGAACCGTGCCGGAGCGACCCTCATCGTGCAGGATCGGCAGCAAGTGAGCTCAAGCTGCAAGTCCCGCAGCTCCAAAATGCCCCGCTCTCAGGCGGGTCAAGCCGGGTCCTCTGCCATGGCCAGGGCCCGCTCGAGATAGCGACCACACAAGTCCACGTGCTGCCCGCGGCGGCCGCGTCGCCCTATGACCAGGTGCGGTAGTCCGAGCTGTCGGGCGGTGGCGGTGAGACGCTCGAGGTCGTGGTCGATGAGATGGGCCAGGTCACCACCCGCCTCGACCGCCCGCCGGAAGGGCGGCGGAGCCGTGGGCGTGAGGATCCGGTGAACGTGGAGGGCCTGACCACCGGCCTCGGCGTGGGCGAGGGCCTCACGCACCTCCCGCGAGCGAAACAACTTCATGCCCCAAGAATGCCGCAGCCGGGCGGTCGCTGCCTGTCGCGAAGGGGGTCGTTCTCCAGACGACCGCGGCCGACAGTAGGATGCGGCGATGAACGAGCACCCCGTCCTCCCGTCGCAGCCCCTGACCGAGTCCGAGATCGACGAGCGCTTCGCCAGCTTGCAGGCCGGCCTCGCCGACCATTGGACCCGCATCAAGGAGCTCAACACCTCCGAGCAGACCATCGTGGTCGTGCCGTCGATCTCGCTGGAATTCGACATCCCCGCGACGGTCTTGCAGGCCTACGAGGAGCGCTTCCTCTTCATCCTGCTCCTGCTCAGGCAGCCCCGGGCCCGGATGATCTACGTGACGAGCCGGCCGGTCTCCGAGGACCTGGTCGACTACTTCCTCGGCCTGCTCCCCGGCGTCATCGCGCGACACGCCCGCAAGCGACTCCAGCTCATCGCCACCGGTGACGGATCGGCTCGCCCGCTCACCGAGAAGCTGCTCGCCCGACCCCGGGTCATCGCCTCGATCGCCGACACCATCGAGGACCGGTCGCGCGCCCACCTCGTGCCGTTCAACACGACGCCCATGGAGAAGGAGCTGGCGGTGCGGCTGGGCATCCCCATGTTCGCCTGCGATCCCGTCCACGATCATCACGGGAGCAAGACAGGAAGCCGACGCATCTTCGACGCCACCGACGTGCAGTACCCGATCGGCGCCGACGACCTCGGCGGTCGCGACGACCTGCTCGCCGCGCTGACGAAGTTGAGGGCCGCCAAGCCCGAGCTCGCCTCGGTGGTCATCAAGCTCGACGAGTCGGTCTCGGGTGAGGGCAACGCGGTGCTCGACCTCGACGGCCTCCCTGCCCCGGGCTCGGATGACGAGCAGTCGGCACTGGAGGAACGACTCGGCGCGATCCGACCCGAGCAAGCCGGCTGCGACGCCGAGACCTTCCTCGCCAACCTCGCGGAGCGACGCGGCATCGTCGAGGAGCGCATCGTGGGCGACGACTTCCGCAGCCCCAGCGTCCAGCTCCGCATCACGCCCGTGGGCGAGGTGCAGGTGCTCTCCACCCACGACCAACTGCTCGGCGGTCCGTCGGGTCAGAGCTACATCGGCTGCCGCTTTCCGGCCGACCCCGAATATGCCCTCACCCTCGCCGCCTCCGGACGCCGCATCGGTGAGCACCTCGCAAGGGAAGGCGTGCTCGGTCGCTTCGCGGTCGACTTCGTCACCGTCCGCAAGCCCGACGAGAGCTGGGACGTCCACGCCATCGAGATCAACCTGCGCAAGGGAGGCACGACCCATCCCTACCTCACGCTCGAGTTCCTCACCAGCGGTCGCTACGACGCCGAGGCCGGTCTCTTCAAGGCGCCCAACGGTCGCTCGAAGTTCTACGTGGCCGACGACCACGTGGAGGACCCGTCGTTCCAGCAGCTCACCCCGGACGACGTCTTCGACTTCGCGGTGTGCTCCGGGCTCCACTTCGACCACAGCCTGCGCACGGGCATCGTGTGGCACCTGCTGAGCTGCATCACGCAGCACGGTCGGCTGGGGCTCACCGCCGTCGGCAACACGCCCGAGGAAGCCGAGGCTCTCCGTCAGCGTGCGATCGAGGGCCTGCGCGCCGAAGCGCAGCGGGTCAGTCGAGGAGGCTGAGGCTCAGGAGAGGTCAGACCTGCGCTGCCGCCCGCGCCCTCACGCCGAAGCGCCACCAGGCCGCCGCCGACAGCGGGAAGCCGATCGCCGCGAGGGCCATCCCCGGGAGCGCCACCTGCGTCGGCGCGAGGCTGGCGGCGGCCAGGAAGAAGCCCGCCGCCCCCAGCAGCGCGACCAGCGTCGTGACGACCGCGAAGCGCCAGAGCCGCGGCGCCGACTCCGGGCTCGGAGTGAAGCGATGGTCGTCGGGGAGCGGCGGAGCCTGCGGGAAGGGCACGGCCCGCCATCGGTCGTAGTCCCAACACACGAGGAAGAGACAGGCGAGGAGCATCAGGCCCGTCACCACCCAGGTCCCGCCGAAGCGCATGGAGACGGTGATGACGAAGATGTTGGCGATGATCGGGAGGTAGAGCAGGGCTCCCAGCAACGCCGTCCGCGGCCAGAGCAACAACAGGCCGGCGAGGACCTGGCTGCCTCCGACGAAGCCGTAGTAGAGCCCGCTCTGCAGGAAGGTCTCGAAGAACGCGCCGATGGGCACGTCGGGGCTGATCCGAGTGAAGGGACGTCCGAGCACCTTCGTCATCCCCGGTGGGATGAAGCCGATCGCGAGCATCAGGCGGGTCATGAGCGTGAAGCTCGAGAGGATGGGTCGGCTCACGACGAAGCGGTGCAGGCGATCCAGGTGCTCGACCATGAAGGCTCCTCGACTCGATTCCGTGCTCACTGGACGCCGCAGCCCCCAAGGCCGTTAGCGACGTGACCCAGGCCTCGCCTCGACCCTTGACCCCCGATTCCAGAACGGTCATTCTGGAATCATGAGTCGTCCCCGAGAGTTCGAGCCGAGTGAGGCCCTCGCGAAGGCCGTGGAGGTCTTCCGCGCCAAGGGCTACCGCGGCACCTCTGTCGAGGACCTCGTCGCCGGTACCGGCGTGAGCCGGGCGGGGCTCTACGGGACCTTCGGAGGCAAGCAGGAGCTCTTCGCATCGGCCCTGCGTCGCTACGCCGACACGTTTCGGGACCGCCACCTCCTGGGCCTGCACCAGCCCGATGCCGGTCTTCCCGAGCTCCGCGAGTACTTCCAGGGCCTCAAGAGCTGGATGCGTCACCCGGACAACGGACGGGGCTGCCTCCTCTGCAACACCGCGACCGAGCTGGGAGCCGCCGACGAGGAGGTTGCCTCCGCCATCCGTGCGCTGCTCGACGACCTCGCGGAGCTGCTGTCGCGCGCGCTCACCAATGCTCGTGAGAGCGGCGAGCTGTCCCCCGACCTCGATCCCGACACGGTCGCTCGCCACCTCGTGGCGACGCAGCTCGGGTTGGCGGTCATGGTCCGCACCGGCGTTCCCGAGTCCGTCATCGGCGACACGCTCGACTCGTGCCTAGCACGCCTCGAAGGAGCAGAGCGATGAGACCGCTCGACGATCGCCTGGCCGAGAGGATCACCGACCTCGTTCAGCGTCGCCCCTGGCTCGTCATCATCGGCGTTCTCCTCGTGGTGGGCTTCCTGGCCTCGGGAGCCCGCTTCCTCGTCTTCGCCAACGACTACCGGATCTTCTTCGGCGAGGACAACCCGGAGCTCGTGGCGTTCGAGGAGTTCCAGGAGACCTACACGAAGAACGACAACATCCTCTTCGTCATCCACGCCGAGGGTGACCGCATCTTCCGGCCGCAGACCCTGCAGGCCATCGAACGGCTCACCGAGAAGGCCTGGACGATCCCCCACGCCATCCGCGTCGACTCGGTCACCAACTTCCAGCACGGAAGAGCAGAGGGCGACGACCTCATCGTCGACGACCTGGTCCGCGACGGCGCGAGCCTGAGCGAGGAGGAAGCGCAGGAGCGCGAGGCCACCGCCCTGGCCGAGCCGCTGATCGCCGGCCGCCTGCTCTCTCTCGACGGTGACACGACGGGGATCAACGTCACGCTCCAGTACCCCCAGGAGAGCATCGAGGAGGTCCCCGAGTCGGTCGCGGCCGCTCGGATCATGGCTGCGGAGATCCGCGAGCAGCACCCCGAGCTGACCATCGTCCTCAGCGGCGTGTCGATGCTCAACAACGCCTTCACCGAGGCGGGTCAGGCCGACGCGTTCTTCCTCGTGCCCCTCATGTACGGGGTCATGTTGATCGTCATGGTGGTGACCTTGCGCTCGTGGAGCGGCACCATCGCGACCCTGGTCGTCATCGCGAGCTCGGCGGCCTCGGCCATGGGAGCCGCCGGCTGGCTCGGCATCGGGCTCACTCCCATCGCGCTCACCGCGCCGACCATCATCACGACCCTGGCCATCGCCGACTCGGTCCACGTGCTGTTGACGCTGCGTGCGCAGCTCGAGAAGGGCAAGAGCAAGGCGGAGGCGATCGAAGCGAGCCTGCGGGTCAACCTGCTGCCGGTGACCATCACCTCGATCACCACCATCATCGGCTTCGGCAGCCTGAACTTCTCCGACGCGCCACCCTTCCGCGACCTCGGCAACATCACCGCGCTCGGCATCGCCGGCGCCTGGCTGCTCTCGCTCGGCCTGCTGCCGGCGCTCATCACCGTTCTGCCCATGAAGACCCGGGGGCTCAGCCAGGGCGGTCGGGGCGAGCGCGCGTCGCGGGCGTTGGCCGACTTCGTCATCGCCCGGCATCGCATCCTGCTGCCCCTCACCGGTCTCGCCTGCCTCGGCCTGACCGCGCTGGTCCCGACGCTCGAGCTCAACGACCAGTTCGTGAAGTACTTCGACGACCGCATCGAGTTCCGGCGCGACACCGACTTCACCATCGAGCAGCTCAGCGGCATCTATCTCGTGGAGTGGTCGGTGGGATCGGGTGAGCCGGGGGGCATCGCGGAGCCGAAGTACCTCCACGACCTCGAGGCCTTCACGCAGTGGCTGCGCGACCAGAGCATCGTCGACCACGTGTTCAGTCAGGTCGACATCATCAAGAAGCTCAACAAGAACCTGCACGCGGACGACCCGGCGCAGTACCGCCTGCCGGAGGAGCGCGAGCTCGCAGCGCAGTATCTCCTGCTCTACGAGCTCTCCCTCCCCTACGGTCTCGACCTCAACGATCGCATCAACGTCGACAAGAGCGCGACCCGCGTCACGGCGACCTTGAGCAACGAGACGACGGTGTCGACACGCGAGTTCCTCGAGGCCTCGACGGCCTGGCTCGAAGCCAACGTGCCGCCGCATGCCCAGGCGCGGCCGACCTCCGCCTCGGTCATGTTCGCCTACATCTCGCAACGCAACATCGAGAGCATGTTGCTGGGCAACGCGGTGGCGATCGTCCTCATCTCGATCATCACCTGCCTGGCCTTCCGCAGCGTGACCATCGGCGCCTTGAGCCTGCTCCCCAACGCCCTCCCCATCCTCGCGACCTTCGGCATCTGGGCCCTGCTGGTCGGAGAGGTGGGCATGGCCTCGGCGACGGTGTCGTCGACCTCGCTGGGCATCATCGTCGACGACACGGTCCACTTCCTCACGAAGTACCTCTTCGCCCGTCGGCGCGAGGGCCTCTCGCGTCCCGACGCGGTCCGCTTCGCCTTCACGACGGTCGGTCGGGCCATCGCGACCACCACGCTCATCCTGGCCTGCGGCTTCCTCGTGCTGGCCAGCTCGGCGTTCCGGATCAACTCGCAGCTCGGCCTGCTCACGGCGATCGCCATCGTGGTGGCGCTGGTGGCCGACGCCCTCCTGCTCCCCAGCCTGCTCCTCTTCGGCCATCGCGCCGAGACCGAAGGTGACTCCTGATGCCGTCACTCCCCCGTCTCGTCACCCCCCTCGTCCTGACGTCCCTCCTCCTCACGGCCTCGTCCACCGTCGCCGAGACTCCCGAGGAGAAGGGCCACGCCCTTGCCGCGCGCTCGGATCGCAGCGATCGGGGCTTCACGGACTCGGTCGTCGAGCTCGAGATGATCCTGCGCAACGCACGGGGCAGGGAGAGCCGACGTCAGCTCACCGTCACCACGCTGGAGGTCGCCGACGAGTCGTTGGGCGACAAGAGCCTCATCGTCTTTCAGTCACCGGCCGACATCGAGGGCACGGCCCTGCTGTCGCACGCCAAGATCACCGAGCCGGACGACCAGTGGCTATTCCTGCCGGCTCTCAAGCGCGTCAAGCGCATCAGCTCGGTGAACAAGTCGGGTCCCTTCGTGGGCTCGGAGTTCGCCTTCGAGGACTTCACCGCCCTCGAGCTGGAGAAGTACGACTACAAGTGGCTGCGTGAAGAGAAGTGCGGCGAACTGACCTGCGACGTCGTGGAACGCTACCCCCGCTACGAGCACTCGGGCTACACGCGTCAGCTCTCGTGGATCGACCAGACGGCCTTCCAGGTCCGCAAGGTCGAGTTCCACGACCGCAAGGACTCCCTGCTCAAGACGCTCACGCTCAGCGACTACCGTGACTACGACGGTGCCTGGCGCTCGCATCGCCTGTCGATGGTCAATCACCTCACCGGCAAGAGCACCGATCTCGTCTACTCCGACTATCGCTTCAAGACCGGGCTCGGTGACGCGGACTTCGTCAAGACCGTGCTCACCCGCCTGCGCTGACCCGTCGTGAGCGTGGCTCGAACTAGCTTGCTGGCGGGGGCGCTGCTCGGGCTGCTGCTCGCGACGCCCGCGTCGGCCGTGCGCTTCGAAGTGTCCGGCACCGCCGGCGCGGAGCTGCGGCTCTTCACCGGGGCTCCGCTGCTCCCCGGCCAGGACGCCGAGCCTCAGCCGTCGCTCTCGTTCCAGCCGGAGCTCCGCTGGAGCAGTGAGAATCGACGGCACCGATTCACGGTCGTGCCCTTCTTCCGCTGGGACGGCCGAGACCCCGAGCGCACGCACGCTGACCTCCGTGAGGCCTGGTGGCGCTGGTCCGGGAAGCGCGGCAGCCTGCTGATCGGCTGGAACAAGGTCTTCTGGGGCGTGACCGAGTCACGTCATCTCATCGACGTCATCAACCAGGACGACGCGCTGGAAGACGTCGATCGCGAGGACAAGCTCGGCCAGCCCATGATCGAGCTGAGCACCGATCATCGCTGGGGCAACCTGAGCCTCTACCTGCTACCGGGCCATCGACGGCTGGCCTTCCCGGGTCGCTCCGGTCGACTCCGGCTGCCCGTGCCGATCGTCGGGCGCGATGTCCACGAGTCGAGCGCGGGCAGCGAGCACGTCGACGCGGCCGTGCGCTGGTCGCACTACCTCGGCGAGGTCGACCTCGGCGTGTCGTGGTTCCACGGTCACTCACGCGAGCCCCGCCTTCTGCCGGCGCCCGGTGGTCTCACGCCCCGCTACGACCTCATCCATCAGCTCGGCATCGACCTCCAGCTCACCAAGGGCGCCTGGCTGTGGAAGCTCGAGACGCTGGTCCGTGAGGGTCACGGCCGGACCTTCACGGCGACGGTGGCGGGCTTCGAGCGAAGCTTCTACCAGGCGGTCGGACGCGGCGGCGACATCGGCCTGCTCGTCGAGCTCCTCCATGACGATCGCGACGCGACCGCACCACCGACCGCATTCCAGCGCGATGTTTTCGTCGGCACGCGACTGGCGTTCAACGACACGCAGGACACCTCGATCTTGCTGGGCGTCATCCAGGATCTCGAGGGCTCGGGTCGCACGGTCTTCGTGGAGGGCGAGCGACGCTTCGGTCAGCACGGCAAGCTGGAGCTGGAAGGCCGGTTCTTCGGCGGCCTGGCGGCAGACGATCCAGCAGCGGTGTTCGCGGCCGACGACTTCGTGACGCTGCGGTGGTCGCTGTTCTGGTGAGGAGCGCGAGTCGCCTCTCTACGAGTCCCAGTCGGCGACCATGACCCGCCGCTCGGCCCGCTTGCTCTCTGATGGAACCAAGCGCTCAGGCTCCAACATCCGTTGTATCGCTCGGGCCGTGAAGGGCTTGCCGGTTCGCGACACCATGCCCTTCTCCTGAAGGGCAAGCGCAACTCCACGCAAGGACAATCCAGTCTCACGAAACTTGCCAGCAGCCGCGATGGCTGCCTGCTCGTCAGCAGCAGGCTCTAACGTGACGCCGTCGTCCGAGAGCCTCCACCCATAGGGTGCCCATCTCGAGACCCGTCCTCCGGTCTGGGCTTTCTCTCGCATTCCAAGAGACGTGCGAGCACCATGGCTCTCACTGTTGAAGCGGTCCGGCATCAAGAGACCCTCAGACCAAGTGACACGCAGGTGGCACCGATCGCGATCACCGCACGCCCTTGTATACAAGCTACCATGGACCTACTCGCCTTCCCGCAACCTGGTCTTCAGCGCCGGGTGAGCGCTCGCCACGGAGCGGTGAGCGCGCCGGGCGGTCGAGAGGCCCCACTGAACCCCAAGACACCATTTTTCCAGCACGTGATGACAAGAAACGAGCCCGAAGCACTGACACCTCGATGGTGTCTCGACAACTTACCACACTCTCTCGCCCCCTCGTCAAGGCCATCGGGAGACGGGCATGCCGGTCAGAGCTCGGAGTCTTCAGACCAAGGCCATGGCTCGACAACTTGCCACCAGTGTTTCGACAAATTGACGCTGCTCGACTGGTGATCGCAGCCTCCAGGTGCGGAGAC
>JBCCFW010000236.1:0-9715 GCA_039029535.1 Acidobacteriota bacterium
CGGCACCGAATGTGAAGAGGAGGTTCTCGAGGTTGAAGACGCGATCGGCGGTCGCAGCCGTCTTGAGCGCCGCCCAGACCTCGAGCAGCGTGAACGACATCGGATCGTCATCGGTGCCCGGCGTTTGGTCGTCGGTGGCGGGGACGTCGAAGAGATCCCAGATGGCGGAGGCGACCACCGCGGAGTTCGTGAGACCGCGGCTGCCGACGAGCGCGGTGGCGCCGGCCGTCAGGGTCTCGATCTCGTGCGACTCGGTGCGCAGCGTGAGGGCGCCGTCGGAGAGACCGGAGGTGCGGACGTGCTGGTCCGGACGCGGATGTCCGGCGTTGAAGCGGATCGCGGAGGAGAGCGCTTCGACCAAGCCCTCGGCGAAGGCCAGGCGCGGCAAGAGCTCTTCGTCACGCGGATCGAACTGGAGCTGCGGATCGTCGGGAGCGCTGAGCAGGAGATCCGTGTGGTCGTTGCGCAGGAAGCGATCGTTCAGGAAGGCCCCGAGCTGACCGAGGACCACCGTGTCGTCGTAGCCCTCGTCGGCACCGACGAAGATGTCGGGGTTGCCGTAGAAGTACTTGGTGCCGCTATCCGAGTCGTGATCCGAGCGGTAAGCCAGGGTCATCAGGCCGGCGCTGTCACGGGTCTCGCCGACTGCCTCCAGGAAGTCGAGAGTGTCCTGGAGCTGATCCCAGATGTTGAAGGCCTTGCCCAGGTCGTCGTCCATCCGCGCGATCCACGGCATCGTGCCGGCTGGCTGCGGGATGGAGTTGGCGTCGATGTCGGCCGAGCAGGGGGCGACCGGCTCACCGCACTCGGCGAAGCCTGAGAACGGGAAGTCGAGGGTGTAGGGCACGCCGTCGGGGGCGAAGGAGTCGACCGCGACCACGCCCGTGACCTGGTGCTGGCCCGCCACGACCGGATGGTTGGCCGAGGTCGCGGTGATCCGGACCGTGCCGGCGGGGAAGGTCCCGCGGATGTCCGGATGATCGAGCAACTCGATCGCGAAGTTGCCGTTCTCGTCGGTCTGACCCTCGCCGAGCAGCGTCGTGAGGGTCGTGTCGAAGACCTGGACGTCGGCGAAGCGGATCGGACGCTCGACCATGACCCCGTCGAAACCGGTGATCTGGAAGAGGTCCGGCGACTGGTCCTCGTAGACGACCTGGCCGACGACGCGGCGTGCGGAGGTCGTGCTCGCGTGTCCGAGGACGAGCGTCGCAAGAAGAAGGAGGGAGAGCCGGCGGCAGGCGTTCATGGGTTCACCCCACGGATGGTTCGAAGAGTCGGGATTCGATCGAGCACTCGAAGTCCTCGTGGACTTCGCCCCCCGAGCGTCCCCAGGCTGCCGGCCAGGCGTGCGCAGACCCATGGCAAGCGAATCAATCCTTACCACCAGCCCCTGCGCGAAGCCGGATTCTGTCACGCAGGCTGGGAACACGGCAAGCACTACCTCTTTTCGCTCTCAACCTGGGAGTGGGGCGAATCGGCCCAACACGCTCAGCCAGGGAGGGCGGAGCCAGAGGAGCCCGCCGAGGAGCACGAGCACGGGGAGGACGGAGAGCGTGAGCCGGGCCAGCACCCGTCCCAGCCCGGCTCGCCGAAGGAGACGCCACGGCGCGAGCAGGAGCTCGGCCAGCAGGACGAGCCCCAGGCCGGCACCAGCCACGCCGGCCACGCCCAGCGAACGGGCGTTGCGGGCCTGGAATTCCACCGCCTCGAGGGCCTCTCGGTCGAGCCAGGAGGGCCGCGCGAACACCAGGGCGATCGCCGCGGCGGCGAGCAGCGGGAGGAGCCCCCACCCGAGGACCGGCATCTTCGTTCGCTTGATGGCCAGCTCCGGAGGCGGCGGCAAGCTCGTCTTCGCGGGGTCGCTCATCCGCCCCCGCAGTGGTCCGCCAGGTCTTGATACCCGGGGAATTCGCGCCCTTCAGCGCAATGACTGCACTCTGGATCGCGCCGGAGCTTGAGCTCGGTGAAGGCCGGCTGGAGCGCCTCGTAGGTCAGGAGACGGCCGACCAAGGCGTCACCGGCGTCGAGCAGGAGCTTCACGACCTCGACTGCCTGGAGCAGGCCCACGACCCCCGGCACGACCCCGAGCACCCCGGCCTCCGCACACGACGGCGCCAAGCCCGGCGGCGGCGGCTCGGGGAACAGGCAGCGGTAGCAGGGACCCTTGCCGGCCCAGAACACGGTGACCTGCCCCTCGAATCGGTGGACGCTGCCGTGCACGGCCGGGAGCCCGAGCCGCACGCAGGCGTCGTTGACGAGGTAGCGGGTCGAAAAGTTGTCGGCCCCGTCCACGACCACGTCGTGTCCGCCGAGGAGCTCCTCGACGTTGGCGGCGACGAGCCGCTGCGTGACGGGGGTCACCGTCACGTCGGGGTTGAGAGCGGTGAGCCGGTCGGCCGCCGACTCGGTCTTGGGTCGGCCCACGCCCGGCGTGTCGTGGAGCACCTGCCGCTGGAGGTTCGAGGCCTCGACCCGGTCGTCGTCGATGACGGTGAGCTGACCGACCCCGGCCGCGGCCAGGTAGAGGGCGGCAGGCGAGCCGAGCCCGCCGGCTCCCACCAGGGCGACCCGTCCCGCGAGCAGCCGCGCCTGCCCCTCCTCACCGACCTCTGGGATCGTGAGGTGCCGGGCGTAGCGAGCCCGCTGGGCGGAGTCGAGCACGCGGGGGGTCGTCAGCTCGCCGCCGGAGCGGCTCCAGGCCGCCACGCCGCCACGGAGCGAGACGAGGTCCTCGTAGCCGAGGCGGGCCAGGGACTCGACCGCCAGCAGCGACCGGACCCCTCCGGCACAGTACAAGACGGTACGGCGGGCCCGATCCGGCAAGATCTCGCCACAGCGCACTTCCAGCAGGCCTCGCGGCAAGTGGCTCGCTCCCGGGACGTGCCCGGTCGACCACTCGTCGGGCTCCCGGACGTCGAGGAGCAGCGGTGGCTCGGGACCCGCCAGCGCCTCGGCGAGCTCCTCCGGCGACCACTCGCGGTGCCGAGCCCGCAGCTCGTCGAGCCAGGAGTCGAGGTTGCTCACGAGCCGAGCTCCCAGCGAGCGGCCTCTGCGGTCAGGCGACCCTCGTCACCGAGCCGACAGGACCGACGGTCGGTCACCTCCGGCTCACCCTCCTCCGTCGGAGTCACGGCCAGGATGACGTGGCTCCAGCCGGGCTGGGCGGCGGCGTGATCCTCCTTCGACGGCACGGCCCGACCCGACGGGTGGCTGTGGTAGCAGCCGACGATCTCGAGCCCCCGGGAGTCGGCGCGACGCAGCGCATCGGCGAAGCCCTGCGGATCCAACTCGAATCGGTCGGCCTCCGGGGCGAGGTTTCGAGCAGCCACGGCTTCGGCAACCACCGTCCGGTCCCCGTCGTAGGTGCCCAGCAGCAGGCCGCAGGCCTCCCGGGGGAAGACGGTCCGGCCGTGACGGTCCATCCGGGAGCACGCGGACGACAGGACATGGAGCATGCTGAGCTGGCTCGTGGGGCGTGTCGAGAACGGGTGCAGAGCTGTCCAGGACGACTGGCTGACCCGACTCGGGCAGGTTACACCTGAGCGACCCCCATGCGCCGACGACTCGGCCATCCGAGGGAGAGGACCCGTGAACCGTCCCCCAGCATCACGCCTGACCGGTTGGACCACCGCGCTTGCCGCCGCCTGTCTCGCCCTGTCCGCCCAGGCCCAGGTGACCGGCCTCGGCACGAGCGGCGGCGGGACTGACCCCTACGCCGAGGGAGAGGAAGACGGACGCCTCCTCGGCATCCGCCAGGGACAGACCAGCGGTCGCTCGCACCGTCTCTTCCTCGCGCTCCAGGAAGGCTTCGCGCAGGGGCTGACCGAGGCGGCCCGACCGGGCCAGCGGGAGTCGCTCACCGCCGACCAGGGCAGCACGAGCCGCGACGCCGGCCGCGAGGCCGGTCTCGAGCGTGGCACGGAGGCCGGTCGCGAGGCCGCCCTGCGCGCCTGGCTCGACCAGGGCCGGGCCCCCGGACGCGCCACCGCTCCGCCGCCTCCGGAGCTGAGCGCCGCCGACGCCGGATTCGAAGGGCCCTGTCCTCCGTCCGACGGCGCCCTCATGAACTTCAACGGTAGCGAGGTCCGTCTCGACATCGGCCGTCTCGACGAGGGGCAGTCGCCCTTCGAGAAGGCCGTCTACGAGCCCCCCTACCCGCCCGAGGACGACCTGCGGCGGCGCGGACGCTTCATCGGCTTGAGCAACGAGGATCTCGAGCAGTGGATCCGCGACTACCGCTTCGCATTCCAGGCCGCCTACATCGACAGCTACACCGAGAGCGCCGACACGGTGCCGGCCGAGCAGCGTGAGGACTTCCTTCGACGAGGCCGCACGCTCGGCCGCAACGAGGGCGCACGCCGTCTCACCTGTGAGGTCGCTGCCGCGGCCAGCGAGACCGCCTGGCGCGAGGGCCTGGCCGAGGGCTGGCGCGACGGCTTCGAGACGAGCCACGCCGAAGCCGTCGAGCAGTCCCGACGACGCGCCGTCGTGGTCGTCGACGGCAGCATCCGCGATGCCTCCGGTGACGGCCTCCTGCAGCCGGGAGAAGCGGCCGTGCTCGAGCTCGAGTTGTGCAACGCCAGCTCGAACGCGACCGACCGCTCGTCCGGTTCCTGGCAGGCCTTGCGCGGTCTTTCCAAGCAGAAGGGCTACTTCGACGGTGGTCTCCAGCCCGGCGAGTGCCGCAACGAGCGCGTCGAGCTCGGCCCCACCGCGGCCAACGCTCCCGCTGGAACGAAGGTCGTCGTTCTCACGCGAGGGATGGGCAACGGCAAGAAGGTGCTCACCGCCGACCTGCAGTGGCCGCTGCGGCTCGGCCTGAAGAACGCCCGTCTCACGAGCTCGGATGGCGTGCTGCACGTGACCGTCCAGGGCGAGGTCGAGCGTCGCGCTACCGCCGACGCGCATCTCCGCGACGCCGCCGCCGGCAAGGGCGTCCCCCTTCCGGCAGGGTCCGAGGAGGTCAGCGTGAGCGTGCCGGTGGCCCTGACGAGCCTCGCCACGCACCCGGCTGCCGGCGTGCTGGAGCTGACCGACGCGACCGGTCGGTCCTGGCAACGCATGAGCTGGTCGAGCGAGCTGACCCTGGCCGAAGCCGTGCCGCTGGTCGCCGGCCTGAGCGATCCGGTCGCGGCGGTCGGCCAGCTCACCGAGCGCCTGGTCGCCACCCTCGAGACGAGCCTCGGCGGTGGTGCCGAGGCCGAGCAGGCCAGCTCGGCACTGGAGGCCTACGGTCAGGCCCTCGACCGCCTGCGAAACGGAGCCGCCCGCAACGCGTTCGCCAGCGTGGTGGAGCCCGTCCTGCTGGCGCGACTGGCCGAAGACGACGTCCCGAAGTCGCTGCGCAAGCGCTGGCGCCGACAGCTCTCGCTCTGACGCGACACGGCCTCTGAGTCAGCCCCACGCGCCGAACACGAAAGTCCGGCAGCCGGTCTTCCGTCACGCTGAAGCCCGTGCGACCATCGCTGGTGCTTTTTCCGACTGAGGCGGTCGGAGAGCAAGCGAGAACAATCGAATGGCCAAGCCGGTCCTCTCCGCGCAGATCACCCATCGGGAAGATCTGAACGACACCCTTGCGATCTTTCGCTTCGAGCTGGAGGGAGGGGTTCCGGACTTCACCCCCGGCCAGTTCGTCACCCTCGGCATTCCCCATCCCGACCCGGAGAAGGAAGGGAAGATGCTCTGGCGCGCCTACTCCATCGCATCGGCGCCGAGCACCAAGGAGCACCTCGAGCTCTACATCCGCTGGGCGCGCAAGCCGATCGACGGGCTGTTCACGACCAAGCTCTGGGAGATGAAGGTCGGTGACACGCTCAAGCAACGCGGCATCACCGGCCCGTTCACGGTCGAGGACAGTCTCGGCGACGGCAGCCCCGACCAGCGCCGGCTCCTCCTCTTCGGCGGCGGCACTGGCGTGGCGCCCTTTCTCTCCTACGCCATCGAGATGCAGCGGAAGAAGGTGCCTCGCGAGCTCGTCGTCCTGCACGGTGCGAGCTACATCGAGGAGCTCGGCTACCGCGAAGAGCTCATCGAAATGGACCGTCAGACCGCCGACGCGGGCAAGGACGAGTTCCGGCTCCGCTACATCGCCAGCATCAGCCGTCCCAAGGAAGAGGCCAACGCCGGCTGGGATGGTGAGGTCGGTCGTGTCGAGACTCTCATCCAGAAGCAAGACGGCCAGGAGCAGTCGCGGCTCGAGGAGATCCTCGGCGAAGAGGTCACCCGCGAGAACTCGTTCTGCCACGTGTGTGGCTACGGCGCGACCTGCAAGGCGGTCGAGGAAGTCCTCAAGCCCCGCGGCTTCCGCACGCGTCGCGAGAAGGGCGAGGACGGCACCTACGACATGAAGGTCGAGTCGTACGGCTAGCCCCAGCTAGCTCCTCGAGCGGCGTAAGCGTCGCTGATAGATCGGTCGGCTCGCCTCGGGTGAGCTGACCTCGCGGAAGCCGGCCTTGCGATACATCGCCGTCACGCCGGTCCACGCAAAGGCACCCGGTACCGTGCCGTCCTTCACTCGCACCGGATAGCCCTCGAGCCCCGGTGCTCCCTGCTCGCGCACGTGCTCGACGACCGCCGAGAGCAAGCGCGTCGCCAGGCCCCGTCCACGCTGCGCCGTGGGAATGAAGAAGCACGGCAACGACCAGAGCCCTTCATCGGGATGGTCGGCGAGCATCCGGGCCTTCACCAGCCGGGGATAGTCGGAGCGTGGTCCGACGTCACACCAGCCGACGGGCTGGCCATCGTGGAAGGCGAGCAACCCCTGCACCGCACCGTCGCGCACGAGCTTGCGGAAGGCCCGTCGGTTGGGCTCGCCCTTCTTCTCCTCCCAGAGCTTGCCGCCTCGCGGCAGACGCCAATGCATGCACCAACAGCCTCCGCATGCGCCGCGTTCGCCGAAGAGGCTCTCGACCTGCGACCAGTCGTCGGAAGTGACCGCTCGGAAGACGAGGTCCTTCGCACGGAAGGGAGTCTTCGCCCTCTTCTTCGCGGTCATCGCTGGGTCGTCGGACGCTCCACGTGGCGCAACGGCAGGCCCAGCTCGACGAGGGTGGTCAGCACCTCTCCCTCCGGCTCGAGCACGAAGCCGCCGTCGGGCGTTGGCTCGCCTTGCCAGCGGATCTCTGGGCAAGGACCTTCGAGAACACCATCGGCGGGCAGGCTCTCCCCCGCTCGCAAGCGACGCACCCACGACGTCAACGCGAGCTCGGCCGACAGCGACCACGCCGGCTCCTGAGCCCGCAGCGCCCGGCGCACGCTCGGCACCGTGAGGTTCCACTCCGGCGCCTCGACCAGGAGCTCGCGCAGCTCGGTCATCGACGTGCAGGCGTCGGCGGTGACCATGCTCTCGGCGTCGAGGAGACGCTGGGCGCTGTCGACGATGGCCAGTCGGAAGAGCGGTCGCGCGGTCTTGAGTCCGAGCTTCGCCTTCCAGCCGGCCTGGATGCTTCCCTTCGGCAGGGCGCCAAAGGGATCCTCGAGCTCACCGAGATGCACGAGCCACCAGGACTCGTGCTCGAAAGCCGGTCGGCCCCAGCGCAGGGCCTGCTCGGGCGTCGACTCGGGTGATGGCACGCTCAGGTCCGGCGCGCAGCGCTCGAGTCGGCTGAGCCAACGCAGGCTGCGAGCGCTCGCCAGCCGCGACGCGCTGTCGGGCCGGCGGAGCAGGTCGCCGCTGAGCTTCGCTCGCGCTGCCAGGGCCTGCTCCGCTTCGGTCGCTCGACCGAGCTCTCGCTGCCTCAGCGAGTGCAAGACGAGCAAGGCTTCGGCTTCGAGCCGACGCTGGGCGTCGAGCAGGCGCCGCGGCGGCACCGGTCGCGGCTCGGGATCCCACTCCCAGGAGGGTGTCGGTCCCGTGGCCAGGGCGACGACGAGGGCGCGCAACGGCTCGCTGCGTCGGTCGAGCCAGGCGGCCAGCTCCGGCGGCAAGGCCCGCTCGATGTTTCCGGTTGCGAGGTATTGGTCGAGCCGATCGGCCAACGGTGGCTCGGGGATGGGCTCGAGGCTCGGCCGCTTGCGGTCGGCCTCAGAGGAGATGAGATCGAGCCCCGCCGCGGCAAACAGCGTCTCCACCGTGAGCGCTTCGGGGTCCGCCTCCTGGCGGGCCAACACCGGCGAGAGGTCGCGGGAGAGCTGCTCGCCCCAGGCCTCCCACACCGAGTGCAACGCCTTCTCCGACCGCCAGCCCACCACGTGGTGGGCGACGAAGCCCACGCACAGGAAGATCAGCGGAAAGAGAAGGAGGAGACGACGCAGCATGTGCTCGGAATCAGTCGGTCAGGTGAGAACGGTCGAGGCTCCGAACCATCTCGGCGAAGAGGGCCACGCCGAAGGCGGTCCCGCGATCGTTGGCACCCGACGACGGCCCGGCGAGGTCGCAGTGCAGCCAGGCCGGGTTCTCGTCCTCGACGTGCGACCAGATGAACTGAGCGGCACAGCTCGACTGCGCGTTGGCGCGATCGCGCACCGAGTTCATCATGTCGGCCACCGGGCTCTTGAACTCGCGCTGGAAGAGCTCCGGCGCGAAGATGAGCGGGTGGACGAGGTCGCCGCTGAGTCGTCCGGCCTCGAGCGCGAGCTGCTCGAGACCCGCCCGGCTCGACACGACGGCGGCATGCGTCCTGCCCGTGGCGACGAGCTGCGCACCCGTCAGGGTCGCGGCGTCGATGAGGACGTCGGCACCGAGGTTGCGCCGGGCGTAGGACGCAGCGTCGGCCAGGACCAGCCGGCCCTCGGCGTCGGTGTTGTTGATCTCGACCGTCTTGCCCGAGTGCATGTCGAGGATGTCGTCGGGTCGATAGCTGGTCGGCCCGATCGAGTTCTCGGCGAGCGCGACCAGGCAGGTCAGGTGAAGGTCCGGGTTCTCGGCGGTGAGGACGTCGAAGGCACCGACGACGGCGGCACCACCCCCCATGTCGATCTTCATGCCCGGCATGCTGCCGCCCACCTTCAGGCTCAGGCCACCGGTGTCATAGACGATGCCCTTGCCGATGAGCGCGACGTGGGGCTGCTTGCCCTTGCGCTTGGGCTCCTGCTTCATGATGAGGAGACGCGGCGGGTCGGTCGCGGTGCGACCGACCGCGTGATGACCGCCCATGCCGGCGTCGAGAAGCTGCTTGCCCACGAGCGTGCTGATCTTCACGCGGCGACGACCGCGGAAGCGCTTCTTGGCCGCGTCGACGAACTGCGAGGTGTTCATCTCCTCCGCCGGCTGGTCCACCAGCCAGGCCGACCAACGCACGGCGTCGATGGTGTTCTGCACGACCGGGTTGGCACCGAAGGGCCGGCCTTCGGGAGAGACGGCGAGGAAGCTCCAGTCCGTCGGGTCGGCGGTGCTCTTGCGGTCGTAGAGCGGGAGCGCACGCGCCACCGCGACGGCCGCGGCGACCTGATCGGCGGCCGAGTCGACGCAGACGATGACGGCCGTCGGCTCCTTGGCGGAGAGGTCCGCACTGCCGAGGCAGGCTCGCATGGCCTGCGAGCGCGAGGGCGAGAGCGTGCGCGAGACCTTCTCGGGCAGGACCCCCAGGGTCACTCGGACGGGCTTGGACGCGCCGGTCCAGGTGTCGACGACGTCACCGAGACGACCCGGCTCGGCGGAGGCGACCATCTTCGGCAGCACGCTGGCCCAGCCGGCCTTGAAGAGCTTCTTGAGGACGGCCGACTTGAGGGCGCTGGCGGGACCGAGGACGAGGACGCGCTTCTTCCCCTGGAGGGC
>JBCCFW010000237.1:0-9678 GCA_039029535.1 Acidobacteriota bacterium
AAGTCACATTCGAACCGAGGGCGCCGACGTCGCCGAGCTGCACCTCGACGCGGGGATCCTCCAGAGGCGCCCCGGCGAGATGAGCGAGGGGCCCACGGTTCCACGCGACGACCTCCTCGATCAGCTCCGCCACGACGACCCGGTCCTGCGGTCCGAGGCAACGGAGAGCGGCGGCCAGGGTGAAGCCCATCCCCAGGCCGCCGACGAGGACGCGGCGGGGGGAGGCTCCCGCGGGGAGCGAAGAACAGCCCAGCTCCGCGAGAAGCTCTTCGGAGTCCTTGCCGCGGCTGCCCATGAGCTCGTAGCCACCGACGCTGATGGAGAACTCGTCCCCTCGCCGACGGAGGGTGAGCTCGTCCTCTTCTCCAGGGACGGTGGCGGTACCGATCAGGACCCAGGGCAGCACGGCAACGAGCGCTCAGGGCGCGGGCGGAAAGCTCGACACGAGCTCGGCGGTACCACCGGCGGCCACCTCGACACCGCTCGACCGTCCAGCGCTAGCGGGAACCCCTGATTGGGGGGCCGGCGCTTCATCGACAGCTGCCAGGGGAGAGGCATCCAAGCTGGAGGGGCCTGTTGGACGAAGTTAGAACCTGGGTCGAAACACCGCTGGAGTCGCGGGATGCGCTGATCCAGGGGCTTGAGCGGGCGTTGGTGGCCTGAAGCAACAGTGTGGCTCCCATGGTCGTGGAATCGCTCCATGCGGCCGTATGGTAGCTCCTGAGAGGCGTTCGCGGTGCCGGCCGCCAGGGGGATGGGCGGTCTCGGACTCGGCGTCTGAGAGAGCCGCCCAGGGGGCTGGGCCGGACGGCCTCCGTGTTGTTTTCCGCGCCCGCTCGAGTCAGAGCCACCTCGCCGGCCAACGGGTGTCCGGACCGCCGAAGCCGCCAGGGTCCCCCGAACGATCCGACTGGCCGGGAGACGCACAGGGCAAGCATGTCGAAGCGGGGTGTGCGGCCCCTTGCGGTGAGCACCGCTGGAGGTCACGAGGTGGCAGCCGTGTCGTCGCCGACGTGGCCGGCCGGCCTCTCGCACGTGCGCGTGATCCCTCATCACTCGTCCTCGACGACGGCGACAGGTCTGTCATTCGCACGCGTACGGATCCAGTTGACTTCAGAATGACATGATATGATTACAATTGATTCTAATGAACTGCCAGAGACTCCCCGAGGGAGGACCGCCGTGAGTGACCATGACAAACCATCTCCACCGCCAGACGACTGGCTTGCCGATCTCGGATGCGCTGACGAGCCGTCAGCGGACCGCAATGAGTTGGCCGAGGACGAGCGGATCGAGCTGGCCCGACTGCGCCGTGAGCTCCGAGATCGCCGTCTCCCCGATGTCGGGGAGGACTGGGGCTCGAGCCCGCGGCTGGCCGTGCTCCCCAGGAGCGGCGGGCAGGAAGTGCGTGTCGGCTGGGCGCAGGGGAGAGGGCAGGGGCTGAACCTCCGCATGTGGGCTCCCACGCGAGACGGTTCGGTCATGGCACCGTCCCCGAAGGTCGGAATCCTGCTCCGCCCGGATGAGCTGCTCGCGGTTCGCGCTGCCGTCGACCAGGCGATCGGGATCGCCCGGGCGGCCGGCCAGCTCGCTCCTGAGAGCGCCGCATGAGCCTCGGACCACCCCGGTGCCGGTTGTCAGAAAGCCACCGTGGGGACACGGTGGGGAGATGACTCGCGCCCGGCAGTCTGAGCGGGTCCGAGGGCGGAAGCTCGGCCGGACGAACGCGGAGTCGGACGAGATCCAGCAGGCTCTCGACGTGCTGGCCTACACGGGTCTGAGTAGGCGTGCAGCCGAGGACGTGGGGTGGCCTCAGCGGACGATCCGGGACTGGAAGCAACGCCACCCGGAGGCGTGGGAGCACGCCGGCTAAGGAGGTGGATTTGTCTCGAGAGTCTCGCAAGTCGCTACGCCCAGCTGAGGCACTGGACTACTTTGAGGAGCATCACGTTTGGGGTTGTCTGGTTCACTTGCTCCTGGCGATCCCGCCAATCATTCTCACGTTTCTGATGGGGCCCCTATTGGTTGCTACCGGTCCATTCGTCATCGTCGTGATGCCCGCGTGTCTGGTGGTTAACTGGATAGTGTGGAAGTTGGTGATCGCGCACGTTCTCGCGATCTTTTACCGAGGTCGCTCCGCTTGATTACCTGTCCCTCTCGTCAACGTCAACGAGAGTCCATCGGCCTCGCATTCTCAAGTCGCGCACGTACGGTTTTAGGCTCGGAGTTGGGTAGAAAGCGCGTGATCGGGTCGATGGCCGGCTGTCCGCGGGGGGGAGTTCGATCGGAGGACGGCGGAGCTCGAGGAGGTGCGGAGCCGCTTCGATGCGCTCCGTGCGAAGGCCACCGCGACGGGATCGGCCCCGGTGCGGAGCGAAGACGCGGACCGGCCAGCCGTACCGGATGGCGGCTCACTGGGAGTCCGGAGCGGACCACCCGCGCAACGGCCGCCGCCGACTCCACGGCGGGCTCTCGACGGGACCGCGATCGGAGGCTGGGAGGGGCGCGTCAGCAACACCAGCCCAAGGGGCGACTCAGTGCCCCACGAGTACACTCGTCAGAGAGGTTACTCCCCGATGAACAACAACCGCTCGATCGTCGGCGTGCTCCACTTGCTTGCCCTGCCGGGCACGCTCGCCACCATCATCCTCCGTCGCATCGACCCACCAGGCGCTCAGGCTCCTCGGGAGTAGGGGACGCTCCGGAGCTCGGCTGCGGCGCGCTTCGCTCGCTCTCCGCGGCGGTCGTACTTCGCGGTCGTCGTCGGGCTGGCGTGTCCCATCATCGCCTGCACCACGGCCAGGTCCGCACCGGCATCGAGCATGTCCCCGCAGAACGTCCGTCGCATGTCGTGGGGGCTCAGGCTGGAGAGACCGGCGCGCTTCCCCAGGCGACGGAGGGCGAGGTAGAGGGCCTGGTCGGTCATCCTCCGGACCGTGACCACGCCGGCGCGGTTCACCGGGCAGAGCAGGGGACCGGGCTCGTCGCCGCGGTGCTCGAGCCAGTCGACGACGGCGGCCCGCGCCCCGTTGGTCAGGTAGACCGTCCGGACCTTACTGCCCTTCCCACGGATGAGGAGGGCTCCGGTCTCCCGGTCGAGGTCCTCGACATCGAGGGCGACGACCTCAGCACGACGGAGCCCCAGGCCGTAGAGCAGGGCGACCCCGGCGGCATCGCTGGCGGCGCTGGCCGGGTGACGAGCTCGGCCGCCGTCGGTGACCGCGCAGGCATCGAACAGCCGTTGGGTCTCGCTCGCCTTCACCTCCCGGCCGGCGGGGGCCGCGAGCCCTTCACGACCGGCAGGCTCCGGAGCAGGCGGGCGAGCTGGTCCGCGTCGAGCAGCTCGAGGTCGAGGGCGGCGCAGAGGGTGCCCCGGAGAGCGGACAGGTGCCGGTTGACCGTCGAGGGCGCGAAGCGTTCCGCCAGGGCGGCCCGGAGCATCCGGACGTGCTGGACCTCGAGCCGGTGCCACGGGAGCTCCTCGACGCCCAGGCCGCCGTCGGTGAGGACCTCGGCGATCGTTGCGAGGGCCTTGCCCATCGACCGGCGGGAGCCGGCCCCGAGGCTGGCGAGGTAGCAGAGGGCGGGGTGACGGTCGGGAGCGACCGTGCTCGAGGCGACGAGCTCGCCGGCCGAGGCGGTGACGATTCCAGTGAGGAGCTCGAGGTCGGTGGTCGGTGAGGTCGTCATCGTCGCCCCTGTCGCTTTCCGAGAAGGTGCATTCTCTTAACAAACAGTGCGGGCCTCCCAAGGGTGGTTTCAAGATCTTTCGAGAGACCTGCGGCATCCTCGAGCTCACTCCTCCCTAGGCCTCGGAGTAGGGAGCAAGGGGCCGAGCTCCGCCCGGTAGTCGGTGTGTCCGACGCAACGCCCAGTGCCCTTGATGAGGAACTCAGGCTGTCACGGATCAGTCCCTGATTCGCCCTTGAGGTCCTCGTCGGCCACGACTTCCGGTCGAGTTCGAGATCCCGACCGCGGTCTCTCCTCCTGGGACTCCTATCGAGCTGGCGATAGGTGGTGCTCTCTCTCTGTGCGCAGCACTACATCGGCAGGTGGAACAGACCAGTACCCTCTTCGGAGGCCGCTACCCACCTCGAGTTCGTCCACGTGTTGGCGCTGATCACGGGCCCCGGCAGGGTCGTCGACATTCTCTCCCTGGCCGAGGGACCGAGGGGGCCGGAGGCCAATCCGTCCGCAGTGCGGTGCCGCACTGAAGTCACCCCGCCGCAGAGTCGTGAGAGGCGAGCACGCGTTCAATCCGAGCTCTTAACCAGTCGCCAAAAACCACGGGCCGCCAGTCTTCACGTAGGCCAGCCGCTAGGCTGGCCAAGTAGTTGACGCCTGCACCGGCTACGGCACCAGGCATTCCACCTGTCGCGGCGCCTACTGCTGCACCTCCGAGCACACCGAAGAGGCGGAGGGCCTTGCGTCCCACGGATGTAGTAGAAGATTCCTTGGCTACCTCGTGGTGATAGGCGATGATCGCGTTTCGGTCGCGCTCTGACTCTGTTTGCAGCCACTCACGGAACTTCCCCGCCTTCTTCCGAAGCGCAAGGACATCTCCCAAACGCAGGCGCTCCTCATTCACAAAGCGTTGGATGTCGGGAAAGTCCACCTCCTCTTGGAGGCTCTCAATGATCGACGTTGGTCTCAGAAGCCGATCGGCCTCGTAGAGCTTGTCGCCGACTAGACATGAGAAGGGGGAGGGCAGAAAGAGATCGCACTTCTCCCGCGAAGCCGTCCAGAGGTCACGGTTGGCAAGGGCAGCAGCGACGAGCGGAGTTCCGTCATGGAAGCCCACGGCGTCTCCAGCGATGTTCGCTACAGCATCAAAGTCGATGTTGTAGGTAACGCGGCGCTGGTCGTGACTGGGCGCCCCCCTCACTACGGCACTCACCTCAGGCGGCTGCCCGGCATCACGCATTCTGAATACTTCGTCAACGAACGCCTGAACGATGAGGGCGGAACGCCTTGGCTCGAAGACATCGTCCCTGGCATTCCCCACGCTGCTGCCGAACTCGCTTGCTTTTACTTCAGTAACACGGCGATCCAAGACTGCGCGTGTAAACTTCCTGCGAACCCTGGGGCTTGGGAAGGCATTGCGAACAAGGTCATGTTTCAGGATGCGCTGACGAAACGTCTTGGGCTCAAGCTGCTCCTCATCTTGGACGTTGAAGAGCCCAAATGCCCCACTACGTAGCTTGACCGCTGTACTGATAAAGGCGTACTCGTAGAGGTGAATCGTGCCATCCGAGATCAGGGCCCGGAAGTCAGCGAGTGAGTCTTCCTTTACTAGACGGCGAATGAGCTCGGCGAAGCAAGCCGCATTGCCTACTTCAAGTAGGACTCGCTCGTAGTAGAGCAAGGCCTCGGCGAGGAGCCCGAAGTTGGCTTGTCGTCCCTCAGCAGCCAACCGGGGCGCGCCATAGGCCCAAACCTCAAGCGGTACGAAGCAGGTCGTATGTGCGGTCATCGATTGAGCTACGAATGTCAGCTGTAGGAGTTTCCGTCCAAGTCATGGCTCAGGCTCAGTCCAGCAACGGGCTGCCTGTGGTATCTGCAGAGCCTGCTTTGCAGCGCCTCAGTCTCCCCCGCGCCTCCGAATCCTGTTCCGTCACACTCGGGCTTGGTCAGCAAGCTGCACGACCGGCTCTCATTCGTCGGTGACCGTCTCGACAGCGAGAGCCTCGAGCTCAAGGCTGTAGGGGATCGGGCTGGGAAGCTCGACCATCGACTCGAGGTCCGGCCCCTCGCCGGTGAAGGCCACGGCCTTGACCGTCCACCGGTTCGGCCACCATGTCGCCACGGCCCAGGGCTCGCCCTCAGCCATCCCGGAGTGGAGACGGGGTCTCAGGTCGACTCGGCCGCCTCGGCCCGGGAGAGCCGACCTAGCGCCTGCATCGGGATTTCCACGACCCGATGAACGGTCGGTACTGGAGAGGGCCCGCTGGTCGCTGGGCCAGCCGAAGGGTGGGATGAGCACGGTGGGCGCGGAGCGCTCGATCGGGGCACTGACGTGGTCGAAGGGCAACGATGGCAGGGGTGAGCGGACCTCGCTAGACTCCAGCACGATCGAACCAGCACGCTCGATGGGGGCTCCGATGTCGTTGATCGGAAGGGTGGCGTGGGTCACCAACCCTCCATCCAGCTCCTGGACGAGTAGGTGGACTGCTCCGTCCAGCGCGGCGAGGCCGACGAGGAAGCCAGGACCGAGGCCGAGGACGTTGCTCCTGTCTCCGTCCGCGAGGACCGCCACGACGGAGATCCGGGGCGAGGATGGCTCGGTCATCCACGCGGTGAAGTAGTGAGGGCCGGCGCCAGCGACCTTTGGAGTACCGAACGCATCTGTAGCTGGCACCGAAGGCAGCGTCGTCCAGCTTGTCCACGATGAAGCCGCGAGCCGTATCGAGTTGCTTGACGGCGAGACCCAGGCGACGAGCACCGTCGAGTCCAGCATTGCCCAGCCCGGCGTCCCGTCGCCGATGCGGTCGCCGTTGGGGTTCAGCGTGAGCGGATTCGCGTCGCCAACTACCGTCCACGGCCCTGCGGGCGTCACCTCTACCGAAAAGGACGGAATCCAGCCGGGCACCAGCCGGGCCTCGGCAAAGGCGACAGAGGCAACGACGAGGAAGACGGAGCCGGCGAGGATCCGTCTCATGCTCCAGCCTCCTCCCGCATCAACTGTTCGAACTCTATGACAGCCGGGGACATCTCTTGAGTGCGAGGGTAGAGCCCCTTGCACAGCATGAGCACATCGGCAGCCGCCTCGTCATTACCCGAAGCCACCTCGACGAGGTACGTCTCCCACAAGGCGGAGAAGAGGTCCCCGTGGGCGCTCTGCTCCTGGAACCGTGCGGCTGCCTGCTCCAGGCACTCGCGGGCATCATCCAGCCGTTCGCCTTGGCTGTGGACGATCCCGAGGTTCAGCATCGCCTGTCCCATGAAGTAGGGGCTCGGGGCCTTGCTGGCCGACTCGAAGACGGAAGTGAGGAGCCCGATCGCCTGGGCCTCTTGACCCATCATGTTGAACGCCACGGCCCGAAGGGTGTTGATGGTGAGTGCGCGGGCGCTGTTGGCCGTGTGCAGCTCACCAGCGGTCAGACGCTCCGCTTCGAGCACGTGCCTGGCATCCGGTTGCTCACCCAACCTGAAAGCGCATCGGGCCTTGAACAGGAGGATGCGGACACGGGAGATGGCGATGTCACGGCGTAGCGCAGGTTTAGTGCTGGGAGGCAGCCGGTCGAGGGCTTCCTTGGCAGTGATCGCCGCCATGTCGAGGTGCCCACCCTGCGCCAAAATGTCCGCGAGAGCGCGATAGTGGTAGGGCTTGGCCCCATCGCTGATGTGAGGAGACTCCACGCAGTCGAGAGCGAGATCCCGGGCCGTTGCGACAAGGCCGAGCTTGTTGCACGTGAGCGCACGGTGGAGACGCCAGGAAGCGGCAGTCGACTCAGCCTCGGCCCTCAGCTCGCCCTCTGTTGCGATGACCAAGGCACGCTTGAGATCGCCGAGGTCAGTAGCCGCCTGCCACTCCGGCTTTCGCTGCGACTCATCGGTGATGCCGCTCGGTCCGTACTCGCTCACGAGTCTCTGGAGGAAGGCTGTGTCGAGGATGGCTGCTGGCTTCGCACCGATGCCAACTGCCAACGCACCGGCGATGGCGAGATCCGGCTCGACACGACCTTCCTCGAGATGGCGGAGGAGATCCTCGTCGATCGGCTTGCAGAGACCCCGGCTCGCGGCGTCTTCGATGACGGCTAGGACATCCTCAACCGATCGCTCTCCACGCAGGCGGACCAGCTCACGGCTCAGGAGGTTGAAGCGAGGGAACTCCAAGTCGGCCATCGGGGCGTCTCCATTGTCGGATCAAGCTCCTATCACAATCCCAAGTGAACCTGGGAAAGTAGATTGCGTTCGAGCGGGACGAGGTATCGCGGACCGCCACCACCCTCAATTCGGGCGAAATCGGCGTTCTGGCAAGCCATCACTCACGATGCCGAACGATTTCCCCACCAAGCCAGAAAGACTCGACCGCAGCTCTCAGGGCACCCACTTGTCTGTTGACTAACACCAAGGAGGACAACGTGCGCTGTGCCAATGAGACCGAGCGTCCCAGTCGGGCATCGGCAGGAATCGCTGGAATGCACCAAGCGTGCTCTCGGGGCCGTGGCTTGTGGCCATCGCCCTGTGCGCTTGTCTGATCACGCGCCTGCCTCCGTTTCCGGTCGCCATTCCTCCGTTGCCTTGCCTCCTCAGCCCGAGCTACGGGGTGAGGGAACGCTGCACGTTCTTCCCATACACTGGTGCCTAGATGGCGAAGTGTCGCAGCGCACTGTGGTGAGGAGCGGCTCGAGCAGTCACCGCCAGTCTCCCGAGGCAACGAATGGTCCCCAGTAGAACGGGTGTTCGTTTCTTCCTGACGCACGGAGATCGTGAAGTACCGCATGGCTAGCGTGTCGCACGGACTCTGCAGTATCGAGTTGACTGACGAGTCGAGCCTCGTATAGCGCTTTCATCCAAGAGACCGTCCACTGGTCGTCAACCTGCCACAGGCTCATGATCACCGTATCGGCGCCCGCAATGCTGAACGCGCGCTGTAGCCCCAGCACGCCCTCGCCAGCTGCAACATCGCCACGTCCAGTATCGCATGCTGAAAGGACTGCCCATTCCACGCCAGATAGGTCTAGCGACATCACTTCCTGCGCCGTGAGCACGCCGTTCTCCGACTGAAGCGGAGCGCGTGCTCGATGCTCGAAGCGTGCTAGGGCGAGGCCGCTTCGTAGTAGTGGGTTGTTGTTTGATGTTGTCGTGTCTGGCTCGTTCCTGTCCACCGCTCCGACGACTCCTCGTGACTTGCCCTCGACGTGGCCGCACTCGGGTCCGAGGAAGAAGCCGTGAGTAGCTAAGTGCAGTACTCGATGCTTAGGCGCGAGTGCCTTGAACATCTCCTCACTAGCCTGAGTGCCGAGGAGAACGGTTGACCGTCTTGAGCCCCCTAGGCGACGATCGTTACTTCGCCAGAGGCGTCTCACGATCCGTGCTTCGCTTCTCGTGTTCGGCAGCCGCTTGAAGCGTAACTCGGAGAACGCGAGACAGTTCGGGCTTGGGCCACGTCGCGCTATGGCGCTGATTGCCTTTAGCGCCCAAGGAATGACGCCAGTCGGAGGTGGAGTCGCGCTAGTCCTGAGCTTGGCTGCGTAAGAGGGGTCTGCGAGCGCGAGAAGACCGCCTGCTGCTTGTTGGATCGGGCGAGCCCGTAGGGTGAGATCTCGTTCCGCACGCAAGTAGTGGAATGTGGCATCGACGTCGTCGTCAGGGTGCGCCCACGGAGCTAGCGCGACCGGCTTTAGGGCCAATTTCATGAAGTTTCTGATTTCTCTGTGCACTATTTTGCCTGCGGCATTTGCGTTCGTAGGCATTAGTGCAGCCGGTCAGTCCGACCCTGAAGCCAGCGGAAAATCCGATTTTGCGACCTGCGCCAATTCCGAAGCAGACGAAGCCGCGCGTCGCGACGCCTGCGCGCGTGCCATAGATGGCGGCGAATACGCCGGGCACGATCTTGCCACGCTGCACTGGAACCTTGGCTGGGCGTTTGATGACCTGGGGGATCCAGCCGCCTTGGCAGCCTATCGAGAGGCAAGCGAGATTTCTCCGACCGACCCGGTGTTTGTCCGGGCC
>JBCCFW010000238.1:0-9486 GCA_039029535.1 Acidobacteriota bacterium
GTTCTACACCGACCGCATCCACGCCATCCACGACGTGAAGGGCAAGGACGGGGTCGGAGCCACGATGGACTCCATGGACCTGGAGCGCGAGCGGGGCATCACCATCGCCTCCGCCGCGACGCACTGTTCCTGGTTGGACCACCACGTCAACATCATCGACACGCCTGGGCACGTCGACTTCACCGTCGAGGTGGAGCGCAGCCTCCGTGTCCTCGACGGAGCGGTCCTGGTGCTCTGCTCGGTGGCAGGCGTGCAGTCGCAGTCGATCACGGTCGACCGACAGATGCGCCGCTACCACGTGCCGCGCCTCGCCTTCATCAACAAGTGCGACCGGGCCGGCGCGAACCCCCAGCGCGTGACCGAGCAGCTCATCGACAAGCTCCGGCACGGCGCGATCCTCATGCAGCTCCCCATCGGGCTGGAGGCCGACTTCGAGGGCGTCATCGACCTCGTCACGATGAAGGCCACCTACTTCGACGGCGACAACGGCGAGAACATCCGCACCGAGGACATCCCCGCCGAGCATCAGTCCGCTGCCGAGACCGCGCGCGAGCACATGCTCGAGACCGTCTCGATGCACAGCGACGAGCTGATGGAGGCCCTGCTCGAGGGCGGTGAGGTCTCCGAGGACCTGGTCCACGAGGCCGTCCGCCGGGGCGTGCTCTCCCGCGAGCTGACCCCGGTCTTCCTGGGCTCGGCCTACAAGAACAAGGGCGTCCAGCCCATGCTCGACGCGGTCATCCGGTACCTCCCCTCCCCGCCGGAGATCCAGAACGAAGCCATCGACCTCGAGACCGACGAGAAGGTCAGCATCGAGAGCGACTCGTCCAAGCCCCTGGTCAGCCTGGCCTTCAAGCTGGAAGAGCAGCGCTACGGCCAGCTCACCTACGTCCGCGTCTACCAGGGCAAGATGCAGAAGGGCGACACCATCATCAACAGCCGGAGTCGGCAGAAGGTGAAGGTCGGTCGTCTCGTCCGGATGCACTCCAACACCATGGAGGACATCACCGTGGCCGGCGCCGGCGACATCGTCGCGTTGTTCGGGATCGACTGCCACTCCGGCGACAGCTTCGTCGGCCCGGGCGTCGACCTGGCGATGACCTCGATCTTCGTGCCCGAGCCGGTCATGCACCTCTCGATCCTCCCGAAGGACCGAGCAGCCGAGGACAAGCTCTCCAAGGCCATCCAGCGCTTCTCCAAGGAGGACCCGACCTTTCAGGTCCGGGTCGACGATGAGAGCGGCCAGACCGTCATCTCCGGCATGGGCGAGCTGCACCTCGACGTCTACATCCAGCGCCTCCAGCGCGAGTACAACGCCGAGGTCGAGGTCGGCCAGCCCAAGGTCGCCTACCGCGAGACCGTCACCCAGCTCTGCGAGTTCGACTACACCCACAAGAAGCAGACGGGTGGCTCGGGACAGTACGCCCGCGTCGGCGGCTACCTGGAGCCCGGCGACGAAGAGTTCGAGTTCGTCAACGACATCGTCGGCGGCGTCATCCCCAGGGAGTACATCCCGTCCTGTGACAAGGGCTTCCGGGCCATGCTCAAGGAGGGCTCCCTCATCGGTGCGCCGGTGGTCAACGTCAAGGTGACCATCAACGACGGCAACTCGCACTCGGTCGACTCCTCCGACAACGCCTTCCAGGCCGCTGCACGCTTCGCCTTCCGCGAGGCTTACCAGGGCGCCAAGCCGATCATCATGGAGCCGATCATGAAGCTCTCGATCGAGGGCCCGTCGGAGATGCAAGGCCCGATGCTCCGCACCGCCATGCAGCGGCGCGGCACCATCATCGGCACCACCGAAGAGGACGGCTTCACCCGGGTCGACTCCAACGTGCCACTGGCCGAGATGTTCGGCTACGCCTCGGACCTGCGCTCGGTCACCCAGGGCAAGGCCGAGTTCACCCTCGAATTCGAACGCTACGCTCCCGCGCCCGCCGAGGTCTCCGAGACGCTCATCTCCGAGTACCGCGAGAAGCGCGCCGCCGCCGCCAAGTAGACGGCTCCCCCCTCCTCCAACTTCCAGCAAGGGACGAAACCATGCACTTGAAGGAGCTCCAGCACCGCAGCCCCATGCGCGTCTTCGAACGCTCGGTCCACGGCGGACCAGGTCGCGGTCGACTCGGCGTCATCGCCGCGCGCCCGGGCGTGGGCAAGAACGCCTTCCTGACCGGCCTCGCCATCGACCGAATGCTTCGTGGCGAACGCGTGTTGCACGTCGACCTCAAGCAGAGCGTCGAGCACGTTCGCGAGCGCTACGACGAGCTCTTCGCGGACCTCGCGCGCACCTGCAACCTCGAGGAGCGCACCCTCACCCGCGAGATCCTCGAGCGCAACCGCATCATCCGTTCGATGACCGAGCGTCCCTTCGACATCGAGAGCTGCCGTCGCGCCGTCCAGCTCCTGGGCGAGCACGTCGACTTCGTGCCGTCACTCGTCATGGTCGGCGGCGTCGAGTTCGACAAGGACGACGTCCCGAAGATCATCGAGGGTCTCCTCGGCATCGTCGGAGAGATCGACGCCGAGCTCTGGATGACTGCCCGCGTGCCTCGGCTCCAGCCTGGCGAGGACTGGCAGGAGATGCCCGCGGCCATCGAGACGATCCAGGAGCAGATCGCCGTCGCCATCCTCCTGCACCCGACCCACGACGCGGTCCGCGTGCGCCTCCTCAAGGATCACGACGAGGAGGAGCTGGCCGACCTCGACCTCGACCTCGACCCGACCACGCTGTTGCTCCGTCAAGTCTGAGCCAGCGTTTTCGGAAGACCTCTCGGCCGGCCGACCACCCTCGGAGCGGCCGAGACCGGCTCGACGGGCCAGAGCCACGGAAACCGCGCGAAACGGGTCGAAACCTTGATTTCGCGATCGACTCCTGAGCTAGAATGCACCCCGCCACCGGTGCTGGGCGGTCCCCTGAGGGCAACCTGCCGGCTCGCGGGGGGCGGGTGAGGGTCGACGGAACTCCGGCGACCCGACCCGAACGACTCGGTGCCGATGCGGGCCGCAGGCTTGGCTCAGCGGGACTTGGTGGCGGAACACGGACCAAACAGGCAGGCGCGCCTCGGGCCGACCGTGCCGTAGGGAGAAGACATGTCGGTTGAACCTCTCGTGGTGGCCAGCAAGGTCAAGACCATCATCAAGGACAGCGGTTGCCAGACGTCGAGCGACGCGATCGACGAGCTGAACCGCCAGGTGCGTCACATGCTCGAGCGCGCCGTCGCCCGGGCCAAGGACAACAAGCGCTCCACGGTCAAGCCTCAGGACATCTGAGACCCGTCCGGGGCCTGGCCCCGGTCCCCGTGACGGCGCTCGTCGCCGCCGCGTCCACGTCGCCCCGCGGGCCGTCCCGCGGGGCTCGACTTTTTTTCAGGGGCGCTCCCCCCGCCCGCCGGCCCCAGACGCCCCTGGGCCTCAGTCGGTCGCGGTGACCTCGTCAGCGGCCATGGCCCGGTCCTTCCCCTCGCTCTTGGCTCGGTAGAGGGCCCGATCCGCCTCTGCGATCAGGGCGGCGGAGCTGGTGACCTCCTCCCGCCACTCGGTCAGGCCCGCCGACACGGTCACGGGTCGCTCCGGAAGCACGGGGGCGGCCGCGATCTGAGCGCGGACCCGGTCGATGAGGATGCTCGCCCCCTCGACCCCGGTCTCCGACAGGACGAGAGCGAACTCGTCGCCTCCGAAGCGGGCGGCGGCGTCCATCGAGCGGACGTGCTCCCGGAGGGCCCGGCCAACCGCCGAGATGGCCTGGTTGCCCACCGGGTGCCCGTGCAGGTCGTTGATGCCCTTGAGGTCGTCGAGGTCCATGAGGACCAGCGTGAAGGGCCGACCGGTGCGCGTGGAGCGTCGGAACTCGCGGTCGAGCTTCTCGGTGAAGTAGCGCTGGTTGAGCAGCCCGGTGAGCCCGTCCGTCATCGCCTGCCGGCGGATCTCCTCGAAGAGGCTGGCCCGCTGGAGCGCCAGCGCGACCTGGGTCGAAAAGAGCTGCAAGGTCTCGAGGTGCTCGGGATGGAAGGCGTTGACCTCGGTGCTCTCGACGTCGAGGACCCCCTGAAGCCGTCCACCCGCCACCAGCGGCACGGCGACCTCGCTGCGGCCCGACTCGACGCCCTGGATGTAGCGTTCGTCACGGCGCACGTCGGCCACGTGGACCAGCTTGCCGGTCCGGGCCGCCTCGGAGGTGATGCCCCCCGAATCGAGGGCGAAGCGCCCCTCCGAGCCCTTGCGCGCCGAGTAGCCTCGCGATGCCTGGAGGACCAGCCACTCCTTGCCTTCATCGTCGGCCTCGAGCATCAAGACCGCCGAGTGCTGGAAGCGGAAGGTGTCGTGGAGGATCGAGAGGACGGTGTCGGTGACGTCGCGACGGTCCGCGGCCGAGCCGAGGGCGTTGCCGACCTCGTGGAGCGCTGTCATGAGCCGGGAGCGCTCGGAGACCTCGTGGTAGAGCTTGGCGTTCTCCACCGCCACCGCCAGCGGTCCGGCCACGTGGCGCAGGAGCGACAGCGCCTCGCCGGCCAGCGCCCCCTCTTCCGTGCGAAGACCGAGGAGACCGACCACCCGACGCCGCGCCAGCAGCGGCAGCGTCACGCGGTCCTCGTCGTCGTCGGCTCCGTGGTCGGCCCCGTCGTGGCGCTGCTCGTCGTCGTCGCCCTCATCGTCGTCGTCGAGCTCGCGGTCTTCGGTGACGGGAGCCCGGGTGAGCTCGGGGAAGTCCTCGATGGGACGCTGCGAGCTCCGCGTGCGACGGAAGCCGTCGTCTTCGGTGAGCTCGTGCAGCACCGCCTCGTGCTCACCCTCGGGGACGGCCATCCAGGCCTCGGTGAGCGGCAGGAGACGACGGAGACGGTCGACCACGGTGCGGAAGATGTCGGCGACCGCGAGGCTGCGGTGGAGACCTGCGGTCAGCCGCTGCACGAAGCGCGAGCGATCTGCGTGACGTCGCGAACGATCGAGCTTGCGATGGAGACGACGTAGCTCGCCCCAGCGCTCGAAGGCCGGTCGCAGGACCAGCAGCACGGAGGACGCCATCGCCTCGACCGTGGCGTCGGACGGGAGCTCGTCTTCCTTCCAAGCCGCCGAGACGACCACGCGCAGGCCGTGGACACGCAGCGGCAGCATGAGCCGCGAGCGGTGCCCCTGCGCGAGGAGCTCGGCGTCGCCGGGGTGTCGCTCGGACTCGCCCAGCGCCTTCACCTGCACCTGACGCGGCGGGAGCGGCAGGTCCCAGTCGCGTCGCGCCTCCATCCCGGGTTCCGGCGGCGGCGGCGGCCAGGGGGCGAGCTCGGGCTCGACCAGGGGCCAGCGGGAGAGGCTGGTCCAGCTGCGAGAGCTGTCGCGGAAGAGCACGTCGACCCGCGCTCCGGGGAGCTGCAGGCGGAGGGCCGCCCCGACCGCGGCGAGAAGGCCGCGCAGGTTGCGGGCCCGAGCGGCCGCGCGAAACAGACGGGTGCTCCAGTCCGTCAGGTGGTCAGCCCGTGCCACCGCTCCCCTCGCCCGCAGGGACGCCGCCCTTGAGACCGTACTTGCCCGCGTAGTAGCGCAGCGAACGGAAGGTGACCCCGAGCCGCTGAGCGGCACGGGTCTGGTTGCCTCCGGTCTCTTCGAGTGCCGACGAGATGAGCCGCTTGCGGAGGTCGTCGAGGTAGTCGTCGAGACGAACGCCGTCGGGGAGCTCGTCGCCCTCCGCTGCCGGACCAGAAGGCCGTCGGCGTTTCTTGCCCTCGCGAACGTTCTCGGGGAGGGCCTCGACCTCGATGCTCTCGGAGGTGGCGAGGGCGATGGCCCGCTCGATCACGTTCTTGAGCTCGCGGACGTTGCCCGGCCAGTCGTAGTGCTCGAGAGCCTCGAGGGCCTTCGGGCTCACCCGCATGCCGGGCCGGTTCATCCTGGCGGCGAACATCTCGACGAAGTGCCGCACCATCCCCTGGATGTCGCCTCGTCGCTCGCGCAGGGGCGGGAGGTGAATGGGGATGACGTTGATGCGGTAGTAGAGATCTTCCCGGAAGGTCCCCTCGCGCACCATCTCCTCGAGATCGCGGTTCGTGGCGGCCACGATGCGGACCTCGGAGCCACGCTCCTGCGTGCTGCCCACCGGTCGGAAGGTGCCTTCCTGCAGCACGCGCAGCAGCTTGACCTGCATGGCCGGTGAGGTCTCACCGGCCTCGTCGAGGAACAACGTGCCGCCGTCGGCTTCCTCGAAGAGCCCCCGCTTGGCGGCGACCGCGCCGGTGAAGGCCCCCTTCTCGTGACCGAAGAGCTCGCTCTCGAGCAGCTCGTCGGGAAAGGCACCGCAGTTGATGGTGAGGAAGCGACCCGAGCGCCCCGAGCCCTCGTGCAGGGAGCGGGCGACCAGTTCCTTGCCGGTGCCCGACTCACCGGTGATGAGCACGGTCGCCTCGGTCGGCGCCACCCGCGACACCACCGAGAGGATCTCCATCATCCGGGAGCTGCTCCCGATGATCTCGCCTCCCTGCTTGGCCCCTTCGAGCTGGACGCGGAGCCGCAGGTTCTCCTCGCGCAGGCGCTTGCGCTCGACGGCGTTGGCCACTCGGCGGACCAGCTCGTCGTTGTTGAAGAAGCCCTTCTGGATGTAATCGAAGGCGCCGCGCTTGATCGCCTCCACCGCGTCGGCGATGTCGTTGTTGACCGCCGTCATCATGACGACCGGGAGCTCGGGCTGCTCCTGGACGAGGTGGGCCAGCAGCTCGTGACCGTTCATCCCCGGCATGGAGATGTCGGTGACCACGGCGTCGAAGCCGCCGCTGCCGAGCTGCTTGAGGGCCGCTCGACCGTCCTCGGCCGTCTGAACCCGGGCTCCGGAGCTCTCGAAGAGGATCTTGAGCATGGTCCGCAGGCCGGGCTCGTCGTCGACCACCAGGACCCTGGCGTCCAACAGCGCTTGCTCGGTCTGCACGGGCTCAGGCACTCCAGGACTCCTCGGCGACGGCCTCGGTCAGGACGTGAGGCAGGCGGACCTCGACCCGGGTGCCCCGCCCCGGCTCCGAGTCGATCGAGACCTCACCGTCGTGATCCTTCACGATCCGGTAGACGATCGCCAGGCCCATTCCCGTGCCCTGACCGAACTCGCCCTTCATGGGCTCGAAGGCATGCGCCAGGGCCTCCGCCGACATCCCCGCGCCGGTGTCGCTCACGGCCAGGATCGCGTTGTCGTCGTCGAGCTCGGCAGCGACCTCCAGCCGCCCGCCGTCGGGCATGGCCCGGAGGGCGTTGCGGCAGAGGTTCCAGAGGACCTGACGGACCTGGTCGGGATCGGCGCTGGAGGGAACGGGCTCGGGAGCGGCGAGGCTGAGCTCGTGATGGTCCTGGCAGTCCTGCCCGTTCGAGAGCAGGGTGAGCGTCTGCTGAGCGAGCTCCGCGAGGTCGATGGGGCGGGGGCGCGGCGGACGCGGTCGGGCGAAGGCCAGGAAGTCCCCGATGATGTCGTCCAGGCGTCGTGACTCGGTCAGGACGATGTCCATGAGCTGCGACTGCTGCTCGTTCAGGACGAGCTGTCGCTGGAGCACCTGGACGCTCCCGGAGATGGAAGCGAGCGGGTTGCGGATCTCGTGGGCGATGCCCGCAGCCATCTGACCGACCACCGCCATGGTCTCCTGCTGGCGCACGCTCGCCTCGAGCTGACGGAGCTCGGTGACGTCCTCGAGCAGCACGAGATGACCGATGGTGCGTCCCAGTCGGTCCTGGAGCGACGACCAGGTGAGGTCGAGCGCGAGCTGGCGATCGCCGACCATGAGCTCGATGGATCGAGTGCGCGTCGGCTCGGTCCCCGTGGGGACGCCTCGGGGTTGCGAGCGCTCCTCCGCCGGCTCCCAGCCGAGGAGCTGGTAGAGGTCACGACCGACGACGTCGTGTTGGTCCCATCCGAGCAGCTCCTGGGCGTAGCGGTTGACGTGGGCGACGAGCCCCCGCTCGTCGAGGGTGATCAGGCCGCTGGTCAGCGTGGACGCGATCGACTCGGAGAAGCGCTGCAGCTCCTGCAGGTTCTCGGTCACCGACTGGAGCGCCATCTGCCGACGACCGACGAACCAGGCGGTGGCCGAGCCGGTGCCGACGATGAGGAAGAGCCGGAGGTAGAGGTCCCAGATGCTGGACGCGGAGAACGGCGGCAGGCCATCGCGGGTCGTGAGCGGCGGCAACCATTCGAGACGACCGGCGAGATGCGACAGCAGGATGAAGACGATCGAGCCGACGGCGAAGATGCCGCCCTGCACCCGGTTCAAGCAACTGCAGGCGAGCAGCGTGGTCAGGAAGAACAGGGCGAGGACGAAGGGGACGGCCGCTTCACCGAAGAGGGCGAGCAGGGCCGTCTCGATCAAGACGTCGCCGCCGAACTGGAAGACGACGACGGGCGGGGTCTCGGGCAGGCGTCGGGCGAGGGCGAGCCCGATGATGGCCAGGACGAGAGCGACCGCCTGCAGGACGTAGAGCGAGGTCGCCAGGTTGACGGTCAGCACCTCCGGCCGCACGAAGCGGTCGATGAGGAGCGTCGTGATCAGGCTGGTGGTGATGATGACCAGCCGGAGCCAGCCGTGAACCTCCAGTTGGAAGCGGAGCGAGCCGCGGCCGGCGTGGGGGGTTCCGGGGAACCCCTCGCTCAGACGGACGGCCGAGCGCTCCTCATCCACGGTGTCTCGCGTCCTGTTCCGAGACGACCGGCCGACGCGAGCGAGCGCGTCGACCGGGGAGCCCGGTCATCGAGACCGGGCTCCGACGGAAGGATGATCAGCCGATCTTGTTGATGAGGTCGAACATCGGCAGGTACATCGCGATGACGATGCCGCCGATGATGACGCCGAGGAAGCAGATCATGACCGGCTCGAGGAGAGCCATGAGGTTGGCCACGGCTTCATCGACTTCGTCCTCGTAGAAGTCGGCGATCTTCTGGAGCATGGCGTCGAGTGCACCGGTCTGCTCACCGACCGAGATCATCTGGACGACCATGGGCGGGAACACGTCGGTGTCGCGCAGCGGCTCGGAGATGGTGCGGCCCTCTTCGATCGCCTGACGCGTGTGCATGATCGCGTCCTCGACGATGGAGTTGCCGGAGGTGCGCGCCGTGATCTCGAGACCGTCGAGGATGGGCACGCCCGACGCGGTGAGGGTGCCGAGAGTCCGGCAGAAGCGGGCCACGGCGATCTTGCGCAGCAGCAGTCCGAGCACGGGCATCTTGAGCATGATCCCGTCGATCACGCGCTTGCCCTTGTACGTCTTGTGCCAGCTCACGAGACTGAAGCCGGCCACGCCCATCCCGATGAGGATGAAGACGAAGTACGCGGCCAGGAAGTTCGAGGCGTCGATGACGATCTGCGTGAGGAGCGGCAGCTCGGCACCGAGACCGGCGAACAGGGTGGCGAAGGTCGGGATCACCTTCCACAAGATGATGGTCACCACGGCGACGGCGATCGTGATGACGGCCACCGGATAGATCATCGCGGAGCGGACCTGAGCGCGGAGCTTCACCGCCTTCTCGATGTA
>JBCCFW010000239.1:0-9395 GCA_039029535.1 Acidobacteriota bacterium
ACCAAGAAAAGCAAAACCAAAGACAAGATGTTTGGAAAACACACTGAAGCATCACCTACCAGCGCCCCTCACGGACGACCTTCCGTGCCTCCGACAACCGCAGCATCGCGGGTGAGGATGGCTGCTCGGTGCCGTTCAACATCAACCAGGCGCCGGAGAACTCGCTCTCGTTCTCGCTGTCGAAGGCCACCCCGCGCTGGTCGGGCTCGTTCGCGCTGAACTACCGCGATCCGGCCTTCTTCACCGACGTCCTCGACCAGCGTTTCTACGGTCCGACCTCTGCCTACCTCATGGTGAACTCCAGCTTCCACGTCCGCTTCTTGAAGGAGCGACTGGAGCTGCGGCTCTCGGGCACGAATCTCCTGAACGAGAAGATCAAGCAACACGTCTTCGGTGACGAGATACGTCGGAAGCTCTCCGCTGAGCTGCGTTACAAGTTCTAGGTGCTCAGAAAAATCCCGAGACGTGGCGGAACGCTCGTCTCTCGCCTTGACCCGCACCGCCCCGCCCCTGTCTACTTGCGCGTCAAACCGTGAGCGGACCCCCCGCTCTGGAGGCCCCGCCGATGCTCCGCGCCCTCGTTCCTTGCCTGTTTTCCTGCTTCCTCGCTTCCGCCGCCCTGGCCCAGGGCTGGTCCTTCGACCTCGAGCTCGGGGCCCGGCAGGATGACCGCTCTTCTCACCAGTTTGGTGAGCTGACCACCGATTCGAGCTCCTTCAGCCGTCACGGTCGTCCTGGCGTCGACACCGACGACACGGGCTTCGGCTGTCGCTTCGGTGTCACTCGGCACCTGAGCAACGGCAACGCCATCTCTTTCAGCCTGGCCATCGACCAGTTCGACGACCGCGGCACCTTCCGGCACGACGCGGGCTCCCGCGACGTCCTCTTCCAGCTCCCGTTCATCGACGGGCCCGGGGTTCAGGACACGAGCCGCCTCGACGGCGACACCGTCGGCTTCGCGCTCCGTGAGGCCTTCTCCGAGGTCGATCACGAGAGCGACGAGCTCGAGCTCGGCATCGACTGGGTCCGCCCGATCTTCGGCGACGGGCGAGGGATGTCCCTGGCCGTCGGCATCCGCTACGCGGACCACGACATCGACGACCGGATCGAGGTCGCCGGCACCGAGTCCACGGGTGCTGCCACCCACTTCAGCAGCATCGTCCATCGCATCGACGAGCGCTTCCTCGGCGCGCGCGTCGGGCTCGACGGTCGCCGCGAGTTCGGCAACCGCAGCCGGCTCCACTGGAACGTCGCCGTCAGTGCGCTCCACCGTGACTCCGATTACGACGGCGTTCAGCACGTCCTCAACGACACCGGTGCCTACGCCGTCATCGGTGACGGCAACGACGACGACTGGACCGGTCGCATCGAGGCCGGCATCGGCATCGACTGGGAGGTCGGTGACGCGGTCTTCCTCGGACTCGGCTACTCCCTCGAGTGGTGGAGCGACGTCGCGGTGATCCGCACGCCGCAGGTCGAGGTCGTTCCCGGCGCGAGCCTGACTCCGGCGGTCCTGCCGACCTCCGTGCTCACCGCGACCGACGAGTCCCGCATCGACACCGACGACCGCATCGTCCACCACCTCGGCGTCACCCTGAGCTGGGGTCACGGCGGCCTGTAGTCGTTTTTCCGGCTCAGGAGCGGCCGCCCTTGGTGAGCCGCTCCCGGGCCGCCCGCAGCGAACCCAGCTTCCGCGCCAGCGGACGGTCGCTGCGGGCCAGCTCCTTCGAGGCCAACGCCCCGGCCTGGCGCCGCTCGATGTCGTCGAGAAAGGCACCGGCCAGCGGGTCCCGCCACAGGCCTCGTCCCCAGAGCGTCTCGAGCGGATCCGCCGGCGCGTCCTCTGGCGAGTGCTCCGGCTCCACCGCCAGGATCTCGTAGAACCGGCCCCGGTCCTCGACCAGCGTTTCCTCCACCGCGCGAAGACCCTCACGGCGGAGTGACGAGCGAAGCATCGTCTCGAGACCGTTGGGGCAGAGGACGAAGCGCCCAGGCGCTGCGAGCCGCTCGGCGTCACGGGCGACGAGGTCGGCGATCACGATCTCGCCCAGGCCGGCCAGGACCGCGACCTGAGCCTCGCCGGGGGAGAGGGGGAGGAGCCCGTCGCCCGTGCGGAGATCCAGCTCGAGCCCCCGGGCCGCCGGTCGAGCGTGCAGGCGTCCGGCGGCGTCCGGCTGCCGCTCGACGCCGAACAGGCGCAGCTCGGGGCGACGTCGGGCGAGGGAGAGCAGGAGCTCGCCGTGGTCGTAGCCGACGTCCACGACGGCCTGGACGGACGGCGGAACCAGCGCGATGAGGGCTTCCAGACGACGCATGGTCGGAGCATCACCCCGTGGTTCCTTTTCGCGCAACTTTCCGTTCCCCTCGACGCGGGACTCCGTTCCATGTAATGCTGTCCGTCCACCGGGGGCAGGTGACCACCTTTTCGGAGGTCACCTTGAGCGTGAAGAGCGCCGCGGCTTGCGCGCTGGCGTGCATTCTCATCACCGCGTGCGTCCTCATCTTCTGTTGGACGCCGCAGGCACGCACGACCCGCCTCGCCCCTACCCTCGTGACGACCACCCTGGCCCTCAGCCAGGCCGTGGAACCCTGGACTCAGGAGTCGTCCGCCCCTTCGGTCTCTGAAGCGACCGAGCGGCTGATCGCCTCCAACGACTCCTCCGCCTCGACCTCCGAGGCGGCCGCCTCTCTCCAACCCATGGCTGCCCTCGCCCTCGTGACCGAGGGGACCGAGGTCGTGGACACGTCCCCCTCGCGGGGCGTCGAGCCGCCAGTGAAGCCGAGCGTCGTGCCTCCGCCGGCCGACGCGCTGCTCACCACGGTCGGCCCGACCACCTCGGCGGCGGTGGTCACCTCGCACGCCCTGCCGTCGGCCTCGATGGCCACTCCGGCCCGGAAGAAGCGTGAGCCCGACATCCAGCCAGCTCCTCGGCTGGTCAGGGGTGAGATCGCCTCCGGCTCGACGCTGGCTGCCTCGCTGGGAGCCCAGGGCATCTCACGGGGGCTGGTCCACGAGATCGTCGATGCCTTCAAGCCGGAGTACGACTTCCGGCGGGCGCCGGCCGGGACCTCCTGGGAGCTGCACCTCGACGGGAAGGCGGCCCTGCAGGCCTTCCGCTTCACGCCCGGCAAGGGTGAGTGGCGCTCCATCGAGCGCGACGACACCGGTGCCCTGCGCACGAGTCACATCGAGGCCGACCTCCGCGTCGAGGAGGCCGAGATCGCCGTCGCCGTCCGACGCTCGCTCCACGAGGCGGTGAAGGACGCTGGCGAGTCCGGCGTGCTCGCGTCGCTCATCGCCGACGTGTTCGCCTGGGACCTCGACCTCAGCCGGGACTCTCGACCGGGCGACGTCTGCCGCATCGTGATCGAGAAGCACTACCACGGCGAGCAGTTCGTTCGTTACGGTCGCATCCTCGCTGCCGCCTACGAGGGTCGGAAGAGCACCCACCGGGCCTTCTGGTACCGGCCGACCGGTAGCAAGGAGGGTCGCTACTACCTCGAAGACGGGCGCTCGGCCGCGCGCAGCTTCCTCGCCACTCCGGTCGAGTACACGCGCATCTCCAGCCGCTTCAACAAGCGACGACGTCATCCCATCCTCGGCTTCACCAAGGCGCACAACGGCACCGACTACGCGGCGCCGCGGGGGACGCCCGTCCGCTCGATGGCCGACGGCATCGTCCGTTACGCCGGGTGGCGAGGTGCCAGCGGACGTCTCGTGGTGGTCGAGCACGAGAACGGTCTCAAGAGCTACTACGCGCACCTGCACCGCATCCAGCCCGGCATCAAGGCCGGCAAGCGCATCAGCCAGAAGCAGCAGCTCGGCACGGTCGGCTCCACCGGTCGCGCCACCGGTCCGCACCTGCACCTGGGCATCAAGCGCAACGGCAAGTGGGTCGATCCGCAGAAGCTCAAGATGAAGCGTCGCGGTGAGGGACTGCCGGCTCGCGAGAAGAAGGCCTTCGAGCAACTCGTCGCCCGACGGCTCGAGCGACTCGAGTCGCTGCCCACGCCGGCGGGACGTCGTCCCTCCGGGGGCGGTGGGGCGGTGGCGATCGCGCGCTCCGATCCTTGACCTCCCTGTCGCCGGCGGAGCGAAGTCGGCGCGAGATCTACCAGCGCTTCTTCGGACCGCTCCAGGAGATCGTCGATGACGACGCGACCGGGCTCGACTTCCTGGTCGCGTCGCCTGGCGTTCATGGCCGGGACTTCACGACTCTCCTGAGCTCCGGCCTGTCGGACAAGCCCATGCCGGTCCCCGACGACTTCCTCGAACAGGGTCGTCGCATCGAGCTGGTGCTCTACTTGTCCGGCCCGCCTCGGGCGACCCACGTCGCGCTCCTGCGTTGGGTCGCCGCTGCCCTCGACGAGCCCGGAACCTGGCTTGGGCCGGGTCACAGCCTCCCGCACGGCGACCCACCGAGCCCGTTGTTTCCCAAGTCCTGTCTCGACACCGTCCTGCTCTGCCCGCCGGTGCTCGAACCCGACCTGCGCTTGCCGCAGGAGTTGTCGGTGGAGGGAGAGCCCGTGCGCTTGCTCTGGCTTCTCTGCCTGAGTCCGGCCGAGGCGGAGCTCAAGCTCCAGAAGGGCTTGCCGGAGCTGTTCGCGCTGCTGGACGAGCACCAGCTCCCCATCGTTCTCGACGAGGGTCGCGCGAGCCTCGTCTGAGCATGGGACGAGAACGGGCGCGCCGGTCCCGGACCGACGCGCCCGTGGGACGCACGAGTCGCCTCCCCGACGTGACCTACCTCGGCAGGCCCTCGCGGTCGAGACGTCGCACCCAGGCCTCGGAGCCCGAGGTGGACGGGTCCCATCCGGCCCAGCCGAAGTTCAGGTCGCCCAGCGGATCCGAGCTCACCCGGAGCTGGTACTGGTCACCCGCGATGAGGGTGTTGACCTGGAACTCGTTGCCGATGGCCGTGCCGACCCAGGCCTCGCAGGGAGGCGGGACCTCCACGGCGTCGCGCGTGTAGCGCTTGGCGTAGCAACCCAGCGAGAACGCGGTGTCCTGCCGGCTGAGCCACGAGATGGTGAAGTCACCCGTGGCCGAGACCGCGATCGACGGTGCGACCTGGTCCTCGGCGGTGAAGTCGTTGACCTGGAACTGGTCACCGACCACCGGGAACTGCGGGGTCACCGAGTCACCGTTCTCGTCGTAGCGCTTCGCCCGGACCTCGTAGTCACGAGTCGAGAGGTCACCACTCGGAGTCCGCTGCCAGGCGATGATCCAGCCACCGTCGTGATCCACCGCCACCTCGGAGCGCCAGTGGTTGATCGTGGGCTCGTCGGTCGCCGAGAAGAGATCGTCGAGCGGCTCCCCGTCGGCGAAGTCGAAGGCGCGGGCGATGATCCGGTGCTTGCTCAGGTGGAGCTGCGTCGCCGTGATGACGAAGCGGCCGTCACCGCGAGCGTCTGGCTCGAGATCCGACTGCGGGTGGAAGCCAGCCACGAGATCGATGCAGAACTCCTGACCGTGGGCGAAGGTTCCGCAGTTGATCGAAGCTGGAGGATCCAGACCAGCCAGGCCGGCGTCGAAGCGACGTCCGAAGACCTTGGGCTGGAACCCACCGCCGTTGTGACGCTGCCACGCCACGAGCAGGTTACCGTCGAGGTCGGCCGACACCGTCGGGTTGGACGAGTACTTGTCCGAGGCGGCCTGCTGGTTGACCCGGAGCTCCGGCACCGTGAGCGGGTCGGGCGCACCGTTGGCCAGGTAGCGTTTCAGGAACACGTCCTGTCGGTACTCCCCGAGGCCATCGAGGTAGGACTCCGACCAGACCACCGTCACCCGGCCGTCGCCGTCGATGGTCAGGTCACCACCGCCGCTGCCGAGCCCAGGGTCGGGGTTGACCTTCGTGTCCGGGACGACGACCGTGCCGTCCCGGTCGTAGACCTTGAGCCAGGTGTCGTAGTCACCGGTCGACGCGTCGAAGTACAGGACGGCATGACGACCTGCCAGCGCCGGGTCCTCGGAGGCCGTCGTGGCGATGCCGAGCGCGGTCTGCGTCCCGGCCGTCGCCGCGTTGACTCGGACCTCGGGCGTCGGGGTGAGCGAGCTGTCGACCGTGTAGCCTGCCGGCAGGGTCTCGCTCTGTCCGTCGGGGTTCCGCACCGTCACGTCGTACGTGCCGTCGGGGAGCCCGTCGGGGATGGTCAGCTCGAGATACGTGTGGCTCACGAAGCGCACCGTGCACTCGACGTCACCCACCCAGACCCGGGCACCGGGCTGGAAGAAGGCACCCCGCAGCACCGACTGCGACGGGCAGTTCGCCGCGCGGCTGTCGGGCTCGAGGCTCAGGATCAGCGGTCCTTCACTGGTCGGACCCACGGCCACGTCGCTGGGACCGCCGGGCATGAAGATCGTCTGGATCGGGCCGCCTGACAGGTTCTCCATGTCGAGCTGCTGGACGAGGCCGATCGGTGACGCGAAGAGCTGGATGCGGCCGTCGGGACCGAGCTCGTCGCCTCCATGCAGGACGCCCGAGCCCGGCACCGTGCGAGGCACGACGAAGTAGGGTTCGACGCTGGCCTGCTGGACGCGGTTGAGGCCACCGCTGGCGAAGACCCGCTCGGCCTCGGCGTACAGGGTGAGCTCGCCACTGAACAGGTCGTGACCGGGAGTGATGGTCCGGCTCTCGAGGGTCGGCGGGGCCGTCGTGAGATCGATGCGGTTCATCCGGTTCACGGAGATGCTGCACGTGAAGAGGAACTCACCGCCGGGTGTCGTCAGCACCCGACCGAGACCACCGATGGCCGAGAACGCGTGGACGTCCACCAGGCTCAGCGCGGGGAAGGCCGACGCGTCGACCACCGCGAGCTCACCGGCGCCGGCGCTGGTGATGAAGATCAGGCCCTGGCCCTCGCGATCGAAGGCGAGGTCGAAGGCGTTGGGGATGGGCAAGCTCAGCGTGGCCACTACCGGTGGTGTCGTCGGGTCGGCCGCGGAGGCCTCGTCGATGACGGTGAGCGTGCTCGTGCCGGCGCTGACGGTGCCGATGAGCGAGCCCACGCCCGCGACGTCGGAGACCCGGAGGCCGAAGGAGAACACTCCGGCCGGAAGACGCTGGAAGCCCGGAAGCGGTGAGGTGTCGATCTCGAGGTTGTCCGCGGTGCGGATCATCGAGACGTCCTGGGAGTCGGTGTTGAGCGCGTAGACGAAGCGCCCGTCGGCCGACATGTCGATCCGCGACGGATTGTCACCGACCGAGATCGCGCCCGAGACCACCGGGACGGCGAGGTTGAAGTGCTTGACCCGATCGTCGCTGGCCGTGCTGACGTAGACGTCGGGGATGAGCACCGGCGGCTGGAAGTCGGGCAGCGACTCGTACGCGTCGGCGCGAGAGGCGCGGATCGAGCAGCCGTCGATCTCGGCGAATTCGAGCCGGAGGTCGTGGAGCCCCTCCATGAAGCCGGAGGGCACCGTCATGACGATCGTCGTCGAGCTCACGTGCACGGCCGGTACGCGGATGTCGCCGAGGTGGACCTCGACGGTGGAGCGGAAGCCCGTGCCGGTGATGGTCACGTCGACGTCGGTGAGGTTCGAGCCCACGCTGGGCGACAGCGACGTGATGGTCGCGACCGGACAGCTCGAGCTCGGGAGAGCCGCGGTGTTCTCGGAGTCACCGCGGACCTCGTTCCACGGCATCCGACCGGGGGGCAGGCCCGTCCGCAAGAGATGCGAGCGCTTGCTCCGACTGGCCATGGCCAGCTCGACCGTGTCGTCACCGTCGATGTCGGTGGCCGACGGCGGCGCGAGGAACTTCGGCGAGCGTTCGACACCGTAGAGGTTCTCGTAGCGATGCGAGAAGCCGTGCGGGTTCGTCCCGACCTGGACTTGCTCGATGAGCGGGATCGGGCTGCTCAGCTCGGCCGAGGAGTAGTCGGTGCCGTCGGCGTTGAGGACGTGCAGCCCGCGAACCTCGGAGACGAGGAGCTCGAGCGTGCCGTCGTCGTCGACGTCGGCCAGGGTCGGCGAAGAGGCGTAGCGCCAGTCGACCGGGTGGTACTGCGCGCCGATGGTGCCGTCCTCGCTGATGGTGGCCGGACCCATCCGGATCTCGCCCGCCCCAGTCGCGTCGAGACCGAGCAGGAAGACGTCGTTGCGCAGGTGCCGACCGAAGGGGCCGACCAGGTAGAGCTGACGTCGCGTGAGCGCGATCTCGAGCGTGCCGTCGTCCTCGATGTCACCGAGGGCGAGCGGGGAGAGCTGGGTGTCGAACTCGAGAGCCGCATCCATGAGAATGGGGAAGCCGGGGCGGAGCGTGCCGTCACTGGTCAGCGCGTGGACCGAGTGCTTGCCAGCGACGACGATGTCGAGACCGTTCTCGCCGTCGAGATCGCCGAGCACCGGAGCGCCGAGGGCTCCGTCGGCGAGGTCCACCGGCCACTCAGGACCGATGAAGCCGGTGCCGTCGACGACGAGGATCTCGCTGTCGACCGTCGACACGACGATCTCGGGAAGGCCGTCATTGTCGAGGTCGCCCAGGGCCGGCGGGGCCTTCTGCGAGAGCCCGTCGATGACCACCGGGAAGCCGGAGAGCATCGCACCGTTGGCCTCGAAGGCGTAGACCGCCGGATCCTCGTAAGCCGCGGCACCGATGATGCCGGAGAGGACGGCGATGACCTCGTTCTCACCATCGCCATCGATGTCGCCGAGGGCGGGCGATGAGAACCGGCTCGAGGTGTTCGGGATCTCATGGCGGAAGAGCGAGGTGCCATCGGGGCGGATGGCGCCCACCGCCGGGAGATCGACCTCCGCGAAGGCGATCATCTTGCCGCCACCGAGAGTGGCACCGAGGTCACCGACCGCCAGGGGCTCTCGGATGAGCGCCTCGATGGCGACCTGATCGAAGACCTGCGAGCCGTTGGCGTCGTGAGCCCGCACGAACACGGGGATGCCGGACCAGTTCGACGGGAGGTCGTACTCGGCCTGGAGCAGGTCGGGCAGGGTGTCGCCGTCGAGATCGGCCTGCTTGGGCGTGGCCGACACGAAGCGGGCGTGCTCTCCGTCGAGGAGATGGATGGGGTAGGCCCCTCGCACGACCTCCGCGCTGGTGTTGGAACGGAGGTTGAAGACCAGGTCGGTCGTGTAGGGATCGACGCTGGTCTCCGTGAGCTGGAGCGAGAAGGGGATGTTCAGGTGGGTTGAGGCCGAGGCGTCGATCTCCACGACGAAGGGCTCGGCCGTGTTGCGTCGGTGGTTGTCACAGGCGACGTTGCAGGACGACAGTGGACCGAAGGCATCGTAAAGAACGGGCGATGTGAAGAGATCGGTGCGCACCGTGGCCAGACCGGGGGCGCTGGTGGTCAGGATCGCCTCGACGTCGTTGCTCGCGCCGTAGCGGTTGATGAGGTGGACGACGAGCTCGACGACCTCACCCGCGTCGGCGGAGCCG
>JBCCFW010000240.1:0-9382 GCA_039029535.1 Acidobacteriota bacterium
CCGCCCGCCAGGAGACGGGATGCTCCGGGTCGACGGTCAGGGCGTCGAGAGGCGCGTGGACCCGAAGATCCGCCCGATCGCGCACCGACTGAGCCGGTGCCGACGACGCCAGGATGCTGAAGAGGAAGGTGACGAGCAGGACGGAGGCGGGGCGAAACGTCACGGTCGTGTCCTCGGGAAGCGTTGCCAGCCGCAATTCTCTCTCAATTTCGCCCACGAGACCGCCCTAGGGCTAGGGTCGGCTGGCTCGAGTGGAGGGAAAGTCATCTCCGGAAAGGGACGAGGCGGGACGTGGCGGTTGGCGCGAGCGGGAGCACGGATCGCGGCTGGACCCTCCGCCGGCGGCGTCGCTCCTGGAAGGTCGTGGGCGAGACCCTCGAGGAATTCGATGGCCGCTTCCCTCGAGCGGAGCGCCTCACCGGCGATCCGGTTCAGCTCGCCCACGGCTACTCGGACCCGCGCGACCGCGAGGTCGCCGCGCTCATCGCCTCCTCCCTCGCGTTCGGCCGTGCCAGCCTCGTCATCGAAGCCGGCCGCGGGCTCCTCGACTGGCTCGGCCCCCGGCCGGCGCGCCACCTGACCCGCGCGCACCGACGTGGCGAGCTGACCGTCCCCGAGGGCTGGCAGTACCGCTGGCTGCGTCGCGACGACCTGCGCTGGTTCCTCGCGCAGGTCGGCCGCGTGCTCGACGAGGCCGGCTCGCTCGAGGCGGCGTTCACCGCCGGGGACGACGGTGGTCCCGACCTGCGTGCCGCGATGTCGGCCTTCGCGAACCGGCTGCGCGATGACGGGCGACCCGCGCGCCGCCGACTCACGCACGGCGCGGCCTACTTCGTGCCTTCCGCCGAGCAAGGGAGCACCTGCAAGCGTCTCTGCCTCTTCCTCCGCTGGCTCATCCGACCCGCGGACGGCATCGACCTCGGAAGCTGGTCGGGTCTCGACCCGGCTCGCCTGACGATGCCGGTCGACACCCACGTCGCGCGCATCAGCGCCTACGTCGGGCTGACGGAGCGACGCACGGCGAGCTGGGCGATGGCTCGCGAGATCACCGAGAACCTCGCGCGCTTCCGTCCCGACGACCCCGTGAGCTTCGACTTCGCGCTCTCCCAGCTCGGGATCATGGGCAGCTGCCCCCGGCGCCGACAGCCGAAGCTCTGCGCGAGCTGCGACCTCCTCCCCGCCTGCCGCTTGTGAGCCGAGGCTTCCCCCAAGGGACGGGAGTGGATACTCTGTTCCCGCGGGGCGAGCGTGCGTGAGGAGGAGCCATGGAGCACCTCTACTGTTCGCGGTGTCGTCGAGAGGTCCCAATGCTCGACGAGGACGAGTTCGCCCGCATCGAGGCCGTTCGGCGTTTCTGCCTGGAGGCCCTCGACGTCGAAGGCATCGACGCGATCCCCGGGGCCCTGAGCATCGTGCTTCAACCGGTGCTCGACGAGTACGAGCTCCTGACCGGTTACCGCGAAACCAACGTCAACGCCATCGCTCATCACCGCCTGGCCCTTCAGCCCCCACCCTGCGACGTCTGTGGCAAGCCCCTGCAGTCGAGCCAGGCACGGATCTGCGGCCACTGCGGTGCCTCCGTCGGCTCGGCCGTCACCCTGGAGCTCGGTGCCACCGGTTGAGCGTCGGCGGGACGGCGCAGGCTCATGAGCCGACGCGGTCCCGACCTGCTCCACGATCCCGTGGGGCCGACCCTCCTCCGCCTCGCGGGCCCGATGGTCCTGGGCATCGCGGCCGTCGTCCTCTTCAACGTGGTCGACACCTTCTTCGTCGGCCGCCTGGGCGAAGCGGAGCTCGCGGCGATGAGCTTCACCTTCCCGGTGTCGCTCTTCGTCATGAGCATCTCGATGGGCATGTCGGTGGGAGCCACCGCCGTCATCGCTCGCGCCATCGGTCAGGGCGACACCGACCGCGTCCGCCGGCTCACCACCGACTCCCTCGTGCTCGCCACCGGCCTCGTCGTCATCGTGGCCGGCATCGGCTGGTGGACGATCGACCCGCTGTTCCGCGCCCTGGGCGCCGGCGAGTCCGAGCTCGAGCTCGTGCGCTCCTACATGACCCCTTGGTACCTGGGCATCGGCCTGCTGGTCATCCCCATGGTCGGCAACGGAGCCTTGCGCGCCACCGGCGACACGCGCACGCCGAGCCTCATCATGATGGTGGCGGGCCTGACCAACGTCGTCCTCGACCCCTTGCTCATCTTCGGTCTCGGCCCCTTCCCACGTCTCGGCTTGCAGGGAGCGGCCATCGCGACGGTCCTCGCCTGGGTCGTCACCTTCGTCGCTTCACTCTGGTTGCTCGGCCGTCGCGAGAAGATGCTCTGCGCCGAGCGCCCCGCCCTCTCCACCGTCCTCGAGTCGTGGAAGGCCCTGTCGAAGGTCGCGGCCCCCGCCGCGGCGACCAACTTCCTCGCCCCCATCGGTGCCGGCGTGCTCACGAGGCTCGCGGCCCAGCACGGGCCGGCAGCGGTCGCCGCCTTCGGGGTCGGTGCGCGCCTGGAGTCGCTCTCGCTCATCGGCATCTCGGCCTTGGGCACGGCGGTCACCCCGTTCGCTGCTCAGAACCTCGGAGCAGCGCGCTGCGATCGACTCCGTGAGTCGTTGCGCTTCTGCCTGAAGGCGGCGGTCGTGTACGGCCTGCTCCTGGCCGCCCTGCTGTTCCTCCTGCGCCACCCCATCGGCCGCGTGTTCTCGACGGAGACCGAGGTCGCCATGTTGGTCGCCTCCTTCCTCGTGCTCGTGCCGTGGAGCCTCGCTCCCTACGGTCTCGCGTTGCTGGTGACGGCGACCTTCAACGCCGTCGGTCGTCCCCTGCGATCGATGGCCCTGGTGTTCTTGCGGCTCTTCGTGCTGGCGATCCCCCTCGCCGTCCTTCTCTCCGAACGTCAAGGGATGACGGGCCTGTTCCTCTCCATGGCCCTCGCCAACCTCGGGATGGGCCTGGTGTCGTACCTGCTGGTGCGTCGCTGGGTGAACGTCGAGGAAGAGCGTCTCGCCATGACGGGAGCGCCAGCACCGGCCTGAGACCGGCAGCAACGTCTCTTTCGAGACCGTTGGGGGACCTGTTTCTTGGCCCGACCTTGACAGGCACCGGGGCCCATCTCATCACTCCGCCGACGACGAGGACGTCGGGCCGCGGTCGGCCCCACCACCGACGTCCATTCGAAGGAAGGGGCTTCTCCACTGGAGCCGATGACCATGAGCTTGATGCGCTGGCAACCCGACACTCACCCCCTCTTCTCCTCTCTCCTCGGTGACCTCGGTCTCACCGTCGACGCCCAGCACGGACGGGGCCCCTCCCGCTTCGTCCCGCCGATGGACGTCCGCGAGTCCGACGACTCCTACGTCTTCACCACCGAGCTCCCCGGTCTCACCGCCGATGACGTGCTCGTCGAGCTCGAGTCCCAGACCCTGACGATCTCGGGCGAGAAGAAGCTCGAGACCGAAGAGGAGAGCGACGGGACCCTTCGACGCGAACGACGCAGCGGTCAGTTCCGCCGGTCGGTCACCCTGCCCGAGAACGTCGACGGCGACGGCGTGACGGCCGCCTTCGAGAACGGCGTGCTCACCGTGCGCGTCACGAAGAAGGCCGAGGAGCGCGCCCGTCGCATCGCGATCGAAGCCGCGTAGACCTTTCGGCTGGCGTCACGGGTCGGGTGACGTCAGCGATGCGTCCCGCCGGGGGCTGACTCAGCCGAGCCAGCCCCCTCTTTCAATCCTTCAGGGAGCGGAAGAGCTGACGCGCGATGATGTCGCGCTGGATCTCCGAGGTGCCCTCGTAGATCCGTGGAGCACGCACTTCTCGGTAGAGGTGCTCGAGCAGGTGTCCCTTCACCAGGCCCGAGGCACCGTGCACCTGGATGCTGAGGTCGACCACGGCCTGCGCCGTCTCGGTGGCGTGCAGCTTCGCCATCGCCGCTTCCTTGGTCGTCCGTCCACGCCCGGAGTCGTGGGCGGCGGCCGCTCGGTAGACGAGCAGGCGCGAAGCCTCCAGGTTGGTCGCCGCTTCGGCCAGTCGGTGAGACAGCCCCTGAAACTCCGACAGAGACTTTCCGAACTGCTCGCGTGACGCCGCGCGAGCCAGCGCAGCATCCAGAGCCGACTGCCCCATCCCCACCGCGAAGGCTCCGACGCTCGGTCGGAAGAGGTCGAGCGTCCGCAGGGCGACCTTGAAGCCCTCGCCCACCTCGCCGAGAACGTGATCGCCGGGGAGCCGCACGTCGTCGAGCTCGAGGGTTCCGATGGGGTGCGGTGCCAGCAGCTCGAGGTGCTGGCCCGAGAGCCCCTCGGCATCACCCGGCAGGGCGAAGGCGGTCACGCCCTTGGCTCCCTCACCCGGACCCGTGCGCGCGAAGATCGTGTAGACGTCGGCCTCGGGCGCGTTGGAGATGTAGATCTTCGAGCCGCTGAGGACCCAGTCGTCGCCATCGCGTCGGGCCGCGAGCTGGAGGTTGGCCGGGTCGGAGCCCGCCTCGGGCTCGGTCAGGGCGAAGGCGGCGACCATCCGGCCCGCCGCGACCTCGGGGATGAACCGGGCCGCCAGCTCCGGTCGACCCGACTGGAGGATCGGGTACGACCCGAGCCCCTGGAGCGCCACCGCGGTCTCGGCCTCGCTGCACTCGGTGGCGATGCCTTCCCGCAGCAAGCACAGGTCCATCGCGGAGACCGCGTCGGCCGAGCCGCCGAGCTCCTTCGGGAAGAGCCGGGGCAGGAGATCGACCTGGGCGGCCGCCGCCAGCAGCGGCCGGTTGACGCGTCCCTCCTCTCCCTTCTCAGCCAGCGGGCGAAGCACCTCGCGGGTCAGCCGCCGGGCCTCGGCGAGGAACTGGGATTGCGTGTCGTTCAGGGCAAAGGTCGACATGCCCCGAGAGTACCCCGAACGCACGACGAGCCCGGAACCGAGGCTCCGGGCTCGTCGAAACCCAGGTCACTGACCCGGGTCAGGAACCGCGATCAGTCGCAGTCCGTGCCGATCGTCGCCGCGCTGTCGTAGGCACCCGTGCCACAGCTGTTCTGGGCGCGGACCAGGTAGGCGAACGAGCCGTTCTCCATGTCGGTGAAGGTCGTCTCGGCGACGTTGTCGGCGATGCAGTCGAAGCTCAGCGGGAACGCCAGCGGCGAGCGGACGACGTCGTAGACGGTTCCGGTGCCGGCCAGGGGGCCGAAGTCGTTCCAGGTGAGGATGACGTTGCCGGTGGCGAAGTCGACCGACAGGCGGACGTCGGGCGGAGGCAGCGTCGACGGGTCCGCGAAGACCGTGTCGTCCTCGATGTCGCAGTCGACGTTGTTCGGCGAGCCGTCCATGTCGAAGTCGGCCATCTCACAGGCCGGGTCGAGCTCCGGGATGACGCAGTCGGGATCGTCGCAGTCGATCATCATGTCGCCGTCGTTGTCCATCATGTCGTCACAGATCTCGTCGAGGCCGATGCAGGCCTCGTCCATGGCGCAGTCCGAGTCGTCGCAGTCGACGTCCCCGTCCATGTCGTTGTCGGCACCGTCGGCGCACTCCGTCTCGACGGGATCGATGCACTCGGGTAGCCCGAAGCAGTCCGGGTCGACGCAGTCGGTCAACGTGTCGCAGTCGTTGTCGAAGTCGTCGTCGCAGACCACCTCGTTGCCGCAGCCCATGGTCGAGCAGTCGTCGTCGCAGCAGTCGACCAGCGTGTCGCCATCGTTGTCGATGCCGTCCATGCACATGTCCTCGCCGCCGCCGCAGGGCATCGTGCCGGCGCAGTCGGGATCGTCGCAGTCGCTCATCCCGTCGCCGTCGTTGTCCATGCGGTCCATGCAGCACTCGTCCGGGTTGTCCGGCTCACTCGGCGAGTCACAGGCGGACTCGTCGAAGCACGGCGGGAAGGACATCTGGCAGTCGGGATCCATGCAGTCGGTCAGGCCATCGCAGTCGTTGTCCGGCGTGCGGGCCCGCGGGTCGGCGCCGTCGTCGCAGATGGTCTCGGCCTGGCAGAACATGTCCGCCTCACAGTCGGGATCGCAGCAATCGAGCATGCGGTCGCCGTCGTTGTCCATCTGGTCGTCACAGACCTCGACCACCGGACAGTCACCGACGCCGCTGCAATCGGTGTCCTCGCAGTCGATGAGCGTGTCGCCATCACTGTCGACGCCGTCCATGCAGCAGTCTTCCGGCGAGTCCTGGCGACCGTCGGGGACCGTGTTGCAAGAGGTCTCGTTGTTGCACTCACCGGCCGCGACGCAATCCCAGTCGGCGCAGTCGGCGAAACCGTCACCGTCGTTGTCCGTGGAGTCGTCGCAGATCGTCTCCTGGTAGCACATCGGCAAGGTGGCACAGGTGGCGTCCTCGCAGTCGACCTCGCGGTCGCCGTCGTTGTCGAGACCGTCGGTGCAGTCCTCCACCTCGGCGCAGATCGGCGGGTCGAGACGCTGGCAGCTACCGTCGTCGCAATCGAGCGCGCTGTCCTCGTCGGTGTCGAGACCGTCGGTGCAGCACTCCTCCGGCGTGTCCGGCATCGTGTCGCCGTTGATGTCGCCGAAGATCTCGCCGCAGTTGGCTTCCTCACAGTTGGGCGCGCCCTCGCAGTCGGAGTCGCCGCAGTCCTTCACCGTGTCGCCGTCGTTGTCTTCACCGTCGGTGCAGTCGTTCTCGTGGCACTGGCTGGAGCCGATGCACTCGGAGTCGGCGTTGAACGGGTCGCAGTCGATGCCGCCGTCACCGTCGTCGTCCACGCCGTTGCTGCAATCCTCACCACCGCCACAGGCCATCGTTCCCTGGCAGTCGGGGTCGTCGCAGTCGGCGAAGCCGTCCATGTCGTTGTCGATCATGTCGCCGCAGCAGCCCTCGGGGCCGGCCGCGCAGTCGACCTCACCACAGCCGGGGAGGATCGAGCAGTCGCTGTCCTGGCAGTCGATGGCGCCGTCACAGTCGTTGTCCTCGCCGTCGAGGCAGCTCGTCTCGGTGCGGCAGCTCGGCACGCCGTTGCACTGCGGGTCGCAGCAGTCGGTGAGGGTGTCACCGTTGTCGTCGATGCCGTTCTCGCAGTTCTCGCCACCGCAGATGGCCGAGCGGTTCTGACAGTCGGGATCGTCGCAGTCGACCATCATGTCGGCGTCGTTGTCCGCCATGTCCGAGCAGCAGTTCTCAGGACCGTCCGGACAGAACGGCTCGTTGCAGTTGCCCGCGAAGTTGCAGTCGGGGTCTTCACAATCGGTGAAGCCGTCGCAGTCGAAGTCACGACCGTTGTCGCAGAAGGGCTCCGCCTGGCACTCGGGGTGGTCGAAGCACTCGTCGTCGCAGCAGTCGGTCAGCTCGTCGAGATCGTTGTCGATCCGGTCCGTGCAGTCCTCGCCTCCCAGACCTGCCTGAGCGACGTCAGGGCTCAGCACGAAGCCGGGCACGAACGCCAGGAGCCCGACGAGAAGGGCGTGCCGACAGGAGAGAAGGAGGGTTTGAAGATGGACGTTGACGGAAGACATGGCTGGCAAAGCTCCTGCACGGCCCCTGCGGGACGACCGTCCGGTCGCCGGCGGGAACCTCGACGCGATGATTCGCCGAGAACCTAGTCCGTGCTCAGTTGAAAGTAACCATGCCTTGAGAGCATCAGGGCTGGCAAGCGCTGTCGTCGTATCTTGAGCCGCTCTCGGCAGGGACATTTCGCCCCATCCCGAGCCTACGAAGGGGTCAAGAGGGCAGGAACGTCAACGGCGTCGAGCTGCTCCGGTCTCAAGAAGCGACGGCCGTAGTCCTCGGGCAGGCCCGCCGTCACGAAGAGGTCGAAGAGGGCCGGATCGAGGTGCCCGCGATCCCGCATGGAGGCCATGATGCCGAGCGCTCGGGAGAGCGGCTGGGGTGGCTTGTAGGGGCGATCGGAGGCCGTGAGAGCCTCGAAGACGTCCGCGATGGCCAGGATCCGGGCCTGAACGGTCAGCTCGTTCCCTTCCCGGCCCCGCGGGTAACCGCTGCCGTCGACGTGCTCGTGGTGATCGCCGGCGATCTCGGGCACCCGGGCCAACTCGGGCGGAAACGGGAGGCGCTCCAGCAGCTCTCGCGTCACGGCGACGTGGTCATTGATGATGTTCCGTTCGCTCGCCGTCAGCGTCCCCCGACCGATCAGAAGGTTGTCCAGCTCGTCGGCGGTCAACAGGGGTTGATGCTCGCCGCGGGCGTCGGGCCAGGTCAGCCGACCGAGCGCTTCGATGCGCTGGCGGTCTTCGTCGGCCAGGCTCTCGCCACCACCGTTGATCCTCTCGATCACGGCCAGCCCCTCGGCGAGCTCGTCCGCCAAGGCGGGGGGCTCCGTCCCCTCAGGAAGGGCACCGGCCAGTCTCAAGACGGCGAAGCGCGCGGCCACCTCGCTCACGCGGTCGTGGACCGTCTCGAGTCGGGTCGCCTTGTCGACCACGTGCTCGGGAGTCGTGATCTTCCCGCAGTCGTGAAGCCAAGCCGCGAGGCGGAACTCCTCCTGCTCGTCGGCGCTCAGGGTGAAATCGGCGAGGGGACCCTTCTCTCGAGCCATCGCCGCGTCGGCCAGCATCTGGGCGATCACCGGCACGCGCTGACAGTGGCCCGCCGTGTAGGGCGACTTGCGGTCGATGGCCTCGGCGATGAGCTCGATGAAGGACTGGAAGAGGTCCTTTTGTGCCTTCAGCAGGAGGTGGTTCTCGAGACAGACCGCCGCCTGTGCAGCGAGCGCCTCGACGAGGGGCACGCGCTCCCGATCGAAGGGGCCGACCCTCTCCTCGTCACGCGCATTGATGAGCTGCAGCACTCCGACCACGCGTCCTGCACGAGTCTTGAGCGGCACCGTCAGGAAGGACTGCGAGCGGTAGCCCTTGCGTTCATCGAAGGCACGCGCGCCGGAGAAGTCGAAGCCCTCGGTCTCGTAGGCGTCGTCGATGACCGAGGTCTCGCCGGTCCACGCGACGTGCACGGCGACGTGCGAGGTCTGACGTCGCCCCTGCTCGTCGCGCATGGGTAGCGGCGGCAGCTCCACCTCGTGTCCGGTGGTGCCACCGCGGGCGAGGTCCAAGGAGTCGGTGCGCAGGATCGCGAACTCGAGCTCGTCGTCTCGGTTGCGCAGGTAGAGCGTCCCGCCATCGGCCCGCGCCAGGTCCTTGGCCTCGATGAGGATGCGTTCCTGGAGCCGGGCGTGATTGCGCTCGGCACCGAGCGCGATCCCGATGTCGACGAGCCGACGATAGTCCGCGACGTCGAGGCTCACGGGCGGTCGTCTTCGGCGTCGCCGGCCTCCCGACGGTTCCGCACGCCACGCAAGAGATCCTGTCGGGTCAGACGCGCCACCGTGTCGCTGCCGAAGTCTTCGGTGAGCTCCGAGAGCTCGAGCGCATCCGCGGCACAGCCCCAGTTCCCGAGCGGGGCGTGGTTGCGACCGAGCTCGTAGAACGGCCGG
>JBCCFW010000241.1:0-9211 GCA_039029535.1 Acidobacteriota bacterium
GAGATCTACACCAAATACCAGCGATTGGGATTAAAAATCCTGGACTTCGGAACATCTCCAGGAGAAGCAAAAACTAATTATAAGCTGTTGGATTTTAAGGAATACATTGGTTCTGAATTGAGCTTGAAAACCACTTACCAGAAAACCTATGACTGACAAGCCTCTGGTAAGTGTTATATGTCTTTGTTACAATCACGCTTCGTTTGTAGAAGAGGCAATTGACTCTGTGTTAAATCAAACTTATCCGAATATCCAGCTGATTGTAGTGGATGACGCAAGTGAGGACACGAGCAAGGAGGTTATACAGGAAAAAGTCAGAGAAGTCTCCGGCATTGAATTTTTAGATATTAGCCAGAACCTTGGAAATTGCAAAGCCTTTAACCAAGGGTTGGCCATGGCGAATGGCGAGTATATTATTGACTTAGCAGCCGATGATGTACTTTTTCCAACACGTGTGGCACGCGGTGTTCAAGAGCTCGTAAAAAGAGGCTCAGATTACGGTGTTAATTTCACTAATGCTCAAATAATAGACAGCGAAGGTTCATTTCTGAGAAATTTTTATGAGCTAAATGAGGGAACCAGGTGAGCACCTCCAGTTCACCGACCGGGCCCTTCCGGCCGGCCTGGTGTTCGAGCCGAGCGGCGACCTGCTCGTTCTCACCACCGACGTGCTGCCAGGGCTCCCAGGCAAGCCCGGTCGGTCGCTCCATGCCCGACGTCTCCCGGCCGAGCGTCTCTTTGACGAGGACGCGTCGACCCACGTGGAGCTCCTGTCGAACCCGGTCCACGGAGACCTCCCGGTGCTCGGGGTCGATCGTGCCGGGCGCATCGCCGTGCTTCAGGGACGCGTTCTCAGTCGCCTCGACGACAGCGGCTGGACTCACGAGGTCCTCGACGACCTGGCCACCCTGTCAGCCGAGCCACGCCATCTCGTCTTCGACCGAGAGGATCGGCCCGTCGTCACCCTGGAAGCCCACGCGTGGAACGAGCCGAGCGTCATCCGGCATCACCACGATGGATCGCTCCGCCTGGACGAGACGATGGTCGGGGTCCCCCGTGGTCTCGTGCTCGACTCCGAGGGTCGGCCTCGCGTTGCTGGCGAGCTGGGCATCGACGTGCTCGATGCCTCCGGAACCTGGCGCCACGAGCCTCACCCCGATGAGTCGGCGCAGGGTCTCGTCATCGACGAGGAGGATCGTCACGGCACCTGCATTCCAGGCTGGAGGTCCCGCGGCTACTTCCCTGCCGCTCCCGAAACCTACGACCACGGCCAGGCCGAGGAGGGCCTCGACTATCGCGGGAGCTGGTGCTCCCTCGCCCTTGGGCCCTCGGGTCCGGTCAGCATCTCCAGCGGCCTCCTGTCGACCTGGAAACGTGACCGTTGGGTGGATCTGCCCATGGAGCTGCCGGTCGCGTCCAACGCCAAGCTGGTCCTCGACTCCTGGGAGCGCCCTCTCGTGCTCCATGCCAGCAGCAGCAGCGCCCTGGCCCGGCTTCTCTTCAGGGATGTCGATGGCTGGCAAGCGCTCGACGTCGCCTCGATCCTCCGCTGGTCCGGCTCGGAAACGCCCCGCAACGACATCGTGAGCAATGGTCGGCAAGTCGCCATCAGCTTCCACGGTCCCGCGGCAGGCTGTCAGGGCGGAGTCGCCGTGGCCGAGCTGTCGCCCCCTTCACTTCTTCACCGCTGGCTCTTCGACGAGCTCCCCTTGTCGTCCGCGGGCCTCTCGCTCGACTCCGATGACGAGAGTGGCGACTGGCCTCGTGAGCTGCGCTCAGGCGGCTACGGTGAGGACGATGGTCGACCGGCCCTCCTCACCGTCTACGAGAAGCGCAACGCCGAAGGAGCAGAGATCGAGGGCTGGATCCACCTTAGGAAGGACCACGAGACGGTGACGTTCCGCGACGGAGCACCCGCCCCCTGAGCCCAGCTCGACCCGCCTCAGACCGGCCGCAACGTCAGGTTGAAGCTCACCGAGTGCCGCTCCCCCTCCCCACGGAACGGATGCGCGGCGTGCTGCAGCCACGACGGGAACACGATCACCAGCCCCTCGACGGGCACCACCCGGTAGGTCGGGTTGAAGTTCAGCATGAGGGGGAAGCTCGTCGTTCGGTCGACGAAGTCGATGCAACCCGCGGGCGCCGTCTCGGCATTCACCTGCTCGGGCACCTTCAGGTAAAGCACGCCCGACACGAACTGGCCATGATCGTGGAGCGGGTTGTAGTCCCCCGCCCGCGACCGCACGAGCCAGCTGTCGTAGGGGTCCGCCGCGATGTGACCACGACGCCAGGCCATGTTGGCCCGGGGATGATCCCCACGCTCGACGAGCTCGGTGGCGTAGGCCACGGCCGTCTCACGAAGGAAGTCGAGATACAGCTCACGTGCACCGCCCCAATCCTCGTCACCGGGCTGCGCCGTGTTCGGATCGAAGTGGAAGAGCAAGTACTGGTCGCCTTCCGAGATCTCACCGGCGAGCTGATGAGACCAGTCGACCTGGGGCGCCCGCCCGGCCAGCACGCCACCGGTCACCTTGCGGAGGGCCGCCATGACCTCGTCGGGCACCGTCGTGGTCATCAGACAGGGCCCCGGGAAGGGGTGGACGAAGGTCGGTTCGGTCGCTCGCTCGCGTCCCATGATGGCGGACTCCTGACTTCCTGGGATGCAGAGAATCCGGGAGCGCGAAACGGCCTGTCAAGCTCGACGCACCACCACCGACACGCTGGGGCATGATCGCGCCCACTCAGGTCGTGACTCCCACCGAGGTCCCCGTGCCGAACCCGCGCCGCGCGTCCTTTCGCTGCTTGCTCGTCCTCGCCCTCGCGAGCCTCGCCTGCGGCCCACCCCCGGCCTCCCCACCGCCCGAGCCCGCCGTCGAGTCCCCTCCGCCCGTCCGCGACCACTTCAAGTACGTCGCCGTCGACGGTGCGATCCACGTCCACGACATGAACGACCGGCATCGGCACGTGAAGACCCTCCACGTGCCCGAGCTGAAGAAACCACGGGGCATCGCGGCCCACGCCGGGACCGCTCGGCTCTACCTCCCCTTCTGGGGCGATCGCGGCAGGAAGCTCGGACGGCGCGTCGGCTACGTCCTTTGCTACGACCTCGTCCGCGAGAGAGTCGCGTGGCTCCGCGACTACGAGCCGTCGATCGACAGCCTCGAGGTCACCCCCGACGGCACGACGCTCTACATGCCCAGCGGCGAGGAGCGAGATGAAGGTGACTGGCTCGTCATCGACGCCGCGACCGGCGACGTCGTCGAGCGCATTCCCGTTCACGCCGGTGCCCACAACACCATCATGAGCCCTGGCGGCGAACGGGTGTACATGACCTGCATCAAGAGCAATCAGATGTACGTCGGCGACACGCGCACCAACGAGGTCATCCGGACGATCGGCCCCTTCGGCAGCGGCATCCGTCCGTTCGCGATCAACCGCGCGGAGACTCTCGCCGTCGTCAACGTCGACTTCCTCTCCGGCTTCGAGGTCGCCGATCTCGTCTCCGGGAAGGTCCTGCATCGCGTGCAGGTCGAGGGCTACCCCTGGGTCGATCCGAAGCTCCCCCGGACACAGAGCCACGGCGTGACGATGACCCCCGACGAGCGTGAGGTCTGGGTGGTCGACGACCACAACCGGCACGTCCACGTCTTCGACATCACCGGCCTGCCCGAACAAGCCCCGGTACAGGTCGCCAGCATCGACGTGAAGGTTCGACGCAAGCCCAAGATCAGCCCGAAGTGGATCAACGTGAGCCGCGATGGCCGGCTCGTCCACGTCTCGACCGGGGCGATCATCGACCGTGCCACGCGCAAGATCCTCACCCGGGTCGCCCAGTCCCGTTACTTCGTCGAGATCGTGTTCGAGAACGGCCGACCCGTCGAGGCCTTCTCGCGTTACGGCAACGGCCACGGCGCTCCACCACCTGCATCCGCCACCACCACCGGTGAATGAGGACCACCTCATGCCTCGTCAGAGCTTCCTCGCCGATGAGCCCTGGGACGACGACCGTGACGACCTGAAGATCCGCACGCGGGTCTTCGACCGACCTCGGGGCGCCATGCTCGGAGGCTCGCTCCATGAGCTCCTCCCGGGTTCCACCGGGTTCTGGCTGCACTTCCACCACGGCTGTGAGGAGATGTTCTTCGTCCTCAGCGGTCATCCGACGTTGCGACGCGAGGACGGTGAGGAGCGGCTCTCTCCCGGCGACGTCGTCTTCTGCCCCGAGGGACGAGAAGGCACTCACACCTTCACCAACCCCACCGACGAGCCCGCCCGGATCCTCTCGGTGTCGGCGGGGCGGTATCCGGACGTGGTCGCCTACCCGGAGCACGGTCACGCTTGGGTGGCCACTCGGGATCCCGATCGCGAGCCCGACGGTGACGACTCGGGGATCATCGCGCGCTTCCCCTACCCCCCGGTCGAGCCCTGAGGACCTGGCTCGCGTCAGTAGCTCGGCACTTGTGACTGGCCCCCCATCTCGGAGTCGAGGTCGTTCCAGGCGGCCCGCGCCTCGGCGGCCTTCTCGTCCTCACCGAGCTCGGCGTGGAGCTCGGCGACCTTCGCCAGAACGGGGTACTCGGCCCGACGATTCCCGACCTCGCGATGAACGGCGAGGGCCTCGAGCAAGGTGTCGAGCGCCTCGCGTGGACGCCCTCTCATGCTGATGATGTAGCCGAGGTTGCCGAGGAAGATCGCCTCCATCCGTCGATCACCCGTTTGACGATGGATGGCCAGGGCCTGCTCGAGACGCGTCGTCGCTTCGTCGAGACGTCCCCGCGCGATCTCGAGGTTGCCGATGTTCCCGAGCATGACCCCCACCAGCCGCTGGTTGCCCATCTCTTGCTGCACGAGAAGTGACTGCTCGTAATGGACGATGGCCTCGTCCCAACGCTCGAGCCCCTTGTAGAGCAAGCCGAGATTGGCCAGGGCCACGCCGACCCCATGGCGGTTGCGCACCTCCCGCGCGATGGTGAGCGACCGCAGCAACAGCTCCTCCGCCTCGTCCGAGCGGTGCTCATCACTGAGCAGCTGAGCCCGCGTGCTGAGGGCGACCCCTTCCAGCCTCCGATGGCCCAGCTCTCGCGAGCTCGCGAGCACCTGGTCGATGCAGTGATGCGCCTCTTCGAGCCGTCCCTGCTCGAAGTGCAGGGCCCCCAGCCGGAACAACACGAGCGCCGCGGTCGGCTTCTCGTCCAGCGCTCGGCTGAGCCTCAACGACTCCTCGTAGCACTCGCGAGCCGAGTCGATGCGGCCGAGCTTGGCCTCCATGGTCCCGAGCTGGTGCAGGGTGACGGCGATTCCCCTCTCGTCCTCCAGCTCTCGGTGAAGCGCCAACGCCGCCTCGACGTGCTCGAGTCCTTCATGATGCTGGCCGGCACCGTCCAGTGCCTTGCCCACCAAGCACTGCACCCGGCCTCGCTCCGCGCGAGGCAACGACGGCATGGCGAGAACCTCTCGCCCCAAGTCGATGGCCGCGGAGAAGGGGCCTTCGTCGACCATGACCGCCCAGAAGGCACGGAGGGTCGAGCGGGCGATCGCGTCGTCATTCCGGGCGACGGCCCGGCGGCAGGCGACGACGACGTCGCCGAGCACGCGCGCGAGCGCCCAACGCCGTGCCACGCCACCGTGACGGTCGAGGGCCCCGAGCGCCGCGTTCGTCCCGTGCCCCGCGAAAAAGCGACCGTGTCGCTGCTCGGCCGCTCGAGCCGCGCCCGGTCCGCTCGCATCGTCGGCGATAGCACCGGGCGTGCGCAGCTTCTCGCTCGCGAACTCGTGGATGCTCACGTAGGTCCCGAACTGCTCTTCTCGACCCGCCGCCGGACCTGAGCGATCGGCAGCAATCGGCCGCAGGAGACTCTTGTCGAGCAGCACCTGGACGGCATCGAGCGACCAGGGCGCGTCCTCCCAGGCCGAGAGATCGAGCACCGCCTCGGCCGCCGAGAGCGTGAAGGGACCCACGAACACCGCGAGCTGCGCGAGGGCCGCCTGCTCCCAGGGCACGAGCAGGTTCCACGACCACTCGATCGTGGCCCGCATCGTCGCCTGCCGACCCGGGGCTCCCGCGGCGCCAGCCAGCACGGTGAAGCGGTCGGACATGCGCTCGACCAACGCAGCGGGCGAGAGCATCCGAGTCCGCGCCGCCGCGAGCTCGATGGCCAGGGGCAGGCCGTCCACGAGCCGCACGAGCTCATGCACCGCCTCGCGGTTCTCATCGGTGATCGCGAAGTCGTGTTTCTTCGCCCGTGCTCGCGTCTCGAACAGCTCGAGAGCCGCTCCATCGAGCGGCAAGGGCTCCACGTCGAGGACCTGCTCGCTGGGGAGGCCCAGCACCACCCGGCTGGTGACGACGAAGCGGGCCTCGGTGGCGAGCTCGAGCCAACGCCCCACGGTGGCCGCCGCGTGCTCGACGACCTGCTCGAAGTTGTCGAGGACGACGCGGACGGCTCCCCGGGCTTCCAGGACCCGCGCGAGACGCTCGACGGGATCGCCCTGGCCCAGGGGGACGTCGAGCGTCGAGGCCACGGCCGCGAGGAGGTCGTCGAGCTCGTGCACGTCGGAGAGATCGACGAACCAGGTCCCGCCGGGATGCATCTCCAAGGTCTCCCGCGCGTGATGGACCACGAGCCGGGTCTTGCCCGATCCACCCGGCCCGAGCACGGTGACGAGCCGCTTCTCCGGCGTCAGCACCCCTGCCAGGGCGGCCAGCTCGTCCTCACGTCCGACGAAGAGGTCTCGCTCCGGCGGCAGCACGACCGGCGCCGCGCCCTGGCTGATCGTCTCCCCGCTCTCGACGTCGCGCAGGTCCCGCAGCAAGGTGTCGTGCACCTCGAGCGCGCTGGCCGGGCGCGCGTCGCGATCGTCTTCGAGACACGCGCGCAGGACCCGATGGAGACGTGCCGGCAGCTTGGCGGGCAGGCCGGACCAGTCGACCACCCGGCGCTCACCAGTCGGATGACGCAGCTCGGTGTCGTCTCGCATGAGCGACGGACGCGCCGTCAGGCACTCGAGCAGCAACAGCCCGAGGGAGTAGAGGTCGCTGCGTCCGTCGAGCGCCTGGCAGGCCCACTGCTCGGGGCTCATGTAGGCGGGGGTGCCAGCCAGCTCGGCTCCGGCCTCCTCTCCCGTCATCCACTCCCGGGCGAGACCGAAGTCGAGGACCTTCGCGTCACCCGAGGCCAGGAGCTGCACGTTGGCGGGCTTGAGGTCGCGGTGGACCAGCCCCTGACCGTGAGCCCTGGAGAGACCGGCGCTCACCTGCACGCCGACCCGCAGGGCCTCCTCTACCGACAGCGGTCCGCGCTCCAGGCGTTGGGCGAGGCTCTCTCCGTCGAGGAGCTCCATGACGAGGACGGGCTCGCTCTCGTGAACGAGCAGGTCGAAGACGGTGGCCAGGTTGGGATGGTTGAGGCTCGCGAGGACGCGGGCCTCGTTCTCGAACAGGCGCAGGCTCCGAGGGCTGGCGGCGACCTGGCCGCGAATGGTCTTGAGGGCGACCCGGCGCTCGAGGAGCTCGTCCTTGGCGAGCCAGACCACCCCCATGCCGCCTCGCCCGAGCTCGTCCTCGATGAGGTAGCGCCCGACGCGCTGCCCCCGGTCGAGCTTGCTGACGGGCGGAGACCGTCGGGTCGACTGGATGAGCGTCTCCTGCTCGTCCGAGTCGTCCGACGGCCGGCCTGCGCCGGAGCTGGGGGGCCGCCCTGGCTCGTCGGTTCCTGCCATGAGGGAGCCTATCCCGTCACCGGTCCACTCGACCCATCGGCGTGCTCGAGATGGCTCGCGATGGCCTGCTCAGGCTACGATTGCCCCTCATCGAAGCCCGGGAGCCCGCCCCGTGAACTCGCTCACCCTCCGTCGATCGTCGCTCGCAACGATCGGTCTCAGCCTCCTCCACACCACGACCGCCGTCGCCGGCCAGCTCGAGATCGACCTCGGCCGCGGACCGCTCACGGTCCACTTCCCCGACGACGTCTCCCCCGACCGGCCTGCCGGCCTGCTGGTCATGCTTCACGGCTACACCGCGTCGGGCAGCGCGCAGGAGGCGTACTTCAGGCTCCAGGGCCTGGCCGAGGAGGAGGGCTTCGTCTACGTCTACCCGGACGGCACGTCGAACCCACTGGGCCATCGCTTCTGGAACGCGACCGACGCCTGCTGCAACTTCTTCGGCAGCAGCGTGGACGACGTCGGCTACGTCGTCTCGATCGTCGAGGCGATCTGCGAGCGACTCACCATCGACCCCTGGCGGGTCCACTTGCTCGGTCACTCCAACGGCGGCTTCATGTCGTACCGCCTGGCCTGCGAGCGCGCCGACGTCTTCGCGTCGCTCACCAGTCTCGCCGGCGCGACCTTCGACAATCCTGACGACTGCAATCCGGTCGGTCCGGTGCACGTGCAGCAGGTCCACGGCACCGTCGATGCGACCATCCTCTACCCCGACATCGGCGAGCTCTTCGGCACCCCCTACCCCGGCGCCGAGCGCACCGCCGAGCTCTGGGCCGACGAGCTGGGCTGCTTCCTCACCCCCGACGAATCAGCACCCGCCCGGGACCTCGACTCGGTCCTGCCTGGCGACGAAAGCACCCAACGGCTCTACGAAGACGGCTGTCGTCCGGCCAGCTCGGCCCGGCTCTGGACCATCCCTGGCGGTAGTCACGCGCCGGCCATCACCGACGACTTCCGCTACCTGGTCCTCGACTTCGCCCGCACGCATCCCAAGGCAGGCGTGACCTTCTTCGACGACGGGACGCTCGAGTGGCCGCCGCTGCACTGGGCCGACGAGTACCGCATCTACCGAGGCGACCTCGCCGGCCTCGTCGATCGCGACGGTGACGGCCGACCCGACGGCGGCTACGGCGACTGCATCAGCGACGTCGATCCCGACCCGACCGACACGGTGCTGGTCACCGAAGAGAACCCGCCGCCGGGCGTCGGCTGGTTCTACCTCGTCGGCTTCCGCAAGACGGACGGCACGGACTCCCTGCTCGGCACGAGCTCCCTCGGCCTCGCCCGGTACGCCGAGACGGCCTGCCCCTGAGTCGGGCGCCGACTTGCGATGAGGAGCCGCAAGCACGAAGCGTGGAAGAAGAACAGAGAGCTAGGAGTCTGCGTCACGGGTCGGCGCGGTCGCGGTGCGAGCGCCGCGGGGGTGGATGCGCGGCGCCGCCACCACCGGGCTGCGGGGGCCGGGGTGGGGAGCGGGAACGAAGCAGGCGCC
>JBCCFW010000242.1:0-9163 GCA_039029535.1 Acidobacteriota bacterium
ATCGCCCAGGCCGGCCTCCCCTCTCGACCCGTCGAGGAGAGCCTCGGCCGGGGCTTCCCCAACGCCGTCGTCGTCGCCCAGCTCGACGACGACAACGGCGACGGAGTGATCGATCGCCACGACACGGCCAACATGGTGCTCCTCAGCAGGACCTCGCTGGAAGCCAGGGACCTCGCCACTGGTGACGTGCTCTTCACCCACCCGTTCCCATCCCAGGCGCGGCACCTGGCCGTCGCCGACCTCGACGACGACGGCATCGTCGAGATCCTCGTGTCCGATCAGGTCGAGCTCTTGGTCTTCGAGCACGACGGGACGCCGGCCTGGAGCCGGACCTGGCCCATTGCGCCCATCCCCGGCTTCTTCGGGTTCGGGGTGGCCGACCTCAATCAAGACGGCGTCCCGGACATCTACAGCGGACCCACCGTCACCTCGGTCGACGAGTCGCTGAGCTGGTCCGACGTCACCGCGCGCATCGATGGCGTGGGCCCGTCCCCCGACACTCACGTCGCCGACTTCATCCCCGAGAGCCCGGGCCTCGAGCTCCTCGCTGGCCGCTACTGCTATCGCGCCGATGGGAGCCGGGCCTGGACCGCCCCGGTGAGCCGCCACGGGCTCACGACCGTCGGCGACCTCGACGGGGATGGCGATCCCGAGATCGCCCTGTCGGTGGGGAACCCCGACAACGAGATCGTGCTGCTGGATCACCTGGGCCGACGGCTCGGCGGCCTGTCCTTCCCCCCCCTCCCGCGCAACTACCTTCCGAGCATCTTTCTCTTCGACGTCGACGGGGACGGTCGCTCCGAGCTCCTCGTCAGCTTCGACGAGGGGCTCATCCTCTTCGACTGGGACGGCAGCACGCTGACCCCACGTTGGCAGCACCCCAACGGTCGCTCTCCCTGGGGCGAGTCGATGACCGCCTACGACTTCGATGGAGACGGTCGGCCCGAGCTCGTCTACATCAACATCGAGGGTTGGTGGATCCTCGACGGAATGACGGGTGAGCTGCTCCACGGGAACCCGGACCTGCAGGAGGGAGATCGCAGGGTCCGGCCCATCATCGCCAACCTCGACGACGACTCCAACGCCGAGATCGTGGTGGCCCTCCCCTCCCTGAGCACGTTCACCGTCCACGAGGTCGGTTGCTCGACCACCCCTCTCGGCATCTGGAACCAACGGGACTACCACGTGACGAACGTCGACCTCGAGGGGCGCATCCCGCGCGTGGAAGAGCCGGCCTGGAACGCGGGGCGGCAATGGTGGGCCCAATCGAACGCGGCCGACTCTTGCGGCCTGCTCTCGGGAGTGACCGGCTCGTCCACGCTCACCCCCTGTCCAGGCGACGAGGTCGTGCTCGACGCCAGCGACGCCAGGCTCACCACCTGCGAGGCCGAGCTCGTCTTCGAGTGGATCTCGGACGGCGAGCTGCTGGGCTCCGAGCCGGTCCTCGTCCTCACGCCCGAGAGCCCTGACCCTCTCCTCATCGAGCTCACGGTCGGTTGCGGGGACGCCCCCTGCTGCCGCGGGACCTTCTTCGAGATCATCCCGAGGGCTCCCTTCCTCGAGCCGGCCAGCGCTCGCGACGACGACCCGTGCACCTCTGGCATCGACTTGAGCTGGAGCGAGGCGGACTTCCGCACCGACGGTCCGAACGTCTACAACGTCTACCGGAGCGTGGGCCCCGACGCGAGCTGCGACGACGCCCTCTCGCGGCCGCCGATCGTCAGCGGGCTGGCCGAGCTCGGCTGGCGCGACGAGACCACCCTCCCCGAGGAGACGCACGTCTACGTCGTCGAGGCCGAGGCCCTGGACGTCGACTGCTCTCCCCTGGGGCCGGCAGGAGGAGCCGTCTCACGTTCCTGCCTGCCTCCCGTCGTCGACGTGACGACCTCGGTGGTCGAGCCCGCCACGGTCGCGAGCTGTGATGGCGAGCCGATCACCCTCGACGCGAGCTCCCTCTTCGAGAGCTGCCCCTTCGCCACCTACCTCTGGACCGACGGCAGCGGCTGGGCATCACCGCTGCCGGCGGTGACGGTGCTGCCCGAGGTCGAGACGACGTATCAGGTCACGGTGACTTGCTTCGATCGTCCCGACTGCGAGGTGACCTGGACGGTGATCGTCCAAGTGGCTGACGGTCCCGTCATGGGGCCCACGTCCCTGTCGGACAACGAGCGCTGCCTGCCCGGCATCCTGATCCGATGGATTCATGCCACCTGGTCCGACCCGGACGCCGGCGGTGTCTATCACGTGCACCGGAGCGACGGTCCGACGCCGAGCTGCGAGGACGCGCTGTCGCGACCGGCACTGGCGGAGGGTCTCACCGGCACGCAGTTCTTCGACGAGACGACCGAGCCGGGCTCCAGCTACGTCTACGTGCTGGTGGCCGAAGACGCCTTGCCCCACGAGGGCACCGTCTGCCCGGTGGGGCCGACGCACGGCGGACTGGTGACCACGGAGTGCCTGCCAGTCTTCCAGGACGTGGCCGTGGAGGAACCGGACGTCGTCTGGTCACCCTTGCGCGGACGTCACGACCTCGAGAACCGCGAGGAGGTCACCTTCTTCTGGCCGACGGCCCGGTCGTTGCTCGACGGCGAGACCTTCGTCCTGCTGAAGGCGGTGGATGAGCCCTGGGCCGAGTTCTCGCCCGTGACGCTCTCCGCACCCGAGGCGCGGTCGTACACCGAGATCGACACGAGCAGCCCACGTCAGTTCTTCGACCTTCGGGTCGGGAACTGCCGGGGCCTCTCGGTCGACGAGTATCCGCCGGGTCCCTGAAGCGAACCGCCGAGAGCGACAACTGCACTCGGCCGCAGCGCGACCTCACCCGTCGTAGCAGGTGCAGGCCGGCGCGATGCACGACGAGCAGCCCGTGGCCTGGCACGAGAAGTCCTGGACGAAGCCGCCGCAGGCGACCGCCTCGGACGAGGTGCACGCGCAGAGCGGACCGAAACCTCCCGTCTGTTCACACGAGGCGCAAGAACCGGGCAGGCAGTCCACGGCCAGCACCATCTGGCAGAACCCGGGCTCAGGCTCCTCGTCATAGGTCGAGAGCGTGTACTCCTGGCCATCGGCGTCGACGCTCAGGTCGACGGGGTTGCCCCACGACGCCACGATGTAACCCTCGAGATCGGTCCCGACGAACACCTCCTCCCCGAACACGTCGGCCACCGAGTTGACCCGAATCGTGCCGGGTGGGAAGTCGCTGAGCTCGGCCTCCACCGCGAAGACCTGATCGTCCTCTCGCTGATACTCGTAGGTCATGACCGCCACCGTTCCATCGGGCAGTCGCACGTACTGGAGGTCCCAGATGAAGTAGTGGGCGCTCGCCGAGAGGTCGGAGTTGAAGAGCTCCACCTTCTGGCCCTTGAACGACTCGATGTCGGTCAGTTGCTGCCCGGCTGGCGACGTCAGTGAGGAGTAGCTCGGCCTCGGCTCCGCAACGGCCGAGATGACCACGGACATCAGGACCACGCAGGTCCACGCAACACGCACCTGAACGAAACGCATGCTCTTCCCCCTCGTCGAGACGCACTCCTCGCGTTGGAGTTGCGGCTCGAGTTCCCTCCGAGCAGCCTCCCCCCGCGGGCCGTGCTCATGGTCGGAATGACCATGAGAAAGCTAGTTCCCGAAAGCGGGAAGGGCAAGCTCGGCTCCTGCCCTTCCCGCCTGAGCCTGCTCCGCGCCGGTCTACTCCCGGTACACGAAGGCCCGACCCTCGTGCTTGCGAACGCAGACCTCTCCCGCCTCGTCGTCTTCCCAGCGATAGAGCACGAGCCGACCACCGGGGAGATCGTCCGCCACGGCATCGGGCTTCAGCAAGGGTGCAGGGAAGGGCGGCGTCTCGTCATCATTGAGCGTCGTCAACGGCAAGACGGTCTCCGCCCACCCAGGGCTCAAGTCGTCGACGGCCAGCCGGAGCAGCCGGGGCGGGGCTCCCTCTCCGGCCGCACCACTCCCCTCTTGGCTCCGGGCGAACAGGACCTCGAAGCCACAGTTGCCTTGGTAGGCCACCATGAGCTGCCCTTCGGCAGTCACGAGCAGGTCCCGGCTCGGCGTCCAGCTCTGGCGAGGGTCCACGGTCTCGAGCAACCACTCGCGATCGGCGAGGAGACGGCCGACGACGGGCCCTCCCGACCCGAAGCCGAGATCGGCCAGGCTCTTGGACGCCGTGAACAGCGGCATGCCCGAGCTCGCGAGCGCCAGGTTGGCCGGCTGAAGGTCGAACGAGGAGACCGCGCCCACCGTGGTCGCGGGTCCGAGCTCCCAGCCCTCTTCGGTCTCGATGGCCAGCCCGAGCTCTTGGTGGTCTTGCCAGGCCAGGCGCAGACGCCCATCCAGACCGAGACCGAGGTCGATGGAGTCGGGTCGCCCCTGGTCGTGCACGTGCTCCTCTCGCCAGCCCACTTCTCGCTCGCGATAGACACGCAGGCTACCGGACACGATGGCCGAGAGGGCCACGCGTCCGCGAGCGTCGAAGGCCAGACGAGCCTGGGTGGGATCGGGCTCGACCACGAGACGCAAGGTGTCCCAGGCTCCGTCTTCCTCTCGGACGAGAACGATCGCGTTGCGCGTGACGAGGGTCAGGGCGAGGTCTCCCTCCGGGCTCCTCGTCAGCTTGGGCACCTCGTCCACCAAGGGCTCGACGCCGAGGTCGATGCTCTCCAGGCTCCAGCTCCGGTCCTCTTGCCTGCGCAGGATCCGCAACGTGCCCGTGCTGGTCGCGCTGACGATGACGGGTCGACTCCCACGATCCAGGCCGAGCGCGAAGCTCTCGAAGCGCTCATCGGGAGCGAGCACCTGCTCCACCCAGGCCCCGCCGTCTTTCCAGGCCACGACGAGCTGGTCGTCGGCCTCCCACGCCACGAGCGGCTCTCCGGTCTCGTCGAGCTCGGCCTGCACCTGGCCGTCGGCAGAGCGTGAGCTGACGATCTCGTCGCTCTCCCAGGTTCCAGCGACGCGACGCTGGAGGACGACGGCATCCAGAACATCCCGGTAGCCCCTCCGGACGGAGGCGAAGAGCGGCTCGCCACCCGCCCCCATGGCCAGTGGCTGGGCATGAACATCACCACTCGCCACCAGTGACTCCGACTCCCAGCTCCCGCCGTCAGGCCATCGCCAGGCCGTGCCGTCAGCGACCATCAGCGGCGTGCCATCGCTCTCGAAGAGCAGGCCCAGCCCGGACGTGCCGGTCGAGGGGACGTTCGTCTCGGTCCATCCCCCGACCGAGCGTCGGAAGAGGACGGGCGGGCTCGACTGGTCCCCCATGAGCACGGCCGGCTCGCCCGACGGGTCATGAGCGAGCACGATCTTCTCAGGTGGTGGCGTCGGCAAGAGACTCGAGACGAAGCTGTCTTCGAAGCTCCAACTTCCACCATCCCAGGTGAAGATCTCGAAGCCCTGACCTCGGGGCATGGCCGCGCTTGGCTCCCCCGTGGGTCCCGTCGACACCCACAGGCCACGACCGTTGTCCGTCGCCAGCTCGTCCTCGGCCCAATCGTCACCCGTCCAACGTCGAACGAGGTGCTCGCGCCCGGGCCCCGTGGACGCGGTGAAGAAGACGAAGGGACGACCCACGGAATCGAAGACGACGCGGGGCGTGGGGCTCTCGTCGACGAAGTGCGGGATCACGTGGTGCTCCCATGAGCCGTCGCGAAGCCAAACCAGCCAGAGCTCGCCCTCGCGGTAGTGCGTCATCGCCAGGCCTCCGACCGGATGAGAGTCCACGGTCGTCGAACGACCGCACTCCTCGATCACGGTCTCGATGTCCCAACCACCGGGGCCAGGTCGCGCGACGCGGAGGCTCGCTCCTCCCATCGCGACGATCGGCTCCCCGAGCTCGTCGCTGGTCACCGCGAGCCAGGCTCGGGCCGGATGGGCGTGAACGGTCTCGATCTCCCAAGGGGCAGCCCTGACCGTGGCGACGGCTCCGAGGACGAGCCAGGTCAGGCAAGAGATCGACAGGAAAGAACGGAGGGACCCCTCGATGAGGCGTACGTGGGCCATGACTCTCTCCAGGCCCCGTCACGCGGGGCCGACAGGTACCGACCGCTGGTCGGCAAGAACATGGATGCTTCGGTCCTGAATGAACGCGAGCGACGTCGGCGAAACGAAGAAAGGGCGTCCCGGCGAGCAGGCGTGGACGACGCCACGCGAACCCTCTCGAGACGACGAGACAGCACGTCAGCAGTGCGGAGGCGCGCCGAGGCCTTGCGTTCACTTCAGAAGCGGGACACTAACCTCCGGCCGTGAGCCCCCAGGGCTCACTGGCAGCCGTTTCGAGGGAACGGCAGTGGCTTCCGAGCCAGCGGTCGACACCGTTCTCCCGAGTGAGCGTGGAGCGACCGACCGCGCTCCAGCAGGCGACTCCATCACTTCATTGAAGCCCGCGATGTCAGGTCTTCCGCCCCGGCGGGCAACTCCAGAGCGTGCAGCGCATCGCCGCTCCTCGAACGAGAGCGACACCCCCTGCACTCGAGTTCCCTGACTAAGAGCACGAGCGGCTCGCCCCGCCGAATCTCACCCCCCTCGTGGCTCATGACGAGCCATCGAACCGACCAGGACGACCGACATGAAGATCTTCCCTCTCCTCACGCTCATGCTGCTCATCGCTCCGATGGCGAACGCCCTCCCGCTCATGTACTGCCCGGGCGACGTGCCCTGCTATCCGGTCTGCGCGTGCCCCGACGGTGTCGGTGCCTGCGACAGCGGCACGCCTTGCTGCCTCGGAAGCGAGCCCTGTACTGCCGCCGACATCGTCACGGTCTTCACCGCTCGCCTGGCCGACAACGATGGTTCAGGTGGCTTCGACGAGTCCCTCACGCTCGTGACCCAGCATCGAGCGACCGTCCTCCTCCACGTCTTCCGTGGCGGCGAGATCGTCGGCGAGAGCATCCAGCGCGTGGAGACCCCGTCGCGAGGCCTTCACATCGACCTCAGCGAGCTGGCCCGAAACGCCGACTACTTCCACCTCTACGTCGACCAGTCGGTCCAGTCCCCGGACGAGCGACGCGAGTACACCATCGTTCCGGCGCTCTTCCACGCCGTGGAGGTCCAGGCTGACGCTGGTGCCAAGCGGGTCGAAGAGCTCTACCGCAAGCTGGGTGCGATGAGGAAGGAAGTCCGGATCCCTCATGCCCCGGCCTCGCCCACCTCGGGCGAGTAGCCCTGGCTCGCGAGCTGCCGTTTCCAGTCACCGGAAGCGGCCCGTCTTCGCGCAGCGGCGGGGGTCACCAAGGGAGGTCCAGAGAAGGACGAAACCCGAAGCCGTGATTCCCGCCAGGAGAGCGCCCGTCACCGCAGGTCAGACGCTTGGCCGAGCGGGCTGCCGCCGCACCGCCTCCGAAGTTGCCGCCGCGGGCCTGCTGCTCACCCGAGACGCCGGCTCGCAGGCCCGTGCCCTTCTCGGGCTTCACCTCGTAGCTGAAGTACTGGTCGCGACACCACTCGCTCAGGTTGCCGTGAACGTCGAAGAGACCGAAGGCGTTGTGCCCGAAGCTCCCTACCGGAGCGGTCCCATCACCGTGTCCGTCGTGCCAGTCTTCGGTGATCCCCGGCACGGCCTTCCAGCTCTCGGGACACTCGGCGCTCCCGAGGTTCGCGAAGCGAGCCAGGTCGGCCTTGTTGGAGCCCATCGCCCAGGCCGTGGTCGTTCCCCCGCGACAGAGGTACTCCCACTGAGCCTCGGTCGGGAAGGTGAGCCGTGCCGCGCGACACCAGACCTCGACGTCGGCAGGGCCGATGCCGCTCACCGGATGTCGGTCCGACTCGGCTTGCCCGCGTCGTGACGTCCCAGCGGCACCGCCCACCTCGTTCCAGGCACCCCAGGTGCACTCGGTTCGAGCGACGAGGAACGGGTCCAGCGTGACCCAGTGCTGCAACTCGTCGTCTCGTCGGTCGGCCTCGCTCGGAGGCGAACCCATCTGAAACCTGCCGCCCGGCAAGAGCACGAACTCGAGACCGGTCTCCCGATGCAACCAGGTCGACATCCAGTGCGACGCACCACCAGCGGAGAAATGCTCGACACGGAGGTAGTCGAAGCCCGAGAGCTCACGCGGCCAGCGCGACCGGGCCAGGCGGGCGATGGTCTCGACAGCCTGCTGGTCGAGAGTCGCGTAGTCGACACGCTCCTTCAACGCATGGAGAAGCCGGGTGTCCGCCTGCGAGCGGAGCCTCCCGTCACTCACCGTGACGAGCAGGGTGGAGACGACCAGCGTGCGGAGGATCGAGGGAGCCATCGGACCTCTCGCTCGACCTCGTCGTGAACGCTCGTTCGCGACGGGTCGGCGAGATCAAGAGTAGAGCTCGTCCGTTCGGGCGTGGGTAACGGCTTGGTGACCGAGTCAGCCGTCTCGGACTTCACTCTCCTCTTCGATGACGATGCTGGCAGCCTCGATCGCGATCTCGACGGTTCGGACCAGCTCGCCGCATTGAATCCGAGACTCGCCGGCCGAAAGCACCTCGACCTGCGGAGCCCGCCCCTCCGTCGGACGCACTGACGTGGACTCGAGCTCGCATCGGCAGCGGGTGCCGTCTCGGGTCCGGCTGAGCCGTACCTGAACGTCCTCCGCCTCGTCACTCCCCTCACGAGTCCACGGACCGTCGAAAACGAGCCGGAAGGACGGGTGCTGCGGGCAGGCGAGACCGGACCACGCTCGGATCACGAGACGAGAGTCCGCCTCCTCGATGATCGCGACGTTCTCGATGATGAAGCCCTGGAGCTCGTTCACGTCGCGAGGCATCAGGGTCGCCGCCTCAATGCAGGCCGTGAGACCGTGCCGGCCCTGCCGAATCGCGCCAGCGCCCGGTCCACGGCTTCCGAGGACCGGAACATGAGGACCGACTCGTCCGGGAGCCTCACCAGCAGGCCGTCAGCCGTCTCGTCGAACTCGCCAGCCAGGAGGTACACGCATCGCTCGCCCAGCACGAGACACGCTTCGGTCAGGTCTCCCGTCATGGAGTCGAAGCCCAACGACACCCGCTCGACCCGCCCGAGGAGCCAGTCGTCGAGATCGACGGGACGGCCCATCGAACAGGGATCGCATGCATCGGCCGTCATCGGTTCCCGATGCTCGTCGGGCGAGACGACATCGAGACCGAGCCCCCAGGCGTCGTCGTTCTGGTAGTTCGTGAGCCGGAGCCACGAGCCGTCGTCCAGCTCCAGCACCGC
>JBCCFW010000243.1:0-9088 GCA_039029535.1 Acidobacteriota bacterium
ACGCCACGCCCTGGCTTCGCGCCTTTTCTTCCGATGGAGACTGGCTGGCAGTGAGCACCGACAGCGGGGTCTTGAAGGCGGTGCCGACCACCAGCGATCGCCCACCCTCGCTCCTGCCCGGACATGAACGGGCTGCCCGCTTCTTGAGGTTCCTGCCCGACAGCCCGCTGCTGGTCTCCGTGACCGACATCGATCTCCGAACCTGGAACGTCGAACAGCCGACGCTCACGATGTTGCAGGGTCACGACAGCTACGTCTACGACTTGAGCGTCTCGCCGGACGGCCGTTCGGTGGCGAGCGCCGCCTGGGACGGGACCGTTCGCACCTGGGACCTCACGACGACACGAGCGGCGCACGTGCTTCAGTTCGACGGCCAGCGTGAGCCCTACGGTCTCGTCGCGCACAGCCCCGACGGAGGCCTCCTCGCGACCACTCACTCGTTCGAGGCAAGGCTCTGGAATTCGGCCACGGGCGAGCTCCTTCATCGGCTGCCGTTCTCGCCCCCAATCGATCCGGACACCGGACGCATCGTCGACTCCTGGTACTTGCACCAGCCCATCGCCATCGCGTGGCATCCGAGCGGCACCTGGTTCGCCGTGGGGAGCGGAGGACGTCCCTTGCAGGCCTGGTCGGTCGGCGGCCCCAGGGACGACTTGCGTGTCGAGCCCCTGTCCTGGCCGGTCCACGGCAACGCCCTCGCCTTCAGCCCCGACGGCCGCTGGCTGGCGGCATCGGTGGGTCACTACGATGCCCCCGCGACGGTCGAGCTGTGGTCCCTCTCGGAACGACGCCGGGTGTCGACTCTCACGGGACCACGCAGTCGGGTCGCCGAGCTCGACTTCTCCCCCGACAGTCGTCAGCTCGCTGCAGCGGTCGAAGACGGCACGGTGCGCACCTGGAGCGTTCCCGAGGGCGAGCCCGGCCTCGTCCTGAGAGCTCATCCGGAGCGTGCCTACTCCGTCGCCTGGAGTCCCGATGGCCGGCGACTGGCCACCGGCGCCAACGACGACGACCTGAGGCTCTGGGATCCTGCGACCGGTCGAGAGCTGCTGCGGCTTCAGGGGCACTCGGATTACATCCATGCTCTCGCCTGGGATCCGTCCGGCAACTTCTTGATCTCGGGCTCGGGCGACGGCGACCTCCGCATCTGGGGCACGCGAGCCCTCCGCGAGAGACACGCCGCGTCGAGCGGGCCCCGCTGACGGCATGGCAGGACGGACGGAGATCCAGCGTTTTCAGCAAGCCCAGGAGTTGCTGAAGCGTCTTCGCGAGCTCGGCCCCGACGAGCGATCGTCGCTTCTCGACATCGAGTGCGAGGACGACGACGCGCTGCGTGAGGACGTCGAGTCGCTGCTCGCCGTCGAGGACGACGACGGGCCCGATCCCCTGGATGGCGAGACCAGTCCCGGTGAGCAGCTCCGCACCTTCATCTCCTCGTCGCCGTCTCTACCCGCCGCGCCGCAGTGCGTCGGGCCCCATCGCATCATCCGGCTCATCGGTGAAGGCGGCATGGGCTCCGTCTACGAGGCCGAGCAGGCCGAGCCTCAACGTCGCATCGCCGTCAAGGTGCTCCGCCACGGCCTCGCCTCACCCGACGCCCGCCGTCGCTTTCAGCGCGAGACCGAGCTGCTCGGACGACTCCGACATCCGGGCATCGCCGTGCTGCACGAAGCCGGCATCGACGACACGACTCGGCACGGCTTGCCTTGGTTCTCGATGGAGCTGGTCGAAGGCAAGCCCATCAACGTCCATGCCGAGGAGACGGAGCTGACCGTCGACGAGAAGCTGGATCTTCTCGTGCAGCTCTGCGAGGCCGTCGCTCACGCGCACCAGCAAGGCGTCGTCCACCGCGACTTGAAGCCCGACAACATCCTGGTCGACGGCGGGGGCCGCGTCAGGATCCTCGACTTCGGCATCGCGCGTGCCGCCGATGCCATCGGCGAGGGCAACACGAGTCTCACCCGCACCGGCGACGTCATCGGGACCCTGGCCTACATGAGCCCCGAACAGGCTCTCGGCCGACCCGATCTGGTCGACGGTCGCAGCGACCTCTACTCCATCGGTGTCATCGGCTATCAGCTCCTCACCGGACGCCTCCCGCACGACTTGAGCGAGCTCACCCTCCCGGCCGCGCTGCACGAGATCACCGAGGCCGAGACCGAGCGCCTGGGCAGCCTCGACGGCTCGCTGCGTGGAGACCTCGATGCCATCATCGGCAAGGCCCTCGAGAAGGAGCGCGACCGTCGCTACGCCACCGTCGACGACCTCCTCGCCGACCTCCAGCGCTATCTCAAGCAGGAGCCGGTCATCGCACGGCGACCGACCTTGAGCTATCGGCTCGCCCGCTTCATCCAACGCAACCGCGCGGTCAGCGCCGCGCTCACCCTGACGATCGTCACCTTGGTCGCTGCGGTGATCGTGACCACGCGCAAGGCCATCGAGGCCAACGCCAACGCCGCCGACGCTCGTCGCGCCCAGTACGTCGCCCAGCTTCAGGCTGCTTCGGCAGCTCTCGCCAACACCGATCCGGAGTCGGCCCGAGTGCAGCTCGACCTGGCACCCGAGGCTCTCCGCGGGTTCGAGTGGCACCATCTCCAGTCGCGTCTGGACGCCAGCCTGCTGCACGTGGAGCTGCCCTCCGTGGTGCAGTGGGACTCGAACTGGCCCGTGACCTTGCGATCCGCAGGCGCCGACCCGTACCCGACCTGCCGCCTGATTCGCCAAGGGGATGTCCTCGACATCGACCTCGTGACCGGTGAGTGGACGGTCGTCTGGAAGGCCCGGCCGGGCGAGTTCCTCTTGACCCTCTCCCCCGACGGTGAGCACTGCCTCCTGCGAGGCTCGGGTCGTCTCGTGCTCGCGCACCTCGCTTCAGACCAACGCCACGATCTCGCCCCGGAACCCCCGTCTCACTCGGAGAGCTATCTCTTCTCCCCCGGAGGTCAGTGGGCCGTGGTCAAGTCCCTGTTCTCGCCGAACGCCTGGGTCCACTCCGTTCCCGGCGGTGAGCGCGTTCTCGAGATTCAGACCGAAGAGCTCGACCCTCAGCTCGCCTTCGCGTCCGATCGACGGCTGTTGATCGTGGATGGTCGACGGAGTGCTCGGCTGCTGGAGCTCCCGTCCGGACGCGTGTTGCAGGCATTCGGTGACTCGTCAGGCTGGGGCGCGATCGCCGTCAGCGATGCCGGGGATCGCGTCGTCACCGCTCGTGGTGGTGGTTCGACGATGGCCTTCTCGCTCCTGACGGGCGAGCCCTTGCCCTGGCAGGACGTCCCGCCCACGAACAGTCCTGCCCGCTATCTCCGGTTCGACGACGCCGGTCGTTGGCTCGTCGTGAGTCAGGACGACCGACGGCAGCGCCTGCTCGACGGCCGAACGGGACGAGTGCTCCATCAACTCGGACGCGTGGTGCACGCCACGCCGTGGATTCGAGCGTTCTCCACCGACGGAGCCTGGTTGGCCACGGGAACCGACAGCGGCGTCTTGAAGGCCCAGCGGCTGACGAGTGACCAGCCACCCACCCTGCTACCGGGTCATGCTCAGGCCGCCCGTTTCCTGTGCTTCCTCCCCGACAGCCCACTCCTGCTCTCGGTGACGGACACCGACCTGAGGCTGTGGAACGTGGAGCTGTCGCCCCGCCCCGTCTTGCGAGGTCACGAGCTCTACGTCTACGACCTCTCCGTCTCGCCGGATGGTCAGCACGTGGCGAGCGCCTCCTGGGACGGGACCGTGCGCGTCTGGGATCTCGCCACGCACCGAACGGTTCACGTGCTGGGTGCCGACCGAGGGCACGCTCCGCACGGCCTCGTCGCCTACCGGCCCGACGGACGCATCCTGGCGTCGGTGCACGACGACGAGTTGAGTCTCTGGGATGCGAGCACCGGCGCGCTTCTCGAGAGCCGCACTCTCGTCCTCCCTGTCGATCCCGACACTCAGCGCACGGTGGGCCATTGGTACCAGACTCAACCCATCGCCCTGGCCTGGCACCCGGACGGCACCTGGCTGGCGGTGGGCAGCGGTGGTCGCCCACTCCAGGCGTGGTCGGTGACAGGAGATGCCGACGACCTCCAAGTCGAAGCCGACCCCTGGTCGCGTGAAGGACGAGCCCTCGCCTTCAGCCCGGACGGCACGCTGCTGGCAATGTCGACGGGCGGCTTCGAAGGACCCACCGACATCGAGCTGTGGTCCGTCCGTGCTCGCGACCACGTCTCGAGCCTCTCCGGCCACGAGGATCAAGTCATCGAGATCGAGTTCTCGCCCGATGGCCGCCAAGTCGCTTCGGTGAGCATGGACGGGACAGCGCGAACCTGGAGCCTGTCGAATGGTGAGCAACGGCTCGTCATGAGAGTTCATCCCGAGAAGGCCTACGCCGTCACCTGGAGTCCCGACGGTCAGCGTCTGGCCACGGGAGCCAATGACGATGACCTGCGGCTCTGGGACGCCGCGACAGGCCAGGAGCTATTGAGTCTCCAGGGGCACTCGGACTACATCCACGCCCTGGCCTGGAGCCCTTCGGGCGATCTTCTCGTCTCGGGATCGGGAGACGGCGACCTGCGCCTCTGGGATGCGCGAACACTCCGCGAGAGGGCTCGTGCAGCAGTCGGGAGCCACTGACTCTCGACCGCGCCCCTCCGTGCCGAGCAGGCGGTGGATGAGGAGGGGTAGCATCTCGTTCGGGAAGACAAGGCCGTGACGAACAGGACCGAAATCCAGCGCTTTCAGCGAGCCCAAGAGCTGCTGAAACGTCTTCGCACTCTCGAAGCGGAGGAGCGGGCATCGCTTCTCGATGTCGAGTGCGAGGGCGACGACGCGCTGCGTGCGGACGTCGAGTCCTTGCTCGCCGTCGAAGAGGACGAAGCTCCCGATCCCCTCGCTGCCGTCACCAGCCCAGGAAGCCGACTGCGCACTTACATCACGTCGCAGGCGTCGCTTCCGACGACGCCGAAGAGGGTCGGACCCCACCGCATCATCCGGCTGATCGGCGAAGGCGGCATGGGATCCGTCTACGAGGCCGAGCAGGCCGAGCCGCGACGTCGCATCGCCGTCAAGGTCCTTCGTCACGGCCTCGCCTCACCCGATGCCCGTCGTCGCTTCCAGAGAGAGGCCGAGCTGCTCGGGCGGCTTCGACATCCCGGCATCGCCGTTCTGCACGAAGCCGGCATCGACGACACGAGCTCCCGACACGGCCTGCCCTGGTTCTCGATGGAGCTGGTCGAGGGCAAGCCCATCAACGTTCACGTTCAGGAGGGGAGCCTGAGCCTGGACGAGAAGCTGGAGCTCCTCGTCCAGCTCTGCGACGCCGTCGCCCATGCCCACCAGCAAGGGGTCGTTCATCGCGATCTCAAGCCCGACAACATCCTGGTCGACTCCGAGGGCCGTGTCCGCATCCTCGACTTCGGCATAGCGCGCGCCGCCGATGCCATCGGTGACGGCAATACCAGCCTCACTCGCACCGGCGACGTCATCGGGACCTTGGCTTACATGAGCCCCGAGCAGGCGCTCGGCCGACCCGATCTCGTCGACGGTCGCAGCGACCTCTACTCGATCGGCGTCATCGCCTATCAGATCCTCACCGGGCGTCTCCCTCATGACCTGAGTCAACTGGCCCTCCCGGCAGCGTTGCACGAGATCGCCGAGGCCGAGGCCGAACGGCTGGGCAGCCTGGACGGATCGCTTCGCGGCGATCTCGAGGCCATCATCGGCAAGGCTCTCGAGAAGGAACGCGACCGCCGCTACCCCTCGGTCGACGACCTGCTCGCCGACCTCCAGCGCTATCTCCGTCACGAGCCGGTGGTCGCCCGGCCACCGACCTGGAGCTACCGCCTCGCGCGCTTCACCCGTCGCAACCGAGGCATCGCGGCGGCGCTCGGGCTGACCATGCTCACGCTCATCGCCGGCGTCATCGGCACGACGTACATGGCGCTCGAGTCGCAGGCGCGGGCCAAGGAGTCACGCCACTCGCAATATATCGCCCAGGTTCAGGCTGCGGCGGCGGCCTTGCGTGAAAGTGACCCCGAGGCAGCTCGTCGTCACCTATCGCTCGCTCCCGAGGAGCTGAGAGGCTTCGAGTGGCGTCACCTGTTGTCCCGACTCGACGCGAGCCTCTTGCAGGTCGAGCTCCCACCCAAGGAGCGATGGGACGCAGGCCTGACCATCACGCTGCGACCCGGTGATGCCACGACGCCTCCGACGGCTCGCGTGCTCACGGAGGACGAGGGCATCGACGAGATCGATCTCATCGAGGGCTCTCTCCGAAGAGTGTACGAAGCCAGGCCTGGAGAGATCCCTTACGCTCTTTCGCCGAGTGGCGACCGTGTCCTCCTGATCGAAGAGGGCGAGGCGTTCCTCGTCGAGCTGGAGTCCGGTGACCGGCATGCCGTCGGACAGGTCCCCATCGTCGAGAAGAGCTCGGTCCGATTCAGCAGGGGAGGCGAGTGGATCTTCCTCAAGTCGCGCACCTTGCCAGGGACCCTCGTCCACGACGGTCATGCCGGTGAGCAGGCGGCCGAGCTTCAGACCCTCGATCCCGATCACGATGTCTTCGTGGGCCCCGACGGCCTGGCCGTCGTCATCGACTTCGACGACGAGGCCTGGATCGTCGAGGTCGCGACGGGGCGCAGGCTGAGGACCTTCCCCGACAGCCACGAGTGGCGACGCGCCCGCTTCAGCCCCGATGGCCGACGTCTGATCGTGTCGCCTGCGATCGGCCCTACCGAGGCCTGGGACGTCGCGACCGTCGAGAGGCTCCCCTGGCTGGACCGGCCGCCGACCGCCGACCACGCTGAGTTCTTCGAGTTCAGCCCGGATGGTCGCTTCCTCACCATCGTTCAGTCAGATCGCATGCAGCGACTCCTCGATGGACGGACCGGAACCGAGCTCCATCGACTGGGTCGGTCGGGTTTCAACGGACCCTGGCTGATGGACTTTTCCTCGGACGGCCGGTGGTTGGCGGTCAGCACGAACAACGCGGCCCTGGACGTGCTCCGCACCGACGCCTGGCTCCGGGACGGAGTCTCCGCTCTTCCCGGTCACCTTCGTCCTCCGCGCTTCCTCGGCTTCGTCCCCGACAGCACGCAACTGGTCTCGGTGGAGACGAACGAGCTTCGTCTCTGGGACGTCGCGCATCCGGCCGACATGGTCTTGCGGGGTCACTCCAGCTACGTCTACGACCTGAGCCTCTCGCCCGACGGTCGACGCGTCGCCAGCGCGGCCTGGGATGGAGAGGTCCGCATCTGGGACCTGGCCACTCGGGAGCCCCTCCACGTCCTCAAGGCCATCGAGCCACTGGAACCCTACGGACACGTCGCGTACCGGCCGGATGGGAAGCTGCTTGCCTCCGTGCACAGCTTCGAGGCTCGGATCTGGGACGCGGAGACCGGCGAGCTCCTCCGAATCCTCCCTCTCGAGCGTCCGCTCAACCCGGAAACCGGCGAGGAGGCCGCCTTCCCCATGTTCCTCCATCAGCCGGTTTCGATCGCGTGGCATCCCGACGGCACCTGGTTCGCGACGGGCAGCGGTCATCGCCGACTGCAGGCCTGGTCCGTGTCGGGCCCACCCGAGGCCTTGGTGATCGAGGAGCGGCCCTGGCCCATCACCGCCAAGGCGATCGAGTTCAGTCCGGACGGCCGCTGGCTGGCCCTGTCGACCGAGGGTCCCTTCGGTCCCGTGTCCATCGAGCTGTGGTCGGTCGAGGAGCAGCGTCGTGAGCGGATCTTGGAGGGCCATGACGACGAAGTCGTCGAGCTCGCCTTCTCGCCGGATCAACGATGGCTCGCGTCTGCCAGCCTGGACGGCACGGTGAGGACCTGGCGAGTCTCGAACGGCAAGCCCAAGCTCGTGCTCCCGGCTCATCCGGACCGCGCCTACGCGGTCGCCTGGAGCCCCGACGGCACGCGGCTGGCGACGGGCGCCAACGACGACGACCTGCGGCTCTGGGATGCGAACACCGGTGAGGAGCTCCTCCGGCTCCAGGGGCACAGCGACTACATCCATGCGCTGGCCTGGCACCCGGGTGGCGAGCTGCTCATCTCCGGCTCGGGCGATCACGACGTCCGGCTCTGGGAGACGACGACGGTGCGTGAGCGGCTGAGGTCGCGGCGGGGTGCGACCGTCTCGAAATGAGTCGCGTGAGCGAACCGAAGTGTCCCATCGAGGACCGGTGCTCTTTTCTTCCGACCGTCTGAACCCGAACCGCACATTGGAGTGCAGGGAAGCCACCACTCCGACCGCGGGCCCGATGGGTAAGGAAGAAAAAAAATGAGCACGAATCGTCGTCACTCGAAGATGCTTGTCATCACCTCGTTGTCGTTCGCGACAGTCCTGATCGTCGCCGGAGCCTCAGCCCAGGTCGTGGTCTCCGATCCCACCTGGCTTCGGAGCAGCTCGGTCGATCCCGGAGGCCCGGGCGTCTGGGACATCGACGCCTTCCCTTACTCGCTGCCTGCCCCGGGCACCTTCACGATTCCACCCACGATCCCCCTGGGCTGCGGCGCCGCCACCGAGGTCAACAACGCGGCCGCAGCGCTCGGGGGCTCACCCATCCAGTCCCTGGACAACATCCGCTACTTCCGTCAGACCTTCTCACTCACGACGACCAGCGTCCGAGCACGCATCCAGGCGGCCGTCGACAACAACTGCGTGGTGGTCCTCAACGGCCAGGAGGTCGGTCGCGAGCTGGACTTCAACGCGGATCCCTGGAGCGACCCGTACCCCGAGCTGACGATCGAGGCCGACGGCAGCATCACCGGCGTCAACAAGTTCGACGAGACCACCCCCTTCACCACGGGGTTCGTGGTCGGCGTCAACGAGATCATCATGGTGGTGCGCAACACCACCGGTGGCGACTGTGGGGGCTTCGGATTCCGCATGGAGATCGAAGAGGTCGCCGTGATGGGTGGTGACTGCGACTTGCAACCCGCTCTCGACGCCATCGACGCCGTCGAGGCCAAGCTCGACGCGAACCTCGACGCCAACGTCTCCTCCCGCGCCAGCCAGGCCTCCGTCGATGCCCTCGAGGTCAAGCTCGACACCCTCGACGTCGACTTCACCCCCGTCCTCGCCGGCGTCGACGCCCTCGAAGCCAAGCTCG
>JBCCFW010000244.1:0-9066 GCA_039029535.1 Acidobacteriota bacterium
ATGACCGGCATCTCGAAGGTCACCAGAGCCCGCAGGGCCTGGGCCACGGTGTCGCGGAGGGAGCGAAACCCGGGAGGCGTCTCGATGTCGGCCTCGCGGATGGAGTCCGCCGTGAGCGAGCAAGCATCGCAGGTGAGCAGGTGGCTCCGCACGGTGGCGAGCTCGTCACCACCCAGCTCGTCGAGAGCGAGACGCGCCACGAGCTCGGGCTCGGGGCACTCGGCCGAAGCACCCGCCGCCTCTCCGGCCAGCACCTGACGCGCGAGGAGCTCCTCGGGTCTCAGCGTGTCGTCGCTCATGACGTCTTCCCCCTCGCCTTGCGGCCTCCTCCTCCGGACAGCGCCTTCTTCAACCGTCGTCGGCTTCGAGCCAGCCGCTGACGGACCGCCTCGGCCGTCATCCCCAGCCGCTCGCCCAGCTCCGCCGAGCTCAGGTCTTCCAGGAGGCTCGCCGCGACGATGCGCTGGTCGATCTCGGGCAGCTCGGCCAGCGCGGACCGGACCTGCTCGAGCTCTTCGGACCGAGCGTGCTGCTCTTCCGGCGACACCCGCTCGATGGCCTCGGGGATCTCCGTCCCCGTCACCTCGCGTCGCTTGGCCGAGCGGAAGTGGCTGATGGCCAGACGCTGGAGCATGGCATAGCAGTAGGCGCGGAAGCTCGAGCGCCACTCGAAGCGACCGCGGACGTCCATCCGGATGAGCCGCTCGAAGAACTGCTGCGTGAGGTCCTCGCCGAGGTCGTGCGACAGGCCCATCTTCCGGAAGAACGCGCTCGCCCGTCGCACCCAGCAACGATGGAAGGCGTCACCGTCGGGCTCCTCGTCGCACCAGGCGCCGAAGCACGTCCACTCGTAGTGGTCGTCGAGCACGCGGGTGAGGTCCCGTCGGAGCTGATCCGGCGGGCGGTCACCACCACGGAAGACCAGCGCGTGCAGGGCCTCGCGCTCACGGGCCGGCAGGTCGCGCTCATCACAGGCTCGGTCGAAGTCGCGCTCGACGTCCTGACGTGACTCAGCCACGGTACCCCGAGCCGAATCGGCGCTCTTGCGGCCCTTTCTCAACCATGACGGCATCTTAGGCGGAGCCTGCGAGCAGGACCATGCTCGGCCGGGTCCCGGGCAACCCGACCCGGCCACGTCGGCCGAGGACCGGTCCGGGACCGGCGGGAGCGGACGCAGTTCGAACGCCTGCACCTCGGGCGCAGTTTCGGCGGCAGGGAAGACGGTTGTCATGCGAGCGGGAGACCTCCTCTCCCGCGAAGAGACGGAGAAGCGGCGGCGCCGTGACAGGAGTAGTGGACGGAGAGACGCCCACGAGCGATTGGAAAGTTGATCACGACGTCTTTTTCCGGCCTTGGCCACTGAGCTACTTTCTTGCCGTGGACAACCTCGCACAGCGCCTGACCACTCTCTTCCGTCCCCTCGCGCTCTCGACGCTCACCCTCGGCCTCGTCGGCCAGGCGGCGGCCGTCGAGCTCCATCTCACCGAGTCGGGGGCGGGCACCGTCCTCACCTGGACCGGCGGTCGGGCCCCTCACGACGTCGTGCGGGGCAACCTGAACGGGATCAGCCAGGGCGCTGCTCTCATCGAGCTCGGGCCGGTCACGATCATCGAGTGCGGCTCCGCCGACGCCAGCACGGTCGGCAACGAGGACCCCGAGATCCCTCCGGTCGGTGATCCCTTCTTCTACCTGGTGCGTGGCCCACATTACGGATTCAGCACGACCTGCCTCGAGCGTCGGGCGACGCCCTCCTCCGACTGCGACACCAGCCTGAGCCGCAACAGCATCTCGGCCTGCGTCCGCTGGAACAGCGACTACCCGGTCACGGTCACCGACATCTGGTCCGGCAACGCCACCCCCGCGGACTGCGACTCCGGCACTCTCGAGGCCGCCAGCCGCGAGGACGCCTTGCGTCGCACGAACCTCTACCGGTGGCTGGTCGACCTCCCGCCGGTGGTCGAGTCCGCTGCCCACTCCGCCGACTGCCAGGAGGCCGCCGTCATCCTGCGGGCGCTCGACGACCTCAGCCACGACCCCGACCCGGGGACCGCCTGCTGGACCACAGCCGGCCGCGACTCCGCCGCCTCGTCGAACATCGGCGCCGGCTACTCCACGCTCTCGGCTGCCGTGGACGGCTACATGCGCGATGTCGGCCTGCCCGGCCTGGGCCACCGGCGCTGGCTTCTCTTCCCGCGCTTCGCCGAGACCGGTTTCGGCTTCGTGGACGGCACGGGGGGCCGGTTCCGGAGCTGGATGGCGCAGCAGGTCTTCGGCTGGGGTCCCGAGCCGAGCGACACGCCCGAGTTCATCGCCTACCCGCAGGAAGGCGCGTTCCCGGCCGACGGCGTGCTGGGCGAGTGGTCGTTCCAGCTCGAGAGCGCCGATTTCGGCGAGTCCACCGTCACGGTGACCCGGGCCTGCGACGGCACCGAGATGACCGTCAACAACGCCAGCGAGCGTGACAATCGCTTCGGCTGGCACTGCCTCGCCTGGTCCGTGGTCGGCGCCACCGCCGGCGAGGAGTACGTCATCCGCATCGAGGGCGTGGACAGCCCGGCGGGCGGACCGAACGAAATGCTGACGTACGAGTACCGGGTCTTCCTCCTCGACTGCTGACCCGGACTGGCAGGGTCGCCGCGGCGGCCCCTCGATTCACGCCCCCACGTCTCATTTTGAGTCGTTCTGACCCGTCGTGCCCCGCCGTGAGCGATCCCAGCGCTCAATGGAGGTGCCCAGGGTTCCAGCTCGGTTGACCAGGACGCTTCGGCGCGGCATTTTCTAAATGTCTTCCGAAAAATCCAGCTTCCTCGTCAACGGTACCGAGCCATGCCGCGACGTCAGTCCTCTCGCGCCCTCCTTCCGGCGGCGCTCACACTCCTCCTGACCCCGACGGTCCTCGCGGCCCCTCTCCCGGGTCAGCCCATCGTCGATCCCGACAACATCCAGGTGTTGCGCCTGGAAGGCGGCGGGCCGTTGTTCCTCTGCGGACCCGGCGATCCGGAGGACTTCTTCTACCGCGGCGACCGCAACCCCGACGGTACGCGGGTCAACGGCACCCAGCAGGACGTCCTCGACCAGATCGTCGAGCACGGCGGCAACACGATCTACGCCACGCTGGTCCGCCCCTGGGGAGGTGACGGCGGTGTCGACGAGCACCCCCTCATCGACACCGACAGCGGCGACATCAACGTGGCGATGGTCGACCAGTGGAACGACTGGCTGACCTTCATGGACGACAACGGGATCTACCCGCTGATGATGCTCTACGACGACAACAGCCGACCCTTCGGGTCCGGCGACGACGTCTCGGCGGCGGAGGAGAACTTCATCCGTCAGCTCGTCAACGCCCTCGAGCACCACCCGAGCATCACCTGGGCCATCGCCGAGGAGCACACCTGGAACACGGGCGGACGCCGGCTCACCGCGACTCGTTGCGACGGCATCGGCGACGTCATCAAGGACGCCGACGATCACGACCACGTCATCATGAGCCATCACTGGAACTGGGACACCGGTGGCAATGACGCGGGCGCCTACGTCTTCTCCGAGCAGGACAGCAACAGCATCGACCACTGGGCCATCGAGCTCGCCCGTGACCACAGCACGGGCATGGGCGGCAACAACACGCCGCTGGGTCTCCACCACACGCTGTTGGGGATGTACGACCTTGCCGTCGATCACGACTACGCCCTGACGCTGGCCGAGGTCTGGAGCTGGTCGCTGGCCGGCCGCACTCCCGGCAGCACCCATGGCCATGACTACGAGCTGCGCTGGACGAACTGGACCGCCGCCATGTCCGGCGTCTCCGGCGTGCACGTGCTCTTCATGTTCGACGATCGCGGTCGACGCACGGACGCCGAGCTCCACGAAGACATGGGCTACTGCCGCATCCAGAGCGAGTTCATCGAGTCGACCGACTTCAACCGGATGCGGCCACACGACGAGCTCTCGATGGACGCCAACCACATGGTCATGGCGAACCCGGGCGAGAGCTACCTCGTCTATCGCTTCGGCGACGACCGAGACATGGGCCTGCGCGACATGCCCGAGACGCTCTTCGACCTCCGCTGGCTCAACCCGGTCACCGGCGAGGAAGTCGTGCAAGAGGTCGTCGCCGTGCCGGCGGGGGACAATCTCTGGACACCACCCGCTCACTACGGCCAGGAAGTCGTCTTGTCCGTCGAGCTCTCACCCGACATCGACGGGGACGGCATCATCGACGAGGTCGACAACTGCGGCGGCATCGCCAACCCCGAGCAGCTCGACGAGGACGGGGACGGCGCGGGCGATCTCTGCGATCCCTGCCCCTTGGATCCCCTCGACGACGTCGACTCCGACACCTTCTGCGCCGACGTCGACAATTGCCCCGAGAGAACCAACGGGCGTCAGGAAGACTACGACGGTGACGCCGTGGGCGACCGCTGCGATCCCTGTCCCTACGACGCTCTCGACGACGGCGACGCCGACGGCACCTGCGCCAACTTCGACAACTGCCCGACGCTCGCCAACCCGCTGCAGGTCGACCTCGACCACGACGGTCAGGGCGACGCCTGCGATCCCTGCCCCATCGATCCCGACGACGATGCCGACGCCGATGGAAGCTGCGCGAACGTCGACAATTGCCCGAGCGTGAGCAACGCCGCTCAGGAGGACCTCGACGCCGACGGTCTCGGCGACGCCTGCGACACCTGTCCCGCCGACCCGGACAACGACTTCGACGGTGACGGCCTCTGCGGCGACATCGACAACTGTCCAGAGGTCGTGAACCCGACTCAGGACGATCTCGACACCGACGGCCTGGGCGACGACTGCGACCTGGACCTCGATGGCGACGGCGTGAACAACGTCCTCGACTGCGCACCGGCGGACGCCGGGGCCTCCGCCGAACCGGGCGGGGTCGAGGAGATCCGCGTGCGACGCGAGTCGGGCCCGGTGCTGAGCTGGACCGAGGCGACCGGCCTCGGCAGCGCCGGCCAGTACGGCGTCATCACCGGCGACCTCGCCGAGCTCCGGTCCGACCAGGGCTTCGACGCGGCCTGTGCCGTGCTGACCACGGCGACGCCGGAGTGGACCGACACCAGCGACGGCAGCCGCTACTACCTCCTCCAGTCGGTGAACGCCTGTGGCGTCAGCACCGTGCTCGAGGGCTCACCCGCCCGCGTCGGGCTGTCCGTGCTCGATCTCGGCGGCTGTCCTTAGGACATCTCGCCTTCTTCGTTCGTTTGAGCAGCGTTCGGATCGTTCAGCGATCCGAGCGCTGTTCCGTTCGTAGATGGCCGAAATCGCCGATTTCGTGATTTTCTGGTGATCTCGGTTCCAGTTACTTGACAGGTCGCGTCTCGAACATCATTGTTTTTCTAATCCGTCAGAAAAAACCGTGAATGTCGACGGACCGGGGATGTTCGCCATGACCAGCACCACCGGTGGCTGGGCAGAGAGGTTGGGGAAGACCTCGCTGCCAGCCCTGCTCGTTCTCTGCTTCGCTCACGCGCCCGAGCTCCGTGCGGGAGGCCTCGATTGCGCCGGCGCGATGACCATCAACTGCGACGAGGCCGCCTCCCTCGACACCAACGCTGGGAGCGAGCTCGTCTCGGACTACGGCTGCTCGCCGACCAGCTACGACGGCAAGGAAGTCCTCTTCGCCTTCACGAACCCGGTCACGCAGCCCATCAACTTCTCGCTCGACGACTCGGCGAGCCCGGCCATCGACCTCTTCTTGCTGGTCGGCTGCGACCCCTCGGCCTGCTCGCTCATGGCCGACTCGGAGCTGCGCCTCCTCCTGCCGCCCGGCGACTACATCCTGGCCGTGGACAGCCCGGCCGGCGCCGAGGACGCATTCGACCTGACGATCACCTGCCCCAACTCGATGGAGCCGGGCCTGGTGAGCTTCTCCGGTGAGCCGGGCTCGGCCTGCATCGACGAGCACAAGTCGATCTTCTTCGCCCCGCTCATCCCCCGGGCGGACGTGCTCATCACCATCGACCTCACCGGCTCGATGGCGGAGGAGCGCGCGAACCTCCTGACCAACATCGGGGAGATCACGGCTCGTCTGGAAGAGGAGATCCCCGACCTCGCGTTCGGCCTGGTCTCCTACAAGGACTACATCTTCAACGGCACGGTGAACGTCCCTTGCACGTACACCAACACGCACGGCTCGGGCACGGACTACCCCTACCGTCTCGAGCAGCCCATCACGACCGACCGCATGACCATCGCCGACGCCACCGCGGCGCTGCCGATCGCCAGCGGCGGCCGGGACGGCCCGGAGTCGTACAGCCGTGTCTTCCACGAGGCCGTGCACGACCTGGCCATCGGTTGGCGAGAGCACGCGCGCCGGATCATCATCAACTTCGGCGACCAGCTCCCCCACGACTGCAACACCTCCGAGTGCCTCGGTGAGGTGGTCGCGTCGACGGGCATCGACCTCGGTCGTGACGGCTTGCCGGAGACCGACGACGACCTGGCCATCCTCGACACCATCCAGGGCCTCGTCGACAACGGCATCACGCTCATCCACATGCACTCGGGCCCGAGCACCATGCTCCCGGCCTGGGACTGCTGGGCCGAGTCGACCGGTGGTGACGCCTTCCAGCTCAACACCAACGGCACGGTGCCTGGTGGCGTCGATCTCGTCGAGTACCTCGGCGACGTCATCAACGAGACCAGCGGCTTCTGCGCCGACGTGCACCTCGAGGTCGAGCCGGGCTTCGAGGAGTGGCTCACCGACGCGGGCACGGTCATCTTCGACCAGACCCTGCCGGCCTCGCTCGAGTTCGACATTCAGATCTGCATCCCGCCCGGAACGCCGGCAGGGATCTATCAGTTCGAGGTGCTCGCGTTCTGCAGTAGCGGCATCATGATCGGCCAACGCATCGTGGCCGAGGTGGGCACCTGTAGTTACACGGAGGTGTTCCCCCCGACGGGCGATCGCATCTGTGCGGGTGAGACGGCCACGCTCGATGCCTCGGGCCTGGTGGTGGAGAACTGCTTCGGCGGCGAGGCGATGTACGAGTGGGTCGATGGCGAGGGCATGCCCGTGGCCATGACTCCCACCGTCGACGTCATGCCGACCGCCACGACCGACTACACGGTCACGGCGACCTGCAGCACGAACCCGACCTGCACCGACATGCGCACGGTGACCGTCGAGGTCGACGACTTCAGCACCTGGGCGAACCCGCCGGCCATCGAGGACCCCTCGGTCTGCGACGCCGGTCTCGTCCTGAGCTGGGAAGAGGCAGCGTTCCCGGACGGCGACATCCCGGTCTACAACGTGTACCGCAGCGAGGTGAGCTGTGAGGACGCGCTCACGCGCTTCCCGGTCTCCGTCGGCCTGCGTGACTTGTCGTACGTGGACACCGACACCGTCGACGGCACGACCTACTACTACGTGGTCGAGGCCGAGGGCTCCTCGGGCAGTACCTGCTTCCCACGCGGCCCGCGCGGTGGCTCGGCCACGCGTCACTGCTTCGAGCCGCTCATGGAGATCGCCTCGATCCCGTGGCCGGCCGGAGTCGACGACACGCTCCGCGTCAACCACGTCGGCGAAGAGGTCACGGTGCGTTGGGACACGGCGCGTCCACTGGAGACGGGCGAGGAGTTCCACCTCCTCAAGACCTCCATCCATCCGACCCTGCTCTGGACCCGGGTGAACCCGGTCGACGACGTCAGCCTCAGCTACACCGAGACCGACACGCGGGACTCGATCCAGTTCTTCGACCTGCGCGTGGAGGACCTCTGCGGTCAGGTGTCGGAGGACGAGTACCCGGCGACGATCCCCTGATCAGTCGAGGCTGGTCTGAAGGTCGTCGGTCCAGAGTCGCTTGATGGGCAACGCCGTCACGTTCTCGGCCATGGGATAGACATCCAGGCCGGGGTACACGACGGTGAGCCCATCCAGCTTCAGGTCTTCGAGCGCGACACGCATGGAACGGGTCAGCTTCGGTGCTGACCCGTGCTTGAACTCGAAGCCCCACCGGCGCTGTCCCCGCACGGCGAGCAGGTCGAGCTCGGCGCCCGCGTGTGTCGCCCAGAAGTAGCACTCTTCCGGGCGAAGCCCCAGCCGTGACACGACCTGCTCGAGCGCGAAGCCCTCGAAGGAGGCACCGAGCTTGGGGTGACCCAGCAGCTCATGTCGATCCCTCAGGCCGAGCAGCGAGTGCAGCAGGCCCGAGTCGCGCACGTAGATCTTCGGAGACTTCACCTGACGCTTGCGCAGGTTCTCGTGCCAGGGCTGAAGCTGGCGCAGCATGAGCGTCGACGTGAGCGTGTCGAGGTAGCCACGAACCGTCGCGTGCGCCACGCCGAACGAGCGCGTGAACTCCGAGTTGTTCCAGACCTGGCCGTGGTAGTGCGCGACCATCGTCCAGAAACGGCGCAGGGTCACCGACGACGTGCGAATGCCGAGCTGGGGGATGTCCCGTTCCAGGAAGGCCGTGATGAAGTCGCGGCGCCACTCGGCTGAGGCCTCGTCATCCCCAGCCAGGAAGGCACGGGGAAAGCCGCCGCGAACCCAGAGCTCGTCCTGTGCCTCGGCGCCCACCTCGTCGAGCGACAGTCCCGAGAGCTCGTGGTAGTGAATGCGACCCGCCAGGCTTTCCGACGCCTGCCGCAAGAGCTCCGGTGCTGCGCTTCCGAGCAGCAAGAACTTGGTCGACGACTCGGGCCGATCGACCAGCACTCGAAGCACGGGGAAGAGCTCGGACAGACGCTGAATCTCATCGAGCACCACCAGCCCCTCGGCTGAGCGGAGAGCCAGCATGGGATCGTCGAGCCGCGCGAGGTCGGTGGGGTCCTCGAGGTCCAGGTGAAGGACGGGCTCGGTCCTCGCCGAGAGCAGGCGAGCGAGCGTGGTCTTGCCCACCTGGCGTGCGCCGAGCAGGCCCACGATTGGGTGTCGATGGAGCGCACCCTGAATGGTGTGGAGTTGTCGAAGCCGCTCAATCACGCTCGTAATTTTGGAGTTACAGTTGTAATTTTCAATCGAAAATAGTCAATCGACACACGAATAGGGACGAAAAGACCCAGTCCGCAGCATTCAACTGGCAGGGTGAGCACCCAGTTCTG
>JBCCFW010000245.1:0-9031 GCA_039029535.1 Acidobacteriota bacterium
GCGTCGGTGGATGTCGTCGAAGTCGATGCGGACCTTCGGTCCGGCCGAGGCGCCGTCGTCGTCCTTCTTGCCTTTCTTCTCCTTGTCGTCGTCGCCCTTCTTCTTGCCCCCGCTCTTGGCCTTCTTGGCGGCGTCCTTCCAGGCCTTCTCGAGCTCGGCGGAGGAGAGCTCAGCGTCGGCCTTGCGCAGCGGCAGCCAGACGACCTGGTTCTCGTCTCCCTGACGACGGGCCGAGTACACCAGCGCCCGGCCGTTCGCCGAGAAGCGAGCGATGCGATCGCTGTCGGGATGACGCGAGACGTTGACGGGCTCCCCGCTGCCGTCGGCCCGCACGAGGAAGATCTCGCTGTTGAACTCGTCGTCCTCGCGGTCGAAGGCGATCCACTTCGAGTCGGGCGACCAGGTCACCCAGCCGAGGTTCCAACCGGGAGTGAGCAGGCGCTCGCGACCCGAGTCGAGGTCCAGCATCCAGAGGTCGCCGCGGCCTCGCTGGAAGGCGACGTGCTGGCCGTCGGGGGAGACGAAGGGCCAGCCGTCGTCCTGCTCGGAGCGCGTGAGCCGCTTGATCTCGAAGGCCAGCGACTCGGCCATGGTGTCGCCCTTGCCCGCTGCTTCGGCGCGGGCCCGAGCGAGGTAGAGGTCGCTGCTGCCCTCGCGGTCGGAGACGAAGACGAGCTGCTCACCGTCGGGGAGCCAGCTCGGCGAGCGGTCGTGCGCGTCGGAGAAGGTCACCCGGGCGGCTCGATCGTCGGCCGGCTCCTTCTCGGCGCCGCTCACGTGGATCTCGCCCTGAATGACGTAGGCGAGCTGCTTGCCGTCGGCCGAGACGGCCAGGTCGGTGGCGCCGCCGCGGAGGGTTCGGCGCTCGGGCGCCGTGGTCACGCTGTCCTCGGGGGCTTCGAACTGGAGCTCCTCGACCGCACCGGTCGCCAGGTCGAGCTTGAAGAGCTGATCGAGGCGGACGAAGGTCACCAGCCCGCCACCGGCGCGCGGCGCGTTGATGCCCTGACCGGTGAAGTGAGTGAGCTGACGACGACGCTGCCCGTGCACGTCCATCGACCAGACGTTGAAGGTGCCGTCGGCGTCGCTGCGGAAGATGATGCGCGGACCGTCGGGGCCCTCGGTCCAGCTCGGACGATCGTCGTGACCGCGATGGGTCGTGAGCTGACGCAGCTCGCCGGTCTGTCGGTCCTCGACCCAGATGTCGGCGGTGGAGGCGGCGCGTTCGCGCTGACGCGTGGAGGAGCTGCGACCGCGGATGAACGCGAGGTAGCGGCCGTCCGGGGAGAGGGCGGCGTGCTGCGCGGCGTACGAGGTGAGCTCTCGCGGGTCCCGCGAACCGTCGGCCGGGATCACCCAGGTCCGCGAGAGGGTCGAGTGCACCGAGTGACGTCGGCTGAAGAAGACGACCTCGGAGCCGTCGGGCGTGAAGCGGGGGGAGGTGTCGGCGCCTGAGTGCCAGGTCAGCCGCTGCAGGTTGCTGCCGTCGACGTCGACGACGTGGACGTCCCAGTGCCCGGTGCGGTCGGAGACGAAGGCCAGGCGCCGACCGTCCGGCGACCACGCGACGGCGCCGTCATCGGCGGGATGCACGGTGAGCCGTCGAGCGCTGCCTCCCGAGCTGCGTCCGACGAAGAGGTCGCCGTGCCAGCCGAAGGCGACGAGCTGGCCGTCGGGCGAGGGAGCTGGACCGGTGGCCAGGCGCACTGGCGCTGCGACGGCCGGGAGGGCCGTGGCGAGCAGCGCAGCGACGAAGAGGAGGGAGAGGGAGGCGGGGCGCGTCTCAGGCCGACCGGTGGTCGAGGAGGGCGCAGAGGATCTCGGCTTGGTAGAGAGCATCGTAATCGGCCTGGTGGACCCGCGAGGCGTCCTGCTCGGGGAGCGAGAGACGGGTCTCGAGGGTCTCCTTGTTGGTGTCGAACCAGTCGAGGTCGAGCCGTCCCATCGCGAGGGCCTTGGTGTCCAGGGCCTTCCAGCCGAAGGGGTTCTCGAGCTCGCAGGCGTGATAGCAGTAGCTGATGTAGGACCAGTCGAAGGGGGCGTTGTGGCCGACGAACACCAGGCGCTGCTCCGGATCGCGCTGCTGGCTTCGGGCCCAGTCGGTGAGGGCCTGCATGGCCTCGGCCAGGGGACGGCCCTCGGCTTCGAGCTGGCCCGCCGGGATGCCGTGGATGGCCATGGCTTCCTCGAGCTGCCGGCCGCCCTGGGGGGCGACGAGCACGTGCCAGGGCTCGGAGGAGAGCCGGTGGCGGCCGTCGGGGTCGGCCTGCACGGCGACCGCACCGATGGAGACGAGGTCGAAGAGACCCGGGACGGGGCCGGAGGCCTCGACGTCGATGCAGCAATAGGCGTGGGGCACGGGGAATCATGTCACGCGACGCCGCGAGCTTGTCCGGCATCGCGCGAGCCGACATGCTCGCGCCGAAGCAGGAGACGAGCCGATGAGCGACGACGAACGGCGGCCCGACGACGAGCCCGCGCCCGAGGCGGGCGGCCAGCCCGAGGACAGCTCCGCGGACGCCGCGGCAGAGGAGGCGAAGAAGGCCGGCAACCGCCGCGCGATCCGCTTCCTGCTGACCTTCGGCATCTCCTACGCGCTCTTCCAGGCCCTCTACCACGGCGTCATCCTCGGGAGCTCGCTCTTCACCAGCTACCTGGGCGTGACGGCGAAGGCGGGGGCCGGGCTGCTCCGTGTCTTTGGCCGGAACGTGCAAGCCCTCGGTGACCGGGTCTCCGGCGAAGGCTTCGCGGTCGCCGTGCGTTCAGGCTGTGACGGGCTCGAGCCCATGGCTCTCCTCGCGCTCGGCGTGCTCTCGTTCCCGGCGTCCTGGAAGAAGAAGATCATCGGGGTCGTGGGCGGCGTCGGGATGCTGCTGTTCCTCAACGTCGTGCGGGTGGCCACCCTTCACGAGGTCGGCGTGCGCTGCGAGCTCGAGACCTTCGAGTCCGCGCACCTCACCGTCTGGCCGACCATCCTCATCTTCTGCGCGGTCGCCGGCTGGGTCGGGTGGATGGTCTGGTCGCAGCGACCGGCGAAGACCGCCGACGCGGGTGACGCCGAGGCCGCGACCACTTGAGCCGCCGTCTCCTGCGCTTCGTCGGGTTGGCGTTGGGTCTCTTCCTTCTCTTCAACAGCCCGCCCGTCCGATGGGCCTACTCGCACTGGTTCGTCGGCAGCCTGAACCTCGCCTATGCCTCGTGCGGCGGCGATCGGATGGCCGAGCTGGCCAAGGAGAAGGACGAGCACGGGCGTTTCGACACCGTGCTCCGCGTCGGCTCGAAGCGAGCGGGACGCTACGTGGCGACCCTGCCTCTCTCGTCGACTCGGCAAGGGCTCATCCCGATCACCTGCTTCCTGGCCTTGCTCTTGGCGACGCCCATATCCTGGGCCGATCGCGGCCGGGCTTGCCTGCTCGGGCTTCTCTTGCTGCAGGTGTTCACGATCCTCCGTGTCGGCATCACGCTGCTCTTGGGCTTTGCGAGCATTCAAGTGGGGGAGAGCTCGAGCCTGCTGCCGTGGCCCGAGCCGGTCGTGCGCTTCCTCGCCTTCCTCGAGCTCCCCCTGGGATCGAACCTGACGACTGGCTATGTCGTGGGATTGGGTTGTTGGCTGTTGCTCTGTCACCGCCACCTCGATCTCGACGAGCTCGGGCTCGGGTCGCTGATGGGTGGTGGCGGCAGCGACTGAGCGCCTTCTTTCGTCCCTCCTCGCCGCGTTTCTCGGGCGGCTGTCCTTTCGACCGAGCATGCGGCCGTCATGCGTGCGCGCTCGCTGGTCGAGCCCTCGGGGAATGTTGAAAGATCCCCGTGACTCGACGGGATCGCGGGTCATCACGCGACTTCAGGAGGGTGTCCGTGTCTCATCAACGCTGCTCGATCGTCTTCGTCGTCTCGATCGCCGTCCTGGCGAGCTCGGGGCTCTCACGACCGGGCTCCGGTCCGGCTCCGCTCCATCCTGCGGACGTCGCGCACCTGCCTCCCGCCGTCCAGGAGTCGCTCCTCGGCGTGGCGCCCGGCGCGCTCGGACCCGACCACTGGTGTCACGTCGAGCAGGGGCCGCCGCGGCCGCTCGAGCCCGTGCCTTCGGCGAGACGGCGTTCGGGCGGAGGGACGCCCCGCTTCACCGTCATCGACGGCGTGGCGGTGATCGAGACCGACGACACGCTGACCTGGCGGGATCGTCCGGTGGACCTGGTGGACTCGACGGTCAGCTTCGTTCCCGAGGCCGACGGCTACCGCGTCGTTCGTGGCCCGCTGAGCTGGGACGACGGCGCGACCACTCCGGTGTTCGAAGACGAGACGGACTTCGACTCCGTTCGCATCGACCTGCCCGGCTTCGCCTTCCCCTTCGGTGAGGCGACCTACGGTCACGTGTACCTCACCACGAACATGCAGGTCGCCTTCGAGGAGCCAGAAGCTCCTGGCATCGACCAGCCGATTGCGACCAGTCAACTTCTCGACCGCACGCCTCGAGTCTCCCCGCTGCAGCAGGGCACGGCATCGTTCGGCTGGAACGTCTCACGGGGCATGACGGGCGGACGTCTCGTCGTGACCTGGAGCAGCGACTGGGACTGGGCGCCCCTGGACGTTCAGGCGGTCTTGCACCCCAGCGGGCAGGTCGACTTCTCCTACCGTGAGGCGCCCTTCGGCTCCCCGGTGATCGTGCCGCCGTCGTCGCTCGACGACTTCTGGTCACGGGAGAGACGGCTCGCCACGATGCTTCATCCAGCCGGGAGCGTGCCTCCCGAGCTACCGCACCGCGAGGCGCTCGACATCCTCTCGCTGGGGATCTCACGGGTCGACGACACGGAGGTCTTCGTGATCGAGATCCAGACGGCGGGGCAGCGTCCGGTCGCCGAGGATGCGTCGCTCTACTATCTCTTCAGCCTCCGCGATGGAGAGACCAACGAGCTCATCCTGTTCAGCAACCTTCACTGGGATCGTGACGCCTGGTCGGTCCGGCGCTCGCTCGACTTCGAGGACGTCGGGGAGACGATTCGAATGACCTTCCTCCGGTCGTTCATTCCGGAGAGCGTGACCCGCTTGAGGTTCTCCGTCACGTCCTGGTGGCACGACCGGGACGAGCAGGACTACACGGCGGCCGACAGTCTCTTCGTCGACGTCGACCTGCCGGTGGGATTGCCGGAGCTCATGATCGACCTCTCGTCACCACCTGCCGGAGTGGTGCAGCCGCCGATCATCGAGTCGTTCACTTACCCCACGTTGCTCGTCAGTGACGTGCTCACGGCTTTCCAAGACGAGTTCGCCCTTCCGATCGACGCCTTGGCGGTCTACCAGAGCTTTCCGACCGACATCAACTTCTACGCCGGCGCCTTCAACCGGCGCGGCAACATCGGGGTCAGCGGCATCGGTCTGGGGACGGGGTCGGCGTGCCCCACAACCTCCGTGGATCACAAGAAACACCAGCAATAACAAGCCAAATCCGTCGGGGGAGCACTGTCGTCGCACCTGCTCAACCACGAGCTGGGTCACGACTGGCTGTTCTTCGCGCGCCTACTCGAGGCGGGGATTCCTCGGCGTCTTCTCAACCCGGAGAGCGCTCATCCGCATGCAGCCGTGCACGCGCCGGCAGCGGCTTCCTACGTCACGCTGACCGACTCGTCGTGCATGGGGGGAGCGGTGTGGACCGACAATGGTGATGGCACCTTCACCAGTGCGCCGGAGAACGGTTACTACGGCTACTCTTGGCTCGACCTCTACCTCATGGGGCTGGCGGCTCCGGAGGAGGTCCCGAGCTGGTTCCATCTCGTCGACACGGATCCATCTCAGCCGCTCTCGTACTACCCGGCTCCTGGCGAGACCGTGACCGGAACTCGGCGAGACTTCGTGGTCGAGCACGTCATCGATGCCGAAGGGCCCCGCGATCCCAGTCACCTGGAGAGCCCGAGCGACTTCTTCGTGCCCATGGTGCTGGTCGTCAGACCCGGTGAGGATCCCACCGCCGGGGCCGCGCAGGTGGCGGGACTCTGCGAGGACTGGATGGGGGACTTCGCGCTGGCCACGGTGGGCCGGGGAACCGTGACCTGCGACCGCGTCGATGCGGTCTCGCATCCTCCGGACAGCATCATCGACCAGCCGGCCGGTGCGACGGAGGTGAGCACCGGGACGACCGTGAGCTTCCTCGGCCGAGGAGACGATGCGGACGGTGATGGGCTCACGTTGAGCTGGGACTTCGACGGTCAGGCAGCGCCGGTCACGGGACCCGGGCCCCACGACATCACCTTCACCGAGAGCGGTGTCTTCACGGTCACGCTCCGGTCGAGGGACGCCACCGGGCGGGTCGACCCCTCGCCGGCGAGAGTGGACGTGGTGGTGACCTGCGCCGACCTCCCCGAGGTCACGGGCCTGCGCCTGACGAAGGAGGGATCGGCGCTGCGCTTCCGCTGGAACGACCTCCCGGGCCGGCCGGATCAGTACCTGATCCACGCGGGCGTCTCGCCGGAGGCCGCGCTCACCCTGGAGCACGAGGTCACCGACGGCTCGGGGGAGACGGGCGTGGTCACGACGACGCCGGCGACCACTCGTTACTTCGTGGTGCGGGCTCGCAACCTTCCGGACTGCCTGGGCCCCTGAGCGAAGGGGGCTCTTCGGGAAGGCGCGTCATCGTCGACGAGCCTTCCCGAAGACGTGCTCGGTTCAGGAGCGCGACGCGAGCGCCTCGGAGATGGCGGCGGACATCTGCTTGACGCTCTGATCGGAGGTCAGCTTCCTCAGCGGCTGACGGGTCTTGCCGTCGACGAGGAGGACGAAGCCGCTCTTGGAGCCGTGCTCACGCCAGGCGCGGTCGAGGCCCAGCGCACCGGCGAGGTAGCGGGCGCGGTGACGGGTGGTCTGGTTGGTGAGGTCGAGCTCGACGAAGAGCACTGGCTTGCCGTCGTGCTTGTTTTCGAGGTCGGTGAACAGCGTACCCATGCGCTTGCAGGAGCCACACCAGTCCGCGTGGAACTTCACCGCGAGCAGCTCGGGCGAGCCGGTCCGGTCGGCGCGCTGGGCGTCGGCGGGGGCAGCGGCCACGACGAGACCGAGGACGAGGAGAGACGAGAGGAGGTGACGGACGAGGCTCGGGCGTGAGGAGGACATGGCGGACTCCTGAGAACTGGAACTGAGTTGTTGGTCGGGGAAGAACGGAGAGGTCGGCCGCGTGGCGTCAGGGCACCTCGCGGTCTTCGGTCGCCGGTGGAGGGAACGTGTCGCTCCACTCCGCGAGACCGAAGAAGAGGTCTTGACTCGACCAGGTGCGGACCCGCACGCCGTCGACGCGCGTGTCCTGATCGGTCTGGTCTTCCAGGCGGGGCTTCCGCCGGGTCTGGTAGCAGGTGTAGTGCCGTCCCGCGCCGTCTTCGAGACGGAGCTGGGCGGCGATGGCGCCGTCGATGGAGCAGTAGCGTCCACCGACGAGGCTCAGGCTCGCGGCGGGACCGTTGAGGGCCTGAAGCTCGAAGTCGAGCTCGGGCAGGCTGGCCTGAAGCTCGGCGATCGAAGAGGTCACGAAGGTGATCGTCGAGTCCTTGCGGTGGTTGTACGCGATCTCACCGACCACGTCCGGACTGCGCAGCCGGGGCAGCACGACCAGGGTGAGCAGGACCGCAGCGGCCGCCGCTGCGAGGGCGAGCCAGTGACGACGTCGCGAGCGAGGTGGGGTGCGGGCGGCCTCCGCTTCCAGTGAGGCGCGGAGACGATCGACGGCACCCGACTCCGCGACGCGCTGGGCGTAGTGACGGCTGAGCTGATCCTGCAGGTTGGCGTCGCTCATGGCAGGACCTTTCGGGGGGAGAGGAGACGGCGGAGCTCCTTGCGGGCGCGGTGGAGGAGGCTCGAGACGGTGCCCTTCGGTCGGCCGGTGAGCCGTGCGAGCTCGCTCTCGCTGTAGTCCTCGACGGCGGCGAGGTAGAGCAGCTCGCGGTGCTCGGTGGGGAGCTGGCCGAGGGCGCGTTCCAGGGCCGGCTCGCTGGCGTCGACGGCAGGAGTCTTGCTGAGGAGCTCTTCGGTTGGGCCGATCTCGCTCTCGTCATCGAGAGGGACGAGTCGGAGCCGTTGGTTCTTGCGGTGCTGGTCGACCCAGCGGCTGCGGATGGCGCGGAAGAGATAGGCGTGCTCCCAGGAGCCCCCTGCTTTCAGGACGGCGAGACAGGCTTCCTGGACGAGCTCTTCCGCTCGCGGCAGGTCGTGACAGAGCGAGAGGGCGTAGCCCACGGCTCGTCCGAGCAGCTCGTCGTCTGGGAGGGGAGTGGTCACGGCTTCTCCGGTGGGTTCGTCTCGCCCGTCGTTGAGGAAGACGCTCGTGGGGCAGGACCGCCTGCAGAGTTTCTCGGCGACGTGACCGGGGATCGGTGACGGGTGGCCTGAGCCGGGGAGAGGGCTGTGGCGTGCGCCAACCGTCGCGCCCATCGTCCGCCTCTCGAGCTCAGCCCTCGAGGGCATGCTCGCTGCGCTCGTCCTGCGGACCCTTGACCGCCTCGCACGAGAGACGGGGGCGGCTCATGCGACGGTTTGGCGGGTCTGGTCGGCGATGCCGGTGACCAGGCAGGTCGCACCAGCATCGCTCGGCCATCAGCTACGATTCCTCCGCGAGCTTCGAGAAGGAGGGGCTACCGTTGGATCTGTGTCAGGCGATGACTTGGTACGCGCGGGCTGCGAAGCAAGGGCATGCCGATGCTCGCGAGGCGCTCACGCAGTTGCGAGAGGACGAGGAGGAACGGTGAACGTGTAGCCTGCTCCCGCGCAGGGTAGGCAGGCTCGAGTCAGACGTTCCCACCCGACACGACACAGGCCGTCGTGCCCTCACTCTCCACCTTGCCCGCATGCAGCGCCGCCACGGTCGCCGCGCCGCTCGGCTCGACGGGACCCAGCTCCCGCGCCAGCAGCTCCGCCCGCGCCGCCTCGACCTCCTCGTCGGTCACCGCCACGATGCGACGCAGTCGAGCGCGCAGGATGCGCCAGGGCAGCTCGCCGAGCTTCGTGTTGCGCAGGCCGTCGCAGGCGGTCGTCGGCGTCTCGGCGTTCTCCTGAA
>JBCCFW010000246.1:0-8992 GCA_039029535.1 Acidobacteriota bacterium
GGATGATCCTCCTGGCCCTCGTCCCGCCGCTGTTCTTCAAGGTCATGAACCCGCGCTTGCGCCCTGAGGTCGAGGCGGCCTGAGGCTTCAGCTCGCAGCGACGAAGTCTTCGAGGAAGCGACGCTGATGGCGTTGCAGGCCCACGCCGGGTCGGACCTCCTTCAACGCGAGCAGCCCGGACTCGACGTCGGCGACCTGCCCACGTCGGACCAGCAAGGCGATGGCGAAGAGCCCGGTCCGTCCGTGTCCCTGCGCGCAGTGGATCAGCGTCGTCCCGGGCCCGACGGCCTCCAGCGCTCGCGTGAGCGCCGCCGGGTCCGGCACGCCGGCGTCGAGGGTGGGCAGCGCGACGTAGTGCTCCACCTCCCGCAGGGCGCGAGGCTCGGCGAGCTCGCTCGTCAGGTCGACCACCGTCGTCACGCCGTCCGGTAGCTCATGGCTCTCCAGCCGACGCGACAGGATGAGATCACCGAGGCGGTCGTGCGGGTTCTCGCGCGAGAGCGTGCAGGTGAGCTTCCACGTCAGCCAGGTGAAGACGATGTAGGGCAGGAAGACCAGACGAGACCAGAGCGGCAGGCTCCCGTCCGATCGCTTGCCAAAGACCTGCCCCGCCCCGCCGTAGCCAATGGCGATGACGAGGAAGTCGAGGGCGAGCCAGCCGGCCACGACGGCACCGCCGAGCGTCTGCGCCGTGATCGCGAGGGCGGCCACGGCGATGCCCAGGCCGGCGAAGAGCCGGGCGTGCTTCGGGCTCGGCGCACGCCGCAGACCGTCCACGCGGGCTAGCCGTTGGCGGCGGCCGCGAGCTCCTTGCGGACGTGGACGAGCTGGCCTCGATAGATCGACTGCTCGTCGGCATCATCCGTCGCGCCGATGGCGGCCTCGAACGACGCGATGGACTCGCTCAGCCGACCCTGTCGTCGGTAGATGCGACCGAGCCCGCCGAGCAACGAGGCCTCACGATCGGGGAAGCGCTCCAGCGCCTGCTTGGTCAGCCGCTCTCCCACCTGGAGGAGATCGGGATCGGCCATGCGGAAGCAGAAGTAGCTGACCATCGAGTAGGAGCGGCCGTCGTCTTCCGAGAGGAGATGGGTCTCGAGCTCGGCCAAGGCCTCGTCGAAGCGACCGAGCTTGCCGAGAGACCAGGCCCGTGCCCAGGCGATGTCCTCCGCCTCGTCCCGCACGCGCCCGTGCCGGGCGACGTAGGCGTCGATGCCGTCGAGGGCGGCCTGGTAGTCACGACGGACCCGTGACTCGACGAGGGTCGGGAGCTTCCACTCCGCCTGGTGACGCAGGGTCATGAGCTCCTGCTTGGCGAGCGGCCCGAGCCCCTTGCTGCGTGACGGCTTGATCACGGCCTTGAGCTGACGCTCGGCGCCGTCGGCGTCACCACGAGCCGCGAGCAGGTCGGCGAGCTCGACCTGGAGCTTGGCCTTGGGGATCGTCTGCTTCTCGGCGCGGATGGCGGTCTCGAGCTCGGCGACCGGATCGTGGCCGGAGGCGATCTTGGCGAGTCGCTCAGCGAAGTCGTCGGGGGCGCCGACGATCGTGCCGAGGAGCTCGGCTCGCGCCAGGGTCTGCCGCTTGCGACGGGGCTTGAAGACCATGGTCGTCGGCGTGCCGGTGAAGCGAACGCCCTGTCGCTTGAGCAGGCCGTGACCCGTGGGGTCGTGCCCGTGGATCTCGAGCACGAGCATGTCGCGCGTGAGGTCGGCGATGCTCTTCGCCTTCGGGTTCTCGAGGAAGCGGTCGTTGAGCCGGATGCACGGCGGACACCAGTCGGGCTGGGTCACCACCATCATCAGGAGCTTCCTCTCCGAAGCCGCCGTGTCGATGGCCGCCTGGAGACCTCGGTCGTCCCAGTCGTGCCAGGAGACGCGGGCTTCGACAGAGCATGCGGCGAGAGCGAGGACGAGAGAGATCGAGAGGGTCGGGAGTCGGCAGCTCATCGGAAGCACCTCGCTCAGTTGTCAGGGCGGTCGTTCAGCGATCCGCGCAGGAGGACTCACTCGCCTCGGGATCGATGTTGGGGTCGCCGCCGACCTGGACGTCGGGCCGGTCGGCGACGTCGACGTCCCAGCGCGAGCCGGTGGCGAGGTCATAGGCGCCGAGGGTCTCGAGCGGCGGCGAGTAGAGATGGAGGCTGGCCGCCGGCGCGTTGGTCTCGTTGGCGATCTCGTGGACGGTGTTGGAGAGCTCGTAGGTGAGCCCACCGGTCGCCAGGTCACCGCAGCCGCTGGGCCGCAGCGGCGTGCCCTCGCCGGCCCACTCGAAGCGCGACTCGTGGAGGGCGCCCATCAGCACGTAGGTGATGCCGGCGCTCGTGCCGTGGTCATGGATGGCGGTGTGCTGACCCGGGAGCCAGCAGAGCATCAGGGCTTCCCACTGGTCGTCACGGAACAGGCGGACCCGGCGGTAGCCGTCGCGATGGAACTGGAGCTGAGGCGCCAGGCAGCACCAGGCCTCACGTCCGATGGCCTCGGTGAGCTGCTGCCCGATCCCACGAAGGGTCTCGAAGGGTCGGTCCCTCACGGGATCGAGATCGGGCAGGTCGAAGCCAAAGAGCTGCTTCGCGCAGAGGGACACTCCGCCAGTCGTTGCCGTAGTCGCCATGTCTGGGTTACTCCACGGAAGATCGTAATGGATCGCACCACCGGCAAGCGACGCTGATCGGCCCTGCTTGGGCATGATGGTGGCGTCATGACCCTCTTGCTGACGCCCGAAGCCTGCTTGGCCCACGATCCAGGCCCCCACCACCCGGAATCCGCGCAGCGGATCGCCTCCACTCTCGCTTGGCTGACCGACTCCCCGCCCCCGGGCACGACGGCCGCGACCGTCCGGGAGGTCGAGCGCGAGCAGGTCCTGAGGGTCCACGCGGGCGGTCACGTCGACGCGGTGGAGGCGGCGGCCGGACGTCGGGTGAGCTTCGATCCCGACACCGGCATGGGCCCCGACAGCCTCCTCGCCACCCGTCTCTCCGCGGGAGCCGCGGTCCAGGCCGCCGAGGCCGTGCTCGAGGGCGCGGCCGGTGCCTTCGCGCTGGTCCGACCGCCCGGTCACCACGCGACCCCGGACCGGGCGATGGGCTTCTGTCTCTACAACAACGTCGCGGTGGCCGCAGCCCACGCGGTGGAGGCCCTCGGTCTCTCCCGCGTGCTCGTCGTGGACCCCGACGTCCATCACGGCAACGGCACCCAGGACGCCTTCGTCGACGACCCGCGGGTCCTTTACGTGTCGAGTCACCGCTGGCCGTTCTACCCGGGCACCGGCTGGATCGACGAGACGGGTCGGGGCGACGGCGACGGCTTCACGGTGAACCTCCCCCTCCCCGGCGGCACCGGTGACGCCGACCTGCTCCATGCCTGGGACGGCGTGGTCACCCCGGTCGTCGACGCCTGGGAGCCGGAGCTCATCCTCGTGTCCGCCGGCTTCGACACCTGGCACCGGGATCCCCTCGGTGGCTTCGCGGTGACCGAGCAGGGCTTCCAACGGCTCTACCGTCTCTTCTGGAGCTGGGCCCAGCGGCACTGCCCGGGTCGGATGGCCTGCGTGCTCGAGGGCGGCTACGACCCGGCGGGCGTGCGCGCCGGCGTGCAGGCGGCGGTGGAGGTCATGACCGGCGCGGTAGAGGGCTCCGAGGCCGGAGACGACGAAGCCAGCGCCGACGTGCAGGAGATCGTCCGCCACGTGCGCTCGACCCTGGCATCGCACTGGAAGGTCCTGGGCTAGCCGGGCCCCTCGGTCACGCCGTCGGCTGCGACCGACAGGACCTGGAAGAGCCGCAAGCGCACGCCGTCTCGCATCGCTCCCCCCACATGCACGAGCGGCAACTCAGCACCGACTGGAAGCGTGACGATCGGAGAGTGCGCCGGTCCACGGAGCCCACGCGCCTCCTCGACACGATCGGTCGAGTAGACGCGGTGACCACCGGCCGCTGCTGGATCGAGCGTCCACGTGAAGTGGAGGTCGTCACCGTCGCGAGCCAGCCGCAGGTCGTCGATGCGACGCAGGGCGACGGCGTCGGGGCAGAGCGCGTCCTCGAGCACGGCTAGGAGAGATTGGTCGCGATCGCGCAGGTCGCCGGAGAGCTCCCAGAGCATGACTCCTGCCAGGCCCCGCTCGCAGGCCAGGGCTGCCTTCTCTCGGAACGACTCGGCGTCGTCGTAGCTGATGAAGAGGTCACCGGCGTGGAGCCACGGGACTCGGGCGCGCTCGTGGAAGTGACGCGTGGCCGTCGGCAGGTGATTGGCGACGACATCCCAGTAGTCGACGTTGCCGGGCTCCCAGGTGCCCGGGCAGGTGCCGCTCGCCGGCTGGTGCAGGCCGTCGCCCGCGGCGGGCACGCCGCTCCAGCAACGACCGTAGAGCGGGAGGCCCATGACGAGCTTCTCGGGCGGGACACCGGCCGCGAGATAGGCATCGATGGACTCGGCCACCGAGAAGCCGGCGGGGTCGAGGACGGGATCGTCGGTGCTGCGTTGCAGGGGCGCGTTGAAGTTGCTCGTCGCCTCCCAGCCGCCGTGGTAGTCGTAGGCCATGACGTCGACGTGATCGAGCACGGCCGCCAGGCCGGCGATGTCGAGGTTCGCGCGATGGCTCGGTGCGGGTCCGGCGGCGATCGAGAGCTCGTAGTCGGCACCGGTCTCGAGCGACAGGGCATCGAGCTGCTCGCGGAGCTCGGTCATGAGCAGCGTGAAGTTGGCGGTGTCCTCGGGCCGACCGGGGCTCGGCCCTCCGCTGACGGGGAACTCCCAGTCGACGTCGATGCCATCGAAGATCCCGGGATGGGTGCCGTGGCTGCCGCCGAACTCTCCGCGGACGTAGAGGTCGATGCAGGACTCGGCGAAACGCCGCCGGCTCTCCTCGGTGGCGGCCACCTGTGAGAAGGCCGACGACCAGGTCCAGCCGCCGATGGAGATCATCAGCTTGAGATGCGGGTGGGCTTCCTTGAGGAGCTGGAAGCGGCGGAAGTTCCCGCGGAGACAACCCGGGTCCCAGCAGTCGCCGTCGAGGGCCCGGTCGACGTCGGCCCAGGGGTCCCCGAGCACGCAGGTGCCGGTGGTCGCGTCGATGTTGGAGAAGGCGTAGTTGACGTGGGTCAGCCGCGCGGCGTCGAGGTCCTCGACCTGGTAGTCACGACCGTAGATCGACCAGGACGTGTAGTAGCCGACGACGACGGGGTCCGCAGCAACCGGGAGAGACGGCCCGAGAAGGAAGAGAATGACCAGGCCGAGACCGTTCTTCGCCATCGCCACGTGGACTCGTCGCACGCACGCTCCTGTCTCCCTCGGTGTCGATCATGCGCCCCGGGGCACGGTGGAGGAAGCCCGGTCGCACGTCTCGACCAGGCTGGCGCCCGACTGTCGCAGCCAACCCTGCAGGCGCGCCGCATCCTCTTCACGAGGCAGGGACTCGAGCGGCAACCAGAACCCCGCACCTGGACGCGGCAGCAAGAACCAGCCTCGAGGAGTGCAGACGACCTTCGAGAGCTGGGCCAGGGGCCAAGCGTGGTCGCGCTCGTCCACCCGGTAGGCCTGTGCATCAGCACTCACCCGGCACTCGCGCTCTTCACCAAGCTCCGGATAGTGGTCGGTGTTCCAGGTGGCGGTGGGATGGGCCATGTCGCGGATGCCGAGTGAACAGGCAACGGGAAGGCGCAGGAAGGCGAAGAAAGCCAGGAGACCTGGGATGCCGTAGGAGAACATCGCCAATCCGGACTCGTCCAGCTCGGCGAGCATCCAGTCCCACCCCCAGCCGATCACGATCAGCCCATTGACGACCACGAACCAGACGACGGCACCGATCAGCAGCGCCTTGCGCGTGAAGCGCGCGATCTCGTCGTGACGGGCCATCTGCTCGTACTCGTCGGCAAGGTGAAACTTGTCGACCCTCCAACTCGCCCGGATCTCGTCGTCGTGCATGCCGCCCTCCTCCCTAGAGCCTAGCGCTACACCTACCCTCGTTCCACGCCCACCCCGACCCCCACCAACCAGGCGACCAGCCGCTCCACCGCCTCGTCCGACTCGAAGCCGGCCCGCGGGAACCAGGTCGCCACGTTCGGTTGGACGTAGAGCAGCAGTCCGCGCCGACCGACCACGACCTTGCGGTAGCTCGAGAGCGACGCCTTCGAGCGCACGTCAGCCGTCTGGAGCGTGAGGCGCTCCTCGGTCGCATGCAGCTCCGTGCGAGCGCCGAGGTGCGGGTGCTTCGACGCCTGCCGCCGGGCACGCCAGGCATGGAAGTGAGGTCGGGTGACGAGGCGGGCGAGCACCAGGACGATGGGCACGAGGATCAGCAGCGGCGCTGCCTTCGGCGCGTTCGTCTTCACGAAGGAGAGACCGTAGGGCAGGAACAGCAGCCAGGGCACGAGCAGGACCAGGCTCAGCCGTCGGACCTGACTCAGGCCAGCGTCGTGAAGGTTGAGCGCGAAGGCGCGATCCGCGAGCGTGTCGGCGGTGATCTCCCAGCTCGCGCGCACCTCGTTCGTGGAGTCGGACGTGCTCACGTCTCGACGACCTCCGCCCCCGCCTGGCGGAACCACTCCACCAACTGGTCGGCCGACTCCTCCGGCTGGAAGGCCGAGCGAGGGAGCCAGCGAACGTGCCGGGCCCGCCTGCTCAGCAAGATCCCACGCTCGTCCACCTCGACGCGGTCGTGCTCGGCCAGGAGCTCGTTCGAGCTGGCACCGTCAGCAAAGATCTTCAGCCGTGTCCGCGTCGCGCTCAGGGACATCCGAGCCCCCATCCGCGTCGTGGAGTGAACCGACCAGGCCGCGCCGTGGTCGTTCCAGACCAAGAAGAAGACGAGCGACACCAACACGCACGCCTGCCAGTCAAGCCAGTCGGCCCCTGCCTGCTCCGGCCCGAACAGCACGATGAAGCCGACGCCGAGCACGGCCGAGACGAGCAACCTCACGCCTGCCTGCACGACACGCCGGGAGAGAGGCGACACGCAGCGATGGGCTTCGTGGCGGTAGTCCCAGTTGAGCGTCCAGCGCGCACGTACCTCGGGCTCCGACCGCCCCGCAGCCTGCTGAGCGCTCACTCCCTCCACGCTCTCCTCCCTCTCGGGGCTCACCCCCCGATCACGCCCCGCGCCCGACCCACCTTCGTGAAGGCCGCCACCGCCCGCTCGACGTCCTCGGTCGAGTGCGCCGCCGAGAGCTGCACGCGGATGCGCGCCTGGCCCTTGGGCACCACCGGGTACGAGAAGCCGATGACGTAGATGCCCTCGGCGAGCAGGTCCGCGGCGAAGTCCACGGCCAGCTTCGCCTCGCCGAGCATGATCGGCACGATGGCGTGCTCACCCGGGGTGATGTCGAAGCCCGCGTCGGTCATCCCCGAGCGGAAGCGCTTGGTGTTGTCTTCCAGGCGGTCGCGCAGCTCGGTGGTCTCCGACAGCAACGCCAGCACCGCCCGCGAGGCACCGACGATCATCGGCGCCACCGTGTTGCTGAACAGGTACGGACGCGAGCGCTGACGCAGCAGGTCGACGATCTCCTGCTTGGCCGCGGTGAAGCCGCCCGACGCCCCGCCCAGGGCCTTGCCGAGCGTCGACGTGATGATGTCGACCCGACCCATGACCCCGTGGTGCTCGTGCGTGCCGCGACCGGTCTTGCCCATGAAGCCGGTGGAGTGACACTCATCGACGTGGAGCAGCGCGCCGTGCTCCTCACAGAGATCACAAATGCGATCGAGCTTGGCGATGTCACCGTCCATGGAGAACACGCCGTCGGTGGTGACCAGCTTGATGCGAGCGCCGGCGGCTTCCTTCAGCTTGGCCTCGAGCTCGTCCATGTCCGCGTGGGCGAAGCGATGACGCTGCGCCTTGCAGAGCCGCACGCCGTCGATGATGGAGGCGTGGTTGAGAGCGTCCGAGATGACCGCGTCTTCCGGGCCGAGCAGGGTCTCGAAGAGACCGCCGTTGGCGTCGAAGCACGACGGGTAGAGGATGCAGGCCTCCTGCCCGAGGAACTCGGCGATCTCTTCCTCGAGCGCCAGGTGGATGTCCTGGGTGCCGCAGATGAAGCGCACCGAGGAGAGACCGAAGCCATGGGTCTCCAGCGCCGCCCGCGCCGCCTCGATGACCTTCGGGTGCGAGGACAGGCCGAGATAGTTGTTGGCGCAGAAGTTCAGGACCTCGTCGTCGGTCCCGGTCACGTTCACCCGACCGCCCTGCGGTCCGGTGATGGTGCGCTCGCGCTTGGTGAGCCCGGCCGCCTCGATGCCTTCGAGCTCGGCCTGCAAGAGTCCCTGGGTCGCCTCGTTCATCTCGTCATCACCTCGTGACGGTCGCCCGTCTCGTTCGGCCCCTTCATTCAGGGCTTGAGGATCACCTTGCCGGCCTCGCTCGCGGGATCCTCGAGGAGACCGAAGGCACGCTCGAACTCACCGAGGCCGAAGGAGTGCGTGAGCACCGGACCGACGTCGACCTGCCCCGTCATGAGCAGGGTCTGGGTCTGGTACCAGGTCGAGAACATCCGCCGACCGTTCACGCCGAGCACCTTGGCCTCCTTGAAGACCAAGGCGTCGGTGTAGTCGATGCTGACGTTGCCCGAGGGGATGCCGAAGGCGACGAAGGTGCCGCCCTTGGCCAGCGCGCTCAGCCCTTGCTGGATGGCGATCTCCACCCCCGCCATCTCGAGCACGACCTCGAAGCCCTCACCGTCGGTGTGGTCGCGCAGCCTCTCGACGACCTCACCGTCCCTGGCGTCGAGCGTGCGGTCGGCGCCCATCTTCTCGGCGATGCCCAGCCGCGCCGTGTTGAGACCGACGACGACGACCTCGCGGGCTCCCCACGCCTTGGCGATGCCGGTGGCGAAGGAGGCGATGGGACCGTCACCGAAGATGACCACCGACTTCGACCGGACCTCGGCCGTCTCGCAGGAGTACACGGCGTTGCCGAAGGGCTCCTGGATGGCCGCGACCTCCGTCGGCATGTCCGACGGGTTCTTCCAGGCACAGAGCGCCGGCACCTTGACCGCCTCGGCGAA
>JBCCFW010000247.1:0-8871 GCA_039029535.1 Acidobacteriota bacterium
AGTCTTCCATCGCCGGATAGAGGATTTCCTCGACGACCGGGTTGAGGCGATGAATCTCGTCGATAAACAAGACATCTTTCGGCTCAAGCACGCTCCTCCGACTCGCCGGGCGAGTCGGACCAGCAAGGCGCGACCGTTCCACCGACTGGCCATCTTCCCCGATGACATCGAACCCTGCCCAACTGGCCACTCAACCTGCCATCAGGAACCGATCAGCCTGGCCAGTCCCTTCACCTACCGCTACCCGAGCTCGGCAGGGTCGGACCGTCGGGTAGCAGGCAAGCGCCGACGAACAGCAGGCCACCTCCTGCGACCATTCCCCAACTGGTCACCAGCGACTCGCGGAAAGCCTCATCGACCAAGAACCAGGCCCCCAATCCGGCCAATCCGAGACCGATGACCTGCAGTCCCGTCCGAAAGAGCTCCGGCATGATGATCTGCGACATCGTGCTGCACCCTCCTCTCCCCTCAGTCAGTAGCGAACGTGCTTGGCGCGCTCCACCCGAAGGGTCCACCAAAGGCTGACACAGGCGGCCGCTGCGAACGTCAGCAATCCGTCGAGCCAACCGTGCTGAGCCACGGCGAGGCCGACGACGATGAGCAGCCCGGCCCCGATGAATGCGAAGAAGAGAGCCCGAAGCAACGGGAGCGGTATCGGTCGAGTGAGCCAGTCCATGGCGCGACTACGCATGGCTCCCGGTCCGGTTGCACGGAGTCAGGGCCGCGTCAGAGCGCCATCTCGGCTGACTCAGCTCGGCGCAAGCCTCGGAGCGCTCCGCATTCAGGACAGCCCGTGTTGTCCGGGCGCCGGAGCCGGTTCCAAGTTCCCCGCGGCTCGAATCAACGGAGTCGGGGCCACTCCTCCCCAGCGACCGAACCGCCTGCCTTTCCAGCGGCTTCGGGATGTCGCGGGGCAGTCTCGGTGGCCCGAGGGGAACATTGATGAAGTCCGTCTTGCGCTCTTCGTACGTCCACGTCCTGTTGTTCTGCTGCCTCTCCTCTCTCGGGGTGACGAGAGCCGGGGCCCAAGTTGAAGCCTGCTGCCTGACTTGGCACAGCTGCCAGGACCTGGAGCCGACCGAGTGCACGAAGAGGGGGGGAGTGCCTCGTGGCGCAGGGTCGACCTGTGACGAGATCGACTGTCGGGTCCGCGCCTGCTGTCTCCTCAGTGGAGAGTGCGTCGAGCTCGAGCCAGGGGAATGCAGCGGGGAGACTGGAACCTCGGCTCCGTTCGGCGTGTTCTGCGAGGACACGACCTGCCCCGACGACATCGGGGCCTGCTGCGCGGGAGATGGGAGTACCTGGTGCACTCAGAGGAACGAGGCCGACTGCCTGGCGATGGGTGGTGAGTTCCGGGGAGTCGGACTCGCCTGCGGCGACCTCGACTGCAGCTCAGTGCGTGCTTGCTGCTTGCCGGACGCGAGCTGTGCGGAGCTCCAGGTCCAGGCCTGCCGCGACGCCGGAGGCTTGTCCGAGAGCGTGGACTCCACCTGCGCCACGGTGACCTGCGAGCCGTTCCAGGCCTGCTGCATGCCGGGCCACATCTTCAACACCTGCTTCGACGCCCCGGTGAGCTTCTGCCTGAGTGGCAACTGGTGGCCACTCGGCCCGGGAAGTGAGTGTGCGACGACCGATTGCTATCAAGCCGCCTGCTGTCTTCCCGATGGCAGCTGCACGTCGGCCTCGAGCTCGGAATGCCGGGACGCAGGCGGCTCCCGCCAGCCGTTCGGCACGGTCTGCGAAACGCACGACTGCACGCTCGTGAGCTGCTGTCTCGAGGGCTCCCGAGGGGTGCGATGCGAGCAACACACGGCGGCTGAGTGCGTCGTCCTCGGAGGGCTCCCCCAGGAACCGGGAGCCGACTGTGCTGCACTCGATTGCACGGCCGCCCTGGAGCGAGGCTGCTGTCTTCCAGACGGCACTTGCGCTGCCCTGACGCCGAATACCTGTCGGTCGATGGGCGGCCGTGAGCTCCGGAGCGGATACGACTGCGAGGACGCCGACTGTTCGCCGGTCCCGTGCTGCTTCGACAGCACCTGCCACGACACCACTCGGCATCATTGTCCGCTCGATGGCGGCGTCATCGACGAGACGGCCACGAGCTGCAGCGAGGGCGGCTGTCGCAGCCCCGGAGCCGTCCCCAGCGGCACGGAGGCTCGCCCGGGCGACCCGTTGTTGGTCACGAAGGGCGATGGAGACGAGCTCGTCTTGAGCTGGTCACCGAGCTGCAGCTCGAGCGTCTTCGACCACACCATCCATGAAGGAACGCTCGGCACCTGGTACAGCCATGACGCCGTGCTCTGCGACGCGTCTCGCATGACCACCGCCACGATCATTCCGGCTCCCCGGAGCAGCTACTACCTCATCGTGCCGGTCACGAGCTCCGAGGAAGGGAGCGCCGGGCTGGACTCCGAGGGTCGCGAGCGACCGAGCTCCGTCGCTCCGTGCCATGAGCTGCGGGAGCTCGGCTGTCCCTGAACCCACGAACGTGCAGCGGCCCTCCGAGCTGGGCGTCGACCCCGGCTCGGAGGGCGTGGAGCTCGATCGCAGGCCATCGAGACCGACGTCGACGCCAGGACGAGAGTCGTCGAGCGTCGGCTGGGCCGGGCCGTCCATCGCTTCACCTTCCCCGGACGCGCGGCCTCATCGGGGCTGAGCTACACGCGGCGCTTCGAGCGTGGACCGGTGTACTCACTCGACGAGAAGAAGGCTCACGAGCTGGTCGGACACTCTCCTCCCTACTACGAGGGCACCGCCATCTCGCCGACCCATCCCGTTCGGCGGCTCACGATCGTCGTCCGCTTCCCTTCCGGCTACTGGCCCGAGGACGTGAGCAGCCACACATGGCCGCTGGTGCTGGTCCCGGGAGTGGGTGACGACGCGATGGAGGTCACCCTGTCTCCGCGTCAGCTCAGGCTCGAGCGCGATCGCAAGCGATCGACCCTGCGCCTCCGGGTCCGCCATCCGCCGCTCGGCTTGCAGTTCGGGCTGTCGTGGCGGCTTCCAGAGCGCTGGCATTCATCCTGAGCACGAGGGCGACGTCACGGACAGGGAACGCCGGGCATCGCATCCAGGCCGCTGCGTGGGTTTGCCGCCCCGGTCGAGCTGCCCCAGGAGCCGAGCGCACAGGCGTTGCTCGAACGCACGAGAAGATAGGACGAGCTCTCCGGTAGCAGTGAGGTCGTGACCTCGACTTCGGGCGCCGCCATCACGAGACAGGTCGTCTCGGCGAAGCTCCCGCTCGCATGGAGCGCGTCGAGGTCTCCCACCAGCACGTCGTGGACCGCCGAAGAGCCCAGCTCGGCCAGGGCCGTCCAGGTCACGAGCTCGCTCCCCACACGAAGCTCGGTCCTCGCCGACGGCCACTCGCCCGCCGTCGGATCCAGGTCGTCGCAGTCGCAGGCTTCGCCGACGTCGTCATCGTCCGCATCGACCTGGTCGTCATTGAAGTCCAGGGGACAGTTGTCGCAGGCCGCACCGAGACCATCGGCATCGGGATCGAGCTGCTCCTCGTTGGCAACGCCGGGACAGTTGTCGCAGGCGTCATCGATGCGATCGAAGTCGGCATCCGTCGCTCCGCAACGTTCGAAGACGAGAGCGAAACCGGTGTGGAATCCCAGCAGGCCGTCGCCGGCCACGATGACGTCTCCGGAGAGGGCCAGGTCGGTCCCCAACAGGAACGCAGGCGTCGAGAGGTCGGCGCGGAGCTTGACCACCCGGCCCCAGGCATCGGGACCACCAACATCACGACGGAAGACCGAAACGGTGCCTCTCCAGGACTCACCCTCGCGAGGGTCGAGATCCTCCATCGAGGCTCCGATGGCGAGCACGTCCCCTTCCAACGCGAGGCTCTCCCCGAAGGCCGAGATCGACTCGCGTGGTGCACCGGAGTTCAGGATTCGGTCCACTCGGCCCCAGGCATCGGGACCACCTGCATCCCGGTAGTAGACGTAGGCTGCACCGCTGGGACTGAAGGGAATCTGGGCGACCGGCGCTCCGACCACGATCACGTCACCCGACACCTCGACGGCACGGCCGAAGCTGCGTGGCGCCTCGTCCTCGGTGAGCACGGCCACCGCGCCCCATGCCTCGGGTCCACCGGCATCGCGGTCGTAGACGCGTGCCTTGCCCAGCGTGTCGGCACCGACGAGCTCGCGGGTACCGACGACCACGACGTCGCCGGAGACCGCGACCCGGGTGCGATCGATGGTGACCATGGGATCACTAGTCGTGAGCCTGGCGACCCGAGTCCAGGCCATGCCCCCGCCGGAAGCCCGGCGGAACACGTGAGCGGCGTCGCTTGCACCAGCGACGATGAGGTCTCCGTCGACGGCAACGCTCGAGCCGAAGCCCTCGCTTGACCGCGCGTCCTCGACCACCAGCTTGGCGACCTCGTCCCAGGTGCCGGTCTCACCGGAGCCCCGGGCGTACACGTGGACGGCTCCGGCATCGACCGCTGCTTCGTCATCGGACGGAGCGCCGATCACGACGAGATCGCCGGACGCTGCGACGTCGGCGCCGAACCAGGACTCCCACCCATCCGTGGTCTCGATGACCTGCACCTCGACCCAGCCATCGGGCGACGCGTCCGATCGCTCGTGAAGATGGACTCGACCCGGTGTCCACGAAGCGGTCACCATCACCCGCCTCGACACGGCCACGGCCCGGCCGTGAAGCCTGTTGGTGGACGGTTCCCACGACACGTCCGGACACGCATCACAGGCATCGCCTGATCCATCGGCGTCGCGGTCGTCTTGCATGGGGTTGGGCTCGCAGCGGCAGTTGTCGAGCTCGTCGTCGACACCATCGCCGTCCAGGTCCGCCGCACCGAACCGTCCGATCTCACGCTCGAGAGGCTGCTCAGCCTGCTGGGCCTGGGCTGCCTGACTAGCGAGCCCAGCGAGCAAGAGCAACGAGAGGCTTCTCCAGCCCCGAAGGTCGGCTGCGACTCCGAACACGACGTCCTCCCCCACGAAAGGCAGCCGCTCTCGTGACCCACGGAAGAGCGACCCACCCATTGAACACCAAGGAGCCCTCTCCTTGCCTCACCGGTGTTCACCGGACCCGACCTCCCCCCGCAGCGGCGACTCCACGGTGCGAGCGTCGAACCATGGAGTCGGAAAAGACAGGGCTACTTGCCGAGCGCCTTCTTGATGGCTCCGATGATCAGCAGCAGCACGCTGCCGCCGACGCCACCCGAGGCGATGCTGCCGATGATGCCCATGAGATCCATGCCGCCGGAGCCTGCCGAGATGCCGAGCATGCCGAGGAGCTGACCGCCGAGACCTCCTCCGAGGATGCCCACGATCGAGTTGCCGAGAGTGCCGAGGCTGAAGCGGTCCAAGATGGAACCAGCGAGGTTTCCGCCCACGGCGCCGCTGATGAGCTGGATGATCAAGGGCAACATGTCGTTCTCCTGAAGCTGAGGAAGACCGTCGTGCCGACGTCTTCTCGAGATGGCGTTGGGACTGACGAGAAGTGCAAGGCCAGTGCCAGCAAGCGAGAGCCTGAAGGCCACGGAAACCGGAACCCGATGACACGCTGACCGGTCGGAGATCACCCGCTCAGGTGCCGTTTCCTCTTCAGCGCATGGCGCAGCTTATCGAAAAGCGATAACATCGATTTTCGATAAGGGAGGTCATCGATGAAAGGTCCTGCGCTCACCGTCGTCCGTGGCGGCTTGCTCCTTGCCTGGGTCCTGAGTTGGTTGATGCTGGCGACATTGTCATTCCAGCTCCTCACCGGCGTGCAGACCCTGCCGATGTACTACAAGGTCCTCGTGGAACTCGAGGAAGGTGCCAGCCGCATCACCGGCCCAGCAGGGCCGGCGACGCTCGGCCTCATGGAAGGAGGGCTGAGGCTGGAGCACCCGAGTTCCCCATGGGCCCGACGCACGGCGCTCCTCGGACTCCCTTTCGCCGCTGGGTTCCTTCTCATCGTCTTCCAGCCCCGCCGCATCGTGGCGTCGCTGGTCGACGGAGAAGCCTTCGCCGACGGCACGGCCGGACGGCTTCGGGCGATGGCCCTGGTGGTCTTCGCCATCGAAGCAGCGCGCATGCCCCTCGCCTTCCTGGCCGTCGGCCCCTTCCTCCAGCAGCTTCAGCCCGAGGGCCTGCAGCTCTTCGTGGACTGGACGCCCGACCTGAGCTGGATCTTCTGGGGCTGCGTCATCCTCGTCCTGGCCGAGATCTTCGCCCGCGGCGCCGAGCTCCGTCGCGAAGCCGAGCTCACGGTGTGAGCCGATGATCGAGGTCGATCTCGACGAGATGCTCGAGCGTCGTGGCATGACGCTGACGGAGCTGTCGCGACGCGTGGGCATCACCCTCGCCAACCTGTCGAACCTCAAGCGCAACGCCGCACGGGCGATCCGCTTCTCGACCCTGGACGCGCTCTGCCGCGAGCTCGACTGTCAACCGGGCGAGCTCCTGCGTTACAGCGCCGACGGAGACGACCGCTGAGCGCACGAGTCCGCCGTCGATTTTCGTGAGATCACTCCGCGCCACCAGTGATCCCAGGTGAACGGTAAGAGCTCGAGGCGCCCCTCGTCACTCCCCTGAAGCGACCGGTCGACATCGAACAGTCGTCAGTCAGTCATCGGCTCCCGCTCTCCGCCGTGCTCTCCGACCCATCCAGGGTCGGCCCTCCCGCACCATCTCGGAGATCAGAATGACGTTCCGGAGTGCTCTCCCCATCCTGCTCGGGTTCCTCTTGCTGAGCGAACCCGCCACCGTTCACGCGGCCGACAACACCGACATCACCGCGAACCCGCCCTTCGAGTCGATGGCGTCCCCCGACACCGTCCCCATCGGCTCACCGAACCGAGCCAAGAACCTCGGAGCCGACCGCTCGATCCGACCGGACCGCCAGGCCCTCCGACGTGGCCTTACCCTACCCGTGACCGAGGATGGCGTCTCCGAAGGCGACTCCGACAGCGATGGCGTGGGCGACGTCGACGACAACTGCCCCAACATCCCCAACGCCGATCAGCGTGACGCCGACGGGGATGGGGTCGGTGATGCCTGCGAGACCGAACCGGGCACGCCTCAGCCCTGGGATCGCGACGGTGACGGCGTCGGCGACGTCGACGACAACTGTCCGGCCGTGAGCAACCCCGAGCAGGCCGACCGCGATCGCGACGGCACCGGCGACGCGTGCGAGATCGAGCCCGGCGTGCCCCACCCCGGCGACGCCGATGGCGACGGCGTGGGTGACGTCGACGACAACTGCCCCGACACGCCCAACACCGAGCAGGCCGACCACGACGGCGACGGCATCGGCGATGCCTGTGCCCCACGTCCCGGCGCTCCCCGTCCGGGTGACGGTGACGGCGACGGCATCGCCGACCACGACGACAACTGTCCGGAGATCCCCAACGCCGACCAGCGGGACAGCGACCGCGACGGCATCGGAGATGCCTGCCCGCTCGAGCCCTCTCCTCCGCCTCCCGTCATCGGTGCCGAGACCCGAGCTCGCATCGAGGTGCTCTATCGCAACCTCGGCGCTCCGAAGCCGTCACGCGATCGCGAGCGCCGCCCGCCGCCGATCTGGACCACGACCCTTCACCAGCCAGGCGCCGAGTTCATCAAGGTCCACTTTGCGAGCCTGAACCTGCCGGAGGGCGATTCGGTCACCGTGTCCCGCCCCGATGGACGCCAGGTCCACGCCTACCCCAACGAATCTTCCTTCACCACCGACTCCGATCCCGGCTTCTGGGCTCTCTCGATCGTGGGTGACACCGCCGTGGTCACCCTCCACTCACGACGAGGCGGCACCGAGGAGGCCGCCCGCGCCGGACAGGGCCTCACCATCGACAAGTACCGTCACGGAAAGGCCCCGGCGGTCCGGAAGGCGATCTGGGGAGGCGACGACCTCGAGGACGTGGCCTGCTACGAAGCCGACTTCCCCACCGAGTTCCGGCGCTCTGATGCGGTGGGGCGCTTCCTGCTGAACAACGGCGCGAGCCTCTGCACGGGCTGGCGCATCCAGTGCGCCGACACCGGCCACGTGCTCACCAACGAGCACTGCATCAGCAGCCAGGCGGACGTGAGCGCCGCCGAGCTGTGGTTCAACTTCCAGGCCGTCGACTGCGACGACTTCAACGACATCCCCGTCATCGTCGCTGGCGATGCCTTCATCGAGGACAGCAACAGCAAGGACTTCGCACTCCTCACGGTCACCGATCCGGAGCTCATCGCCGACTTCGGCGCGCTCCAGGTGGACGCCCGCAAGCCCGACAAGGGCGAGGAGATCTACATCCCCCAGCATCCCGCCGGTCGTCCGAAGCAGTTCGGCATCGACAGCGACCTCGACGACGACGACCTCTGCCGCGTGCGCAAGCGGACGAGCAAGCGCGCCAAGTACAAGTGCGACACCCTGGGCGGTAGCTCGGGCTCGCCCGTCCTCGCTCGCAGCAGCCACCGGGTCCTCGCGCTTCACCACCAGGCCGGTTGGAGCTTCAACCGGGGCGTGCGGATGGACAAGATCTGGCCGCTCATCGAGGAACACTTCGAGTCGTGCTGCCCCACCTCCCCGGCCGACGAGCCGGCCTTCGACGGCCTCGGCTACGTCCTGCAGGGCTCCGTGCTCCAGAACTCGGCCAACACCTGTCGGCTCCACCTCGGTGACTTCAACGCCGATGGTCGCACCGACCTGCTGAGAAGCTGCGACAACTCGAGCTACAACGCGCTCATCCACTCGACGGACACCGGCTTCGTCGGCGCTGGCTACGTGCTGACCGGCTCGGTGCTCCAGAACTCCGCCAACACCTGCCGCGTCCACGTCGGTGACTTCGACAACGACGACCACGACGACGTCCTGAGGAGCTGCAACGACCCCAGCTACAACGCCCTCTTCCGGGGCACGAGCACGGGC
>JBCCFW010000248.1:0-8725 GCA_039029535.1 Acidobacteriota bacterium
CTTATCTCAAGAGGAAACCCAAACTAACTCTGTGCTTTTCACCAGAAGAACCAAGGATAGATGAGTCCACATTCGTGAACATGAGGGAAGAGTTTTTAGAACAGTATCGTGGCGCTGAGGAAGAATTACCCCACATGATGCCTAAGCCATTAGGACGTGGAGTCAGTACAACTGGATTTCTGGATGCGTCCCATGCTGCAAATAAGAAGACACGACGGTCTCACACAGGGTATGTACTATTCGTTAACAGAGCCCCAGTGATGTGGTTTAGTAAAAGACAAAGCACAGTGGAATCGAGTGCGTTCTCAAGCGAGTTCATCGCTATGAAGACATGTATTGAAGCCATAATAGGATTGAGATTCAAATTGCGTATGTTTGGGGTACCCATTCAAGGGCCCACTAGCTTGTTGTGTGATAACGAAAGTGTAGTAAAGAATACTACGAGGTTGGAATCGGCTTTAAATAGAAAGCACAGTTCAGTGGCCTATCATTTGAGTCGATGGGCGGTGGCCGCTGACATAGTGCGTATCGCCTGGATATCTGGGAAAGATAACATAGCAGACGCTATGACTAAACGCCTAAGCGTAATTGAAAGAGAGAAATTGTTCGGAGATTGGGGGAGAGCTCGGCGGCACGCTGCTCGAGCGCAGTGAGGCGTGCGCCGCTCCCAGCACGGGAGCTCAACGTTGCCTCGATGAGCTCGTCGAGCTCGCCCACGGTGGCAGCCGCGGCCTCCGACTTGCCGGAACAGTCCTCTGCGTTGGCCGCGGTGAGAGCACGACGGCACTCCCGCCCCAGTCGTTCGATGGCGTGGAGCATCGCCGCGGGCTCGAAGCCCGGCTCACCGACGGCGAAGCCTTCGTCGCGCTCGATGGCGAGAAGACGCTCGCGGATCGCCGGCACGGTGTCCGTCTCGAGACGAGCCAAGACCGAGACCGCGTCGCGAATGGTCGTCAGTCTCGCCAGCAAGGCAGCCGCATCGTCGCGGAGTTGCATGAGCCAGGGCTCGGATTGCAGGGGATCGGGGTCCGCCATCTCGGCGAGAGGCAGTCGACGCTCGCCGAGGGCCGCGTGCTCTCGATGAAGAGCGGCGACGTCATGGTCCTGGGCCAGGTCGTGGAGCTGGGTCTCGATCGCGGCCAGGTGCCCGAGCAGCTCGTGCCTGAGCTCGGGGAGACGGCGGAGCAGGTCCTCCATGTCCGCGACGTGCTGCACCGAGGACTCGTAGCCGGAGGCGAGATCGGTGAGCAAGGCGGCGCCAGGTCGCGTCGCGATCCGAGTGTCGGGAAGGAAGAGGTGGACGCCTTTCAGGCGCTCGCGGCCGACCTCGACCTCGCGAGTGGTGAGGATCTCCCGTGCCTCGTCGATGCGGCGAGCGGAGAGCGGGCCGGCGCTCGCGACGAGCGCGCGTGCCTCCTCGAGGAGCATGCGAGCGCGGGCGTGACCGAGGAAGAGCGTGTCCACGCCCTCGGCCATGAGTTGGAACTGCTCGGCGGTCTTGCCGGTGAATCGCTCGGAGAGATTCGTGGCGCCGAAGAGCAGGGGGTGGTCGTCCTCGAGGGCGAGGAGCCGAGTCGCGGCCAGGTCGAGGCTGGAGTCCCAGCGGTCGATCTCTTCCATCGTCACCTCGAGGTGCTCCTGTCGGCGACGGCGCAGTGCCCAGACGATGATGAGGGCGGCGGCCAGCAGGATCACGCCGGCGGCCCGAGGCAGGACCACCGTGCGGAAGTGATGCGAGCGGTCCGCGTCATCGAGTCGCTCGGAGGCGCGCGCGAGCTGTTGCTCTGCACCAGAGAGCTGAGCGTCCAGGGCGAAGGGGTCGGCGGGCTGGGCCCGCGTGGTCGCCACGGACTCGAGAGTTCCGGCGCCGACCGCCAACATGCTGGCCACGCTGCGCGCCTGATAGGGCGCAGCGTCGAGACGCGACTCGAGCTTCGCGAGCTCGCTCTCGGCCTCGGTCAGACGTCCGGGAAGACCCTTCCACAGAGCCTGGCCGCGAGTGAGAGCGCGGTCGAGCTCGGAGAGTCGGGCGGCGACGGTGTCGGCGGCCTTGTCCGCGCGCGCCGGCTGCCCGGCTTCCAGGTCGAGGCGCGAGCGGTCGGCCGCCTCTTCGGCGCGGGTGAGGAGGTCCTCGGACGAGCTCAGGACGAAGGCCGCAGCGTTCACCTCGCTCCACAGTCGCTCGATCCGTTTCTCCAGGGCGGGGAGTCGAGCCGCCGTCTTGTCGATCAGCCGCTTCTCGGCGGCGGCCAGCCCCGCCAAGTGCGCGTCGATGGAGCGGACCAGCTCGACGAGCGCACGGTCGTAGTTGCCGGCACGAGCGTTGACCTTGAAGGCGGAGCGATCGATCACGCGCGTGATCCGGTTGTTCTCGAAGCCGCGGCGGGCCCACTCGGAGCCTGGATGCACGGCGACGCCGCGGTTGCGCAGGGCGATCAAGATGAGGACGTGTTGTCCGGGATCGAGGTGCTCTCGCCACTCCTCGAAGACCTCGTCCACGCGAGCGATCGCGCTTCCCGAGTATTGGCGACCAGCTCGGCCGCGTCGCTCACTGATTGGCACGACACAGGCGTGGTAGCGGGCTCCGGCCTTGCTCTCGAACTCGGCGAGGAAGGTTCGCAGCTCGTCGAAGTCGGCACGCACCGAGGGGTCGACGCTGACGCCATCGGCCGAGAAGGGAGGAATCGGGCTGGGGCCGGCGGCGAGAGCGGGTGCCGCCAGGACGAGCGCCATGAACAGCACGACGCTCCCCAGACGAGGAGGGAGTCGCTTCAGTGATTCAATCATCGGTACTGTCAGGTACGTGTTCGTGGGCGCCAGGTTGCACTGGCTGGAACGGGCGCCTGCCTGACGGTGCATGGCTCGATGCCTCACGCCGCGAGGCTCGGGTCGTTCCGCAAGCCTCCCTCTCCGAGCCTCAGCGCCGCTGATCACGTGCAGGCGATCACGGTCGTGGCCCCCTCGAACACCAGTCCACTGCACGGCACACGGCTCGTGGTCGTCGACCACGATGGATCGGAGCCCCCTCTTCGCAACAGCCATCTCAAACCCCTCCCTGAGCGAGCAGCGCGTCCGACGGCCAGCAAGCCGTGCTCAGCCCTCCCCCACTGAAAGCCGTCGTTCGCCCGGCCCATGGCCTTCGGCAGCCTGGGCGACGGCATGGCGCGACGGTCTCATGCGAATCTAGCACCAAGCTCGGCATCTTCGCCGGCCGCCGCCCGTAGGACGTTCGAGATCTCGTGTCGCGTGGCTTCCCGGTCGTCGCCTGACAAGGGGCTCGCCTCTCGTGAGCCAGCTTGACGGGAGTCCCTCACCCGCGCCTGTTCAGGGCCTTCGCCTCGTCGAGCAGCTCGGCGTGAGCCTCGTCGACCGCCAACAGGCTCTCCTCGTCGGCCCGCAGCTCGGGCTCACCGGCCCAGGCCGCCTCGACGTGAGCCGCGCGCTCGCGAGAGGCCGCCGGTGCAGCTGGGCGAGGTTCTCCATGCTCCGCATGCAACAGTCAAGTTGAGCAGGGCTGCCACGGCCCCCTGAGATCCGCGGCCGCACAGGCGGCTTCCGCCTCGGCACTCGGATAGGGAACAGTCCGATCTCGACCGTGGAGTCGTCGGTAGAAGCCGTTGATGAGGACGGCGATCGGAGCGTACCGCTCGATGATGGCGGCCGCTGTCGTGGGCAGGTGCGCCAGGACTTCGTCGCCACGGGCGCACCGCTCGATCAGCTCATCGCGTTCCTGCCAGTCCGCCACGTCGGTGAGCTCCGTCACCAGCCAGTCGACGAGCCTCGTCATCACGTGGCACGCATCGTGGCTCCGGTTGGCCGCGAGGAACCTCGATTCGGCCTCAGACAGGTCGAAGCTGGGCGAGACGGCAAGGCCGAAGTCTGCGAGGTAGAGCCCGTGTTGGTCGACGAGGATGTTGCCGAAGTGTGCGTCGAAGTGAAACAGGCCAGACGTGTTCATGAGCGAGACACCGTCACGTAGGCTCTCTTCGACCGACGTGAGCGCCGCCGACGCGGCCTCGCCCCCATCGGAGACGTTCAGAGCCAGCCAGTCCGGCAGCACCTGGGGCAAGTACTCCAGGAACAATGCGACGGTCGCCGACGACTCGGCGAGCGCTTCAAGCCTCTGCCGAACGGCCGGTGAGTCGTGCCAGTACTCCACGAGACCTTCGACATCGGCAAGGTCGTCGGGCAGCGAACCGCCGAATGCAGACCCCTCCAGCACCCGAGAGTGATGCAGCAACGGGAAGCTGGCGGTTCGCCCCTCGCGGACCCAGCGGGTGGTCATCGTGCTTGCTGCCAGCTCCCGCCACGCACTGAACGACGGCGACCCGACGCCGTAGTGACAACACGCAGGCAGGTCGAACAAGTTGGCCGTCGACCCCACGTTGGCGGGGAGTCGCTCTCGATCGGTGAGAGCAAGGCGTTTCACGAACACCGAGACTCCGTCCACGCATGCCAGCGATGCTGTCCCACCAATGCCCGACCCGAGCACCGGAGCGTCCTCGACGAGGTCCGAGAGCTGTCGGTCACTCAGCTCTGCCAGTGAACGCATCAGCTTCTCGCTGCGGTCGACCCGAGCTTGGCGGGCACGTTCGCGTGAGTCTCTGCTCGTCATTCTCGCCAGTCTCTCATCCCCGGCTCGCAATCCCTTGCCGTGTCGCCTCGGGTTCGTCCGATGGCCTGCGCTCCGCACGTGCCGTCTTGCAATGCCTCCGAGTTCAGACGCATCCTGAGACCCTGGCGTTCGACCACCATCCCCTGCCCTGACGACCACGACTCACGCGTGATGCCTCGCCTCGACGTCTCCGACCTCCGTGAAGCGCTGGCGCTCCTGCAGCTCTCCGACGAGAGCCTGCCTGAGATCCTCGCCACCCTCCCCATCGGTGGCTCTGGTTCCTCTGCGTCCAGAGAGCCGCAGCTACGAAGAGTCGAGATCCAGAGTTTCTTCCAGGGACTGGTGCGTGAACGACTGACCCGTCTCCGTGGTCTCGAGCAGTTCTCCAGCCGACTCTCGGAGGAGCTCGAGGCGGCGCAGTCCGACTTCGCCGAAGGCAGCCTTCAACGAGAAGCCTGGAGCGCCGTCTACTTCCGCTACTTCTGTCCGCACCGCCCCACCATCGACCAGGTCGTCGCGGCGGCGGGAGTGTCACCCAGAACCTTCCACCGACGCCTCAACGTCGGCCTCTCCGCCCTGGCAGAACGGCTCGCAACCGAGTCGCCGGACCGGACTGAGGCACGGGCCTCCGCGACCGAACGTTCCCTGCCCGACGCCTTGGCTCCCCTCCACGCCCACTTGGTCGAAGGGGCGGCAGAGCCCACGCCAGCGCTGCTCGAGGCCGCGCTTCGAGAGACCGCCACCGAGCTCGACGAGCACCTCCTGCTGCGCTGGGCACGCCTGGCCCAGGAGCTCTCCTCCCTCCCCTTGCCCTTCCTCGAGCTGCCGGTCAGCGGTCCGATAGGAAGCGGCCGCTGGTGGTCCAGCTTGGAGTCGGTCTGGCAGGAGACCGGTGATCACCTGCTCCTGCTGGGACCTCCCGGTGCGGGCAAGACCACCACCCTGCTCCACCTGGAGAAGCTGATCATCGAGGAGTCGCTGGCCAGCGGCTCTCACCGCGTCACCCTCCCTCTCCGGTTGGGCCTGGACTGGACCTCGGAAGGGTCCACTGCATCACCTCGAGAGGCAGTGGAGCATCGCTGGGCCCGGCACTGCCCGCACCTGCCCCGCCTCGACGAGCTGGAGGCGGCCGGACGACTCGTCGTCCTCGCCGACGGCTTGAACGAGATCCCGGCGCTCGATCGCTCCCTTCGTCACCAGACCATCGACGCCTGGGCTCGCTTCTTCGCCGACCTCGTCAGGCACGGCTGCCGCGTGCTGGTGAGTTGTCGCGAGCTCGAGCTGGATCGTCCCCCGCGCGCCTCCGGCCTCGAGCTGCTGAGAGTCCACCTCGAACCGCCCGAGCCCGACGCGGTCCGCGCGGCGGTGACGGAGCGACTCCCCGGGCCAGAGGCCGACGAGTGGCTGGACTCGGTGGAGCTCCTCCGTCACCCCCTGTTGCTGCGCCTGCTCGTCAGCGAGACCGACCAAGGGGCGGCGGGCTCGGGCATGGAAGCGCTGCTGACCCGCTACGTGCGGCAGGGCCTGCGCGAGGATGCGAACACGCAGGCAGATCCCGGTCTCGATCCTCACGATCTCCTCCGACTGCACCTTGGACGCTGGGCTCAGCCCTGGGAGCTTCCCGAGTCGACGCTGCTCACGTCACTGGGACAGCTCGCCATGGTCATGCAGGGTGGAGATCCGGGAGGCCGCCGCTGGTCGATGCCGCACGTCCGGGCCTGTCTCGCTCTCGCGCCCGACGACGAGGCGGAAGGCCGAGATCTGCTCCAGCGCGCGGTCGCCATGGGGCTTCTCCGCATCGACCTCGAGGCCCGCGAGGTCGGCTTCGGCCATCCCCTCTTCCAGGACTACTTCGTGGCTCGGGAGCTCGTGCGCCATCCCCGTCCCGAACTGGTGTTCCGGGCCTGGCGACGGGAGGAGCTCGAGTCCCGACTCGTCGACGTGCTGAGCGAGACCCCCGTGGGCGAGGCGCTCCCGCCGCTGGAAGTGACGGGCTGGGAGGAGGCCACGTCGATGGCGGTGGTGATGGCCGACGACTCCGAGCCCCGGGTGAGAGAGCTGGCCGCCCTTCGGCCCGCCCTCGCCGGTCGAACGGTGGCCCGACTGCGGCAAGCGGGCTTGGTGAGTGAGGAGACGACACGGGAGATCGCCGGTCTGTTGGCGAAGCGAAGCCGCGACCTCGAGGCCGACTTGCGCGAGCGTCTGGAAGCCGGTCGGGCACTCGGTCTCCTGGGCGACCCACGGCTCGAATCGCACGAGCATGAGCACGGTCGCTACCTGCTCCGGGAGATGGTCGAGATACCGGACACCGAGCTGGTCCTCGGCGAGTCCTAGGGTCGGCCCGGCGAGCCCGAGCAGGTGTCGGTTCCCGGCTTCAGGCTGGCAGTCCTTCCGGTGACGATCGAGGAGTGGGAGTGCTTCTTCGAAGCCGGCGGCCATGATGACCCCCGCTTCTGGCCCGAAGGACCAGCTCGTCGCTGGCAAGCGGGCATCGACACCTTGGCCGCCGCGCGCCACGACTTCTTCCACGGCAATCGACGCTACCGCGACGATCCCCGGAAGCTCGACGAGGATTTCCTGACCGGCTTGATCGGTCCCGAAACCTACGCCCGGATCAAGCGTCGCACGCTGCTCAGCGACGACGAGCTCCGAGCTGAGTTGCTCGAGCATCACCCCGACGTGCCCCGCCGCAAGACCGGGGAGTCCTGGGGAGAGAAGGGGCTCGCCGGCCCCGCGTTGACCTTCAGCTACTACGAGGCCCGGGCCTACTGCCGCTGGCTCAACGAGCGGACCGGACGTCGCTTCCGCCTACCCACCGAGCCCGAGCTGTGGGCCGCCTACCATCGTCCGCGCGCACGCCAACCCATCGAGGGAGAGCCGATCGGGAACATCTTGTCGACCCGCTTGCGGGGAGTGGTTCCGGTGGGCCTCTTTCCCATGTCGGACACCGTCGATGGAGTGATGGATCTCGCCGGCAACATCCGGTGCTGGACCTCCACGGCCTGGCATGAGGAGACGGACGGCCCGGAGACCGGTCGTGAGCTGACCGAGGTCGAGCCTCTCACCCTCGTCACGATCTGGGGCTCCGCTCCGGCGTGGGACACCCCGGCCCGCTGCCTCCCCAGGCGGGCCGGCACGACCTACCCGGTCGGGCTGCGGCTGGCCGAGGACGTCTGACGCCTCACGCCCGGGTCGTGGTCATTCGGACCAGCGGGACATGCGCCTCCTGCCAAAGTCCTGCCAGCGCCGGGTGCTGCGTTGACCGGTCTCAGGAGGCGTCTGACCCTGACGTCACTGCGAGACGGCGCGCGGATCGTTGCCCCACCCGGAAGGGCCGAGGCCGCGTGCCGCTTCGCAGTCATCCGGCGAACCGCCTCGAGTCCTCTCACCGAATCGTGAGTCGTCATGCGTCTTCCCCGTCCGCTCGTCCTCCTACTAGTGGGCAGCCTGCTCAGCCTCTTTCCGGCTGACCGCGCCCAAGCCGATGCCTGCTGCCTGCCCGACTCGACCTGCATCGACACCACGCCGGGGGAATGCTTCAGATTCCACGACGGCACTCCCTTCCCCGACCAGTCGTGCGAGGACGTGTTCCCTTGCGCCGAGGTGGGCGCCTGCTGTCTCGAGGGGGACTGCGAAGTCACCACCGAGCTGAGCTGCGAAGGCAACTACCTCGGCGAGGGCACCGATTGCTCGTCCGAGCCCTGCATCGGAGCCTGCTGTGAGCACGGGGACTGCGACCTCACCGAGGAGGGCGACTGCGACGGCGACTACCTCGGCGACGGCACCGACTGCGACTCCTGCCCCGAGCCCACCGGTGCCTGCTGCATGCCTGCCGGTGACTGCACCGTGACCACGGAAGACGACTGTGACCACGACTTCCGCGGCGCCGACACCGACTGCAAGGACTGCCCCCCCGTCGGCGCCTGCTGCACGCCCGCAGGTGACTGCACCGTGACGACTCAGGCCGACTGTGACGGCTCCTGGTCGGGAGCGGGCACGAGCTGCGAGCCTGATGACTGCCCCGTCCTCATCGGCGCTTGCTGTCATCCCGACGGCACGTGCTCCCAGGTCGTCGAGGCCGATTGCGACGACGACTTCCGCGGCGCTGGC
>JBCCFW010000249.1:0-8715 GCA_039029535.1 Acidobacteriota bacterium
ATGCGCAGACCGCGAAGACGGCTGCCCGACAGGCCAAGCGCTCGGCGACGAGTCTCGCCCGGACCAGGAAGCGCGAGGCCGACGAGGCCGCGGCAGCGGCTGCCTGGAGTAGCAGCTCCTCCTCGTCCTCCTGGAGTGGCTTCTCCGGAGGAAGCAGCTTCGGCTCGAGCTCCGGCGGCTCGTCCTTCGGTTCGAGCTCCGGTGGGAGTAGCTGGTAGGCCGAGCGTAGGGGAGTGAGCGAGAGCCATCCGTCGCCCTTCCTTGCTGCGCGTGCTGCCCTTGGCTCAACAGCCGCTGCGAGGCGTTCGTCTCGTGGTGGACTGAGTCGGCTCGAGCGGGCCCGCGACGGCTGGTCTCAGGTCGTAGGATCGCAGTCCCATGCCACTCTCGAGAGAACGCAACCGCTACTTCGGCCCTGACAATCCCTTCCTCGATTGGTGGGAGCGCGGCAGCACGGCGTGGCGAGCCGAGCGAGTCGCGCGTTGGCCGCAGGTCAGCAAGGGAGTTCGCTACCACGTCAGCGGCGCCTCCGCGCGGATGCCGGGCTTCCGTGCCTACTACGTCGAAGGCGAGACCAGCTCCGCCGTCACGGAGGGCTACACCCCACCCGCGCTCCGCCTCGCCCTCGTGCCCTGGCGAACCGCGGAGGAGTTCCGCGCCGCGGCGGAGGCCTACATCCAACCCGAGGAACGTCACCTGCGCACCCTGTCTGCTGCGGTCCTGGGCAGCTCGATGGTCGAGGTGGAAGGGCTTCCGGTGGAGCGCTTCGACGACGAGGGCTGCCGACGTCTCGAGATCGCAGCGGAGGCGGTCTTTCCGCAGGCCTTCACCCGTGAGGATGCGGAGTGCAGGGATCAAGGTGACCCCGTCTACTTCCAGGAACATGGCGTGGGCTCGGCTGCCAAGCCTCATCCCTTCCTGCAGAGCTACCAACGCGGCCTGACCTGGTTCCTGGCCCGCGCCGTGGACCGCAAGGGACGTCCGCGGATCATCAACCCCTCTGACCGCGTGCGTGACTACTACCTCAGCTGCCTCCGTCACGTGGAGGAGGAGGTCGGGACGTTCGAGGTGGACGAGTCCGACCGCTTCGGCAAGTCGCTCCGGGCCATGCTGACCGAGATCTTGTACTTCGACGAGCTCAACCCAGGCCTCGACCAAGCCGCGACGACTGCGAAGCTCGCACGGGCCTTCAAGGCACGTCTCGAAGACAAGAACATCCCCACGATCGTGCAGCAGGCCTGCGAGGACCTGCTCCGCTCGCCACCAGAGCTCGTTCCGCACGAGCCTCTGCCGCCGCCCGAGCCCTTTGCCCACCTGCGCTTCCTGCGGGGATCGAAGGTTCAGTACACGACCCGCAGCTCACCTGACCCCGACACCTGGCTCGACGCCATCGCCCAGTTCTCGACGACCCGCCAACGTGACCGGGTCATGCGACTCATGGGAGAGCCTGGGCGTCCGGCGAGCGAGGAGGGCCTCGAGGCTGCGGAGCAGCAGGTCTTCGCTGCCCTCGCGGCACTTCCCACTCCCTACCGCGTCCAGGGAGCGGGCAAGAAGGCGGCCTACTTCGCCTGGGATGACTGGCAACGAGAGCACCCCACCCTTGATCCGTACTTCGAGGCCTTCCAAGCCCTCGGGCCTGAGCTGGCCTTCTTGCGGTCGAGTCAGTTCCACGACGAAGGCGCACCCGAGATCTACCGGCTCGACGCTCAGGGAACGCGGGCCGTCGACTCCGAGGACGACCCTCTCTTCGCTTCGCTGGAGACCCTGGCCGATGGCTGACTGAGCCCCGGGTCCGGCCAGCGGCGAGAAGGTCGAGCGCAAGCCGGCGTGCGAGGAGGAACCCTCTTGACCGCAGTGCAGTTGCGGCGACGGCGGATCGAGCCCTGGTGGTGGGAGGGGGGGGCGCGATCGAACGCCGAGCAAGATGGCGGAGAGTGAGGGACGAGTGTCGAAACACGTGGCGCAGTGACTCGTGGTCGGTGGGCCTGTCTGGGGCCCTCAGCCTCGCTGGAGAGCGGCTGTCGCCCTCGGTTGCTCGGTACCGAATTCGGTGCTAAATTCGTCCCGGAGGTTGCGATGGACCATTCGAAGGCGATCGAGCCCATCACCGCCCTGAAATCGCGGAGTGCGGAGCTCATCAAGAGGGCTCGCGAGTCGGGACGGCCCATCATCATCACGCAGAACGGGCGTGCGACCGCCGTGGTTCAGGACGTCGAGAGCTACGAGCGACAGCGTCGAGCGCTTCAACTCCTGAGGCTCATGGCGACGGGCGATCGTCAGCTCGCAGCGGGGGAGGGGGTCGAGCACGACGAGGCGATGTCTCGTGTTCGGCAGCGGCTCAGTCAGCTCGGGGATGGCTGAGCGGTACCGGGTTCTCTGGAGCCCCGTGGCGCTGGACGACCTGGAGTCGATGATCGAGTTCTTCGTCGAGGAGGCAGGTCTCCAGCAGGCGGTGAGCTTGCAGGAGAAAATCGAAAGCCGGGTGGCGGCGCTGGCTTCGCACCCCAAGCGCTGCCGCATCGTTCCCGAGCTGAAGGCTCTGGGAGTGACGACCTACCGCGAGCTGATCTTGCCGCCCTACCGGATCTTCTTCCGCATGGACGATGACGTGGTTGGCATCACGGCGGTCTTGGACGGGCGACGCGACCTCGATGAGCTCGTCCTGTTGCGGGGACTCGTGCTGGATGATTGAGGCACGAACCAGTCAGGTGCTCGGGTGAGTCCTTGTGGAGGTACGTGCGATGGCCTCGTACTCGGCCGTCGCATTGAGGCCGCTTGGAGCTGCTGCTGCCTCACGGATACTCGGATAGTGACCGAGCCGGGAGCTTCGAATCGTGACGACACAAGAGATCCTCCAGACCATGCTCACGGCAGTCAGCATCATCGCGGTGATCGTCACGATCGAGCGCGCCCGGAGCGCTGTCTACCGGGAGAAGGCTGCGGACGCAGCGGCCGAACGAGCAGAGGAGTCCGCGAGAGAAGCGAATGAGCATCGGCGTGCAGCCAGCAAGACTTGGGAGAGGATCGCAACGCTGATGGAGATCGAGCATCTTCGTGAGGAAGGTCGGGACTCTGAACGGAGGGCACAGGCTGCGGAGGAGGAACAGCGCAGGCTACGGGCTGACTTTGGGGAGTTCCGATTCCTTGTCGACAGGAGCAACGAGCACGTGCAGCAGTTCTTCGTGCATTGGAATGGATGTCCGCTCACGATCGATGGGCTTGAGTTCTCGCTCTACGACAGTAGGACGGGAGATGTGCCGAAGCAGTGGCGACCTCAGCTACAGGGTAGGCGAGAAGCGAGGTGGCCGTGGAAGCAGGGAGCAGACTTCGACTTCAACCACGAGGCGATGCGCGTGGTGATGCGGTTCCGATGGGACGCCGAGCGCTGGAGAAGGGAGATCACATTCACCGATCCCATTCCGGTTCGGTCGAAGGCGGATGGGCGAGTTGGGCCGCTCGTGAGGGAGAGCGAAGAGTGACCTCGGGGGGCATCGTGGCAGATGCTTCACCCCGCGGAGGGTGAGTGAGGTCAAGCGTCAGGTGCGGCGACTCATGTGGCGGAGAGCGACGAACGAACGTGACAGCCCCTGACACATCGACGTAGGCCTGCTCGTTCTTGGGTAACGGTCCCTGGCCGACTTGCCAAAGACTGGCACCGCTGCGGAGTCCGACTCAGTTGCCGGCCCTCCGCAGCGGCCCCGCGGCGCTCAGCCGGAGGCAGACCTGTATAGGCAGGCCGCGCTGCCGGTTGAGCATCGCACCACATTGCCGATGGCCAGTACCCCTGTACTGCACCATCAGCTCCTGGACTCCGCATTGGTCCCCTATATGACCACCGGGCGGACTGTGGTTATCCCGCTACCTCGCCATTGAGTTCGGGTGTTTACCGGTTCGAGACATGAGTCCCTTGAGGGCGCCTTCGACAGCTCCCGTCATGGGTCACCTCCCGTGGGTGCGACTCCCGTGATTGAGAGTCGAGGCCACCTACGCGGTTCACCTCACGAGGTTTCGGCGACTCCGCTAGGAGTACGACGAGTTGGCGTACAAGTGCGGGTGCCCTTGACTTAGCACGAGGGAGGGGCGGCCAAGTTGGATCGGGCGCCGCGCCAGAGTCCCTTCGGTCTAGGCACTGGCGCCCATGCGAGGGAAGGGGCGGTCGAGCCTCGACGAACCCCACGTTGGTGGAGGTTGGGGCGCAGTAACTCGCATGGCGGAGAGTGAGGGATTCGAACCCTCGGAGGAGGTTGCCCCCCTCACTTGATTAGCAATCAAGCCCGTTCAGCCACTCCGGCAACTCTCCACGGGCGCGTACTGTCTGACCGAAAGTGGCGGTGGGGGTGGGATTCGAACCCACGGAACGCGTGAACGCCCGACGGTTTTCAAGACCGTTGCCTTAAACCACTCGGCCACCCCACCAGCGAAGCCAAAACTCGGCCAGAGGGGGCGTGATGGTACCATGAGCCGCCTCGTCCGCAACGTTCGGAAAACGTATGGTCGTGGTCTCTCAATCGACCACCACGGCGTACCAGTAGCTCGGCCCCCGCACCGCCCCGATGTCCAGGTAGGCGGGGACCCTCACCGCCCCCGAAACGTCCACGAAATCGCCGTCCGGAGCCTCTGCCCGGAGCACGAGCACGCTGCACGAACGGGCGTCCGCCTCCATCCAGCTCAAGAGCACGTCCTGTTCGTCGTCCCCACGCTGCAGCCGCAGGTCCGGGACGCCCTGAGCCGTCCCGATCGATCCCAGCGGGTCCTGGTCCACCAGGCCCATGATCAGCGACGCGTCCGTGCCCCACCAGTTGCCCTCCGCACGCACCGCCTCGGCGCCGTCGTTCTGCACGTGGAGGAAGCGCGTGCACGAGAAGGCGTTCCGGCCGTCGTTGTCGTCACGAGCATCGTCGAGGGTGCCGAGGTCGGGTCGTGAGGTCGCGTCGACGAGCACGCCCACCACGTCGTCGTGGAAGAGGCAGTCGGTCACCACGCCAGTGGCTCCGTTCTCCCAAGTCATCCCCGTGAAGTCGTGGACGAAGCGGCTGTCCTGCACGCGGACGTCGGTCCCGTCGACGATGAGACCCGAGCTCGCGTAGGCCAGCTCGAGACCCGTGAGCTCATGCGGTCCGGCTCCCACGAGCCGGAGGCCCGGCCAGTCACCCGACCCGGGGCTGGTGTCGCCGCCGTCGCCGTTGGTGTCGCCGCCGCGATCGTCGCGATTCGACGTGACGATCGCCGGTCGCGACGAGTCCGCCTCCACGACGAAGCCGTCGAAGCGCAGGTCCGGATCCGCACCCGAGTCGACCTTGAGCAACGCCCCCGACGCGAGGGTGAGAGTGGCGTCCTCGAAGCTCAGGGCGTCGGCCAGCACGTAGGGGAGACCCGCGTCGCTCCAACGAACGTCCCGACGCCAGCTCCCGCCACGGACCAGGATGGCGTCGAGCTCGTCGTTCTCTTCAGCCGTCAGCATCGAGAACGTGCCGACGGTGTCGGGCGCGAGCAATGCCGCCAGTCGATTCCGGTCGAGCCGCGTGTTCGTGATGGTGGCGCCGGCGTTGTCACGACGCAGCTCCAGGCCCACGTCGAGGTTCCCGTCGATGACGCCGTCCGTCAGGGTCAGGTCACCGCCGGCTTCGACCGCCACGCCCACGCGATTGGACGTCCACAGCGAGCTGCGCACGGTCGCCTCGCCGGTCACGACGGTCTCGCGGGCGTGCCGCACCTCGACGTGCTCCGAGTCGGTCCCCGTGAGGAGCTCGAGCGCGGTCCAGTCCTCGCTGCCCGGCACCGACAAGGCGCCGTCGCCGTTGGTGTCGCCGCCGGTGTCGTCGCGCAGCGAGGTGAACAGCACCGGCGTGTCGGGCAGGCCCGTGACCTGCAGGTTGGCGGCGAGGCGGGCGTCCTCCAACTTGACGATGACTCCGGGCTCCAGCTCCAGGCCACCGAGGAAGGACAGGTCGGCCGTCACGACGTAGGGGATGCCCGCCTCCGTCCAGGAGACCGGGCTGAGTGAGCCGGCTCCCGTCAGCTCGATCCCGTCGTGCTCGCCGTTGCCCCTCGCGGTGAGCGACGTGAGAGCAGGCGAGAGGCCGGCCGACATGGCGAAGCCCCAGCGAGCGTTGTCGACGAACACGCAGTTCTCCACCAGGGCCGTGACCCCGGCCTGGAGCTCGAGCCCCGCCAGGGAACACTCGCGGAAGGTGCTCTGACGCAGCTCGAGCTGCGAGGTCGTCGTCGTGAGCAGGCCCCAGCCGCAGCGCTCGAAGTCACAGGACTCGGCGACCAGGTCGCCGAGCAAGAGGGTGGACAGGGCATCGCGGACCAGCAGGCCCGTGAGCTCGTTCGTCCCCCGGAGCGTGAGCGTGCCCCAGGTCGGCTCGAGCCCCGCGAGCTCGGGTCCCTCGGTGTCACCCCCGAACTCGTCGTCGAAGACGTGCGTCACCACCGCCGGGTCGAGCTCGGTGCCTCGGGTCACGAGATCCCGCGCGTCGAGCGCAGCGTCCACGCCGGCCATCTTCACGACCGCGCCGGCCTCCAAGGTCAGGGACGAGCCCTCGAGAAACGTGACGGCCTCGGTGAGGACGTGGGGCAGGACGTTGGCAGCCCAGGTCGTGGGAGTGGTCCAGCCGGCGCCGGCGGTCACGTGGAGGCCCTCGAAGAGGCGGTGCCCCGAGGACGTCGGCGCGAGCAGCTCGATGTCGGAGTCCGCTTCGAGCCGCACCGGCACCTCGCCGTCGCGGAGGGTGCAGCCGTCCAGCCGGCTGCCCGTCGCTCCCGTCGTGACGAGGACCCCTGGCCCGAGACTCTCGGTGAGGGTGCAGCGCCGGAGGCTCGCCGAGCCGGTCGACGCGATGGTGAGCGCCACGTTTGCTCGGTCCCAGACCACGTCGAGGCCGTCGACCGGGCCCAGAGCTTCGGTCGTGTCCAGGTAACGGATGAACAGGTCCTCGATGACGCTCGTGCCGCCCAGTCGGAGCCGGCCCGCCTCGCCGGCGGCCGGGACGACGGCGGCGCCGTCGGTGTCGCCTCCGTGGTCGTCGTCGTGCACCGAGGTGAACACCACCGGCGCCGCCGGCGTGCCCACCGCCATGATCCCGTCGAGCAGGATGTCGCGCGCGCCGTCGGCCGCGGCAGGGTCGAGCTTGATGACGACGCCCGGCTCCAGGGTGAGCGTCGCGCCGGCGAAGGTCAGGCCCGCGTCGACGACGAAGGGGAGGCCCTCGTCGGTCCACGTCTGGTCCGTGGTCCAGGGCGTGCTGCCGTCGAGGGCGATGCCGTTGAAGCGACGGTGCGCCGAGGCGGTGAGCTCGACGAGGTTCACGGGGGCGTCGGCCCCGAGCCAGAGCGCCGTCTCGTTGCGCACGAAGTCGCAGTCGAGGACGCCCGTTCCCAGCGAGCCCGCCTGGATCTCCAGGCCGAGCCCGGCATTGTCCATGAAGCTGCAGCGGTCGAAGCCGGCTTGACCGCCCGGCGCGACGACGGCGCCCACCGCGCCCTGCTCGAAGCGGGACGTGGTGGCCGTGAGGTCGCCGAGGACGTCCACGCGATCCGCGTGCCGCACGGTCGCGTCGGTGAGCCGGCTGAGGCCGATGAGACCGAACCGACCCCAGTCGCCAGTCATGGGTGGAGCGAGCGGGCCGTCGGTGTCGCCGCCGACCGTGTCGTCGTGGACCGAGGTCAAGACGATGGGCTCCATGGCCGTGGCGACTGCGGTGAAGGCGGCGACGTCCAGGCTGCTCCCGGTCTCGACCTTCACGATCACGCCGGGCTCGAGGGTGAGCGAGGTCGTGAAGCTCGTGTCCTCGCCGATGACGAAGGGCAGGCCGGGATCCGACCAGGTGGTCGCCGCGGTCCAGGGCGCGCTGCCGTCGATGAGCACGCCGGCGTAGACGGCATGGTCGCTCGCGCTCAGGCCCACGAGCGAGGCCTCGACGTCGACACCCAGCCGCAGCGCCGTCTGGTTGCGAGCGAAGAGGCAGCCGGAGAGGCTGGCCAAGAGAGTCCCGGCCTGCAGGTCGACACCGAGCCCCTGCTGGTCCTCCACGCGACAGTCGGTCAGGCCCAGCGTCGCGCCGGCCTCGACGAGGATCCCGGCGAGACCCTCGGCGAAGAGAGAGCGGCGTGCCGTGACGTTGCCGGCCGCCTCCGTGACGCTGGCACCCCGCACGACGAGCTCGGTGAGGTCGGCCCCGCCGGTGATGCGGAGCGGTCCCCAGTCGCCGGCCGGGGCGGCCGGCATCTCCGGCTCGAGGGTCACCGGCTGGGCCGGCGTGCCGTCGACCTGGAGGGCGCCCTCGACGAGCAGGGAGGTGCCGGTCGTGAAGCGGAGCACGACGTCGGCCTCGAGGGTGAGCGTCTCCCCGACGGGCACCCGCAGGTCGCAGGTCGCCCGATGCGGGCCGCCCGCGGGCGTGATCGTCCCCGTGACGTCACCGCAGAAGTCGTCGGCGACGCTCGTGGTCACCCAGGCCAGGCCGGCCAGGCACCAGGAGAGGACGTGGTGGACGCGCATCGGCTCAGGGACCCCCGAGGGAATCTAGGCCGGATCACTCTGGACGCAGGTGAGGATCAGGCCCCCCGCAGGATGCCACGGGGCCGCAGGTCGTGCTGAGGGCGGCAGGCCCGGATGATTCATGAGTCTTCGTCGCGAGTGGCCGGAGACGCCAGCCGAGAAGGGCCGCTCGGGCCTTGGCCCGCTAGGTGACCCGAAGGGACACCGCCCAC
>JBCCFW010000250.1:0-8659 GCA_039029535.1 Acidobacteriota bacterium
CCAGCAGCTCCCTCGCCTCCTCGCGAAGCTGCGCGACGCGACGGGCTCGATCGTCGAGGAGCGGTCGTCGTGCATCCGCTTCTTCGACGAGCTCGAGGGCTTGCTCTCGCTTGCGCGCACCGTCGAGCCAGGCGGTGATCTCACGGCTGAGCTCGGTGGCGTCGGCGGGACGCCGGGCCGGGTCGCGCTCGAGAGCGCGCTCGCAGGTCTCGACCAGCTCCAGGGGTGGCGCAGGTCGCCCCGTCGGCGTCCGGTGGATCGGCGATGGGCGCGGCCCCCGACGCACCCGCCGCCATGCCTCGTCGGCGTCACGTCCGTACGGCAGCTCGCCGGTCAACATCTCGTGGAGGATCGCCCCGAGCGCGTGCACGTCGGCCGACGGCCCCACCGTGCCGCCCATCGCCTGCTCGGGAGCCATGTGAGTCGGCGTTCCCATGACCTGGCCTGCCCGAGTGACCGGGGCATCGCCGGTCTCGACGAGACGCTCGCGGGGGGCCGACTCCCCCGCTACGAGACGAGCCAGTCCCCAGTCGAGCACGAGCACCTCGCCGAACGCACCGACCATGATGTTGGCGGGCTTGAGATCCCGATGCACGACCCCGTTGTCGTGAGCATGGGCCACCGCCTGGCAGGCTCGACGCAGGGCCTCCACCTGCTCGCGCAGGTTCCAGGCATCGGCGGCACCGGCACGTGCCTCCCGCAGCACTTGCGCGAGCGTCCGCCCCCGGATCTCGGTCATCGTGAACCAGGGTCGTCCATCGTCGAGCTCACCACGCGAGTGCACGGCGACGATGCCGGGATGCTGCAGTTGCGAGGTCGCCTGAGCCTCGGCGAGGAAGCGCGCGTGCGCCCGCTCGTCGTCGACCAGCTCGTGATGAAGGACCTTCACCGCGAGGACGCGGTTGAGCCGCGTGTCACGCACCCGGCGCACCTCACCCATGCCGCCGCGTGCGAGAAAGCCGAGGTCGACGAGCTCGTCGGCGAAGAGCACCTCGCCGGGCGGCTTTTTCTCTCGACGTCGCGAGTCATCGAGGGTCGAGGCGAGCTCGTCCTCGCTCACGCTGACACTCCGGAGCGGGTCATGTGAGTTAGCATGCCAGTCATGGCGACCATGGAGCACGGGACCAGCGGACGTCGTGTCCGACTGACCGCTCGGAACCTGATCGGACGGGCGAGCTCGTGCTTGCTCCGTCTCGACGACCCCCGTGTCTCGGGTGAGCACGCGTCGCTGCGTTGGGAAGACGACGGCTGGATCGTCCAGGATCTCCACAGCCGCAACGGCACTCACCTCGGCGGTCGTCGTCTCGATGCGGGTGAGCGTGCGGGACTGGGCGTGGGCAGCGAGCTCGCGTTCGGCAACGTCGACGACACCTGGCAAGTCGTCGATGTCGACCCACCCGTGGCGAGCGCTCAGGCCGACGACGGCGAGCACCGCTTCGCACAGCACGGCCTGCTGTCACTTCCCAGCGAAGAAACACCGGCCGTGCAGGTGCGCCGCGACGGCGGCGAGCGCTGGGTGGCGGAAGGGCTCACCGGCGTCGAGCCCGTGACCGATCAGCATCTCCTCGCGGTCGCCGATCGACTCTGGCGTCTTCATCTCCCCGAAGCCCTCGCCCGGACCTGGGAGCCCGCCGCACCCCCTCCGAGCATCGACACCATCGGCCTGCGCTTCACCGTGAGCTCCGACGAGGAGCACGTCGACGTCACCCTTCTCCACGACGGTGACGAGACGGCTCTCCCTCATCGCGCCCACGCCTACCTCCTCCTCACCCTGGCGCGCTTGCGCGAGCGGGACTCCGAGAACGAGGAGCTGCCCGTGGCCGAGCAGGGCTGGGAGTACCAAGACGAGCTGCTGCGGATGCTCGACCTGGGCTCGGAGCAACTGCACCTCGCCGTGTTCCGGGCACGGCAGCAGCTCGCCAACGCCGGCGTGGAGGGGGCCTCCGGCTTGATCGAGCGACGCCGTGGCTCGAAGCAGCTCCGCCTGGGCATCGGCCAGCTCGAGATCCTCTCGGCCTGATCGAGCCGACCTCGTCGAGCTGACGAGCAAGCGGCTGCAATCGGCGGCAACCCCCTGCAATGGAGGGGAACGCGACGGCTTCCTATCCTCGTCTCATCCCGCGGCCGCCGGACACCCTCGGCCGCTCGACCAAGACCGGAGTCGACCATGACCGAGATCCACGGGCTGCTCATCGGCATCGACGATTACTCCACCTACGACGAGTCCACCGGCCAGCCCGCCGGCACCAGTGACCTCGCCGGCGGTCTCAACGACGTCCACGGGTGGTGGACGCTCGCCCGCTCGATGGGTGCCTCGCCGGAGAACCTCCGCGTGCTGACGGCGCCGGCACTGTCGCCCGAGCAGCGCGACGCCCTCGGCCGGGGCGCCGGGGACGCGCAGTACCGCACGGCGACCCGGGACGAAGTCCTCGAGGGCGTCAAGTGGCTGGTCCACTCACTCAAGGGACGTCCCGAGGCGCGGGGTCTCATCACCTACTCGGGTCATGGCGACGTCGAGGCCGGGGAGCTGGTCCTCTGTCCCTCGAACGTGCAGGGGGATCCCCTCGAGCACGCCCTCTCCTTCGCCGAGCTCGACGAGCTCCTGCATCACCTGGACGTCCCCGGTCAGGTGACCCTGTTGCTCGACACCTGTCACGCCGGCGCCGGGGATCGCGTCCATGGCGAGCGTCGCCTGCGGGGTGGCGGCCGCCTCGAGTCCGCGACGCGTCTCCAGTCGCCACAGGTGGTGCTCGCGGCCTGTCGGACCCAGGAGACCTCCGCCGAGCTGCAACTCGTCACGGGAGCACGCGGCGCCTTCTCCTGGGCGGTGGGCAGCCTCCTGCAACGCTGGGCCAGCCCGGACGGCGAGGACTTCGTCTTCCCCATCGACAACCTCGAGCTCACCCGTCGTGCCGCCCGTCTCCTCGACGGGATGGCCCTGCACCAGACCCCGGAGCTCGAGGGTCCGCTCGAGCTGGCCTCGCAGGCGGTGTTCGTCGGTGGCGAGGTCCCCTCCTCGACCCCACCGAGCACGAAGGACCGCGAGCTCTCACCGGGCTTGAGCGGCTACTACCGCATCTACTACGTGCACGACGACAACGGCGCCCGCGTCGCCGAGATCCTCGCGACCGGTGACAGCTATCGAGCTGGCGACGGCTACGCCGCGAACATGGAGTACTGGCACGTCGAGAGCGGCGCCGGGTTCTGGTCGGCGCAGAGCATCGACCTCGACACGCATCACACCGCCGACAGCTCGAGCTCGAAGCCCTCCGACCACGGCTTCGCCTGGCCGCCCAGCCAGTGCTACGCCCTCTCGGCCACCAGCTTCGAGAGCGTCAGCACCCTCTCCGGCACGCAGAAGAGCGGCCTCTGGGACCTGCCGATCTCCACCTGCTTCTTCCGCGAGACCGGCTCGGCCGCGTTCCTCATCACGCGCGACGGCTTCGGCACGCCCAGCGCGATCGTGTGGATGCGGAGCAACGACGAGCAGGTCTTCTCCAGCGGAACCAGTGACACCAAGTTCTACCGGATCACCAACCAGCTCGACTGGGTCACGGGGAACGTGCCGGCGTCGTGACCGGCGTCGGCTCGGGACGACGCACGACATGGATCGCGCCGGCCGGGAGCTCACCGACGTCCTGAACGACGCCGTCGGGCCAGTGGACGGTGATGCGCGCCGAGCTCGCTGTTCCCAGGCCGAACTGCGCCCGCGCCGGTGAAGCCGAGAGATACGACGCGGCCGTGCGGATCCTCCGCTCCTGACGAAGTGGTGCTTCCGCCGGGCCGGTCTCGATGACCACGCGCGCTCCCAGCCCGGAGGTGTTGGGAGCCGGCCCACTCAGCCTCACGCCCAGCCAGTGACGACCCGCCCGCGCGCTGCGGTTCTCGAGCAGGAAGGCCCGACCTCCACAGTTGTTCACCACCAGGTCGAGGTCCCCGTCGCCCTCGATGTCGAGCCACGCGCTGCCACGCCCGACGCGCTCGGGGGCTCGGAGAGCCGTCGAGGAGCGATCGTCGAAGCGGGAGCGACGTCCGTGACCCCGGTTCACCAGCACCTGATCGGGCTGAGCGAAGCGGGCCGTCTCGTCGTAGCGAGAGATGTCGTGCAGCACGTGACCGTTGGCGAAGTAGAGGTCGAGATCGCCGTCGAGCTCGAGGTCGACCGCGGTGACGCCGAAGCCGAGCAGAGGCATGGTCGCCCGCCACACTCCGGAGCTCTGGCTGTCGTCAATCCATCGGCCGCCGTTCATGCCGCGGTAGAACGTGTTGGTCTCACCCTGGAAGTTGGTGACGACGAGGTCGACCACGCCGTCGCCGTTGAAGTCTCCCGCCTCGAGCCCCATCCCCGCCTCCGTCTTGCCCTCGGCGGAGAAGCCCACGCCGGCCCGCAGGGTGCGATCGAGGAAGCGCCCCTCGCCTCGGTTGAGAAAGAGGCTGTTCCGCTCGGTGTCGTTGGCGACGAAGAGATCGGCCCGACCGTCGTCGTCGAGGTCCTCGAAGAGCACGCCCAGCGACTTGCCGCTCGCATCCTCCACGCCGGCAGTCGCGGTCACGTCCACGAAGCGCGGCAGGCCGTCCTCGCCCGGTCCGTCGTTGCGGTAGAGGCGGTTCGGGGCCGCGTCGTACTCCTTGGGGCCGCACACGATGGTCAGGCCCTTGGGTCCGGGACACCAGCGTTCGTCGGGGGTGAAGGCGACGTAGGCGACGACGTGGAGGTCGAGGTCACCGTCACCCTCCAGGTCACCGAAGGCGGCTCCGGTCGTCCAGCGGGGATCGGCGAGCCCCGCCTTCGCACCGACTTCTCGGAAGCGCCCTCCCCCCTCGTTGAGGAAGAGCTCGTCGGGTCCGAGGTTGGTGACGAGCAGGTCGAGGTCGGAGTCACCGTCGACATCGGCCACCGCGCAGCCCATGCCCCAGCCGCTCCCCTCCAGGCCCGAGCCGCTGGTGACGTCGCGGAAGCGTCCCCCGTCGTTGGCGAAGAGCCGGGACGGCTGACGGGGCTTCGCGTCGGCGTCGGCCTCCGCCGCGCCGTAGTCGCCGGGCCGCCCGCCGCTGACCAGGTAGACGTCGTCGTCCCCATCGTCGTCGAAGTCGAAGACGCAGACCCCCGAGCCCGTCGTCTCCGGGACGTAACGGATGGCGTCCCGACCGAGCTCGTGCGTGAAGACCAGCCCCCGCTCCTCGGCCACGTCGACGAGCAGCACCGCGGGCTCGACGGGCTCCGCTCCGGCGAGCACCGGAAGGTGAAGGCACGCGAGCAGCCAGGCGCCGGAGAGCCGGCTGAAAGAAGAGTCGAACATCGGCCTGGGAGTGTAGTCAGCCCAAGCGGCTCCGCCCAGGTTCACCGCCGTCGCCGCCACGCGTGACGAGGGCCCCGAGCGCTCCTCCGCGCCCGGGGCCCTCGGGGTCATGTCTTCGAGGGAGACGACACGACCCGCGTCAATGGCGTCTCAGAACTCGCGGCTGTCCAGCCGGTCGCTCCGGAGACGCTCGTCGACCTGGTACACGATCGCGCCACCGGAACCGCGCACGGCGAGCCGGAGGCCGGTGAACTGACCCGGCGCGCCGGCGTCGAGCTCCAGCTCGAAGACGTGACCACCTCGACCGTTCCAGGTCGCGGTGCCACGCACGAGCAGGGAGTCGGGTCCGGCGTCGGACTCGACCACCTCGACGATGGAGCCCCGCAGGACGTCACGCTCGACGCCCGGGCGCTGGCGCGTCCCGCCGCGAGGGCTGAGCGAGAGCGGCACCGAGGAGGTCGGGGCCGGCACCTCGCGCGACACGCCGGACGCGACGCTGAGCCGACGCGCGCTCACCGGGCGGCGGCCACGCTCGGCCGACAGTGACGGTGCCGACAGCTCGAGGCTCCCACCACCCCAAGTGAGGCTGTCACCGAAGAAGTCGATCGACAGGGTGGCGCCGGACGCCGTGATCACCTCGCCGTACACCTCACGGCCCACGCCGAAGGCCATGACCGCCGGGCTGCAGTTGATCTCGGTGACCGCGCCGCTGCCGGCGAGCTCGACGACGAGACCGGTCGCACCGGCAAGCTCGCAGGACAGCTCCTGCCAGCCGTTGTCCAGGTCGGCCGGGATCGCCGCCACGCAGGACGAGCCGTCCGGCGCCGTGACGGTGATCGAGCCGCCCTCTTCCTCGATGTCGAGGAGACCGACGGAGGCGAAGTCGATCGGAGGGTCGAAGGAGAAGGTGAGGGTGCCACCGTCGCGCTCGTCGTCGGGACCGTCGCAGGAGCTGGCCAGCTCCTTGATGATCAAGACGTCGCCACGGGCCTCGGTGTTGTTCGGACCGTAGCCGGGCGTGGCCAGGTCGTCGTCCTCACAAGGAATCGCTCCCGACGACGGGAACAGGATGGCGGGACCGGGCGAGCCGACCACCGTGAAGCCGGCACCGGGGATGCTCACGTCGGCCGTGCCGCCGGCATCGTCACCACCCTCGAAGTCGGTGACCAGGCACTCGCAGGGAGGCGCCGGATCGCCGGGCTGGCTGCCGCAGACGGGCTCTTCCGGACAGGCCGAGACCTCGGCCGCGCCCACGCTGGTGCCGGGACCGCCGGTGATGAGGAAGCCCGACACGCCCTCGGGATTGCTCACGCGCACCTCGAGCACGTTCAGCCCGCAGGGGTTGAACCACTCGGGATTGGCGCTGTACGAGAGACGGAAGGGGTGGATCTCGCGGAACTCGTCCTCGCGACGACCACAGCGGAGATAGTCACCACAGGGGTCTTCCTCTTCCGCTGGCCGACAGATCGGCGTGAGCAAGCCGGTGCTCGCGACGGCACAGGTGTGCGACGTGCCGAGCGAGTTGGAGAGCCAGGGCGCCGGCGGGGTCGCGTTCGCGCTGACGCTACCGAAACCGGTCGGGTTGCCGTTGAGGAGGACCTCGGCCGTGTTGTCGGCCGCCCACTCACCGACGACCTCGTAGGTCGTGTAGGCATCGAGCGTGAACTCGTAGCGGTAGACGTAGGTGCCACGCTGGAAGGAGCCACCGATCCAGCGTCCGTCGCCGAGGACGGGGTAGCGGCTGCCGCTGCCGAAGGGGCCGGTGTTGCTCGCCAGGGCCGGGCTGCCACGCCAACCGGCCATCGGCGTCGGCACGATGGGAGCGTTGGCGAAGAACGCGCCGTTGGGGTAGGTGACGGACCAGTTGTCGTCGCGGCCGTCACCGTCGGCGTCTTGACCGGTGGCGATGTCGAAGACCACGCGACTCGGGTCTTCGGGATCGCCACAGTCGGGCGGGATGGGGTCGCATTGACCGTGGGCTCTTCCCCCGATCGAGAGCATCAGGGTCGCAGCAACCAGGGGCAAGACGGTGCAGTCGTGCTTCATTGGGAACCTCGCAAGAAAAAGGAAAGACAGGCGAAGGGACCGCCACCCCGACCGGCCCGCGGTCCGCTCGGGAGGACGCAACGCCAGGCGAGAGCGAGGTCGTCGAGAAAGAGACGACCCACCCATGACTCCCGCTGACGCTCCCACGGCTTCGATTTCGAAGCCTCAGTCCTTTAGGACGGCTTAGTAGTCCGCATCTCACGGGCTGACTTGGTGTTCGGCTCAGTGAGCCAGTTTTGTTCGACACGACTTCCGGACCAGCGCGCGACTTTGGGTGTCACGAAGCGGACGCTGGCCCGTCCACGTCACCGAGGAGGGGTGCTCGCTGGCCACGATGTCTTTCGGCCTTGGAGAACCCCATGTCCCTTGCTGAATTCCCGGAGCCCAAGCTGCGGCCCGGCCTGTTGTCTCGGGCGCTCGCGCGCGCCTGCTGGATCGTCCCGCTCCTCGCGCTGGTGCCGAGCGCACTCGCCGTGGAGCTCGACCTCACCATTTCTTCTGCCCTGCACGCAGAGACGCGTCAGGGCATCGTCGTCTCGCTCGATGAACCCGTTCCCGATGCGGAGCTGCGGGCCTACTGGATCAGCCAGGGGGCCGAAGCGATGTTCGAGACCGAGGTGACGCCGCTCGACCCCGACCAGGTCGAAGCCGTCCTCACCCTGGAGCTCTTCTCGCCCGGGGAGGGACTCATCAAGGTGCTGCTCGTGCAAGACGGTGAGCCCATCGCCGCCGCCGCGAGCGACCTGCTCTCCATCAAGAGCCTCCTGCACCTGGCCTCTCCCATCGCTTACAGCGGCGTGCCCCAGTCGATCACCTGGCAGCTTCAGGGCTCGCAGTACGACGCGGACTTCACGCCGAGCTTCAGCTCGGACCAGGAAACGGAAGTCCAGCTCCTGCAAGGTCCGGCTGCCGGTACCGGCGAGTCACTCCTCGTCGCGAGGCTGGCCGACGGCGTCGAGCGCGACGTCGTGAGCATCACCTTGCCCCAGGGCTACGGCACGCTTCAGGCCGCCCTGGAAGTGCTCCCCGCTCCGGTGCCACCGGTGGGTCTCACCGACCTGCCGAACCGCATCGTCGTGGACTACCCGGTCTTCAAGCTGGACGTGACCGCCAGGACCTTCGCCGCCATCCAGGGCGTGGGCGTCCGGGACAACCCGAACCTGCCCGAGCTCGCGACTTTCTTCATCGACAACGAGCGCACCGACTCCTTGTGGGCCGCACATCTTGTGCCCGCTGAGCGAGAGGGCGTCGATGCCGATCTCGCGCATCGATAGTGGGAGCCGCCCGACGAACTGGGTGGCGTCGGTGTGGAA
>JBCCFW010000251.1:0-8653 GCA_039029535.1 Acidobacteriota bacterium
GTGAGTTCGTCACATTTCTCGGCGGCCCTCGGCGCCCCTGGCAGTGTTGCTCATCACTTGGATAGGCCCACTATCCGCGCGATTCGCGTCGCGCCAGGAACGCCGATCATCCACCGATCAATGCAACGAACTCACGTGACACCCCACTAGGCGAGCGACGAATGACACCGCCCTGGGCGAAAAGACCCGCGAACACTCAGGCGACTTGGGAGTCGCGGACTTGCTCGACGGCGAGGGCCAGCTCGGTGAGCACTTCCTCGGCCACGCGGTGCCGGCGGTTCGACAGCAGCAGCGCCACGCTCACCGGGACCGAGATGGGTCGTCCCTCGATCTCGCAGGGCTCGGAGAGCACGGCCTGGATCTCGGCAGCGCAGCTCGTGAGGTCTGCGTCCGGCGGGAGGTTCTCGAGCAGCACGAGGAACTCGCTCGTGTCGTGACGCGCCAGCGTCATCTCGACACCATGACCGAGCTCGGTGGTCGCCTCGGCCACTCCCCGCTCGAGACGCTGGGCCAGCAGCTTGAGCAGGGCCTCGCTCCGGCGGTAGCCGATGCGGTTCTTGAGCCGGTCGAAGTCGTCGATGTCGAAGAGCAGGACGCCGAAGCTCGCGGTCTGGTCCTGCAGGAGCAGCTCGATCGCCTCGTCGAGACGATCCCGGAAGAGCACGTCGGTCGCCAGGCCGGTCAGGCGGTCGCGGAAGGAGTCGTTGACGTCGGTCTGGGACCCGGCCAGGCGGATGGCCTGGCCCGAAGCGTCACGCACCGACTCACCGCGGGTGCGGAACCAGCGGTGACTGCCGTCGGAGTGCCGGATGCGGTAGGTGTGGTCGAACTGCTCGGTCTCCCCCGCCACGTGCGCGCCCAGGGCCCGGTCGAAAGCCTGACGATCGCGGGGGTGGATGCGCTGGGTCCAGGCCTGAACCTCGTGACCCAGGCCGCCCTCGGGGATGCCGAGCATCGCCTCCCAGCGGGGTGAGAAGTAGATGCGGTCCGCCGCGAGATCCCAGTCCCAGATGCCGTCCCGTGCCCCTTGCGCGGCGAGCGCGAAGCGTTGCTCGCTCTGGCGGAGGGCCCTCTCGGCCTCGGCCCGCGCGAGCTGGCTGCGGACGCGAGCGAGCACGACCGGACGATTGATGGGCTTGGTGACGTAGTCGTTGGCGCCCAGCTCCAGGGCGCGGACGACGTCCTCGTCGCTGTCCGAGGCCGTCGCCATGAGAACGGGGAGCGCCGAGGGCGTGAAGCTCTTGCGGACTCCGGTGAGAACCTGGAATCCGTCGACCTCGGGCATCATGAGATCGAGGAGGATGAGGTCCGGCGGTGAGCTCTCGACCTCCTCCAGCGCCTGGCGCCCTCCCTCGACCTGCGTGACCTGGAAGCCGTGGTGCTCGAGCAGCGATTGCAGCATCCGGCGGTTCAGGACGTTGTCGTCCACCACCAGGATGCGTGGTCGGGCATCGGCCCCTGCGGCCGAGCCCGGGTTCCCTGCGGACATGAGCGGCTCCTCGATGCGTGCGCCCCGGTCGGTCGGACATGGACCGACAGGGTCGCCTAACGGCTGATTTCGCTCGTCTCGAGCTCCGACCCCGTCCGCCCGACGAGGAAGCCCGTCAGGCCCCCCTTGCCGGCGCGGCCGATGGCCGACGCTGCCTCGATTCTCGCGCCCTCACCGATCCCTCGCAACCAGGTGCCCCCCGTTCAGACGTGGTCAGCATTCCAAAAATGGGCGATGCTCTCGTAGTATTTCTGAACACATCTCTCACCGAGAAGCCCGTCCCCTGCATTTCGGCCCCTCGGTCCGAGCTCCCCAGTCGATGCCCCTCCTCGGCTCCCCAGCCCTGAACACGACACGATCGGCGGCCTCCCAGCGGCTCGCCTGGCTGACTTGTGCCCTGCTACTCGGGCTTGCCCAGCCCGCCCAGGCGCAGACCGCGTGCGGGCCGACGGAGACCACCATCACCGTCGACGGCCGCTTCGGCGACTGGGGCAACGTCCTGCGGAACCCGGAGAACCTCGTCCTCGATGCCTTCGGCAACTCGGCTCCCTGCGGCTCGACGGGCGACAAGGACTGCGTGACCGGCGCCGGTCAGGATCTCCGCCTCGCCGCCGTGACCTGGGACACGGACAACCTCTACCTGTTCATCGAGCGCTTCGCCCGGCTCGGCAACTCCAACTCCCGCTACTTCCACTTCTGGATCGACCGAGACGACGAGCAGCAGCTCGACGCCGCCGACCGCGACCTCATCCTCCAGCTCGACGTGCGCTCCATGGGGATGATGCCGCGACGCGACAGCCTGGAAGCCGAGCTGTTCCGGCTGAGCTCGGGCAGCTTCCCCCTCGTCGACGTCGGCGACGCCACCTGCGGTCCCGACGGCGACCTGCCCTGCGGCGACGGGTTCTTCCCCGACGACGGCTCGGCCGAGTACGTCTCTGTCGTCACCTATCCCGACTGCCCTGACAACGGCTGCGTGGGGCCGGCCGGGCGTCGCTTCGAGGTGGCGGTCCCCTGGACCGATCTCAACCTCGAGCCGGGCCAGCCCTTCGCCTTCCACCTCTCCGCTGGCGACCGCCGCTTCCCGCAGAACGGCAACTACACCGGCAGCGTCTTTTGGGACAACGCCGGCGGCCTGCACGGCGGCCCCGCCAGCACGGGCTTCACCTGCCACGAGGTCGTGCCCGATCGCGAGCGCTTCGCCCTGGCCGGCGAGACCGTCGTGCACGAGCACTCGGTGCTCAACCTGGGCAACCGCGACGCCACGTTCCAGCTCCGCTCGACCTCGTCGCACGGCTTCACCATGAGCCTGAGCGCCGACCTGAATCTCAACGGCACGCCGGACCCGGCGGAGCTGCTTTACGTCGACGCCAACGGTGACGGCGACCTCGACGACATGGGCGACTCGGTCACCTTGATCGGGGACAGCGACGGAGATGGCCAGCCCGACACCGGGCTCCTCGCCGGAGCGCGCGTCGACGCGCCCGGCGGCGAGATCCCCTTGCTCCTGAGCGTTCAGGTTCCCCTCGCCGCCCCACTCCCGCTCGTCGAGGTGAATCAGCTCGAGGCCACGTCGGCTGACGGGGTCGTGCAGCTCGCCACCGCCCGAACCCACGTCGGCCAGCTCATCGCCTGGCAGGACCAGGAGTCCTCCGCAGCCCCGGGCCTCCTCGTGCCCTACGTCCACCTCCTCTGGAACGCCGGCGGTCTCCCCGATGACATCGGCATCGAGGTGACGTCGAGCGAGGGCTGGCCGGTCACGCTCTACCACGACCCCGGCGAGGTCACGGCCTGCGACGGCGTGGGCGCCGTCGAGCTCACGGGCGCGATCTCCCTCATGCCCCGCGAGCTCGCCTGCCTCATCGCCCTGGTCGAGGTTCCGGCGGGCGCTGCTCCGGGCGTCATCGACTCGACGACCTTCCGGTTCTCATCGACCGCAGCGCCCGGCGTGGAGGGCCTGGTCACGGACGTCACGACCGTCGCGCCCCTCTTCGAGCTGGAGCCGAGCTACACGGTGGCCGAGGGGACCGCCAAGCACGCAGGCGTGGACAGCATCGTCCTCTTCCCGCATCGCATCACCAACAACGACGAGCTGCCCACCGCCTTCCAGGTCACGCACTCCGGAGTGGACGGGACGTACCACGCCGACCCCGACTGCGACGGCAACCCGGCCGACGGCTGGCCCCTGGTCGACCTGACGCCGGAGCTCCCCGCCTTCGGCGGCTCCGGCTGCTTCATCCTGGCCCTCGACACCTTCGGTCTCGCGACGGGCACCATCGAGACCAACCAGGTGTTCGCCGTGCCGCTCAGCTCGCCCGTCGAGACGGTCGACACCATCGACGAGCTCATCCTGAGCCGGGCGGTCACCTACTCCGATGCGGCGCGCAGGCTCTCCGAGACCGACTTCCGACCCTGTGACCGCGTCCACGCCGGTGCGAGCGGTCTCACCAACAACCGGCACGACGAGTTCTTGCTCTGGTGGGAGGACCCGGACGGCAACCGCATCCAGGCCGACGTCCGCTCCAGCGACCTCAGGGGCGAGACGGTCGGCACGCTGGACCTCCCCGCCGACGCGACGCCGGGCACTTGGTGGCTGCGGCTGTTCCAGTGCCCGACGGGTCCCTTCACGCCCGACGGCGCGTGCGACACGCTCTCCGACAGCCTCGACGCGGTCCCGTTCCGAGTCGGATCGGACGCCCGGGTCGAGCCCCCCGTCACGGACCTCCCGGCCTACCCCCAGGTCACGCCCCTGCTGCAGGTCAGCACCGAGCTGGTCAACGTCGAGGACCGAGCCCTCGTCGGCACGATCCTCGAGCACGTCGTGCTCTCCCCCGACCGCTCGCTGTCCCTCGACGAGACGGGAGCGTTCCGCCCACATGCCGACGGCCTCGTTACGCGGCGACGCGCGCTGCCCGAGGTCGGACCGAGCGCTGCTCTCGACGACGTGCTGGGGCTCGTCGACCTGAGCTTCCCCTTCGAGGCCGCCGACTATCTCGTGCAGGTCGACTGGCGGCTCTCCTGCGGAGCCCTGCTCGGCTCCTCGCTGGTCACCTTCACCGTCGGCGAGCCCTGCGGTGGCGACGTGCCGGTCACCGGCCCGGGTTCGAGCCTGCGCGTCGCAGCCGGCAGCGTGCTCACGTGGACCGGACTCGCCGACGCCGAGGCCTACCCCGTCTACCGAGGAACGCTCGAAGGCCTCGGAGGTCTCGCCTCACGCGGTCCCGATCCGCTGGACCACGCGTGCCTCGACGTGGTGCCCGCGCCGGGCTGGGTGGACGCGGTGCCCGAGCCACCGGGCGTCGTCGGCGTCTACTACCTCGTCACCGCCTCCAACTCCTGCGGCGTGACGGCCGAAGGACTGGGTTTCGGCTCCGAGGGCAGTCCCCGCCCGACCCCGGCCTGCCCATAGGGGCCTGCGTCACGGGTCGGCGCGGTCGATCGATGGACGAGCATCGACTTCCTCTTCTCTCCTTGCCTGAGACGGCGATTCCCTGGCGCGCGAACCACGCGGAACCGTGACGCAGGCTCCTGGGCCTCCCCCTCGGGATCGGGCCTGAGACCGCCGTTCTCGGCATTTTTTTCTATTGTCGCGCGTGTCGGGAACGGTACCCCCTCGTTGGGCGTCTGGGGTCTCATGGCCTATGATCCCCCTGCCCACGAGCCAAGCCGACGATGCCTCCCGAACTTAGCCACGCGCTCAGGTACCGGGATTCACGCGACGGCAGCGAGAGGCACCGACCGATGACGAAGCCCGTTCCTTCACGCCGCGTCGACATCGCCGCGCTCCGGCGCCCGGCGATCGGTCTCGTCCTCTTGTCCTGGGTCGTGCTGCTGGCCCCCGGTGCCCGGGCGCAGACCTGCAGCCCCACCTTGACCACCGTCACGATCGACGGTCGCTTCGAGGACTGGGAGCAGGTCCTTCGCAACCCGCGGAACCTCGCGGTCGACGCCTTCGGCAACGCGCCCCCCTGCGGCTCGACCGGCGATCGCGACTGCCCCGGCGGCATCGCCCTCGACCTCCGGCTCCTCGCCCTCACCTGGGACGACGAGAACCTCTACGTCTTCATCGAGCGCTTCGGGCCCCTCGTCGCCGACGACCCGCGGTACTACCACCTCGCCATCGATCGGGCCGACGAGCAGTTCTTCGACGCGACGGGCCCCGTCGCCGAGCACGACTTGCTCCTCCAGTTCGCGGTGACCCAGCAGGTGCCCACCGGCACCGACGAGCTCATCACGAGCGTGTTCCGACTCATGCCGGGACCCGGTGACGTGTCGTTGCTGAGTGACGACGAGTTCGACTGCGGCCTCACCGGGGACCAGCCCTGTGGCGACGGCCACTTCCCGTACTCCATGCGTGCCGACTACGAGCTCCTCCGCGAGTACGCCGCCTGCCCGGACAACGGCTGCGTCGAGGCCGGGCTGCGCTTGGAGTTCGCCTTCCCGTGGTCGGACCTCGGGCTCGAGCCGGGTCAGCCCTTCTCCCACCACCTCTCCTCGGCGCGCGAGCCCTGGCCCGAGAACGAGGACTACGCGAACCGCGGCTTCTGGGACAACCTCGGCGGCCTGGCCGGCGGAGCTGGCAGCTCGGGCTACACCTGCCACGAGCTCTACCCCGAGTCGGTCCTCTTCGCGACGCCCGGCGACGTCGTCGAGCACCTCCACGAGCTCGAGAACCTGGGCAACCGAGACGAGGCCTTCAAGCTCCGGATGAGCTCGTCGGAAGGCTTCCCGCTCCGACTCAGCCTCGACCTGAACTTCGACGGCACGGCCACCGCCGACGAGTGGCTCTGCTTCGACGCCAATGGCGACGGCGACTTCGAAGATCCCGGCGACGAGGTCTTCGATCTCGGCGACGGCGACATGGATGGTCAGTGCGACAGCGGCGTGCTGGCCGGCGTGCGCTCCAGCATCCCGGGTGATGCGATCCCACTCATCCTCGGCGTGGAGGTCCCGGTCGACGTGTCCAGCGGCACGGTGGACCGGAGCTTCGTCGAGGCCTGTGCTCCCAACGGTCGCGTCGAGACGGTCAACACTCGCACCGACGTCGGCCTGCTCATCGCCTCCCCCGACCTCGGCGTGACGGCGGGGCCCGGGGTGACCGTGCCGTACGAGCACGTCCTGCTCAACGCGAGCGGCTTCCTCGACGCGGTGAGCATCTCCATCGACTCGAGCCTGGGCTGGAACCACACCCTCCGGCTCGACGCCGACTGCGACGGCATCAGCGACGCGGTGCTCACCACCGACATCACCGTGGATCCGGATGACTTCCGCTGCCTCATCCTCGAGATCACCGTCCCCACCGACGCTCCCCTCGGCAGCGTCGACGTCACGACGGCCTTGTTCACCTCCGGCAACGACCCCGGCGTGACGACGGGCTTCACCGACGTGACCACCGTGGGCCCGCTCTATCAGGCCGGCCCCAGCTACACCGTCGCCAACGGTCGCGCGAAGTTCGGCACGCCGGGTAGCACCGTCCTCTTCCCCCATCGGATCGTGAACAACGACTCCGAGCCGGTCCCGTTCACCATCGGTCATCGAGGTGAGCCGGGCGGCTTCCTCACCGATCCCGACTGCGACGGCAACCCGGCCGACGGCGAGCCTCATCTCCTCGGCGAGACGCCGCCGGTCGATCCCTTCGGCGGCGTCGTTTGCTACGTGCTCGCTCTCGAGACCTTCGACCTCATGGTCGGTGAAGTCTCGACGACCCGCGTCGACATCTTCGAAGCGACGACTCCGGTCTTCCTGCCGACGCTCATGGACGAGATCATCGTGAGCCAGGTCGTCGCCTACGCCGACCCGCTCCGGATCCTGTCGGCTACCGACTACCAGTCCTGCGACAACGTGTACGCGGGCGCCGCCGGTCTCGAGCCGAACCGTCTCGACCGCTACCTGTTCGAGTGGGAGAACCCGGCTGGCGTCCTCGCGCAGCATGACGTCGTCACGTCCGACATCCTCGGGGAAGCGATCGCCGAGCTGGAGCTCCCGGTCGATGCCATCCCCGGGACCTGGCTCCTCCGCATCTCGACCTGCTCCGACCCCTTCCTGCCCGACGGCACCTGCCCGGCCGACGAGACGCTCATCGACGAGATCGGCTTCCAGGTCAACGTCACCACGGCCATCGCGAGCCTCGGCACCGACCCCGCGTCGTTCCCGCTGGTGAGCCCGGTCTTCCGCGGGTTGACCCAGGTGCTCAACGCTGGAGACCGTGCCATCGAGGGCAGCATCCTCGAGCACGTGATCCTCACGCCCGCCCGGGACGAGTACCTGACGGCAGCGGGCGACTTCGCCCCCTACACCGGGGTCGAGCTCACTCGACGGCGCGTGCTGCCCACCATCGCCATCGCCGAGGTCTTCGCCGACGCGTTCGCGGTCCTGAACGTGGCCTTCCCGGCCGAGGCCCCCGACTACGTCATCGAGACGAGCTGGGAGCTGGCCTGTGGCGCTCCGCTCGGCGCCGAGAGCAGCACCTTCGCGGTGGGTGATCCCTGTGGTCCCGACAGCGACGGCGACGGGATCGGCAACGCCTGCGACAACTGTCCGCTCATCCCGAACGCAGACCAGGCCGACGTCGACGGCAACGGCGTGGGTGACGCCTGCGAGTGCCCGGCCGGTGGGATGCCTCCGGCCGCGGGTCCTGGCGACGGCCTCCGCGCCATCGGCGTCGACGAGTTCACCTGGCCGATTCTGGCCGACGCGACGACCTACCCCGTGCTGCGCGGCACGATCCCGCGGGATGGGGGCCTGGCCACGCGAGGCCCCGGCGCCTACGACCATGCGTGCCTGACCATCGTCACGACTCCGGGCTTCCTCGACGCCTCGGATCCGCCACCGGGCATGGCCGGCTTCTACTACCTCGTGGGCGCGGGCAACTCCTGCGGCCAGAGCGCCGACCTCTACGGCACGGACTCCTCGGGCCTCCAGCGGCCCGACCTCCCCTGCCCGTAGCCCGGACTCTTCATGAGTCTCCTGCTGCGTGACCAGATCCGCGGCCTACGAAGGGCGTACTCGCCTCTCGGTCCTCAACGCACCGCCGAAGTGCGCCTCCGGCTCTCATTCCCCGGTTCCCACCGGCGGGGTGGAGCCAGATGAACACTGGTTGCTGCTCCTGCGCTTCACAGCTGCCTGCTCAACCCAACATTTTGAATGGGCACGAGACCCGCAGTCGCA
>JBCCFW010000252.1:0-8412 GCA_039029535.1 Acidobacteriota bacterium
ACGGACAGGCGTCCCCCTGACCGTCGTCGTCGGCATCCGCCTGGTCGGCATTGGGAACTGCCGGACAGTTGTCGCAGGCGTCGCCCACGCCGTCACCGTCCATGTCGGCCTGAGTCGGGTTCGGGTCGTCGGGGCAGTTGTCGGCCGTGTCGAGCACGCCGTCTCCGTCGTCGTCGTTCGAGCAGGCCGCGTCGGACGCGCAGTCGGGGTCGGCGCAGTCGGTGAGCCCGTCGCCGTCGCCGTCGATCCCGTCGTTGCAGAAGATCTCGTTCGGACAGGCGTCGCCGACACCGTCGGAGTCGGAGTCGGTCTGGTCGGTGTTGGCCACCGTCGGACAGTTGTCGCAGGCATCACCGACGAGGTCGTCCTCGTGGTCGGCCTGACCGGCATTCGGGGTGCTCGGACAGTTGTCGCAGACATCACCCACGCCGTCGCCGTCCCCGTCGGACTGGGCCGCGTTGGCAGTGTTGGGACAGTTGTCGGAGACGTCCAGCACGCCGTCGCCGTCATCGTCGGGGTTGCACGCCGCGTCGCCCGCACAGTCGGAGTCGTCGCAGTCCACGTCGCCGTCACCGTCGTCGTCGATGCCGTCGTCGCAGTCCCACTCGACCGGACAGGCGTCTCCGAAGCCGTCGTCATTCGAATCGGTCTGGTCGGGATTGTCGTCGAGAAGACAGTTGTCGCAGGCGTCGCCGACACCGTCGCCGTCCGTGTCGGCCTGGGCCGAGTTCGGGTCGTCGGGGCAGTTGTCGGAGTCGTCCGGGACACCGTCACCGTCGGAGTCGACCGGATCGCAGGCGTCGCCGAGGAGGTCGCCGTCGGTGTCGGTCTGGTCGGGGTTGTCGTCGCTGGGACAGTTGTCGCAGGCGTCACCGACACCGTCGCCATCGGAGTCTTCCTGACCCGGGTCCGGTTGGTCCGGACAGACGTCGTCGATGTCGAGGACGCCGTCACCGTCGGAGTCCAGGCAGTTGGGGGCATGCGCGCAGTCGGGGTCCTCGCAGTCGGGGAGACCGTCGCCGTCGTTGTCGTAGCCGTCGTCGCAGTGGGTGTCTTCCTTCTCGCAGGAGTCACCGGCACCGTCGTGGTTGCTGTCGGCCTGGTCGGGGTTCGGGACCTCGGGGCAGTTGTCGCAGAGATCGCCCACGCCATCTCCGTCAGCGTCCTCCTGACCTGCGTTCGCATGCCTCGGGCAGTTGTCGCAGCAGTCTCCGAGACCATCGCCGTCGACGTCCGACTGGTCGTTGTTGAAGACCTCGGGGCAGTTGTCCTCACAGTCGGGAAGACCGTCATGGTCGCGGTCCACCTCGCAGGGGAAGCTCGGCCTCGGGTCGCACGCATCACCGACGGTGTCGCCGTCGGCGTCGAGCTGCTTGGGATCCCGGTCGCAGGGACAGAGGTCGCAGGCGTTGCCGACACCGTCGCGGTCGTGGTCGTGCTGCAAGGGATCGAAGACGAGGGGACAGCCATCGCACGCGTCGCCCACGCCGTCACCGTCGGTGTCGAGCTGGTCGAGGTTCTTGACCCGGGGACAGTTGTCGCACTCGTCGAGGATCGTGTCGCCGTCGCGATCCCGGCCGGACGGGCACTCGGCGCAGGGTGGTGGAGGAGCCGCCGTCGCAGGGAGCGCGAGAAGCAGGGAGAGGAGGACGAGGGGAGAGAGACGCAGGCAGGCTGACATGGCAGAGCCCTCGGGGAGACGGAAGAGAGTTCGGGACTCCCCGGGACTAGTGAGTGAGGTACGAAAACCTGACCGCTCGACGCACGAAAATCGTGCGCAGCTCAGACTTCGAGCATCACTCTAGGTTCGTGCCGCGGTCAGGTCCGCCTCACGAGCCAGCCAAGCACCAGCGCAGGGCCTTGGTCAGCTCGGCCTCGCCGGAGCGTCCCGTGGGGACCTCGTGTCCCAGGCCGGGAACGGTGCGGAGCCGGGTCTTCGCGCCAGCGCGCTGGAAGTCCCGCTGGGCCCGGCGGTAGGTGTCCTTCCAGGCGTCGTTCTCACCGGTGAGGAGGAAGACACGGGCGGGCGTGGAGCCGTCGTCGACGAGGTCGGGCTCGTAGTGACCACAGATCGGGAGGATGGCGCGCATCCGGTCCGGGTGGGTCTGGGCCAGCGTCAGGGCGATGTTGGCACCCTGGGAGAAGCCGACGAGGACCACTCGTTTCGAGTCGACGCCGTGGGTGTCGACGGCCGTCTCGATGGCGTCGAGGATGAGCCACTCGGCCTCGTCGCGGTAGGTCCACGAGTAGCCGTTGCCGCGGGGTCGAAGCGCGTCGAGGCCGAGGAGCACCGCGCCGTTGCGCTGGGCGGCGGTCTTCAGCACCGCCAGCATCCCAGCGCCCGTGCCGCCGGTCCCGTGGAGGGCAACGATCAGGGGAGGCGCCGTCCCGGACGGCAGCCCAGTCGGGACGAAGACGGGATGCTGGTGTCCCGCGGCGTGCTCCTGGAATCCCGCGAGCCGGCGCCGGGCGTTCTCCTGAACGCGGCCCAGGATGGCCAGAAAATCGGCGTGCTCCCGGAGCGATCCCAGGTGCTCGTGCTCCTCGAAGGAGCGCACGCCCGTGTAGCCGAGCTCGGCCGAACGCCCGAGCAGCCGGAGGGCTTCCTCGGGCGAGCCCAGCTTCGAGTGGAGGCGGCCGGCCCGGAAGGCCCAGGAGGCCGCCTTCGGGTGACGCTCGACGATGGTGGTCGCGGCCTCGAGCGCGGCGGTCCAGTCGGCGACGGACTCGGCCTGGTCGAAGCGCTCGACGAGCTCAGCGTCGGTCTGGGCGACGAGCGCCGGCAACACCAGCACGTGGATGAGAACGGCAGTGCGAACGAGCGAGCACGGGAGCGTCACGGGAACCTCGGGTCAGATGAACCAACAGTCGCCGGACCAGGAGTCAGCGGCAAGAGGAACCCGGGCTCAGGGATGTCGGCTGCGCGAGAGGGGTCGCTCCAGGAGGCCGTTCACGAGGCTGAGCCTGGAATGCCCGCAGGCCCCGTCGATCCACAATGTCCGATAAGATGCATTATGTTAACTCAGAGATTTGGTTGGGTCGCGGGCCAGAATGCCTGGAAAACCAGGGGAAACGCGAGAAGCCGTGCCCCCATTGGCTTCCAGGGAGATCGCGCCCCGGACATGAGCCTTGAGCCAACGACCCGGCGACTCGGTCAGCCGCGAGCAGTCACGCACCCGGCACTCTGCGGTTGGGCTCATCGGATGCAAGCGACCGGCCCGACGGTTCACGGCTGGCCGGCCAGGCTCCAAATTGGTCGGCCATCCCATTGACTAGCGACGAGCCCGAGGCGTCACCTGGGGTCGAAGCCAAGCCCGACGGTCCCCGAGGCCGACTCGGTCGCGAGTCAGGTCGAGTCGATTCGAGATTCGAGCTCCGGTCGAGGTGGCCATCCGCTGGAGCACCAGGCCTCAGGGCGCCCACCCACAGGCTCCCCAACCCGGAGGCGCTGCATCCAGAGGCGCTGTTCAGCTTCACGAGGACGGCAAGCAAGCCGAGGCGCTCGCACCCGCGGGCGCAGCAGTGGTTCGATCGAACCGGTTCGACGACCGGCGAGCGCTCACCAAGCTCCTCGGGCCCAGCTTCTTGGCCCGACCAAGCTCCCCGAGCCTGATCGACCGTAACGGAGTTCCGTCTACTCGGCCTCAGGAAGCGCACGACCTCCCGTCGTCGACCGCGGCTCCGTCCGTCATGCTCACGGCTTCGATCGACGCACCTGCAACGAGCCACGCGATGAACGAGACCAGCCAAGAGCGCTTCCTGGCCCGTGAGCTCGCCCGGGGTGGCCTCCGCACCAGTGCCCGGGCCCTCATCGTCCACGACGGTCGCGTCTTGTTCTTCGTCGACAACCGTTTCGACGTGGCCGGTGGCTCGCTGCACTTCCACGAGCACTACTTCGCCGTCGCGCTCGAGCACGACGACGTCCGCTCCCGTGAGGACGACATCGTCGTGCTCTGGCTGCCGCTGACCGAGCTCCCGCACCGGGACGTCCGCCCGACCGTCGTGCGAGACGCGCTCGCCGAGGACCGTCACCGCGAGGTCCGCTACCTCGTCAGTCGATGAGGTCTCAGTACCGGGCTCGGTAGAAGTACAGCCGGCCGTCGCTGGCCACCGGGTCCGTCGCCGAGCGGCTCATCGTCGCCGGCCCAACCGCTCGCAGCGGCACGACCGGGTCCTCGCTCCGCATCACCGTCACCGGCAGCCTCGGCTCGGGCCACTCCAGGACGACATCGTCCCCGGCACGGCTCACGCGCAGGAGCAGGTCCGAGTCGTCCAGGCTCAGGCTCCAGGCGCCGTTGGTCGTCCCGACCACGACCTCCGGTGGCGCGTCGACGCTGGCCGGCCGGTGTTGGATGAGATCGGGGAGCACGTCGAAGGACTGCGCGTCGGGACCGAGATTCCAGGACGCCCAAGACTCACCCCCGTCCCGACTGCGCCAGACGCCGAGCCCGCCGGTCGCCAGGACCAGCGCCTCGGGGTCACCGGGATCCGACGCGACGGTGACCGGGTACCACCAGTCCGGGCGCTCGGCGGGCACGCCCGGATCGACGTCCACCCAGCCACCCAAGTCGGGGTCGTGAAGCCAGACCTTCGGTCCCACGGCGAGTGGCGAAGCATCGGCCAACGCGATGAGCCGGTTCCCCGCCACGTGTCCAATCGTCACTCGGTAGGAGGCCGGCACCGGCACGGGGCTGAGGGTCCAAGTCACCCCTCCGTCGACGCTCTCGTGGAACGAGTGCTCGTAGGTGGTGCGATCTTGAGTGCTCAGGAGCCATCGCCCTGCGCGCTCACGATCGGCCACGAGGTTTCCGACGAAGTGGTCTTCGAGACCGACGGTCTCGTCCCAGGTCAGGCCACCATCGACGCTCCGCTTGACGTCGAATCTCTCCCACATCAAGAGCGTGTCGGGGTCCGCGGGATCGTGCTCGATCTGGCGTGCGACGTTGATGAGTCCCGTCCCCGGGAGGACGTCCCAACTCTCACCTCCGTCGAGCGTCTGGTAGAGCTGGTGGCGCGCCGAGTTGGTCAGGAAGGCGCCGGGTTGCGTCGGATGTGCGCCCATGACCAAGACGCTCGGAGCGTCGGGATGACTCACCGACTCCCAGGCTCCCTCGCGACCAACCTGTCGCCGAAGGCTGCGGAGGCCGTCGTTTCGAGTGCTGGCCAGGAGAACCTCGGCGCCGCCATCCGGTGCACCGATCACGAGCTCGTCGACACGGCTGTTCCCCAAGCCGGCGGTGACGTCACGCCAGCTCACGCCATCATCGTCACTCCACCAGGCGGACGAGCCGATCGCGAGCAGGGTGTCACCCGCTCCGAAGGCGACCTGTCCGAGGTAGCTCTCGGGGGCGCCGGCCAGGGGCTCCCAGGTCTCACCGCCGTCGCGACTGCGGCTCAAGAGATCACGACTGCTGAGCAAGAGGTGATCCGGCTCGGTGGGATGCACGGCGAGAGAAGCCACGTTGACAGCGTGCTCGGTCTGCTGCGTCCAGGTTCGCCCCCCGTCCCGTGAACGGAAGACCGTGGTGAGCAACTGACCGGTGACCGCCCAGACTCCCGCGTCGACACCGTCGGGCGAGACGACGATCGACCAGACGCCCCAGGTCTCGATGCCCGTGTTGGCCAACGACCAGGCTTCCGTGATCGAGTCCCAGCGTCTCAGGCCGTCGAAGCTCTCCAGGCCGACCAACACCACGAGCTCACCCATCGCACCCCGTGAGGCAGCCAGGCTCTTGCCCGGGTTGTGAATCGGCCAGTCCGACCCCAGCGAGCTCCAGGTCTCGCCGTCGTCCTCGCTCACCCACGCGGCTTGGGACTCGAGGGCCACGATCGGACCGCCGTCCGGCACGATGGCGAGACCCCGGACATCGGACCAATCCGGCCCGCCCAAGAGCCTCTCCCAGGTCACGCCCGCGTCGAAGCTCCGCTCGAGAGCATCCCGCGTGGTGCGCAGCAGGAGCGTCGCGTTCCCCACGACGACGCCCCCTCCACCACTCTGCAGAAGCCGCGCCGAGCGCCAGGTCGCGCCACCGTCGTCGGTCGTGAAGGTGCCCGCCATGCGCTCGACCGCGACACCGTCTCCCGGCAACAAGGGCACGAGGGTCCTGAGCTGGAGATCGCCGGGGGGGCCTCCCAGGGGCACCCAGACCGCTTCGTCACCAGCCGAGGCCGGTCGCGCCAGGAGAGCGAGCACGACGAAGGAAACGAGGGATGGGGCGCTCTTGCAGCACGACATGACGGACTCCTGGTGATCGGTCTCGCCAAGCGAGACCAGCTCTGACGTGCGCATCCCAACGCGTCGACGAGAACCTCGTCCCTGGCCCCGCCCAGGATCAAGCCCGACCGTCCTGAACACGGAGCAGTGGATGAGACCGGCCGACGACCCGTCAGTGCCGGGCACGGTAGAAGTACAAGCGACCGTCCGTGGCCACCGGGTCGAGCACCGTCCGCCCGATCGTGCCCGGAGCGACCGCTCGCAGCGGTGCGGTCGGGTCCTCGGTGCGCATCGCCGTCACGGGCAGCCTCGGCTCGGGCCACTCCAGGACGACGTCGTCACCTGCACGGCTCACGCGCAAGAGCAGGTCCGACTCGTCGAGGCTCAAGCTCCAGGCTCCGTTGGTCGTTCCGACGAGGACTTCCGCCGGCCCATCGATGCTGGCGGGACGGTGCCGAATGAGATCGGTCTGAACGTCGAAGGACTCCGCGTCGGGACCGAGGTTCCACGAGGCCCAAGTTTGGCCACCGTCGCGGCTGCGCCAGATGCCGAGGCCCGTGGTCGCCAGGACCAGCGCCTCGGGATCACCGGGATCGGACGCAACGGCGACCGGGGTCCACCAGTAGGGTCGTTCGGCGGGCAGGCCCGGATCGACGTCCACCCAGCCACCGAGAGCGGGATCGTGGAGCCAGAGCTTGGAACCCGAGCTGCCCGACGCCGGATAGACGAAGGCGAGGAGCCGCTCCCCCGCCACGTGCTCGATCGCGATCCGGAAGATGGGAAACGGCGTCACCGGCAGCGGAACGGAGCTGAGGGTCCAGGTCGCACCTCCATCGAGGCTCTCTCGAAGGGAGTGCGTGACGCTCGTGATCTCGCGTGCGACCGCTACCCATCGGCTCGGCTGCTCGCGATCCTGCACGACGTCCTCGAGGAGGTACAGCCCGTCGAGTCCCGTGCCCTCCTCCCAGCTCAGGCCACCGTCGACGCTTCGATGGACTTGGTGCCCCGCTCGAAGCAAGACGTTGTCGGGCTCCGTGGGATTGAGCCCGAGCTGACTGGCCACGCCGATGACCGCCGCGGGCGTGATGGCTTCCCAAGTCACGCCGGCGTCGCGCGTGCGGTAGAGCCGTGAGCTGCCCGAGTTGGTGAGGAAGGAGCCGGGCTCGTTCGGATGCCCGGCGATGGCCCGAAGCGACAGGACCTCGGGATGGTCGATGTCCTCCCAGGCTCCGTCTCGACCCACCTGACGGACGAGAGTCTCGAGCCCTCCCTGACGGGCTCCGGTGAACACGACCTCGTCTCCTTCATTCGGTGCGCCGACCTCGAGCCGCCTCACGATGCCGCGATCCAGTCCGGCGGTGACGTCGCGCCAGGTGACGCCGTCGTCGTCGCTCCACCACGCCGACGAGAGCGCGGCCGCGATCAAGGTGTCGCCGGATCCGAAAGCCACGGACCCGATCCAGGAACGCGCCATGCTCAGCAAGGGCTCCCAGCTCTCCCCACCGTCGCGACTGCGTCTCAGGAGATCCCGACTGCCGACGAGCAGGTGGTCGGGCTCGGTGGGGTGCGCGGCGAGGGAGAAGAGGTTGTAGGGATCCAGCGCGGTCAGCTCCGTCCAGGTCGTGCCTCCGTCACGCGATCGAAAGGCCCTGTTGGCCTGCTCACCGGCGAGCGCCCAGGCGCCGGCCTCGACGCCGTCAGCGGAGACGGCGAGCGCCGTGACGCCACCGAATCCGAAGCCCACCGCGGTCGTCGTCCAGGCCCCCGTGCTCCCGTCCCAGCGGTGGAGCTCCCGGCTGTCCTCGAGGCCCACCAGCAAGACCAGCTCGCCGGTGGAGCCCAGGGACGCCGCCAAGCTCTCGGCCGACCGGTGGGTCGACCAGCTCTCGGGCAGGCGGGTCCAGGTCGCGCCGACGTCGTCACTGACCCACGCCGCTCGCGGCTCGAGAGCCACGATCGGCCCTCCGCCCGGCACGAGGGCGAGCGCCTTCACCGTGTTCCAGGTCGGACCACCAGCCAGCCGCTCCCAGGTCGCGCCGGCATCGAAGCTGCGCTCGAAGCGATCGGGTGCGGCTCGCACGAGGAGCGTCTCGTCCCCGGCGAGGACGCTCCCGGGGCCGGCGAGCAGGGTGCGCCGCGATTGCCAGCTCGCCCCGGCGTCGCTGGTGAGGAAGGTGCCGGCGGACGCCCGCTCCACG
>JBCCFW010000253.1:0-8383 GCA_039029535.1 Acidobacteriota bacterium
CGGCGCTCTACTTCACGTACTTCACGGCTGCCTTCTCGGGCAGGACGCCGGGCAAGTGGTTCTTCGGCATGCGTGTCGTGCAGCTCGACGGACAGCCCCTCACGTGGTGGCGGTCGTTCGAGCGCTTCGGTGGCTACGCGGCGGGGCTCGCGACCGGCCTGCTCGGCTTTGCGCAGGTCCTGTGGGATCGCAACCGGCAGGGCATCCAGGACAAGATTGCCGAGACGGTGGTGCTGCGCACCGGAGGACGCTGGAAGCTGTGGTGATGAACGAAGAGCGAGACGACGAGGTCGTCGACGAGCAGGCGGCCCCCGACGTCGCCCCTGAGCCCTCCCAGCCGTCGGAGACCACCTTGCGCTGGCTGCGCACCAGCCTCGCTGGCCTGGCGCTCCTGACCTCCCTGGCCTTCGCGGTCAGCACCGAGCAGGCCTGGGAAGACTTCTTCATCAACTACCGTCACTCCGAGAACCTGGTGGAGGGGAAGGGGCTCACCTTCAACGAGGGAACCCGCGTCCACGGCTTCACCTCGCCCCTGGCCACCTTGGCCGCGGCGGGGGCCCGCGCGCTCACGGGACCGGCCGAGCCGGGGACCGTGCTCTGGGTCTACCGCGTTCCCAGCCTCCTCGCTCACGCCGCCGCCCTCGCCTTGCTGCTCCTCGCCCTGCATCGCGCCGGGATGCGCAGCATCCTGGGCACCGTCTTGGTGGGCGGGCTCTACATCATCGACACCAAGTCGCTCGCGTTCTCGGTCAACGGGATGGAGACCGGCTTCCTGCTGTTCTTCCTCGCCGGCGCCCTGGCGGTCCTCTGCTCGGGAGTGGTGGGACGCGAGCGCTGGCTCGGCGCCTGCTGGGCCGGTCTCATGTGGACACGTCCCGACGGCTGCGTGCTGATCGCCGCCATGGGGCTCGCCGTGCTGCTCTTCTCGGAGCGCCCTCGACGTGAGCTGTTCACGGCGCTCGTGAAGGCGGCCCTGACCTGCACGGTGCTCTACCTGCCGTGGTTCGTCGGGGCCTGGTGGTACTACGGCTCGCCGGTGCCGCATCCGGTGGTCGCCAAGGCGGCGCGCTCGCAGGGCCTGCTCGCCACGCTCTCCCAGCTCGATGAGCTCCTGCCGCAGCTCGCCTTCCTCCACCTGCCGCCCTATGCCTGGTCGTACCCGTTGCGTTGGGTGCAGATCTGGGAGGCCGGCGTGCTCGGGGCCGTGGGCTGTCTCGGCTTCCTCTGGCGCGGCGCGCCGCTGGGCGTGCGACGCGTGTCGTTCTGCGCGCTGATCGGCGTGCTCTACCTGACCTTCATCCCGCTGCGTTATCCCTGGTACTACCCGGCCACCTTCCTTTGCACGCTGGCGGTGCCCGGCTGGTTGGTGGGTGCCATCGACTGGTACCTCTGGCGGGATCGCCTGCTCCGCACGATGCTCGTCGTCGGCGTGGTCGTCGTCCTGCTCGGCCTTCTTCCGGCAGCCCTCGACTATCACTCGACGGCGAAGCAGGCCCAGAGGATCAACGACGGCGGCGTGCGGACCGAGGTCGGTCGTTGGCTCGCCGAGAACACCGACCCGACGCATCGGGTGTTCGGAGAGCCCGCCGGCTACGTCGGCTACTACTCGGAGCGTCGGCTGGTCGACTACCCGGGCCTGGTGTCACCCGAGGTCGTCGCGGTGCGTCAGGAGAAGGACGACCCGTCCTTCGTGGTCGAGCAGCTCCGACCCGAGTGGCTCGTGCTGCGACCGCACGAGCTGGCGTCGATTCACCAGAAGCTGGGGACTTGGCTCGAGACCGAGTACGTCCGGGTGGTCCGCTTCGATGCGTCGGGGGCGTGGCCGCAGGAGTTGCGAGACCGCTTCCCGTCCGTGCGCTACGACGCGCGCTTCGAGATCTTGGGGCGGAGGGACGTCGCGGCTGGAGTGGGAGAGCGCTGAGCCGGTGCCGGATCAGAGCTCGATGTCGAGCACGATCTCGGCGACCTGCTCACCGACCTGGAGCTCGAAGCGGTTCAGGCCTCGGGTGAAGTGCTCTCCGAGCTTCTTGAGGTTCACGCTGCCCCGACCGTGCCGGCAACCCTCGACCGTCTGGTCTGAAGTGAGCTGAACCGATAGGGGAGAGGCCAGTCTCTGATCGTTGACCGACACGACTCGGGCTGCTCGGAGATCGCCAGCACCGCAGAGCTCCATGGCCAGGGGGAGCGTCTTCGCCTTCTCTCGAACCTCGTCGTAGACGACATGGGCTTCGAGCGACTCACCACCTCCGAGACGGATGGGGCGACGCTGGAGCTGGTGCGCGCTGATCTCGACGCTGGAGAGCACGTGCGCGTCGAAAACCGTCCCTCGCTCGAGGACTGCGTGCTTGCCCTTGATGAGGATCAGCGGCCAACCAGAGTGCCGGCGGTGATGCGGAGCCTGCGTGCCTCGGCCTCCCAGGGCGAGAGGAGCAGGAGCGCGAGGCAGGCGAACGACACGAGCTTCGAGGCATGAGCTCTCCCATCCGTCGACGTGGACTGACGGATGAGTCTAAGAGCCTTGGCGATTGGAAAGAGAGCCCCTTAGCGCTTGCCTGGATGCGTGCCTAGGCTCAGGCCGGTCCGGGCAGCGCCTCGACCTTGCGGATGCTCGCGCGCTTGACCAGCACCTCGATCGCCATGCCGGCCTTGCGGCACGCGCTGCGCAAGGCGCGGAGGTCGATCTGGTCGAGCGGGAGCTCGAGCTCGTCGCCGGTGAGGATCGCCACCGTCCGTCCCTGGAGGGGGATGGGCATGACGACGACCTCCTTGGGGCGCGGGTTGCCGAGCACCGCGGCGAAGGCCTCGTCGCCGGGACGACGGGGGAGCTCACCGAGGTAGTAGCTGCCCGAGTCGATGACGTCCTTCAGGACCGACGACTCCGAGAGCTTCAGCCGGGCGCGGCGGACCTGATCCCGAGCGACCCGAGCGTCTTCGCCGGGTCGTTGGAGATGCCAGCCCATGGCCGAGCCACGGCTCACCACGAAGGAGGACACCCTGGAGAGCTGCTGACCGGCGAAGCGCACGATGAGCTCGCCGACGGCATCGCGGGAGGCGACATCGGCCAGGCGGTGAGCGACGTCGGAGAGGCTGCGCAGCGCCGAGCCTGCCGCCGCATCGGCGGCCTGGGCCTGCTGACGGCGGATCTGACGGAGGTCGGCGAGGGCCTTCTCGAGCGAGAGTCGCTTGTCGTCGGGGAGGTCCTCGACGCGGGTGAGCATCTCCGGCGTGACCGGCTCGTCACCCTCGACGCCGAGCAGGCCACGGATGGCGAGCATGGGGTCGGTCGAGTAAGCGGCGCCCTCGTCGTCGCCACGCGCCTCGGCTTCGGCCGCGCTGATCGCGTCCATCTCGCCGCTTTGATCGGGTGCGGCAGCGCCACCGATCTTCAGGTCGGTGGCCGTGGGCTCGGCGGCGACCATCGCCACGTGGCCATCGGGGCGGGCCACCGTCGGCAGCTCGACCTCGGGACTGCCCGCGGCTGCGGACGCACCGTCGCCAACGCGGGGCATCTCGATGGTGGGGGGCGCCTCCTCGTCGACGGGACGAGGGCCGCGCACGAAGCGCTCGGGCAGGGGCACCTTGAGATGGCGGGCGAGCGCCCGGCGGAGCAGGAGCTCGGGAGCCACGCGGGCGCTCACCTCGAGACCGGTGAGCAGGGCGATCTCGTCGATGACCGTGGCGTCGGCCGGATCGATCATCGCGACGACCAGCTCGGTGTCACCGGCGGAGAGAGCCAACAGGCCGTGGCGGTCGCAGAGGTCCTTGGAGATCGACGTCATCGAGTCCGCGTCGGGCTTGGCCAGCTCCTCGAGGGTCGCGGCCGGGACGCCGTGGACCTCCGACAACGCCTTGAAGAGGACATCCGCCTCGATCAAGCCGAGCTCGAGGAGGTTCGTGCCGAGTCGCGCCCCGAACAGCGCCTGGGACCGCAAGGCCCGGTCGATGTCTTCCTGTCGCGCCGCCCCCGTCGAGACGAGGTGCTCACCCAGTCGTTCCGCCATCGGATCGTGTCTCCGTGCTAGAGACGCCAGGATAGATGATGCGGAGCAGGGTGGGGAACCGGCAGTCGGTCAGGAGCTCCCGCGTCGCTGGCGCCAGAGCATGACCAGGGTGGTGGTCGCCTCTTCGAGCTGGGTCGGCACCTCGGAGTCGTCGCTCAGTGCCTGCTTCAGCTCCTCCGAGCTCCAGCAGGCCTTGAGCTTGCCGGTGAGCGTCGCGAGGGCGTCCCGGACCCCCTCGTCGTCCAGGCCGTCCTTGATGCTGGCGCGCACCTGATTGAGGTGAGAGACCATCTCTTTCGCGGTCATGCCCATGGCCGGCTCGCTTTCCCCAGAGGATGAGTCGGACGGAACCTCACGCGATCAAGATACGCTCGATCCGTCACCTTTCACCAGCGACTTCCGGGTGGGAAGCCCGTCCGAGGTCGACCGGAGCCAGGCCCGTGATCCTCGAGCAGCTCTACCTCGGATGTCTCTCTCAGGCGTCGTACTTCGTGGCAGATCCCGAGGGCGACGCGCTGGTCGTCGACCCCCGGCGGGACGTCGACGTCTACCTGGAGCTGGCCGAGCGACACGGTCGACCGATCACCCGCGTGGCCCTCACGCACTTCCACGCCGACTTCCTCGCCGGCCACCTCGAGCTCGCCGAGCGCACCGGCGCCCGGCTCCATCTCGGCGCCCGGGCCCAGGCCGAATTCGACTTCACGGCCCTGGCTGACGAAGCCACCATGGAGCTCGGTCCGAGCGTGACCGTCCGCGTCCTCGAGACACCCGGCCACACGCCGGAGTCCGTCTGTTACGCGATCCACGACAGGGCGTCGGACGGCCCCGACCCCCACGCCGTGCTCACCGGCGACACCTTGTTCAATGGCGACGTCGGTCGTCCCGACCTGCTGGTCGGCACCGGCTGGTCGGCTGAGGACCTCGCGCGGCTGCACTACCAGTCGTTGCAGGAGAAGCTCCTCTCGCTTCCCGACGAAACCCTCGTGTACCCCGGCCACGGACCCGGCTCGGCCTGCGGCAAGAGCCTGTCGGGCGACACGGTCACGACCATCGGCGCCCAGCGGACGTCGAACCCGGCCCTGACCCTTCCCGACGTCGAGGCCTTCGTGGCGCGGGCCTGCGCGGGGCAGGGGGCCGCTCCGGCCTACTTCGTCCACGACGCGGCCTGGAACGCCCAGGCCCGTCAGCCTCTGGCGAGCGTGCTGGAGGCCGCGCGGCGTCCGCTCGAGCGCGACGAGGTCCTCCAGCTTCGCGATGAGGGGGCGAGCGTGCTCGACGTGCGCGACGTCGACGCGGCGGCGGCCGGCTGTCTCGTCGGGAGCACGTGGGTGGGTCTCGAGGGCCGCTTCGCCTCCTGGGCCGGGTCGGTCGTCGACCTCGAGCGCCCCCTGGTCCTGCTCGTCGAGCCGGAGCGCGTCGACGAGGCCGCCACGCGGCTCGGCCGCATCGGGCTCGACACCGTGGTCGGGCACCTCGCGGGCGGGCCGGCGGCTCTCGCTACCGACGATGCGGAGCTCCAGTTCTGGGAGCGCCTGTCAGCGACGAGCGTTCAGGAGCTGCTCGCGTCGGACGCCCCGCCCCAGGTGCTCGACGTGCGGGGCCCCGGTGAGGTCGCCGAGGGAGCCATCGCCGGCAGCCTGCACGTGCCGCTGGTGGAGCTGCCTGCGCGGCTCGAAGAGGTCGCCGCGACCCTCGGCGAGCAGCCGACGGTGGTCACCTGCGGATCGGGCTATCGCTCCGCCATCGCCTGTAGCCTGCTGCGGCAGGCGGGCGTCTCGTCGGTGGCGGAGCTGGCCGGAGGCCACGCTGCCTGGCTCGCCGCCGGCGGGGCGGTGGTGGTCCCTGCTGACGTCGCATCGAGCTGACGGGGACCGGATCCTGCTCAAGTCGGCCGGTAGGAGGCCGAAACCGAGGCATGCGGGTGGTCAGCATCCCCCCCGGGGACTCTCACCTGCCGTCGCTGCGTGACATGATCGTGCCTTCAGGGCTCTCGGTCATCGTGAGGGAGAGGAGACCATCATGACCTGCCGCTTCATCCGCCACGCGCTGCTGTCTTCGGTGCTGTGCTTCGTCCTCGGACCCGGCCTCGCGCTGGCACAGACCGACCTGAGCGTGGGTAACGTCCAGGTCCCGGCCTCGGGCACCATCGAAGTGCCGATCATCCTCACGCCCGCGACCGACGCCACGGCGTTCCAGGTCGACCTCACGCATCCGGCCGGCTTCGTCGCCGGCACGCCGATCCTGGGCCCGGGCGCCGCGGATCACGAGGCTCACGTCGAGGTCATCGACGGCACCACCGTTCGCCTGCTGGTCTTCTCGCGGACCAACGCGCTCCTGGGCGCCGGTGTCTCCGCTCTCGTGCCGTTCACGGTCCCGCCGGCGACACCGGACGGCGACTTCGACCTGATGCCCACTCTCCCCGAGGTGGTCGGACCGGGCGCCGTCGTGCACGGCGGCGTGTCCCTGGGCGACGGCACCATCGAGGTCATCCCGTGCTTCCTCGGTGATCTCCATCCCGACGGGGCCGGTGACGCCCAGCTCGACCTGGGCGACTACGTTCAGGCCCTCGCGCAGGTCCGGGGCGGCGGCGTCGCCTCGGTCCGCTACACCGACTGCGGTGGTCTCGCTCCGGGCTCCCTGTTCTGCTCCGGCAGCGTGGTCGAGAACTGGTGTCCGCAGGCCGGCGCTGACGGCAGCTTCGACATCGACGACGCCTTGGCGCTGCGTCGGGTCGTGGCCGGCGTGCGACGCATCAGCTGCGAGCCCTGCAACGGCACCGGCGTCGCTCCGGCTCCCGTGCCCATCGCGGGCGACGTCACCGGCGATGACCTCCTCAACATCGCCGACGTGGTCGAGCTCCTCCGCATCTCGGTGGGCCTCGTCGTCCCGACGGCTGATCAGGAGCTGGTCGGCGACATCGCGCCGGCTGACCTCGTCGCCGACGTCACCGAGGTCGAGGGCGACGACGCCATCGACATCGCCGACGTCGTGATGGGCCTGCGGGGCTCGGTTGGTCTCATCACCCTCGACTGGAGCGAGCAGCGCCTCATCGTCTCGATGCCGGGCGTCGCGCCCTTCGCAGCGTTCAGCGCTCGCGTCAGCGGCCTGCCCGACGGCGTGGGCATCCCCACGGTCGAGGACCTGCCCGCCGGTTGTGTCGATGCCTCCGGCGAGAGCGGCTTCGACGGCTACGGCGACACCTGGGCGGTCACCTGCGTGAGCAGCGGCCCGGACATCACCGGCGTCTCCGGCACCGTGGCGACCTTCGTGTACCGCGGCCCGCAGCAGGTCGATCCGGCCAGCATCACCTTCGCCTTCGAGATGATCGACGCGACCTTCGTTCCCACCGGCACGCTGGTCCTCACGACCCCGTGAGGCTCTCCAGCCTGCGCACGGCCGCGAGCGTGGCGGCCGAGCACGGCCAGGGTCTGATCGTCCTCATCAACGGCACGGAGCTCGCGCTCACCGAGCTCCGCGTCGTCGACACGCCGCGCGAGCTCGCGCTCTGCGACGGCCAGACCGAGGACGGCAGCCTCGTGCTCTTCGATCCCGAGTCGGTCGACGCCGTGCGCCTGCCCACCGGCGAGGACGGTCAGCGGGCTCGGCTGCCGTCGGTCGGCCGGCGGTGAGCCCTCGCGGGGTCGGCGAGACGTCGGCCCCGTCCGACGAGGACCTCGCCGCCTGGTCCGAGCTGGCCCTGGAAGAAGCCATCCGCGCGGCCGAGCTCGAAGAAGTCCCGGTCGGCGCGGTGGTCGTGCTCGGTGGGGAAGTGATCGGTCGGGGCCACAACCGCACCTTGATCGACTGCGATCCCACCGCCCATGCCGAGGTCGTCGCCCTGCGCGAGGCAGCGCGCTCCGTCGGCAACCACCGCCTGCCGGGCAGCGTGCTCGTGACGACGCTCGAGCCCTGCCTCCTCTGCTGTGGAGCCATCGTTCAGGCCCGCGTCGCATGGCTGCACCACGCGGCCGACGACCCCAAGGCCGGCGCCTTGCACCTCCTGGAGCGGGCGGAGGAGGAGGGGAAGGTCAACCACCGGGTCCTCCGCGGGCGGGCTCCCGGAGGTGAGCGCGCGTCCGAGCTCCTGCGTTCGTTCTTCCGTGCTCGTCGAAGCTGACTCCGAGAGCAGAAGGGTGCATGATCCCGCGTCCCGTGTCGGTGGAGAGGTGCCGGAGTGGTTGAACGGGGCGGTCTCGAAAACCGTTGAGCTCTTTTGGGTTCCGTGGGTTCGAATCCCACCCTCTCCGCCAGCGTGACAGGAAAGAGCAGTCTGACGCTCACCCCCATGCCCTACTAGGTTCTGAAAATAATCTCCGTATTGCCAATAACAAAGCAGATGACCTAACAGTTAAAAAGCTTACTAAAAAAAATCCTACAATGGC
>JBCCFW010000254.1:0-8192 GCA_039029535.1 Acidobacteriota bacterium
GTGACGGCTCCTGGTCGGGACCGGGCACGAGCTGCGAGCCTGATGACTGCCCCGTCCTCATCGGCGCTTGCTGTCATCCCGACGGCACGTGCTCCCAGTTCGTCGAGGCCGACTGCGACGACGACTTCCGCGGCGCTGGCACCGACTGCAAGGACTGTCCCCCGCCCGTCGGTGCCTGCTGCACGCCCGCCGGTGACTGCACGGTGACGACCCAGGCCGGCTGTGACGGCTCCTGGTCGGGAGCGGGCACGAGCTGCGAGCCTGATGACTGCCCCGTCCTCATCGGCGCGTGCTGTCACCCCGACGGCACGTGCTCGCAGATCGTCGAGGCCGACTGCGACCACGACTTCCGCGGCGCCGGCACCGACTGCAAGGACTGCCCCCCGCCCGTCGGTGCCTGCTGCACGCCCGTTGGCGACTGCACCGTGACGACCCAGGCCGGCTGCGACGGCTCCTGGTCGGGGGCGGGCACGAGCTGCGAGCCTGATGACTGCCCCGTCCTCGTCGGCGCTTGCTGTCACCCCGACGGCACCTGCTCCCAGGTCGTCGAAGCCGACTGCGACCACGACTACCTCGGCGACGACACCGAGTGCAGGGGCGGAAGAAGTTGCTTCCTCTCCGTCGGCGCCTGCTGCCTGCCTGACGGCGGGTGCTTCCGCACCACCGAGTCCGACTGTGACTCCGACCTCGGCACCTTCCAGGGCGTCGGCACGAGCTGCGAGGGAGCGTGCCCGGAGGTCGGAGCCTGCTGCCTCGAGAACGGAGCTCACTGCGAGGACATGATCGAGATCGCGTGCCAGGATCTCGAAGGCAGCTTCCAGGGCGAAGAGAGCGATTGCGCCACGCTCACCTGTCCCCTCCTGGGAGCCTGCTGTCTCGGCGATGGCTCCTGCCTGATGCTCACCCACTCAGACTGCGTGGCGGCGAGCGGGCTCTTCACCGCGGGACGGTCCTGCGACTCCCTCGATTGTGCGGCCATCGTGCCGCTCCCACCGTGGTCGAAGGCCGCGCTGCTCATCGCGATGGCCGTGCTCGCCCTGGCCGTCCTCCGTCGAGGGACTTGACCGGACCGAGCCCATCATTCGCCAGGACTATCAAGACAGCTCGTACGTTGAATTGGTGCTTATCCTGAGACAGCCCCTATCCTTGGCTTGTCACTCGCCCCCGAGGCCAACTCAGGAGACATCTCATGGACGGTAAGAACGGCAGTTCCGGCGGAGGTTGCCCGGTCATGCATGGCGGCAACACGCGAACGGACAACTCGGTCACCAAGTGGTGGCCGGAAGCGCTGAACCTGGACATCCTCCACCAGCACGACGCCCGCACGAATCCGATGGACGCGGACTACGACCACCGCGAAGCCGTCCAGGGCCTCGACTTCGAGGCGGTCAAGGCTGACGTCAAGACGCTGATGACCGAGAGCCAGGCATGGTGGCCGGCGGACTGGGGTCACTACGGTGGCCTGATGATCCGGCTCGCCTGGCACTCCGCCGGGTCCTACCGGATGGGCGATGGCCGTGGAGGCGCGGGAGCCGGCAACATCCGCTTCGCGCCCCTCAACTCCTGGCCCGACAACGCCTCCTTGGACAAGGCCCGACGTCTCCTCTGGCCGGTCAAGAAGAAGCACGGCAACGCCCTCTCCTGGGCCGACCTCATCATCCTCGCGGGCAACATGGCCTACGAGTCGATGGGTCTCGAGACCTTCGGTTTCGGCTTCGGTCGTGAAGACATCTGGGGCCCCGAGAAGGACGTCTACTGGGGCAGCGAAGGCGAGTGGCTCGCACCTTCCGAGAACCGCTACGACGATCTCGACAACCCGGACACGCTGGAGAACCCGCTGGGCGCCGTCCACATGGGCCTCATCTACGTGAACCCCGAGGGCGTGAACGGCAACCCGGACCCGGCACGCACGGCCCTGCACGTCCGTGAGACCTTCGCCCGCATGGCCATGAACGACGAGGAGACGGCCGCGCTCACTTGCGGCGGCCACACCGTCGGCAAGGCCCATGGTGGTGGCGACCACGCCAACATCGGCGCCGAGCCCGAGGGCTGCCCCGTCCACGCCCAGGGTCTCGGCTGGTCGAACCCGGGTCATGACGGCAAGGCGACCAACGCCTTCACCTCCGGCATCGAGGGCGCCTGGACGAAGAGCCCCACCCAGTGGGACATGGGCTACTTCGACTACCTCTTCGGCTACGAGTGGGAGCTCACGAAGTCCCCCGCCGGTGCCAACCAGTGGAAGCCCATCGACATGCCCGAGGACGAGATGCCGGTCGACCCGACCGACCCCTCGGCCCGCAGCATGCCGATGATGACGGACGCCGACATGGCGATGAAGGTCGATCCCGTCTACAACGAGATCTGCCAGAAGTTCAGGGCCGACCCCGCCTACTTCGCCGACACCTTCGCCCGCGCCTGGTTCAAGCTGACCCATCGCGACATGGGACCGAAGGCCAACTACCTCGGCCCCGACGTGCCGGACGAAGACCTCATCTGGCAGGACCCCATCCCCGCCGGCCCCACCGACTACGACGTCGACGCGGTGAAGACGAAGATCGCGGAGAGCGGTCTCTCCACCGCCGAGCTCATCGCCACTGCCTGGGACAGCGCCCGCACCTTCCGCGGCTCCGACAAGCGGGGTGGCGTCAATGGCGCGCGCATCCGTCTCGCCCCCCAGAAGGACTGGGCGGGGAACGAGCCCGAGCGTCTCGCCAAGGTCCTCGGCATCTTGGAGCCGATTGCCGCCGACGCCGGCGCCTCCCTCGCCGACGTCATCGTGCTCGCGGGCAACGTGGGGCTGGAGCAGTCCATCCAGGCCGCCGGCTTCGACACCCCCGTCCCCTTCACTCCGGGTCGTGGCGACGCGACGGACGACCAGACCGACGCCGACAGCTTCTCGGTGCTCGAGCCCCTCGCGGACGGCTTCCGCAACTGGCAGTTGAAGCACTACGCCGTCTCACCCGAAGCGATGATGCTCGACCGCGCGCAGCTCCTGGGCCTGACGGCGGCGGAGATGACCGTCCTCGTCGGCGGCCTCCGCGTGCTCGGCGCCAACCATGGCGGCTCGAGCCAGGGCGTCTTCACCGAACGCGTCGGTCAGCTCACCACCGACTTCTTCGTCAACCTGACGGACATGTCGATGAGCTGGGAGCCGGTCGGTCGCGGTTCTTACGAGCTGCGGGACCGCGCCACGGGCGAAGCGAGGTTCACGGCGACCAGCGCCGACCTCGTCTTCGGCTCCAACTCCGTCCTCCGCGCCTACGCCGAGGTCTACGCTCAAGACGACAACGCGGAGAAGTTCGTCCGCGACTTCGTCGCGGCCTGGACCAAGGTGATGAACGCCGACCGCTTCGACCTGACGGAGTGAGGCTTCCCCTTCCGGGCGGGCTGCCCCGCCCGGAAGGACCCCGCTCAGTCCGTGCCGCTGACGTCAGGAGCCTGGCTGGCCTCTCAGGAGCTGCTCGAAGCTCGGATCGCCGTGAAGGCTGGACAGGTCGGCGTCGCCGCGGACCTGAGCGCCGTCGATCCGGCCTGACTCGAGGGCCGACGCGAGATGGACGAGCGCGGCCTTGCGATCTCCGGCGAGCGCCGCAGAGCACGCTGCGTTGTAGAGCGCGCTGACCGCGTGGCGTTCCGACCGGGCCGACCGGAGAAAGGCGTCGACCGCCTCCGCATGGCGTCCCGCTCTGTAGAGGGTCGTCGCGAGCTGGTACTGGACGTGCTCATCGTCTGGCTCGACCCGGAGGTGTGCCGAGTAGGCCTCGAGGGCGGCGGTCCAGTTCTTCTCCTCGACGTGGATGCCAGCCTGCTGCAGGGCCCGCCCCCGTTCATCGAGGCTCGGGTTGAGCAGTGAGTAACTCTTGACCAGGTGCGGCTCGGGCGTCCAGCGGTACTCCATGTAGGCCGCCGTCTGATCCGCGACACGGCGCCCGAGGAGGCGGGCGACCAGGTGCAGGGAACCGTCGATGCCCGCGCTCACGCCCGCGGTCGTGATGCACTGACCGTTGTCGATGAAGCGCCGCCCCGGATGCACGCGCAGCGCCGGGTAGGTATTGGCAAGACCCTCGATCGCACCGTGCCAGGTCGTGACGTCCTTGCCGTCGAGCAAGCCAGTCTCGGCGAGAAGGAAGGCACCGGTGCACACCGACAAGGCGACCTCAGCCTCGATGGCCGTGCGCTTCACCCACGCCAGGAACTCCGAGTCCTTCATCACGCTCGAAGTGCCGCCTCCGGGCAGCACGAGGATGTCGGGCTCGGGGGCATCGTGGATGGAGTACTCCGGCACGACCTTCACGAAGCCCTGGCTTTGGATGCCGTCGGTGGTCTTGGAGACCGTGTAGACCTCGAAGGCCCCGTCCCCCAGCCCCCCGAAGCTCGACCCCGCAGCGAACACCTCGCCCGGGCCAGCCCAGTCGAGCAGCTCGGCTCCGTCCCAGACGACGATCGCCACGTTGCGCTTCTTCGCCTCGGCAGCAACGCTCGTGCCAGCAAGCATCGCCATCATCAACACCAGTCCGGGAATGAAACGGCCGAAGTCAAGGGAGTGTCTCGCATGCATTGTCCTGTCTCCTGGAAGGATCGGAAGACCGAGCACGAGGTGCCTGACCTCGTCGGGTCTCTCCAAGGGTGGTGCCCACGTGCTTCTTCCAGAGCCGGCGCAACTGGCGAGCGTCCTGGAAGCCGCAGCGGAGGGCGATGTCTTCGGTCTGGAGCTCGGGCCGCGTGAGCAGTTGTCGCGCGACCTCGAGCCGCACCTGAGTCGCAAAGGTCTTCAAGGTCACCCCGGTCTCCTGACGGAACAGGCGGGTCAGGTGACGCGGACTGAGATGCGCGAGCTCGGCGAGCTCGTCGATGGTGGCCAGCCGGTCCGGGTGCTCGATGAGCCAGTCCTGCACGCGATGAATGCTCTGATGCAGGTGGCTGCGATGCTCCTGGTAGATCGACGACTGGCTGCTGTCACCACAACGTCTCAAGTAGACGACCATCTCCCGGGTGACCTGGGCCGCCAACTTCGGGCCCTGGTCCTCCTCGATGAGCGCGAGCGCCATGTCGATGCCCGACGCCACGCCGGCGCTGGTCACCAGGTTCCCGTCGCGAACGAAGAGCCGATTCTCGAGAACGGTGGCGTCCGGGTAGGTGGTCCGCAGCCTCTCCACGACCTTCCAGTGCGTCGTGCACGAGCGACCGTCGAGCAAGCCGGCCTGGGCCAGCGCGAAGGAGCCCGAGCAAACGGAGCTGACCCTCGCGCCGCAGGCCTCGGCTGCGCGCAGCCAGTCGACGGGGACGTCGAGCACGTCGAGTCGAGTGGATTCCGTCCCGGGCACGATGATCCAGTCGGACTCCTTGGGCTCCGGCAGCGGCTCGAGGTCCGCGATGGTGAAGCCTTGAGCCGAGCGTGCTCGCTCGTGCGCTCCGACGAAGGTCATCGCGTACTCGGCGCCGAAAATGGTGGCCTCGTGAACGGCCTGGACCGGTCCACCGAAGTCCAGGGCGTGGACATCGGGAAGCACCAGGACCAGGACCCGACGGGATCGCGAAGCCGGGGGCTCATTCATGCGCTGGAGGACGAGTTCAGCCATGGCTCGTCAGACAGTAGCTCCCAGCCCTGAGACCCGCCCGGACAATGAACGGACGTTTCCGGCCATGGCGCCCGAGACCGAGTCACCCGAACGCTCGGCCCCCTGAACGGCGCGCTCCCACCGGTCCCCACCCAAGCGGCATGGTGGAACGCATCGGACCGCGTGTCACCGCGGCGAGGAGGAGCCGATGAGGGAATGCACCTGTCTGCCGAACGTCACCATGGCCGTGGCCCTGCTCATCCTGGTGAGCGCGGCACCTGCCGTCGCCGGCGAGACGGGCGCCTGCTGTCACTACTTCGACATGGGATGGGAGTGCGTCGAGCTCGGCGAGGCGGGGTGCCGGGCCTGGCGTGGTGGTTCGGAGTGGCATGGCCCGGGCACGAGCTGCTTTGGCTTCGACTGCGGCATCGGCGGTTGCTGTCTCGACGTCGGCTGCTTCAACTTCGATCAGGTGACTTGCGGCATCGTGGGAGGACACTGGCTGGGCGCCCTCTACCGCTGCCCCGGGAGACTCTGCACCGCCCTCGTGGGGGCCTGCTGCGAGCCGCTCGACGCCAGCAGCTTCACCTGCACCGAGCGAACCGCAGTGACCTGCGCCATCGCCGGGGGCAGCTTCCTCGGCACCGGAACGAGCTGTGAGGAGACCGACTGCACGACTCCGCACGCCTGCTGCCTCTCCGATGGGACCTGCATCGACCTGACCATCGGCGACTGCCGCGACGTCGGCGGCCAGGTGGGCGCCTTCGGCAGCGACTGCGCGACCGCTTCCTGCGCCGCAACGGAGGCGGCTTGCATCGACGCCCCTGGCACGCTTTGCCTCGACCTGCTGCCCGCGGACATCGAGAGATTCGGCGGGACGAGTTGGGGCCCGGACAGCTCTTGCGACACGTTCAGCTGCACCGGCGGCGCCTGCTGCCTGCCCGACGGAAGCTGCGAGTTCTTCCCGCGCCGCAGCGCCTGCCTCGAGGCCGGCGGGACGCCCCACGCGCCCTTCTCGACCTGTGACGAGGTCGAGTGCACGGTCCGTCCTCTCGAGGCCTGCTGCCTGGACACGACCTGCCTCGAGGTCAGCCGAGCCAACTGTTCCTGGCGCCGAGGCGACGCGCAAGGACCGGGTAGCTCGTGCGACGACGTCAGTTGCACTGCAATCCGGCCCGGATCGATTGCGAACGGGACGCGGGCTCGACGCGGCTCACCGCTGACGCTGCGGCGTGGAGACGATGACGAGCTCCTCCTCGCCTGGTCGACGAGCTGTAGCCCGGACGAGCCGGACTTCGCGGTCCACGAAGGAGAGCTCGGCGACTGGTACGGCCACGAGGCCGTGCTCTGCACGACAGAGGGCCTGCCAGAAGCGACGGTCGTGCCCGAGCCCGGCGCCCGCTACTTCCTCGTCGTCTCGGTCACCACCACGGACGAGGGTAGCTGGGGGCTTCGTTCCGACGGGCAAGAGCGGCCGGCGCCCGGAACCAGCTGCCGCGGACGCCGCCTCCTCGGCTGTCCGTAGGAACCCGTGCCACGGGTTCACCTGGCGAGCGCTCGGCAACCTGAACGTCACGGCCCTGGCAGTCTCCACCCAAGCGGCATGGTGGAACGCACCAGGCCGCGTTTCCATCTGCGGCGAGGAGGGGTCGATGAGGGGAACCGCAGGTCTGCTCAACATCACCGGGACCGCGGTCCTGCTCACGCTGATGAGCGCGGTGCCTGCCACCGCCTTCACGCCGGGCGCCTGCTGCCACTACTACGGCATCGGATGGGAGTGCCGCGATCTCTGCGATGCCGAGTGCCGGACCTGGCGTGGTGACGCCATGTGGCACGGCCCGGGCACGAGCTGCGCCACCCTCGATTGCGGCATCGGCGGTTGCTGTCTCGACACCGGCTGCTTCGACATGGACTTCCGCAGTTGCGACTCCGCTCGTGGAGCTTGGCAGGGCGTCCTCGACCGCTGTCCGTCGAGTCGCTGCACCGCCCCAGTCGGCGCCTGCTGCGAGCCCCTCGGCTCCAGCAGCTTCACCTGCACCGAGCGGACCGCCGTGGCCTGCGCCGTCGTCGGCGGCAGCTTCCTCGGCACCGGAACGACCTGCGAGGAGACCGACTGCGCGGCCCCGCAGGCCTGCTGCCTCTCCGATGGCACTTGCATCGACTCGACCATCGGCGACTGCCGCGACGCTGGTGGCCAGGTGGGCGCCTTCGGCAGCGACTGTGCGACCGCCGACTGCACGGCAACGGAGGCGGCTTGCATCGTCACTGTCGGCATTCGCTGCCTCGACCTGCTGCCCGCGGACATCGCGGAGTTCGGCGGGACGAGCATGGGCCCGGGCAGCTCCTGCGACACGTTCGACTGCACCGGCGGCGCCTGCTGCCTGCCCGACGGAAGCTGTGAGGTCTTCCCCAGCCGTGGCGCCTGCCTCGAGGCCGGCGGCACGCCCCGCGCCCCCTTCTCGACCTGCGACGAGGTCGAGTGCACCGCCCAACCGCTCGGGGCCTGCTGCCTGGACACGACCTGCGTCGAGGTCACGCGAGCCAACTGCTCCTGGCGCCGAGGCGACGCGCAAGGACCGGACAGCACCTGCGACGACGTCAGTTGCACTGCGCTCCGACCCGGCTCGATGGCGA
>JBCCFW010000255.1:0-8152 GCA_039029535.1 Acidobacteriota bacterium
CACCGACGAGATCCGCTGGTCCATCGGGATGCCGGTGTCCCTCGACACCCAGCGGTGGCCGTCCCAGTGCGAGACGACGAGGAGTCCGGCGTCGACGTGAGCCACGTGGGGCTGGCCGAGTGAGTTGAGCGCGACGGAGGCTTGCGAGGAGTGGAGGTTCCGGTGTGTCAATGGCTCTCCGGCTCGCGAGTAGGTCCTCGTGAGCCCGCTCGTGACGACCACGGTCTCTCCGCTCGGCGTGACCGTGAAGTCACGGACGCGATCGAGAGGTGTCGCGCCCATCTCCCAATCCCCGGAGGCGTCCAGGGAGAAGACGGCGCTCTCCCAGCGGGGAGGGTTGAAGCCGCCATCGCCGGGAACGAAGTGGGCACCGATCACGATCGGCCGGTCGTCTTCACCGAGGCCGAGCGATGGGCGGGGACTGGACTGCGAGCCCTCGGGGATTCGCCAGGTCGTGAGCTCCGCGCCATCCCAGGACGCCACGACCAGGTCCCGACGGTCCGAGTCGGGGTGCTGCGCCGGGTAGGCGACGAGGGCGTGACCCGCTCGATCGATCGCCAGGGACGGCGTGCCGTCGACGTCACCGGTGTCGGGCAAGACCTCCGTGGTCCACGCGCCGTCGACCAGCCGGTGGAGGCGGAGGTCGCTGACACGACTCAGGAGCACCGGCGTTCCGTCGGGGCCGAGCGCGAGGTCGCTGCGGTGGCCCTGTCCTCGGTTGCGAAGGAGGACCTCCTCGGCCACGAGCTCGACGCCGTCGAAGGACAGCCTCTTCAGCACCGCGTCGGCTCGGTCGTGAGCCAGGACGGACGACAGGCCTTCACCGTCCGTGCCGACCGCGAGGGCCCCGCCGGTCTCGGTGAGCGTCCAGCTGGTGACGCTCTCGGAGACGTCGACGATGTAGAAGCTCGAGCTGTTTCCCCGGACCAGGAGCGGTCGCTCCGTGGGTGAGGGGAAGACCATCATCGCGGCTTCGGGGTAGGGGTTGGGAACGAACCGGGTCCAGTGGCTGGTGTACTCGCCTGGGCCGGTCCGCTCGTGAAGCTCGACGTACCAACTCGGCTCGAGCACGTGGAGCGGTCCGTCGGGATGACGGCCGAGGTTGCTCCACGCGTGGGAGTGGATGCTGGTGCAGCGTTCGGGCTCATGCCCGGAGTGAACGTCGTCGGTCCACTGGCAGCGCCAGGTCGCGGCGATGGTGTCGTCGAGCGTGAGGGCCATGCGGGGCTGGCAGGTGACGGAGCCATCGGTCTCGTCCAGGACGAGCTCGGACCAGCCTTCGGAAGAGCGCTCGGCGAGCACCGTGCTGCAACGGACCGACTCGGACCATCTCGCGAAGCCGACCACGGGGTTCCCGGATGCGTCGAAGAGGACGTCGGGATCCCAGCTCCACGCGCCGCTGACCCGCTCGATCGACCAGGTCCCCGCCTGCCGGCGGGCCAGGAGGACCTCGTGGGTGTTCGAGTCCTCCCAGGCGATGGCCGGCTCGCCGTCGGCGTCGATCGCGAGATCGGGATGGGCGTGGTGGCAACTACCGGTCGGGACGACCTCGAATCGCCAGTCACCACCCACTCGCTCCGCGAAGCGGAGGCTCGAGCCGGCGATGGCCAGCGCCAGGTCGCCCTCGCCGCGGGAGGCGAGAGTGGCTTGCTCGCCGAGGTCCGGCTCGAAGGCGACGTCGTGGACCTCCCACTCGAGCGCGAGAACGGGGGTGGTCAGCAGGCAGCCAAGGGCGAGCGTGACGAGCGACGGGCGGGGACGACGCACGGGGATCTCCTCCAATGGAGGGAGTGTCGCACTCACGGGGGGAGGGTCAAGCCGTGGCCTCGAGCTCCCCTAGCTGCTGCTCGAGCTCGCCCGGATCGCGCACGACGACCCGAACGACACCGGGCGGTGCGGCCGCGATCGGTTCTTCGATCTGAGGACGCGAGTGCTCCGACCAGGTCCAGATCCAGTGGAGGAACTCGAGGTCGATCTTCTCGTTGCAGCCCGGGGCCATGTCGGGGCGAGTCCGCCCTCGGCCCTCCCAGGCCCGACGCAGCGCGCGGGTCACGCAGAGCAGGCGAGAGAAGTCGAGGTAGATCACCGCGTCAGCACGAACGAGACGACGCGCGAAGCTGCTGCCGTAGTTGCCGTCCATGATCCACTCGGGCTCGGTCAGCAGCTCGTCGAGCCGGCGCAGCCAGTCGTCCTTCGGCGTCATCACCCAGCCGGGTTGCCAGTACTCGGTGTCGAGGTGGACCAGGGGCAGGCCGAGGAGGGGACCGAGACGGCGGGCGAGCGTCGACTTGCCCGCGCCACCGCAGCCGACGACCAGGATCCGACGACAACTGCGCAGGTTCTTGAGGCTCATCGGCGGCATGGCTCGAGCGCTCCCTTCGTCCGCTCTCCCCTGGTCAGGGGCAAAGAATCTCGACGGCCACGACTTCGCAGTCGATGGGTCCTGGCCACCACGCGGTGTCCTGGCAGGCAGGCTCCTCCTTGGGAAAGATGCGGCCAGGGGACCGGCTGGAGGCGACCCACTGGCCGGTCGTCACGTCGTAGTACACCTTGCCGCCGCCGTAGCCGCTAGCCTGCTGGACGAAGTAGAGACCCTCCGCGCACTCGCCGATGGCGATCAAGAAGGGAGGGCCCGAGGAGCAGTCCGCCATCGCACGCTCCATCGCCTTGGCGAGGGCCTCGTCCCAGGTGTGGCCTGGCCGCGCGAGCGACTCGTCCAGACAGGGGTCGGGCAAGACGGGATTCGTGGAGTCACAGGCGGTCAGCGCGAGGGCCGTCAACAGTAGGACTGGACCGGCTGACCGGAGGGGGCAGGACTGATTGATGGGCACGGGAGGCTCCACGACGTGAGCGAGGTGAGCTCACGTTCGACTTCAGTCCCTTGCGGCACCGTAGCACGAGCAGCTCGCCGCGAGGGGACATGACCCGTGCGACGTGGAGTCATGCCCCTGGGGTCAGGGGCAGAGGACCTCTGAGCTCACGGTCTCGCACTCGATGCGCATGGGCCAATACTCGTCATCCATGCAGTCGTCTTCGGGATCCGGGAAGAGATAGCCGTCCGACCAGGTCGAGGCCACGAACTCACTGGTGACGGCGTCGTAGTACGACCGAGTGAAGGAACCCCATCCGCCCGTGCTGTAGGCGAAGCGGAGCCCTTCGGCGCACTCACCGATGACGACGGTCCTGGGGCCCATGCAATCCATGGCGTCGTACCTCGCGTTCTCGAGGGCTTCCTCCCAGGTTTCACCGTGCCACTGAGGAGACGAGGCGAGACAGGGGTCGGAGAGCACCGGGTTCGTCGAGTCGCAGGCGAGGAGGAGCAGGAGGGACGGGACGAGCAGGACGAGGAGCGCGAACCGGTGGCGGGGCGTGCGTGACATGACGAGTCCTCCCTGAGCGTGATGACGAGCGCTGAACGGATGACGTCGCGGAGACGTCAGTCGGCCGATGGGCGTGGGTCCCTGTTCTCTTGGTACGCCGCAGCGGGCTCTGGCGTCGAGTCGGCGGGCTCGCTGGAGAACCAGCCCAGCTCGACCAGGAGCTCGTGGCCGTCCTCGACACGCTGCTCGAAGCCTCGACGCTCGCGTCGGGCGAGGGTCCAGAGACCGGCGGCCGCCGCGAGCATCGTGACCGTCACGGCCAGCCCGAGAAGCACGATGCCGAGCCGAGGAAGGCCCGCCTCTCTCGTGGCCAGCACCGCCAGTAGCACGGCGAGCGGTGACCAGAAGACCAGTTGCCGGAGCGCGGCACCGTGCATTCGACCCCACGGGCGCAGCGCGACCCCGTGCTCCTTCGCCAGGCCGAGCAGGAGCCTCTCGAAGAGCCGAGACTCGCGGAACGCGTCGACGCGCAAGGCGCGACCACCCCAGCGCACGTCGTTCGGGGAGACGTGGTCGCCCCGGCTCGGGCTGAGGTCGTTCCAGCTCCCATTCTCACGTTGCACGGACAGGCCGGTCGCGTCGATCCGGATCGCTCTCGCGTCGACCTTCCGAATCTTCCAGATCTCGACGAGCGGCAGGCACGCGATGCCGAGCCAGCCGAGCAGGCCGGCTCCCAGTAACCCGGTGAGCCAGGTCCGTGCGGAGCTCGCCGGCTCCCCCGGGCTCAAGGGGCTGTCAGGACCCAGGGCGAGCAGGAGGCCGAGGGCCGTCAGCACGATCAGGCCCGCCGCCGTCGGCACGAGGCCGCGGCTCCAGCTCGGTCGTTGGCTCGGGCGCTCGATGAGCCCGCGACGACGCACGGCCTCGAGGGAGCGGCGGTCGAGACCCAGTTGCAGTGCCCGGTGCAGCTCGGCGGTCGTGGAGCGGTGGTGCATCCGTCGACCGTCCGACCAGCTGACGCCTCGAACGGTCGGTGACAGGAAGAGCTCGCTCCAGGGCATGGTGACCGCCGGCTGGTCGTCCAGGGCCTCGAAGGTCACGCCGTGCTCGTCGAGCCGAGCCCCATCGATGGATTGAGGAAGACGCGGCATGCCGGATCCTACGGGGCCGCGCGCAACACGTCTTCGACCCACGCCGTGCAGCTCGGAGGCTCTCCGGTCACCTCATCGAGCCACTCCACCCAGCTCCGCCCTGGTGCAGCCTCGAAGGCGGCGCGCAGCGTTCGCCCGGCCTCCTGGCCGAGCAAGCCACCTGGCAAGCTTCGCAGTCGACGGTAAAGAGCGGCCTGGGCGCAGCGAGCCCGCAGGTAGGTGACGCGGGTGCCGGGCTCGAGGCTCAGGCTGCGCTCGGCCGCCCAGTGAGGGAGACCGCTCGGCGCCGCGAAGGCGACCTCGCGCTGAATCTGCTCGAAGCTCCCCGCTGGGAGAGCTTCTTCGCTGGCCACGAGGCTCTCGAGGTCCACGTCGGCGAGGATGCGACGCGCGCGTCCCCGCTCGGAGGCGGCCTCGAAACGTTCGATGGCCACGATGGTCTCCTCGTCGAAGCCTCGGAGCGCCAGCCACTCCCGGCTGAACACCAGGCGCTCGGTCACCTTCGCGCAGGACTCGGAGACGCTGCGGTCGAGCACGCGTCGGTGTTCGGGCGACGCGCTCGGGTCGGCCAGCAGCCCGACCATTGCGTGACCGAGCTCGTGGAAGATCGGCCAGTGGCCGGAGAGCCCCGCGGTGGGCACCACCACGATGCGGACGTCGTGCGGCGGGTCGACGGCGTAGCTCGCGTTCGAGGAGAACTCGCTGCTGCGCGGCACGTCGATGCGCAGGGTCTCCGGCGCGCGCGGCAAGCCCAGCCAGGGAAGCAGGTCGCGAGCACGGTCGACGGCGCCCTCCGCGTCGAGCCGCTCGGCCACGCGACGCAGCAAGACCGGGTCGGCCGCCTCGACGTCCCAGGGCGCGAGCCGGGATTCTTCGGCGCCTGCTCGCAGGCCCTCGCGGAGCTCGTCGAGGGCGACGGCCCAGCCGGCCATCTCGATCGCTGCGAGCGTCGGGTCGTGCAGGCTCACGACGACGTGCGCGTCGTGAGCCTTCTCCCACGCTCGGTTCCGACGGACCATGAGCTCCAGCACCACGGGCGCCAGCTCCTCCGCGCCGGCGTGGCGAGCAAGCCAAGCCTCGCGTCGTGCGCTCGCGTCCGCCGACTCGGTGAGCACGCGCTCCTGCTCAGGAGAGAGCGTCGCCAGGTGCCGTGCTCGCAAGCGGCGGACGGTGGTCAGGGCGTCCCGGACGGCCGGGTCCGACTGCGTGCGAGCGCGGGCCGAGACGTCGTGAACCATCCGCAAGGCCGCCGCGTGATCGCGGCCGAGCAAGTCGACCAGAGCCAGCAGCTCCGCCCGGGTGAGGTCGGTGAGCAGCCGGAGCCCGAAGGGGGGAGCGGGCGTCGCGGTCTCCGGCGTCACCGCGCGCTCCCAGCTCGCGCGGAGACCTTCGCGAGTGACGGTGTCGGCCGCCGCGACCAGGAGGGTCAGGCGCTCTTCGGCATGGCTCTCGTCGAAGGCCGGACGGCAGGCCGTGGCGAGCACGAGCAGCATCGCGGTGACGAGCGTGAACACCAGCCTGCGTGAACGAATGCCCTCCCTCCTCATCAGTGAGCTCAGCGCTGGCAGGGAGGCCAGGCGTGATCGGCCCCGGCCGCCATCTCTTCCGAAGAGGGTGGTCCTTCGGGTCGGTTCACCCAACGCCATGCCATCAACAAGCCCAGTGACCACGCGCCGAGGACCACGCCCACGGCGTCCGCGATCCAGTCGAAGAGGTCGGGGATGCGACCAGGGACCCAGCTCTGATGCCACTCGTCGAAGGCCCCGTGGAGCCAGCCGATGAGCACGGCGGGCCAGAGCCGACGGATGGGGTGCCCCAGGCCGATCACGAACGCCTGCTGGAGGAGCAGGCCGAGGAAACCGTGGACGATCAGGTGGAGAACCTTGTCGCCGTGGACCGGGAGAGGGAGCCAGGACGGCGCGTCGGGGTCGCTCGGCTTGCCCGACACGTAGAAGATGATCGCCATCCAGAGCAGCGGAAGCAGGAGGCTGCGTCGGCGGACCCGCTCCTCCGCCGACAGGCTCACTGGTGGTAGATCCGGCGGAACGCGGGCGGCAGGGTGTCGATCCGACGCATGGCCTGGATCCACAGCGCCGCCGGCTCGTCGGGCTCGGCCTTGCGGAACACGAAGTCCTCGGCGAGGTCGTAGCCCTGCCAGCGCGCGCTGCGTCGCTCGGCCCACTCCTTGACCAGGTTGAGACGGTAGCGCGCGTTCTCGTACTCGCCGCGACGGAGCTGTGCCTCGGCCAGCGTGAGCAACAACGCCTGCTCCACCGCGTCTGGAAGTCGTTGGGTCAGCAGGGCCTGGATGGCGGGATCGTCAGGGACGATCTCGACGTCTTGCTGAACGAGGGTGTCGTCGACGCGGTCGAGGTAGCGCACGCGCACGATGAGCCGGTCGAGGAAGGGGCCGGCGATGGGCTTCTGCCTCGAGTCGAGGACCCGAGCCACGAGCAGCTCGCGCTCGATGAAGACGATCTCGGGCTCGGCGTCACCGTCGACGTCGAAGGCCAAGCGCAGGGTCGCCAGGCCCCGGGCGTCGAGTCGCGTCGCTTCGTGGAGCGACTCGTCGTAGCTGAGCTGATGGAAACCCCAGGGGCCGGCGAGCATGAGCTCGATGCCCGTGCGCGACCACTCGCGGCGTCGCTCTTTCAGGCGGATCTCGACGTCGAGAGGACGTGAGGCGAGGAGGACCTCGTTGCCGCGGTCCCAGGCGTCGATGAGCTCGACGACCTGCTCGACCCGACCTTCGACGTCCTGGGTGACGTGGATGAGCTCGGCCGCCGGCACGGAGGCGACCGCCGCCAGGGTCAGCGTGAGGGTGGAGAGGGGACGGAGTCTGGCCACGGACAATGGTAGCTCGGCCGTCGAGATTCGGGCCGCGAGGATTTCCTGAGCGGGTCCGCCCGACCCGCGGCGCGCACGGTAGGATTCCGCCCCTCAAGGAGAGCTTCATGAGCGCCGCCAACTCGTCGTCCCGTCATCTCGAGCCCCTCGACGACGTGCTCGCCTGCATCGGCTGGACGCCCCTGGTCCGCCTGCGTCGGGTGACCGAGGGCATCCGCACGCCCGTGCTCGGCAAGGCCGAGTACCTCAATCCGGGCGCCTCGGTGAAGGACCGCATCGGCCTCGCGATCATCGAGGCAGCCGAGCGCGACGGCCTCCTGAAGCCCGGCGGCACCGTCGTCGAGGGCACCGGCGGCAACACCGGTGTCGCACTGGCGATGGTCGCGGCGATCAAGGGCTACCGATGCATCTTCACGATGCCCGACAAGATGTCGTCGGAGAAGGTGCGACTGCTCAAGGCGCTCGGCGCCGAGGTGGTCATCACGCCGACCGCCGTCACCCCCGACTCGCCCGAGCACTACATCAACGCCGCGAAGAAGATCGCGCAGGACATTCCCGGAGCCTTCCTCGCCAATCAGTTCTACAACCGCGTCAACACCGAGTGTCACTACCAAACCACCGGGCCGGAGATCTGGGAGCAGACCGGTGGGAAGGTGCGCGCGGTCATCACCGGCGCGGGCACCGGCGGGACCATCAGCGGGGCAGGGCGCTACCTCAAGGAACAGGACGACCGAGTGCGGATGATCCTCGCGGATCCCGTCGGCTCCGTTTACAAGCAGTTCCACGAGACCGAGAGCATCGGCTCGGGTGGGGTGTACAAGGTCGAGGGCATCG
>JBCCFW010000256.1:0-8089 GCA_039029535.1 Acidobacteriota bacterium
CGACCTTCTGCGCCCGACTCGGCTCCCGTCGCGCTCGCCTCGTCTCCTTCGGCGAGACTCGCGTCCAGGTCGACGGAGGGAGCGGGCAGCACGGGAAGGTCGATGACGAAGCGGGCGCCACCGTCCTCGGAGTTCTCCGCGCTGATGTGGCCCCGGTGCTCGCGGACGATGCCGTAGCAGATCGACAAGCCGAGCCCCGTTCCCTCTCCGACCTCCTTGGTCGTGAAGAAGGGATCGAAGACGCGGGCTCGCACGTCGTCGGAGAAGCCGGGGCCGTCGTCCTCGACCTCGAGCCGGATCCAGCCCATCGCGTCCTCTTGCGACGGCAGGCCGGGTGGCGTGTCGACGAAGTGCCGGCTGCGGATGGTGATGACGCCCTTGCCCGCCGCCGAACGGATCGATTGTCCCGAGTTGTGCAGCAGGTTGAGCAGCACCTGCTGCACCTGATTCGGGTCGGCGCGCAGGCGCGGCAGGGCACCGTCGAGCTCGAGCTCCACGGAGATGTCGCTCACCCGGAGCTCGTAGGCCTTGAGCTCGACGGTGCGCTCGACGACCTCGTTCAGGCTGGTCGCGGTCATCTCGCTGTCGCTGCGTCGGGCGAAGGTCAGCAAGTTCGAGACGATCTTCTGACAGCGCTGAGCCTCCCGGCCCATGTTGCCGACGAAGCGCTGGAGCTTCTCGGCCGGCATGGCGGAGATGTCTTCCTCGCCGCCGATGAGCTGCGAGTAGCCGATGATGCCGGTGAGCGGGTTGTTGAGCTCGTGGGCCACGCCCGAGATGAGCTGGCCGACGGCGGCCATCTTCTCCGACTGCACGAGTTGGGCCTGCGCCTCCTTGAGCTGACGCATGGACTCGGTGAGGTGAGCGTGGGCACGGACGAGCTCCTCGTGAATGCGGCGGAACTCGGCCTCCTCCTGAACCTTCTGAGTCACGTCGCGGAGGATGTGGACCACGCCCGACAGGCCGCCGTCGTCGAGCACCAGCGGGTACATCGAGACCCGGACGACCCGTCCGTCGATGCGGTCCTCGTGCTCGGCGGCTTCCAGGGCGGTGGCGGCCGGCTCGCTCTCGGCCATCGGGCAATGGGCGCAGCGCTCGGTGCGTCCGAAGATCGCCTCGTGACAGCTCTGACCGACGAGCTGGCTCGGGCGGGTTCCCAACATCAGGCCCAGGCCCCAGTTGGCGCGTCGGATCCGGCAGTTGCGATCGAGGATGGAGATCCCGTCGCGGATCGCGTCGAAGGTCCCCTCCCACTCCTTCTTCGCGCGCTCGACGAGGTTGAAGAGCCGCACGTTGAGGACGTTCATGGCGGCGCGCTCGGCGAGCAGCAGCAGCCGGAGACGCTCGAGCTCGGACCACTCACGGTCCTCAGTGAAGTAGAGCTCGGCCACGCCGATGCAGCCGCCGGGACCGCTCAGGGGAACGCGCAACGCGCCGCCGATGGCGTGCTTGGCCATCAGTTGCGCGTGCTTGCCATGAGGGGCCGAAGTGTTCAGGTCGACCTCGAACAGCTCCTCGGCGGGCACCGGAGGACCGGCCGCCGCCGCGTCGACCAGCTCCTGCGGCAAGCCCGGGCTGCCGACCGCGCCAGCGGCGAAGCGCTCGGGGTCGAGGGCGATGACCGCGTGGCTGGCGCCCACGCTCGCGGCGAGCTCCTCGGCGACCCCGATGAGGTCGTCGCGACGTGGGAAGCCGTGCTTGACTGCGGTCATGGCGTCACCGCGTCGGCGAGGCCAGCGTGCGAGCCTCGGCGTCGGCCAGCCGCTTCTTCAGCGTCTTGAAGGAGATGCCGAGGAAATCGCTGGTCCGGTCGTAGCGACGGAAGCGGTCGAAGGCTTCCTTGGCGTAGGTCGCGACCAGGTCGCGCTCGGACAGGTCGAGATCGAGGGCGGCGCCCAGGTCGAGGCCACCGCTGCCCCGGCTCGGTCCGCGCAGCTCCTGATGCGGCACGAGGGCGTCGCCTTCCGAGAGGATGACCGCACGCTCGAGAGCGTTCTTGAGCTCGCGGATGTTCCCGGGCCAGCTCGCCTGGACGAAGGAGTCCATCGCCTCGTCGTCGATCTCGAGCAGGGGCTTCTTCTGCTCGCGGCAGAACTGGTCGACGAAGTAGCGCACCAGCGGCGCGATGTCTTCACGACGCTCGCGCAGCGGCGGCAGGTAGATCGGGAGGACGTTGAGTCGGTAGAAGAGGTCCTCGCGGAAGTTCTTGGCCTCGACGGCCTCGCGGAGGTCCACGTTGGTGGCGGCCAGGACCCGGAGGTCGAGCTCGACGCAGGTCGAGGAGCCCACGCGTTCGAGCGTGCGCTCTTGCAGCACGCGCAAGAGCTTGGCCTGAGCCATGGCGGAGAGGTCGCCCACCTCGTCGAGGAAGATCGTGCCGCCGTTGGCGACCTCGAACTTGCCGGGCCGGGCGGTGACGCCGGTGGCGATGCCCTTCTCGATCCCGAAGAGCTCGGCCTCGAGCAGCTCGCTGGGGATCGCTGCGCAGTTCACGGCCACGAAGGGGCTCGCCGCACGGGGGCTCAGGTGATGGATGAGACGGGCGATCTTCTCCTTGCCCGTTCCGCTCTCGCCGAGCACGAGGACGGTGGTGTCCGTGCTCTTGACCTTGTCGACGAGACGGAAGACGTCCTGCATCACCGGACTGCCGCCCACGAGGTCGTCGTGGCGGTAGACCTTGTCGACCTCGTCTTGCAGAGCGGCCACCGAGGCACGGAGGGCGCCGTGGCTGCGGGCGGCGTGAACGACGCCGGAGGCCAGCTTGGCGAAGACGCCGAAGAACTCGGGTCCGACCATCGAGAGGTCGAAGGCGTTCTTCCGCGAGTCGACGTAGAGACCGCCGAAGTCCTCGCCACCGTGACGCAGGGGCGCGTGGGCCAGAGAGACCAGCTGGCTGCTGCGCACGAACGGGTGCTCGCGGATCTCGTCGGGGAAGCCGTCGGCGGTGGCGCAGAGGACCTCATCGCGGGAGACCAGGTCGCGACCGAGGGTCAGCAGGCCTTCGCGGTCGGCTTCTTCGAGGCCGACGGTGGCGGCGAAGCGAGGTTGACCGTCGGAGGCCTTGGTGAGCACGGCACCCCGGTCGGCACCGACGAGCTCGACGACGGAGCCGAGCAGCGAGTTGAGGGTGCGCTCGGGATCCTCGTAGGCCGAGACCATGTCGGCGGCCTTGTAGATCGAGTCGAGGACGCGGGCGCGGGCTTCCTGCGTGAGGAGCGTTTCGATGCGCTCGGTCTGCTCGCGGACGCGGGTCTCGAGCCGGGTCTGGTACTCGCGGTTCTCCTGTCGCAGGTGCCGCTTCTCGAGGGCGCGCTCGACGGCGAGGGAGACTTCCTCGAGGTGGAAGGGCTTGGTGATGTAGTCGTAGGCACCGAGCTTGAGGGCGCGAACGGCCACGTCGACATCGAGGAGGGCCGTGATCATGACGACGGCGGTCTCGGGGTGCCGCTTGATGACCTCGGCGAGGGTGGAGAGCCCGTCCCGCCCGGGCATCTTCACGTCGCAGAGCATGAGGTCGGACGGCCGCGCCTCCAGGAGTCGGAGGGCGTCGTCGCCATCGGTGGCGGTCCGCACCTCGTACCGGCCGGAGAGCTTCTCCGAGAGGATGGTGCGGATGCTCTCTTCGTCATCGACGATCAGCAGCGTTTCACGTGCTTCACTCATGCTCGGACCTCGGAAGACGGGGCGTTCCACCCCGAGACGGGTCCTGTCGAGTCCCCCTTGCCCGTCTCACATCAGAGTATCGGGAGGTTTTCCAAGATTCTTGAACCGATTTCAGAAATCAGGGGCACTTTTTCCACTCCCCCGCCCCGAAACCTCTTGGAGAACGGTCCAGAGCCGGGAATTCAGCGCATCGCGACCCTGGTCACGATCCTCGGTGAAAGCGCTCGCACGGCCCCCCTAGAGGACGCACGCATCCCCCTTCGATGAGTCATCGGCGCACGGGTCGCCCCTCGAACCTCCAGGTCCCCCAACAACGAAGAAGAGCCGCCCACGCGACGCGTGAAGCGGCTCTCCGAAACGAAGGTTCGGCGAAGGATGTCGTGTCCTGGCGAGGCGAGAGGAGCGAGCGAAGCGGAGCCTAGCCAGCTAGGTGAGCATTCGCGAGTCGACGAACAACAAAGCCAGGGCTCATCGAAACGAGATTCGGCGAGAGATTTCGTGCGCTGGCGAGGCGAGAGGAGCGAGGAAAGCGGAGCCTAGCCAGCTAGGTGAGCATTTCCGAGTCGACGAACAACAAAGCCAGCGCGCGAAGGATCCGCCGAATCAGCGGCCCTTCTTGAGCTCGACGAGGACTTGCTTCGCCACCGCCTTCAGCGTGTCGAACACGCCGTGGCCCTTGAACGCGACCGCCTCGTAGACGGGCTCGTTCTTGTAGCGCAGCACGTGGGTCATCTCGTCGGCGGGGACCGCGGACGGCAGGTCACGCTTGTTGAGCTGGAGCACGTACGGCAGCTTCGAGAGCTCGTAACCCTGAGCCTGGAGGTTGGTCTCGAGGTTCTTGATGCTCTCGATGTTCGCCTCCATGCGAGCTTCCTGAGAGTCGGCCACGAAGACCAAGCCATCGACACCCTTGAGGATGAGCTTGCGGCTGGCGTCGTAGAAGACCTGACCCGGCACCGTGTAGAGGTGGAAGCGGGTCTTGAAGCCCTTGATCGTGCCGAGATCGAGGGGCAGGAAGTCGAAGAAGAGCGTCCGATCCGTCTCGGTGGCGAGGGAGATGAGCTTGCCCTTCGCACCCGGATTGGTCTTGTCGTAGATGTACTGGATGTTGGTGGTCTTCCCGCAAAGACCGGGCCCGTAGTACACGAGCTTGCAGTTGATCTCGCGAGCCGCGTAATTGATGAAAGTCATCCGAGCGTGCTTCTTTCGGCAGCCCGTCGCTTCGAGCGACGGAAAAGGTCAGTCGCTGAAGAGGCTGTCGATGTCGTCGTCGGTGATCTCGGCGAAGGGCGAGTCGAATCCACCGCCCGTGTCGGCGGCAGCCGCCTTGGCCTCGACCTGATTGAACACCTCCACCAGCTCGCTGGATGCCTTCTTGACCCGGAGCCGGACGAGGCCCAGGGAGGAGCGCTCGTCGAAGACGACGACGAGGATGACTCGCCCAGCCACGACGCTGATGTGGAGGTTGTCCCGCTCCCCTTCGTGGAAGAGGATCGAGAACTCTTTCTCACCGATCAGCCTGGCGAGGCCGTCGGTGGCCGCCACGTTGCCAGCCGTCAGGGAGGCGAGGGACGTGGAGTCGACCTCCATGTCGCCCTGACTGGCAATCTGCTGGCCGTTCTTGTCGACGAGGAAGACCAACTTGGCGTTGGAATCGTTCCGGAGTCTCAAGATGCAATCGTTGAGCCTCCCGAACTCCTCCTCACGCATCACCATGCCGGTGCTCATGGACACCTCACCTCAGCTCGAAACTGCGGGTCTGAGAACGCTAGGAGTACCACGAAACGGCTCTTCACTGCAAGCTCGGGAAGCTCACCCAAGCCCCGACTTGTCAGTCACTTCAGGTGGTTCGCCGGCCCTGGAGGGCCCGCGCGATGGTCAGCTCGTCCACGTGATCCAGCGAGGTTCCTGCCGGGAGGCCCTGGGCGACTCGGGTGACCGAGAGGCCCTCCTCGGCGAGGAGCCGGCTGAGGTAGAGCGCGGTGGCCTCCCCTTCGACGTTGGGGTTGGTCGCCGCGATCACCTCCCGAAACTCTCCTGAACGGACCCGACGGAGCAGCTCCTCGAAGCGCAGGGCCTCGGGACCCACCCCACGGACCGGCGAGAGCGCTCCGTGAAGCACGTGGTAGACGCCACGGTATTCGCCCGACCGCTCGATCGCCAGTAGGTCCTCCGCATCCTCGACCACGCAGAGCATGGTCTGGTCCCGACTGGCGTCCGAACAGGTACGGCAAGGGTCGACGTCGGTCCAGGCCGCACAGGTCGAGCACTCCTTGAGCTCCCGCCGGGCTTCCTCGAGCACCGTGGCCAGGCGGGTGACGTCGTCGAGGGGCTGCCGAAGCAGGTGAAACGCCAGCCGGCTGGCCGAACGGGGCCCGATGCCGGGGAGCCGCTTCAGCTCGTCGACGAGCGCCTGGATCGGCCCGGGATGGACGCTCACGCCGCGCCCTGGCCGCCACGCGCCTCGATGGACGTCACCGCTCCTTCGAAGCGACGAAGGATGGCCTGGACCTGGGGTGAGCTGCCGGCGCGCTCACGCTGACGCCGACGCCGGAGCTCCGAGCCCTCGATCTCGCCGTTGGCCGTGACCGCCGACAGGAGGTCGCCACGCAGCGCCACCACCACCGGGCTCGGTCGCCCGAAGGCCTCGGACGCGGCCGACATCAGCTGGAAGCGGTGCGTCTCGAGGTGCCGGAGGGATTCGTCCTCGTCCTCCGGAAACCAGATCTTGAGTCCCTCCGGCGCCGGCGCGATGAGCGCGCGCTCGATGAGGGCTCGCAGGCGCACCGGGAGACCGCCTCGAAAGATCTCGAGGGCGGTGGGACCCGCGCTCGGATGGGGTCGGACGGAGGGACCTGCCGGAGCAGGCGTCGGGGTCGGAGCGGGTGCGGGGGCCGGTGTTGCGACCGGCGTGGGTCCGGGAGCGGCCGCAGCGGGTGTCGGCGGCGCGTCAGCCGCAGGCGGAGCCGGCGCGGGGGGCTCGGGCGCCTCGTCCTCCTCCTCCGTGTCGCTGCCGTCCTGAGCCTCCATTCGGGCCCGCCATCCTCCCCCGCCGTCTGACGGGGGCCCCTCGGCTGACGCCGCTGGTGGGGCTGGCGGAGTCGGAGTCGGTGGCTCGGCCGGCGGCGGTGGCTCGCTCGGGGGGGCCGGTGCTTGGGGTTGGGGCGCCGCGGGAGCGGCAGGCATCGCGCCTCCCCCGCCTCCACCACCGCCGGGAGCCGGAGGCGGCGGCCCGTCGGGCAGGTCGTCGAGACGACGCAGCAGCGCTTGCAGGGGCTCGAGCCGGGTGAGTTGCGCGGCGCGAACGAGGGTGGCTTCGAGCAGCGTGCGTGGCTCGAGCGACAGGCGCAGCTTGGGTCCGAGCTCGAGGAGCAGCTCGAGGAGACGACGGTGGTCGTCGGCCGAGCCGAGCGCGGCGATCTCGCGCAGGTCGGGCAGCTCGGCCTCGGGACGACCCACGGCTTCATGGCCATCGGGGAAGAGCGACGTCAGCAAGACGGCCCGCGCCTCACCGCAGAGGTCTTCCAACAGGCCGAGGAGGTCGACTCCCCCATCCGCCAAGGCACCGAGGGCGAGGACGGCTTCGCCGGCACGCCCCTCGAGCACGTGTCGCAGCAGGCCGCGGAGGGCCGGCCCGTCGGCGAGTCCCAGGAGCTCGGCCACGCCGCTGCGGGTGACGTCGGTGCCGGCCAGGGCCAGCACGCGATCGAGCGCCGACTGGGCGTCGCGGAGGCTCCCGCCGGCCTTGCGCGCCAGCAGCTCGGCGGCCGCCGGCTCGAGCTTGGCTTCTTCCTTTGCTGCCAGTTCCAGCAGGTGGTCGCGGAGCTCGGCGTGGGCCACCGGCCGGAAGGACAGGAGCAGGCAGCGAGACAGGATGGTCGCCGGGACCCGCTCGAGCTCGGTCGTTGCGAGGATGAAGACGACGTGCCCGGGGGGCTCCTCGAGGGTCTTCAGGAGGGCGTTGAAGGCCTCCCGGGTGAGCATGTGGAACTCGTCGACGATGAAGACCTTGTGAGTGTCTCGCGCCGGCGAGTACTGGGCGTCCTGGATGAGGACCTTGACCTCGTCGATGCCCCGGTGGCTGGCGGCGTCGATCTCGACCGCGTCCATCGAGCGGCCAGCCGTGATCTCCGTGCAGGCTGGGCACTCGCCGCAGGGCGTGGGCGTCGGTCCCTGAGCGCAGTTCAGGGCGCGCGCCAGGAGCCGGGCCGTGGTCGTCTTGCCGATGCCGCGGATGCCCGAGAAGACGTAGGCGTGGTGCAGCCGCGAGGAGGTGAGGGCGTTCTGCAGCGTCCGGACGACCGGCTCCTGGCCGACGACGTCCTCAAAGCGCTGAGGCCGATGCTTGCGGGCAAGCGCTTGGTAGGTCACGAGCCCGGAGCATTCATGAGTGTTCGTCGCGAGTGGCCGGAGACGCTAGCCGAGA
>JBCCFW010000257.1:0-7846 GCA_039029535.1 Acidobacteriota bacterium
ATCTCGTCGAGCGTCGCGACATGCCGTTCGTGCTGCGCGAGCACTCGCGGAAGTACCAGATGATCGTCCCCGAGGTCACGCTCTGGCGTCGCCGCGGCGGAGCCGAGTGAGCGACACGGTTCGTTGAGCTCGTCACTCAAGGGGCACGATCCCGGCGCGGTCTTCTATCAACCCGACACGCCCTATCAGCACTGGTTGCTCGATGAGGTCGCGCAGCGTCTCGCCTTGCAGCCGTCCGACCGGCTCGCCGATCTCGGCTGCGGTGCAGGTGCCTTCGCCGCGGCCCTCGCCAAGCGAGAGCGGCTGACTGTCCCAGCGGTCGGCGTCGAGCTCGATGCAGCTCACGCCTCCGAGGCACGTGAGCTGGGGCTCACGGTTCTCGACACCGACCTCGAGGGCTTCGCCGCAGGACCGGCCGGTGGCTTCGACGCGCTCCTCGCCAAGGAGGTCATCCACCACGTGGCAGAGGAGCGGCTCCGCGAGGTGCTGACCGGCCTGCTCGGACGGCTCAACGTCGGCGGTCGTCTCCTCCTCGTCACGCGCCCGCGCGAGGTGGACTACCCGCTGTTCGCGGCAGCCCGGCAGGCCTGGCGCGATCAGCAGCCCGAGGCCGAGGACTTCGCCGAGATCCTGCGTGAGGCGGGTGCTGAGGTCTCCCTGGAGACGGCGAGCTGGCGCTGGAGTCTCCCTCGTGTCGACTGGTGGCAGCTCGTCCGCAACCGCTTCTGGTCGGTGTTTCGCGGCTTCGACGACGCGGCGCTCGAGGCCGGTCTCGCTGAGCTGGCCGACGAGCTCGGACCCGGCGACACCGTCGAGTTCGACGACCGCCTCGTGTTCATCCTGGCACGTCGAGGCGAGACGACCGGACGGGCCTGAGCCGCCCGCGCCGCGGCTGCGCTGACACGCCGCAGCCCACTCGACACCGCGAGAACCGCCTGCTGCGCGCTTGAAGCCCGTGGCACGTCACTTGCGCTGGGTGAGATGTCGGTCGGTGGGGGCCGAGCTCCTTCGCTCCCGTCACCGATGCGGAGGCTCTCATGATGCGCGTGTCGCCTGCTCGGTCCACCCTCCTTCCCGCCGCCCTGGCGGTCGCTCTCATCCCCGCTCCGGGCATCGAGGCCAGTCACCTCGACGTCGCCTTCGTGCTCGACACGACGGGCTCGATGTCCGGCGAGCTGGCCGAGGCGAAGGAGCGCGTCGTGCAGGTGGCTGAGACTCTCGCGGCGTCACGACCGGACGCGACCGTGCGGCTCGGCGTCGTGGCTTATCGCGACCGCGGCGACGACTACGTCACGAAGCTCTCCCCCCTCACCGAGAACGTCGACGAGACCCACGACTTTCTCTCGACGCTCACGGCGAACGGCGGTGGTGACACTCCCGAGCACGTGCTCGCTGGCTTGCACGTCGCCCTCACGCAGCTCGACTGGGACGAGGCCGAGGACGTCGAGCGCCGGGTCTTCCTCATCGGCGATGCGCCGCCTCAACTCGACTACGACGACGCGGTCACGACCGACGAGATCCTCGAGGCCGCCCGGAAACGAGACGTCGTCATCGAGAGCATCGGCTGTCGATCCTTGTCGAAGCGGGGCGTGCGCTTCTTTCGAGACGTCGCCTACGCCACCGAAGGGCGCTACCACCACGTGGCACGAGTCGAGCTCGGCACGCCCGGGGTCACCGACGTCCTGCTGGACGCGCTCGAGACCGACGTCGACCGAAGTGAGCCCGGCGAGCCCGTGAGCGCCGAGGTTCTCACTCGCGACGCCGCCGGCGACTCGCCGGCTCTCGAGGCGACGCTGCGTCACGACGTGTTGCCGGGAGTCGGCTCGCGCTGTGAGCTGCAGCTCGACGTTCCCATCGGCACCGCGCTCGACGGTCCGCCGCGACTCGAGCACGGAGACGACGGGCTCGTCGTGCGGCTCCGGCTGCAGTCGGGTCAGGGCGAGTCGCTGCGGCTTCAGCTCACCCCCTGTCTCGAGCCGAGCACGCCGGTTCACGTCGTCGTGGAGAAGTGAGATGACCTCCCCCTCTCGCCGACTCGTCTCCCTGCTCGCTCTCCTCGGCCTCTCTCTCGCGTTCTCGACGAGGGCGCAAGACGATCGTCGCGCCGGTCTCTTCACCGAGGCCCGTCAGCTCCCGGTGCTCTCCCAGTCGCTGGCCGTCGAGGTCGTGGGCGGTGAGGCCCGGCTCACGATCATCCAGAGCTTCTTCAACGACGGCACGGAGCTCGCGCAGGCCGACTACCACCTCCACCTACCTCGAGAGGCCTCGGTCGTCGGCTTCGGATTCTGGAACGACGGAACCTTCTTCAGTGCCGAGCTCGAGGAGAAGGAAACTGCCGAACGCGACCACGCCCAGGCTGCCGATGAAGGACGCGCGAGCGGCATCGTCCGCACGGAGGGCAACGGCCGCATCCAGACCCTCTCGGTCGTGTCGCTGGCGAAGGACGAAGCCAAGAAGGTTCGAGTGGAGCTCATGATCCCGCTCGTGCGGGAGCTGGGTCGGTCGCGGTTGCGACTCCCGGTCGACGCGTTCCTCGGCCAGCCAGCGCCAGAGACGAGCGTGCGTCTCGATCTCCTGACCGAAGCACCGCTCGCCGACCTCGGCGTGGATGGCGCGGATCCGATCGTCGTCACGCGTGAGAAGGACGAGGCCACGCTCGTCTTCTCGACCCGACGGCCGGCAGAAGCCTGGTGGACGGTGGAGGGTCCGCCGCTGGCCATCGCGGCCGAGACCGTGTCCCTGGGAGAGGACGGCACGGCGATCGAGCTGCGCGTCGCTCTCGACGACGCCTCCGAGTGGGCGGCACCGGTCGAACGAGTCCACGTGGTGGTGGACGAGTCGCTCTCCATGCAGCGACGACAGCGGGCAGTGGACGGCTTTCTCGAACGTCTCGACGTGCTCGACGTCGCGCCGGTCGAGGTCCAGAGAGTGGGAGCACCGCGGGCGGCGTGGAGGGACCTCGCCCGCGCGCTGGGGTCGGCCGAGTGCAGCCGGTCCGACGTGACCTGCGCGATCGTCACCGACGCCCAGCTCCCGGGTCTCGCCAAGGCCTCGACCGGCGACGTCGAGCTCGTCGTTCTCGCGGACGTGCACGAGGCCGAACACTTCCGCGACGTGCTTCCGGACCCTGCGTCACTCGTGCTCGACGGCGTGGACTCCGAGGGTCGACTGCTCGCACTGGCCGATCGCCTGGTGCTGCCGGTGCTCGAGGTCGGAGGCGCTTCGCAGGCCGGTCACGAGCTCGAGTGGATGGGCACCGCCGAGTCACGGACGGCCGAAGGCGGCATGCTTCGGCTGCGGGCGGTCACCGACTCTCGGCAAGAGCTCGACCTGAAGCTGAGCATCGACGGCACCTCCCTCGCACGCTCGCTCTTCCCGGGCGAGCTGCCGGTCGAGAGCGAGCGGGGCCGGGCCCTGCGGCGGCGGTTCTACCGGGACCGCCTGGCCGACTGGATGGACCGCTATCGAGCCCAGCCGAGCGAGGAGCTGAAGAAGCAGGTCGTCGCGATCAGCCTGCGCGAGGGGATCCCGACGGCCTTCACCGCCCTCCAGGTCGACGACCCGCGGCTCTCGCTCCGCGCCATCAAGCCGGGCGATCCCATCCTCACGGTACCCGGTCGACCCGACGTCGTGGCGGTGGTCGCCTGGTACCCCTTCGGCGTCCAGCGTCGACTGCGCTTCGACGAGCGCACGGGTGACTTCACCGATCGTTTCCTCGTCCCACGCGGCTGGTCGGACCGAAGTCAGCGCATCGAGATCTTCAAGCACCTGCGCGACGGCGGCGTCGAGCACGACACGACCTGGTATCGCATCGACGACACGGGCCCCTCGGCCTCCGTGCGAGTGGACGTGCCGCGGGGCCTGCTCGTCCTCACGGCAGCGGATGCCGCGACCGACCTGGCGACCGTGCAGCTCCACGCGGGTCGTGGCAGCACCTGGCTGAGCCCCTTGCGTGGTGAGTGGACGGTGCCCCTCTTCGTGCTCCCCGAGAGCTTCACGCTGCTCCTCCGTGACCGAGCGGGCAATCGGACGGTGCTGCGCTGCACGCTCGAGTCCGGACGGCTGGAGATCCACGAGCCGGCAGTGACGTCACCACCGACGAAGCCCGTCTCGGCCCTCCGTCTCGACGGCAACCAGGCCGACGCGGTGCGTGACCACGCTGCTCGTGCTCACGCTCCACATCCCGTCACCGACGCGATCTCCATGCCCGACGGGAGTTGGCTCGTCGGCCTGCTCGGCAAGGGCCTCTACTCGGCCGACCGCGAGGGCCTCCGTCGCAGCCGGCTTCGAGTGGGCACGCGTCACGTGACGTCGCTGGCCGCGCTCGGCGACCAGACCTTCATCGGCACGGCGACGAACGGCCTCTGGCGGGTCGTGAGCGGCCGTGCCTACAAGACCCGCTTCCCCCACGACCACGTGTTCGGTCTCGAGGTGACCCCGGACGGTCTTCACGTCGACAGCGGCTGGGGCCGCTTCCGACGGCTCGGACGCGATCGTTTCGTGCGGGTGGGCGATGGTCTCTCTCGAGCCGAGGAGACCAGTCCACGGATGGTGGGCGCCGTGCAGCACGCGGATCGGACCTGGCTCACCGGCTTCGCGACGGGTCTCCACGAGTGGAGGGACGGACGCCCCGTGCCGGTCGACCTGCCTCTCCCCGTCCTCGGCGACTACCTCAACCAGATCGTGAGCTGGGACGACGACCTGTACCTCGCGAGCGAGGGCGGCCTGCACGTCGTGTCGGGGCTTCCGGACCGACCGTCGGTGCGTCGGGTCATGGCCACGGCCACGCGAGGTCTCGCCGTCGGTCCCGATGGCTTGGCCGTGGCCACGACGAAGGGCTTGTTCGTGCTCGACTCGCCTCACTCGCCGCCCCACCGAGTCGATGGTCAGGAGACGCCGGACAGCTACTTCACCGTCGCCTGGTGGGACGACGCGCTCTGGGCCGGTGGGATGGACGGACTGTTCCGCTTCGACTCTCACGGAGCGCGTCAGGTCACCGCGGACGAGGGTCTCGCGGCAGGTTGGATCACCGCACTGCTGCCGCATCGCGACACCCTGCTCGTGGGCAGCTACGCCGAGGGCGTGCACGAGCTTCGAGCCGGTCGCGTGCAGCCGCTGGAGAAGCTCGACCATCACTGGACGCCACCGCACGGCCTGAGCCTGGTCGGTGATCACCTGTGGGCAGCCGGTCTTGGAGAAGCCCCGATGGTGATCGGCGCCGACGGCTTCCGGAACGTGCCGGTCTTGTCTGAAACGGTCGCCCTCCGGAAGCTGGACGAGCGCTCCGTTCTGGCCTCGGAGTGGTTCGCGTTCTCACTCCATTGAGCTGAGCGGAGGACGCACCGGGACACCTTGTCGGGATCGGGCATCCGGGCCATGCTGCTCGTCTTCCAACGAGGTGTCCCATGCGCGCGTTCCGTTCCGTGCTCTTCCTGCTCGCCACTTGCCTGCTCGCCACGAGCGTCCTCGCTCAGCGCAGCATGGACGACGTCCAGATCGACGTGCAACACGTCAAGGGTTCCATCCACGTGCTCTACGGCGCGGGCGGCAACATCGGAGCGTGCATCGGCGACGACGGCGTCTTCCTCATCGACGACCAGTTCGCCCCGCTGACCGACAAGATCCTCGCGGCGCTCGGGACCCTGACCCAGAAGGACGTCCGCTTCGTCATCAACACGCACTGGCACCGCGACCACACGGGGGGCAACGAGAACCTCGGCAAGCGGGGCGCGATCATCGTCGCCCACGAGAACGTGCGGAAGCGACTGTCGTCGGATCAGTTCGTGCGGGCCTTCGGCGCCGAGGTACCGGCGAAGCCGGACGTGGCGAAACCGGTCATCACCTTCGGGGACCGGGTGACCTTCCACTGGAACGACGAGACCATCCACGTCTTCCACGTGCCCAACGCTCACACCGATGGCGACTCGGTCATTCACTTCGTGGACTCCGACGTCATTCACGCAGGCGACGTGGTCTTCAACGGCATGTACCCCTTCATCGACGACAGCTCGGGCGGCGTCATCGGCTCGACCATCGCGGCGGTGGACCGCATCCTGGGGCTCTGCGGTCCGGAGACCCTGATCATCCCGGGTCATGGTCGCGTCACCACGCCAGCAGGCCTGCGTGAGTACCGTTCCATGCTCGCCGACGTCGAGCGGAAGATCAATCGGCTCATGCGTCGTCGTCGGACGGTCGAGGAGATCGTCGCCGCCAAGCCGACGGCCGACCACGACGCCAAGTGGGGCGGAGGATTCCTCAAGCCCGACCAGTGGGTCGAGATCGTGGCGACGGGGATGAAGAACGCGAAGGAGCGGGGACGCTAAGACCCGCTCTCCACCTGGAGGACGTCACCGAGAGTGGAGGCCTCGGAAGTCGCGGGCGACTCAGTGTTCGTCCTCACGTAGCGCAGGTAGGCGAAGCGCGGGAGCAGCTCTTCGGGCACGACACCCTCCTCCACGGGAACGAGCCCTCCCTTCTCTCGATGGAAGACCTGGCGTCTCTTCTCCGTCCTCGACCAGGCCTTCAGGTCCTTGATGAAGAGGAAGGCATCGTGGCCCGACTCTTCGACGGACAGGGAGTGGGACCAGGCCTCCTCGGAGCGCTCATCGGCAACCGTCAACGTGCCGGGCATCCAGTCTCCGTCCCCTGACTTCTCGGCGATCTCTCTCTTCGGGAACGAGACCACTCCGTCAGCGTCGGTCACTCGCTCGAGCTCCGACACGTGGTCGACCTTGACCGCGATGCCTGGCAACGGAAGACCCTCCAAGTCCCGCACCTCGACACGCATGTCCGGAGCGTCTTCCCCACGCTCCACCGGTCGGATCTCGCTGCGGTCGTGCTCGATCCACGCCTCGACTTCGAGCACGAGCCGCCCGTCGTGATCCCGCCACCAGCGTCCTCGGCTGCCGCTCCACACCTCTCCCCAACAGGTGCTGGGTCGATCTTCACAGAGATACGTGCCGTCTGCGGCGAGGTGCAACGTGGCCGTCCCCCAATCGTCGACCGTCTCGTAGCGTCCCGCGAGATCGTCGCCGCAGCAGGATCCTCCGGCCAAGAAGCCAAGCAGAGCGAGCACGAACCGGCTCTCCCTCGAGCACCTCACGGCGTCCACCCGTACCTCACGTCCGGCTCACTCTCCGGTGCCGGGCTCACGCCGCGAGCCGTCTCCTTCATGCCCCGCGCTTCGTAGAAGCTCCGGGCCATCGTGTTCGCCTGATGCGTGTAGAGGTGGAAGCCCCCCGGAATGAGCTCACGCGCCTTCTCGAAGAGACGGCTGCCGAGCCCGCGCCGCTGATGAGACGGGTCGACGTACAAGTAGCCGAGAAGGTCGTCCTTCCGAGCAAGAAAGCCCCGGACGTCCCCGCCCTCCACGACCACCCAGGTCTCGTTCTCGGGCAGGAGCTGCTCACGGAAGAACGTCGCGTCGTCCTCCGGCGAATGACCCATCCGCGCCTCGAGCTCGGGCATGACCTGGATGCGAGCAGCTCGCCAGAGTCGCACGACCTCCTCGAAGTCCGCCGCGTCGTAGCGGCGGACTTGGACGCCCTCCGGTCCACTCACCGCACGCTCTTTCCCGACGCACCGAGACGAACGAGGATGGCCTGAAGCTCGTCCTGGCTCATGTCGAGCACCTCGACGACCCGACCGTAGAGCAGGGCCGTCGGAACGTGGTCGCGACCTGGGAGTCCGTGCCACGGGTCGGCGCGGTCGCGTTGCGAGCGCCGCGGGGTCTCATGCGAGCACCATTCGGGGCAATGCCAACAAGGCCTTTCAAGGTAGTGTACAATTTGTACACAGAATACAGCTGTGGTGCGAGAAGCTATCAATGCTTGCACTGCAATCCCAG
>JBCCFW010000258.1:0-7810 GCA_039029535.1 Acidobacteriota bacterium
GCCATCCAGTTTGGAATCATGTCCAATCGTATGTACCTCTACGGGGAACATTTTACAGTAGTGACAGACCACCAGTCATTGGTTTCTCTGTATAACAACAGCAAGAAACAAGGTCCAGCGAGAGTTGAAAGACACAGATTGCACTGGGCGAAAAGTGGAATTTCCAGATTTTGTAAAGGCGTGGAAAGACGTAGAAAGTCATGGCCTTGCTGCTCCGATCGCTCGGCGGGCTGCTCACCGGGCTGCTCGCCGCTCAGGCGACCACGGCCAGCCCCCAGACCTGGATGCACGGCTTCAACCTTCCGGTCTCGGGTCGTGGAGCCGTCGCCCTTCCCGACGGTGGTCTCGTGCTGGGCTCGCCTCTCACGCGACTCGACGACGGCGGTGACATCCTCTGGTCCAGGAGCCCGTCTTTCGAGAGCAGCAACGCCACCGAGGCCCTGCACGGGACCGATGGAACCCGTCTCCTCCTTCGCTACCGGAGCAACGGCCTCGCCTTCGTCTCGCTCGAAGGAGAGCTCGTCTGGTCCGGCCAGCCTCGGCTCTGGCTCGCGGGCGTTCCGCTCTCCCTCCAGTTCGCGTCGGCGTGCCTGACGACGGACGGCGGCATCGGCCTGGCCGGTCACGTCTCGAACAGCCGTGCTCCGGAGCTCGGTCGCGACGCCTGGGTCGGCAAGCTCACCGCGACAGGTTCCCCCGCCTGGCACCGCAGTCTCAGGCTCGCTGACGACTCGCTCGTCCGCGACGTCCAGCTCGTCAGCATCGTCGACCGCGAGGACGGTGGGGTGAGCGCATCGGGTCAGTGGACCTGGCCGGCCGGGGGCCTCGTGCAGGCCGGTGGATCGTTCGTCGTCTCCTTCGACGCCGACGGCAACCTCGACTGGTCGGTATCGGTCGGCGAGCCCTACGGTGCCGAGGGCGCCACGTCCACCATGGGCTCGGTGGGCGAGCTCTACCGAACGATGTCCAGCGATCTCACCGTCACCAGCTTCAAGAGCAACCAGTTCCCCGATGGCGAGTCCAGCTCGAGCGAGGCCATCATGCTGAACGCCGGTGGCGAGGGCTCGTGGCAGCGTCGCCACGAAGCTCCCATCACGCCGAGCTCGCCGGCAGTGCTCCGCATCGGGGGCCACCTCCCTCTCGATGAAGGCGGCTTCGCCGTCTTCGGCTGGCACGACGGCATGTTCAACACGGCCCGCCACGTGACGAGACTCACCGACGCCGGGACGGAGAGCTGGCGTCTCGACTACGGCCTGGGCTCGTACCCCAGCCTCGTGGTCGACGCTCCCGGACCGGGGTTCTTCGTCTTGCAACGCCAAGTCGTCGCACGCGTGGACGGTGACGGGCGGTCCCCAGAGGCCGAGGGCAACTCCTGTAGCACTTACGAGCACGTGGTCCTCGATGGCACCGCCTCGATGACCACGACCGTGCCCCTCCCTCTCTCCCCCGGTCGTGATCCGGGCCTGCTGGTCGTCGACCCCTTCATCTTGACCCTGAGCCCGTCCTCCTACTTCGGGACGGGATCGGACTGCTACAACTGCCCGTCGCTTCGTCTCGACGACACCGATGACGACCTCGACGGCTTCGGTGCGGCCTGCGACAACTGCCCCGACGACTGGAACCAGAATCAGCTCGACTTCGATCGCGACGGCCGAGGCGATGCTTGCGACCTCTGCCTCCGGATCCCCCTGCCGGAGACCCGGGACAGCGACGGTGACGGCTGGGGGGATCTCTGTGATGCCTGTCCCCACGTGGACGGCTCCAACCGCGATCCGGACCGCGACGGCGTGGGAGACGCCTGCGACAACTGTCCGTTCCTACCGAACCCGTTGCAACACGACGACGATGGCGATGGCCTCGGGAACGCCTGCGATCCCTGCCCGGACCATCCGGCCGTGCAAGTCGACGCCGACGAGGACGGAGCAGGCGACGAGTGCGACGTCTGTCCGGAGGTGCCGGATCCTGGACAACTCGATGACGACGGCGACGGCGTCGGCAACGCCTGCGACGTCTGCCCCATGGTCGCCGACGACCAGACCGACTCGGACGGGGACGGCTCCGGTGACGCCTGCGACAACTGCCCGGGCTCCAACCCCGGGCAGGGCGACTGCGACGGCGATGGGATCGGCGAGGCCTGTCAGGCCGGTGATGCCGACGCCGATGGCATCGAGAACGCCGACGACAACTGTCCCTGCCACTCCAACGACCATCAGCGCGACTGGGATGGTGACGGTCTCGGAGACGACTGCGACCCCTGCCCGACATTCGCGGGACTCGCCGTCGACTCCGACGGGGACGGCCGTGGCGACGCCTGTGACGGCTGCCCCACCATCAACAACCCCGTGCCTCGAGACTTCGACTCGGACGGCGTCGAGGACGCCTGCGACAACTGTCGCGAGCTGCCCAACCCCGCGCAGTTGGACGACGACGGCGACTCGGTCGGCAACCTCTGCGATGCGCTATCGCCTCAACCGATCCGGATCGGTCGACGACGCACGGATCAGCTCTTCTTGACCTGGCGGGGAGTCCGTGCCGACGCCTACGACGTCTACAGAGGTGAGCTCGCGACGTTGCTGGCGGGCTCCCATGACCACGGCCCCTTCGGCCACTGCGGCGTGGAGGACGACCACGTCGTGGTGGAGAGCGGCACGAGCTCCTACTACTTCCTGGTCAGCTCTCGCTTCGGACCGCACGAGAGCCGTCTCGGGCTGGCCTCCACCGGTGATGAACGGCCGCCGAGCGCCACCCCTTGCCCGTGACGACGCGCCCGCTCCCGTCGCCCCCTCGGGCGAAGGGCCTGGCTCGGGCTACGCGTCCTTCGGTCGACCACGACTGGCTCCAAGACGGACCGCCGGTGCGAACACCGGCGGCCCGAAGACCGAGTCAGTCTCAGTCGGCCGGTGGAGACGGCTGCTCCCCGACGACCGGGTCATCGGGGAACCAGACGATGGAGCTCACCGCCATGACGGGACCGGCGAAGGTGAAGTTGCTCACCTCGACGCTCCCGAGCAGCCAGGTCCCCGTCCGGCTCTGGGACGCGACGGCCCCCGACGCGAGCGTGACGGTGACGGTCTGAACGTAGGCTCCTGGCGATCCGCTCACGAGCTCGGAGCTCACCACGACCGTCGAAGACGGTGCCTGGTGATCGACCTCGTGAGAGAACGTTGCAGCGGCCACGGGAAGGGCCGGCAGGAGTAACGCGAGTGCGATGACGCGCGTGAGTGTCAGCATGTCGACTCCGGTGGTTCGCCTCCGGGCGACATGCCCGGACGCGAAGCGCAGCCGTCCGAGAGCCTGCGCGACCGCGGGCCGGACGCACTGCACCATGACCCCGAAGACCGGTCTCCCCGACGCACCTGACAGGCCGCGACCCGTCCCCGGATCGCTGCCGTCGACGTGTCGGGCTCGCCTACGCGTCCTTCTTCAGGACCAGCCGCGCCGCGAGCCAGGCCACCGGGACCGGCAGCAGCACGTCGACGACGCCGAACCAGATCGGCCCGGGGAACATGAACAGCGCCATCACGCAGCCGGCGAGGGTGAGCACTCCGATGATCAGGCCGACCACGACCGACCGTCGCCCGGAGACCAGCGTGCCGACGAGCGAGCCGACGAAGGCCTGACCCGAGTGCGCGAGCCAGACGACGACGAAGCCGAGGAAGGGCAAGGAGGCCATGAAGGCCTTGGTGGCCGCCTCGTCCTGCCAGTCGACGCCGCCCTCCGGGGCGTGCAGCATGGTGTTGAGGGTCACCAGCGCCATGTTCACGGCCATCCCGACCGCGAGACCCACGACGACCCCGAGAGCTCCGAGCAAGTACTTCTTCATGAGGCATCCTACCTCGACGGTTCCGCGCTCCCGGCATCGACTCGATCGGGTCGAAGAGAGGGGCCGCCGAGGAGAGGTGACGCAACGTGAGTGAGCACGACCGGACCGTCGACGTCTGGGTCGGGCGCTTCGGCTCTCGGCAGGCGTTCGACCAGTACTTCGACGAACAGCACGAGGACGACGACGCCCCGCTCTCCCCCTTCGCGCACGGGCAGGGGCAGGCACGCTACGACCACGACTTCGTCGAGCGCAGCTTCCGCGGACCGACCCGCGACTTCGACCGACTCATCGATCGACATTCCCACGCCGAATCCTTCGAGGAGGCCGCCTCACGCGTCTTCGTCGACGGCGGTCTCGGCGAGCGGGACTCGGTGGTGCTCGCCTTCGACGGCCAGGTGGAGTCACCGCGGTCGGTGACGCTCGAAGACGCCGAGCTCACCTACCTCGGTCGGTTCGTCTACCGGCTGGACTGACCCACGCACGCCTGCGGTCCCCGCGCGTGATCCAGGCCGTCTGGTCAAGCCGGAGCCGGCCGCCCATGCTTGCCGTCATCCACCTCGCCGCGGGAACGGCGAGCAGGAGGCTCAGGACATGCTCTCAGGTTCGACGTTCGTGGTCATCGGTGCGGCGGGAGGGATCGGCGGTCAGGTCGCTCGACGGCTCGCCGACGGCGGTGCCCGGCTCGTGCTCACGAGCCGTTCCGAAGAGCGTTGCGCGGCCCTGCGCTCCGAGCACGACGGGACCGCCGTCCAGCTCGACGCCGCCGACTTCGACGCCACCCTCGCCTGCCTCGAATCGGCCGGAACCGAGGACGCCCCACTGCGCGGCGTCGTCAACTGTGCCGGCTCGCTGCTCTTGCGACCCGCGCATCTCACCAGCGCCGCGCAGTTCGACGAGGTCCTCCGAGCGAGCCTCACCACCGCGTTCTCGGTCGTGCGGGCCGCAGCCCGAATCATGAAGAAGGGTGGCTCGGTCGTGCTGGTGTCCTCGGCCGCAGCCGACATCGGGCTCACCAACCACGAGGCGATCGCAGCAGCGAAGGCCGGTGTCGCCGGGCTCACGCGCGCAGCAGCAGCCTCCCACGCCGCGAAGGGCCTGCGCGTCAATGCCGTCGCACCGGGTCTCACGCGCACGCCGCTGACCGAGCGCATCACGTCCTCGGCAACGGGGCTCGCCGCGTCCGAGGCGATGCACGCGCTGGGACGCATCGGCGAGCCCGACGATGTTGCGAGCGCCATCGCCTGGCTGCTCGGCCCGGACGCGTCGTGGGTGACCGGGCAGGTTCTCGGTGTCGACGGCGGGCTCGCCCGCGTTCGGACCTCGACCTGATGACCGCCGCGTCCTGGCTCGAACCCGTCCTGACCGCCCACCTCGCGACGACGCTGGCGGCCTGCGGGCTCATCTGGTTCGTGCAGGTCGTCCACTACCCCCTCTTCGCCAAGGTTCCTGTCGACGGCTTCGCGGCCTTCCATGCACGGCACGTCCAGCGCACGGGCTGGATCGTCATTCCCCTCATGCTCCTCGAGGCCGGTGCCGCCCTCGGCCTGCTCTGGCTCGATGATCGCGTCCTGCTCACTCGGGTCGGCTTCGCCTTGCTCGCGGTGGCCTGGCTCTCGACCGCCTTGCTCCAGGTTCCTTGCCACGAGCGACTGCGACAGGGCTTCGACGCTAGCGTCGTTCAGCGGCTCGTCGGCACCAACTGGATCCGCACCGTCGCCTGGACCGCTCGGGGCGGCGTCGCACTGGCACTGACGTGAGCAGCTCGAGAACGTCCCGTCGCGTCGCCGTCATCGGCAGCGGTCTCGCCGGCCTGACCTGCGCCCACGAGCTGCAGGAGGCCGGACTCGCCGTGACCGTGCTCGACAAGGGACGCGGCGCCGGTGGGCGCGCGTCGACGCGACGTGCCGAGATCGACGGACAACGCGCCAGCTTCGATCATGGCGCGCAGTACTTCACCGCTCGTGACCCCGTCTTCGCCTCGCTCGTCGCGGAGTGGCGTGAAGCCAGCGTGGTCGCCCGCTGGACACCTCGCCTGACGACCTTCGGCGACTCCACACGCGCCGCCGATCCCGACGCGGGCGCGACCGAGCGCTGGGTGGGCACGCCGGGCATGAGCTCCCTGCTCGCCCATCTCGAACAGGGCCTCGATGTCCGGCGTCCCGTGCGAGCGGAGCGTCTCGAGCGACGGGACGACGGCTGGTGGCTTCAAGACACTGAGGGTGCCGCGTCCGGTCCCTTCGACGAGGTCGTCGTGGCGGTGCCGGCGAGTCAGGCGGCCGAGCTCCTCGCCCCGGCGCCGGAGCTGGCGCGCGCCGCTCGGGACGTCGCGATGCCTCCCTGCTGGGCGGTGCTCGTCGCCTGGGAGGAGCGGCTCGACGTCCCCTTCGACGCGGCCTTCGTGAACGACGCGCCGCTGGCCTGGCTCGCTCGTGACTCGAGCAAGCCCGGTCGCCCGGACGGTGAGCGCTGGGTGCTGCACGGCGCGGCTGAGTGGAGCCGAGAGCACTTCGACGACGAGCCGTCGGCGGTCATCGACGCCTTGCTGTCCGCTGCTGCGGAGACGACCGGTTGGGAGGCAGCGTCGCCGTCGTTCGCCGCCGCTCACCGCTGGGCCTTCGCCCGCGTGGACGGGCGTGCGGACGATGCGTGTCTCCACGACGCGGAGCTCGGGATCGGAGCCTGTGGCGACTGGTGCGTCGGCGGACGGATGGAAGGCGCCTGGCTCTCGGGGCGGGCCTTGGCGGCGCGTCTTCTCGGACGCTCGCGCGACGCGTGAACCCTCGATTCGTTGCGTCGTAGCAGCGGTCTGATAGCGTCTCGACGACGTCAGTCTCTCGAGCGTGCAGCCCGCGACGTTCCCGTCCTGCGTCACCGGAGCCCGGCGTGAAGCTCTTGGTCAGCCTGCTCAACGCCCTCCTGGTCGTGTTCGTCCTCGACGGTGTCCTCGGGCTCGTCGACGAGACCATCGGGCTGATGGCGGGTCGTCATCCGCTCTTCTTGTTCCGCGCCGCGACCACCGTGTTCCTCACGCTCGGCGCTCCCCTGGCCTGGCTGGCCCTCTTCCTCTCGCCGAAGGTGCCCAAGACCGTCCACGGCACCATCGCCCTCTTCATGCTCTGGCGACTCTTCGGCGCCCTGCCGCTGCCGCTGTTCACCGGCCTCGACCGGCTCGGGCTCTCGGTCGCGATCCTTCAGCTCGTGGTCGGCGTCTTCGTCGTGCTGCGCTCGCGTCAGGCCGACGATGCCCGTCCCTGGCTCCTCTCGCCCGGCACCCTCACCACCCCGCCGGTCTTCACCTGGCGAAACGCCCTGCTCATGACGGCAGCGACCTTCGTCGTCCTGCCCGTCGCGCTGCTCCTCCACCTCTTCTGGAGCGCGGACCTCACGCTGACCAAGTCGACGGCGGGCTTCGCCAGCCTCAGCCGTTCCGGGCTCGAGGTCACCCACCGAACCTACGCGCGTGACGACAAGACCGTCGACCTCATCGGGATGGTTCACGTGGGCGATCAGGAGATCTACGAGACCCTGTTCGCCGACATCTCGCCCGACGAGCGGACCCTGCTCCTTGCCGAAGGCGTGCAGGACACCGAGGGTCACCTGGGTGACGGCTCGATCTACGGACGCTTCGCCGGTCGGCTCGGCCTCTCCGCGCAGGGGCCGATGAGCGAGCTGACGTCCATCGAGGTCCGCAACGCCGACCTGGACGTCCGGGAGTTCGCTCCCGAGACCCTCGCCCTTCTGGATCGCGTGTTCGCCGTCTACCGGGCCGAGGATCCCCTCCCTCCGCTGCTCGAGTACTTCCAGCACGTGCAGGAGCAGGACGATCCCGAGGCGCTCATGCGTCAGGTCCTCGCCGACGTCCTCACCCTCCGCAACGAGCACCTGGTGGAGAAGGTGGGCGGGGCCCGCGTCGACCACGACCGGCACGGCATCCCCAGGGGCGCCGACCACCGGACGGACCAAGAGGCGGAGCTCCTCGCCCCCGGC
>JBCCFW010000259.1:0-7344 GCA_039029535.1 Acidobacteriota bacterium
CCACTGCAGGCCGTCCTGCGCCTCGAGGCACTCCTCCTCGTCGAGCAGGTCGCAACCTCCGTCGGGTAGGCAGCAGCGTCCGATGAGCTCCTCGCAGGCATCGTCGAGGTCGTCGCCGTCCTCGTCGCCGGCACAGACCTCGCCGGCGGCCCACGCCACGCCGCTGTCATCGAGACAGTCCTCCTCGAGCATGGGACCGTCGCAGCTTCCGTCGTCGTAACAGCAGCGTCCGGCGAGCTCCTCGCAGGCATCGTCGAGGTCGTCGCCGTCCTCGTCGCCGGCACAGACCTCGCCGGCGGCCCACGCCACGCCGCTGTCATCGAGGCAGTCCTCCTCGAGCATGGGGCCGTCGCAGCTCCCGTCGTCGTAACAGCAGCGTCCGACGAGCTCCTCGCAGGCGTCGTCGATGTCGTCGCCGTCGTCATCCCCGAGGCAGGGCTCTCCGGCCGTCCACTCCAGGCCGTCGCAGTCGTCCTCGGCCATGGGGCCGTCGCAGCCGCCGTCGTCGTAGCAGCAGCGTCCGACGAGCTCCTCGCAGGCGTCGTCGATCTCGTCACCGTCGTCATCGCCGAGGCAGGGCTCGCCGACCGTCCACTCCAGGCCGTCGCAGTCGTCCTCGGCCATGGGACCGTCGCAGCTGCCGTCGTCGTAGCAGCAGCGTCCGACGAGCTCCTCGCAGGCGTCGTCGATGTCGTCACCGTCGTCATCGCCGAGGCAGGGCTCGCCGGCCGTCCACTCCAGGCCAGCGCAGTCGTCCTCGGCCATGGGGCCGTCGCAGCTGCCGTCGTCGTAGCAGCAGCGTCCGACGAGCTCTTCGCAGGCGTCGTCGATGTCGTCACCGTCCTCGTCGCCGAGGCAGGGCTCGCCGGCCGTCCACTCCAGGCCGTCGCAGTCGTCCTCGGTCATGGGGCCGTCGCAGCTGCCGTCGTCGTAGCAGCAGCGTCCGACGAGCTCCTCGCAGGCATCGTCGATGTCGTCACTGTCGTCATCGCCGAGGCAGGGCTCGCCGGCCGTCCACTCGAGGCCGTCGCAGTCGTCCTCGGCCATGGGGCCGTCGCAGCTGCCGTCGTTGTAGCAACAGCGTCCGACGAGCTCTTCGCAGGCGTCGTCGATGTCGTCGCCGTCCGCGTCGCCCTGGCACGTCTCGCCGGCCTCCCAGCTCAGGCCGTCCCCGTCGTCGCAGTCGGTCTCCGTCACGTTGTCGTCGCACGATCCGTCGCTGAAGCAGCAGCGCCCCTCCTCCTCGTCGTCTCCGGCGAAGGCGGGACCCGTGGTCAGGAGGAGGAAGGCGAGGACGAGACGAGGCCAGGGCATGGTGAGCGACTCCGAGGAAGCTGTCGGACCGGGCGGCGTGGCGCTCCGGAGGGACGAGGACTTGTCCTTGATAGCGGAATTCACGCCGGAAGAGGGAGGGGAATTCGGCAGCGGAGCCGAGAGTGGCTCAGCAGCCGAGGCCCCCCACCCGGGCCGGGTGGCTGACGATGGTCCGTGGAGAATGCCTCATGCGGGAGCTGTCGGACCACCCGAGTTTCAGGCAAGGGGGGCGGTCCCTCCGCGTCGCCAGGCGTCGAGCTCGTCCAGGAAGCTCTGCAGGTTCCGATCGAAGCGCCCTCGCTGCAACGGCAGCCGGGCGAGCCCCATGTCCATGTAGCCGCTGGGAAGCTCCTCGGTCGCGACGATCACCCAGACCGCGCTCGACTTCGGGCCCTGCCCCTCGAACTGGGGATCGACGAGGAAGCTGATGACGAGCTCGAGACCGTACTGCTCGCGGGTCGAGCGAAGCCACCAGTGTTCCGCGGCCCACCAGTCCGTGCCCTGGAGGTCCACGCGGAGCTGTTCCCAACCTCGGTCGAGCAAACCGCCGAGGAGCTGATCGCGGTGCCCAGGCATCGCGTCGTCACCCCATCGATTCGAAGATCGCCGCGACGGAGCCCGGGCCGAAGACGGCGTGGACCAGGAGCAGGCCACCGACGACGATGAGGAGCGCTCGGGGCGAGGTCGCGAACATCTGCCCCAAGCGCTCCGCGGCCGCATGAATCTCCTTGCGAGCCTGGTCGATCGTCTCCTCGGACAAGAAGACCGCGGAGAACAGGATCCCCAGGGCGACGACGCCCACCGCGATGCGGGGCGCCACCATCAGCAGCTCTTCGGTCGTCACGTCTCCCTCCCTGACGCGCCTCGCGCGTCTACTCCTCGCCGATGAGGCTCCCGAGACCGAAGCCGCCGAGCACGTTGCCCTCGCCCTTCGAGGCTCCGGGGCCAGCCGCCGAAGCGATGCGTCCGGCCAGACGCGAGAACGGCAGCGACTGGAGCCACACGCGACCCGGTCCCGTGAGCGTGGCGAGGAAGAGACCCTCGCCGCCGAAGAAGAGGCTCTTCACGCCCTTCACCATCTGGATGTCGTGGTCGACGCTGGGCTGCATGGCGACGATGCAGCCGGTGTCGAGCTTGAGCGTCTGACCCGGCTCGAGGTCGCGCTCGACGATGGTCCCGCCTGCGTGGACGAAGCCGAAGCCGTCACCGCGCAGGCGCTGGAGGATGAAGCCCTCCCCGCCGAAGAGACCGGCGCCGAAGCGCTTGGAGAAGGCGATGCCGACCTCCGTGCCCTTGGCTGCGCAGAGGAAGCTGTCCTTCTGGCAGAGGATCTCGCCACCCAGGCCCGCGAGGTCGAGCGGGATGATCTTGCCCGGGTAGGGCGAGGCGAAGGCGACGTGGCTCTTCCCCTGCGCCGTGGCAGTGAAGTGAGTCATGAACAGGCTCTCGCCCGTGACCAGCCGCTTGCCCGCCGAGAGCGCCTTGCCGAGGAGACCCTGGTCCGCCTCGCTGCCGTCGCCCATCTTCGTGTCCATCTCGATGGTGGCGTCCTGATACATCATGGCGCCGGCCTCGGCGATGACCGTCTCGCCCGGGTCGAGCTCGATCTCGACGAACTGCATCTCCTCACCGCAGATCTTGAAGTCGATCTCGTGAGAGCGTCCGCCCGCGCGCGGGATCTGCGGCATGGACGGACCGGCCATGGCGAGCGCGCCCTTGAAGGCGGCGATCTCGGAGACCGGAGCCCACTCGGGGAGCCCTTCCTTCCAGGCCAGCGCGGTCTTCGGCCAGCGACCGGCGGCCAGGCCCTCCATGACCGAGGCCTCGTCGAGGGGGCCTTCCTTGCGTTGTCCAACAGCGACGTACCAGCTCGACATGGGCTCAGCTCCTTGCTTTCAGGGTCCGGGTCAGTCGGTCTTTCGGTAGTGGGCCGTGATGACCGCGTGGATCCCGCCCCGCACCATGAAGTCGGCCTCGAGGGTCATCTCTCGGGGCGAGCAAGCGGTGACGAGATCGTCGAGGATGCGGTTGGTCACGTCCTCGTGAAAGGCGCCCTCGTCCCGGAAGCTCCAGAGGTAGAGCTTGAGGGACTTGAGCTCGATGCAGGTCCGGTCCGGCACGTAGGTGAGACGCAAGGTAGCGAAGTCGGGCTGGCCGGTCTTGGGACAGAGACAGGTGAACTCGGGGCACTCGAATCGGATCTCGTAGCCCCGCCCCGACGGGAGATCGGGGTGAGGGTTGGGGAAGGTCTCGAGTTCACGGCTCGGCTGGGTGCTCACGCAGGGGATTCTACCCCCGCGACCGGGCTCGAGTTTCACGAGTGTCGGACGTCTACCGGAAGTCCCGCGAGCTCTCCGGAAGCTCCCTCCCCGCTCCCGGCAGGTCGAGGGGCGCGAAGTCCTCGGCGACCACCTGCACGACGGCGCCTTCCCGCTGGAGCTTGCCGCGGGCCTGCAGGAGCACCGCCCGACGCAGCAAGGCCCGGTGCCGACGCTGGGTCTTCTCCCGGACGATGAGGTTGATGAAGCCCTCCTCGTCCTCGAGAGTCAGGAAGAGCACGCCCTTCGCCGTCGCCGGACGTTGACGGCAGATGACCAGGCCGGCGCTCTCGACCACCGTCCCGGGCGCGGTCTCGGCCAGCTCGGTCGAGGAGAGCACGTCCTGCGCTCGCAGCTCCTCGCGCAGGAGCTGTAGCGGGTGCACGCTGCTGGGCACGCCGATGAGCCGGTAGTCGAGGACCGTCTGCTCGACGAGGTCGGGCTCGGGAGGACGGGTGGTGTCGCTCTCCTCCGGCAAGTCCTGACCGCTCCACAGCGGACCGAGCTCGGAGCTCGTGCAGAGCCGGCTGACCTCCCACTGCGCCTGACGTCGCTCCAGCCCGAACGAGCCGAAGGCCCCCGCCGCCGCCAAGGTCTCGAGCACCGAACGCGGCAGGCCCGACCTCCGCACGTAATCGGCGAGGCTCTCGAAGGGAGCCTGGGAGGCCAGGCGCTCGGCCCGGGGACGCAGGCCCTCGGCCAGCCCCCGGAGGAAGCGCAGCCCCAGGCGGATCGTGCCGTTGCCCTCCTCGGGCACGCGATGACGGAGCCCGCTCCCCTGCTCGGGTCGCGTGGTCGCCCGCACGACCCGGGTCTCCCAGGTACTGCTGTTGACGTCGATGGGCAGGACCTCGATGCCCCGTCGTCGTGCGTCCTCGGCGATGCTGCCAATCGAGTAGAACCCCATGGGCTGGGCGTGGAGCAGCGCCGCGGTGAACTCCACCGGGTAGTGGACCTTCAGCCAGGCCGAGGCGTTGACCAGGATGGCGAAGGACGCGGCGTGGCTCTCGGCGAAGCCGAAGTGCGCGAAGGACTCGACCTGACGCAGCACCGTCGCCCGCGCCGCGTCCGAGTACCCCTGGTCCTTCATGCCCTGCTCGAGGCGGGCGAGCAGCGGCACGATCTTCTTCTCCGCCCGTGAGTGCCCCAGGGCCTTGCGGAGCTCGTCGGCCTCCTCCGGCGTGAAGCCACCCGCCACCATGGCCAGTCGCATGCCCTGCTCTTGAAAGAGCGGCACGCCGAGCGTGCGAGCGAGCACGGGCTCGAGGCTCTCGTGGGGATAGGTGATGGCCTCCTCCCCGTTGCGTCGGCGCAGGTAGGGATGGACGAGGTCGCCCTGGATGGGACCGGGGCGGATGAGCGAGACCTCGATGACCAGGTCGTGGAAGCTCTTCGGCTTCATCCGCGGCAGGGTCGACATCTGCGCCCGGGACTCGACCTGGAAGATGCCGACGGTGTCAGCCTTCTCCAGTAGCTCGAAGACGGCTGGATCGTCGAGAGGGATGGTCGACAGCTCGAGCCGACGTCCGTGTCGTTCCTCGATGAAGCGGAAGGCCTCCTGCAAGAGCGTGAGCATCCCCAGGCCGAGCAGGTCGATCTTGACGATGCCCCGTGCGTTGAGGTCGTCCTTGTCCCACTGCACGACGGTCCGGTCGGCCATGGTCGCCGGCTCGATGGGGACGACCTCGCTCAGGGGCTCGCGGCTGATGACCATCCCGCCGACGTGGATCCCCAGGTGACGGGGCAGGTCGTCGATCTCGCGGCAGAGCCGGACGAGCTCGCGGAGGACCTCGCCGTTCTCCTCCCCCGAGACCAGCTCGCCGAGCTCGGACGGATCACCGAGCCTTCCCCGTCCGCCGAGCACCTTGGACAGGCCGTTGACCTCCGAGGCCTGGAGCCCGAGAGCCTTGCTGACGTCGCGCACCGCCGAGCGCGATCGAAAGCAGATCTTCTCGCAGGCCATGGCGGCGTGATCGCGACCGTAGCGACGGTAGACGTGCTGGATGATCTCCTCGCGATGACGATGGGCGATGTCGAGATCGATGTCGGGCGGCTCGCCCTGCCCCGTGCGGCCGGCGGAGAGAAAGCGCTCGAAGAGCAGCCCCCGACCGACCGGATCGACCGAGGTGATCCCGAGGCAGTAGCAGACCACCGAGTTGGCCGCCGAGCCACGTCCCTGGCAGAGGATGCCGGCCTGTCGACAGGTCTCGACGATCTCCCAGACGATGAGGAAGTAGCCGGCGAGCCCCAGCTTCTCGATGACGTCGAGCTCGTGAGAGAGCTGCCGCGACACTCGAGCGGTGAGCGGTCGGTAGCGGGTCCGCGCACCTTCGTGCACGAGGCGATGGAGGTACGAGAAAGTGCTCTCCCCGTCGGGCACCGGGAACGACGGGAGCTGGCAGTCGATCTCGTCGAGCTCGAAGCGACAGGCCTCGGCCAGGGTCTCGGCCTGCTTGAGCGCCCCGGGGAACTCGGCGAAGAGCGCCTTCATCTCCTTCTCGTCCCGGAGCTGGTGCTCGGCGTTGGCCAGGAGCAGGGTGCCCGCCTCGTTCAGGCTGCAGTGATGACGGATGCAGGTGAGGACGTCGTGGAGGTCCTTGTCCTCCCGTCGGGCGAAGCGCACGCCGCCGGTGGCGACCAGGGGCACCTCGAGCTGTCGCGACAGCGAGGCGAGGTCGGCGATCCACTGTCGCTCACCTTGCTCGAGATGACGCTGGATCTCGAGGAAGCAACGGTCACGACCGAAGATCTCGCGGAGCTGACCCAGGAGCCGGCGGGCACCGACGTGGTCGTGACGCCGCAGGCAGGAGAGCACGGAGCCCTCCTTCCAGCCGGTGAGGACGAACAGCCCCCGCGCGTGCTCGGAGAGCAGCTCCCAGTCGGCTGCGGCCTCTCCCTTCGGACGACGGGCTTGCGCCCGGCTGATGAGCCGCGAGAGCTGTCGGTAGCCGTCGGCGTCCCGAACGAGCAGGACGACGTGGCCACCCACGTCGAGCTCGAGCTCGCAGCCGACGATGGGTCGCACCGTCGTGCCGGCGGTCGCCTCGACGAAGCGTGGGAGCCCCGAGAGCGAGGCGACGTCGGTGAGAGCGAGGGCGGTGATCCCTCGCTCCTGCGCCACCTCGACCAGGGCCTCGGGCGCGCTCGCTCCCTGCAGGAAGGAGAAGCACGACCGACAGTGCAGCTCGCTGCGCAAGAGTTGCTAATCCTTCCACCCGAGCAGGTTCCACCCGCCCTTCTCACGATCACGAAAGACTCGGTAGAACCCTCCGTCCGCCCCCTCCAGCAGGAACTCGTCGCGATCGAAGGACTGGCCGCCGGGCCACCAGCCCCCGCGGAAGCGCAGGGGCCCTTGCAGGCCGTGGGTGACGATCCGCGTCGGCAGGCCGAGCTGCCGGGCCTCCGGAGAAGGAAGACGCAAGGACCCCTGCCTGTCCCCTCGCGGCAGGCTCAACTCCACGGGGAGAGGCGTCGGCAGGAGCTTCTCGGCTCCCAGCTCTTCCAGCGCGTCCTCCTTTTCGACGGCCGATGACGACGTGGCCGAAGAGGAGGTGGTCGACGTCGACGCCTCGAAGCTCTGCCAACCATGACGGTCTTCCACGCGGTGGGCGTCACACTGCGTCGGGGTGAGCACGGGCAGGTGCGGCAGTCGGTTGCCGAAGTGCACGGGCAGGTGCGGCAGTCGGGCCCTCGTGCACAGATCGGAAGAGCA
>JBCCFW010000260.1:0-7124 GCA_039029535.1 Acidobacteriota bacterium
CGTCGACCCGCAACCCGCCCGCCAGCCCCTCGGCCAGGCGGGCGTCGGAGACGTCGTCGACGTGCGAGCGTCCGGCAGCAAGCGCCTCCACTCGCTCGCTCGAGCTGTCGATCCCGAGGACCCTGGCTTCGGTGGCCGCGAGCTCCAGGGCGAGCGGGAGACCGACGTAGCCAAGCCCCACCACCCCCACCAGGGCGCCGGGCTCGGCCAGTCGTCGGGGCAGGGCGTCGATGGGACGGCTCACGGGCTGGCCTCGGCAGTCGATTCGGGCGGGAGCACCTCGGCCAAGAGCTCGAGGAGGTCTGCGTTGGGAGTGGGGCTCTCGGCCAGGATGCGGTCCACGCGCTTGGAGAGCCCCTTCTTGCGGTTGCGCTTGAGCAGGTAGCGGACGATCCAGGAGCTCTCGACCCCGCCGACGATCTCGGTGACACCGTCATGCACGGAGTCGTCGTTGACGAGAGCACCGACCGTGCCCTCTCCAGCATCGACCTTGGTAGCGATGCTGTCGGCGCTGGCCACCAGCGATTGCAGGTCGGCGAGCAGGGTGTCGGCGAGCTCCTCGTCGAAGAGCAGGCGGGGCACGAGCCCGCGCGCGGTCTCGAGCCGGGTGGTGAGCGCGCGCGCCGACGCGGCCGCGGCGCGAAGGTCCTGGGCCGATCGCGCCAGCTCGGAGTCGTCGGACAACGCCTGACCGAGCAGGCCGTGGCCATCCTCGAGACGCTCGGCGAGTCGATCGAAACGTCGGGCGCCGCTGCGCAGGTGGCCGGTGAGCTCCTCGGCCAGGGCCGCGTCGCCGGCCAGGCGAGCGACCAGGCCCTCCCCACGCGAGGCGGTCTCGGAGAGCTCGCGAAGACGGGCGAGCATGACCTCCAGGTCGGTCAAGGTGCGGTCGCCGAACTCCTCGTCCTCGAGGAGCTTGCCGAACAGGCCCTTGCCCGCGACCAGGCGTCGGGTCGTGACCTCGAGTGACTCCGCGATCGATCGGACTTGGCCGAACAGGTCCTCGCCACCCTCGACGAAGGGCGTGATCTCGAAGGGTTCCCGAGCCGGCAGCAGGCTGTCCTCGGGAAGAGGGGTGCCGACCTCCTGGCCCTCGGGGCGCCGCAGCTCGAGCAAGCGATCGCCCAGGAGCCCGTTGCGCTCGAGCCGCACGTGAACGTTCTCGTCGATGCGATTGGCAAGCTGCCGCTCGACCGCGAACTCGACGAGCACCCGGTCATCGGAGGCCGAGTCGAACGAGATGGTCTCGACCCGACCGACCGTCACGCCGGCGTAGCGCACCTCGGCGCCTCGGCCGAGCCCCTGCACCTGACGGAAGCTCGTGCGGAAGCGCACCTCGCGGCTGAACAGCCCACCACTCCCCGACAGCTCGACGATGAGCCAGGCGAGCACGAGCAGGGCGAGGGACGCCACCGCCCCCACCCGCAAGCTTCGCACCGTCTCCTTCTTCGTCATCAGCACCCGTTCCTGCGCGGAGTCTACTCGGGAGCCGGGGAACGGCCGTCCATGAAGGCGGCCAGGCCGGCGTGCTCGCCACCGCGGGCCGCCGCGACGTCGCCGTCGAAGACCACCCTTCCCTCACGCAGGTAGGCGATGCGATCGGCCACCGCGAAAGCCGACTTCACGTCGTGCGTGACGACCACCGAGGTCACCCCCAGCCGGTCCTGCAGGTCGCGGATGAGCTCGTTGATCCGACGGGTCGCGACCGGATCGAGCCCCGTCGTCGGCTCGTCGTAGAGAACCGCGGCTGGACCGATCGCCAGGGCACGGGCCAGCGCCACTCGCCGTGCCATCCCGCCGGAGAGATCCGCAGGCATGCGGTCCTCGATGCCGGGGAGGTCGACCAGGGCAAGCATCTCCGCCACCCGCTCCTCCCGAGCGCCCGCATCGAGGTCACGCAGCGCGAAGCCGACGTTCTCGGACACCGAGAGCGAGTCGAACAGCGCCCCGCTCTGGAAGACGAAGGCCACCTGGCGTCGCACTTCCCGCAGTGCCGAGGCGTCGAGCGCGGCCAGGTCCTGCTCGCCCACGAACACCCGGCCCTCGTCGGGCTCGAGGAGCCCGATGGCGTGACGCAAGGCGACCGACTTGCCGGTTCCCGAGCCGCCGAGCAAGGCGACCGCCTCACCGGGGGCGACGTCGAGTGAGAAGCCGTCGAGGATCCGCCGGCCGCCGAGGTCCTTGACCAGCCCGTCCCAGCGGATGCCGAGGGCGGTCACCCCTTGGAACCGCCGTCCTCGGTGCGCTCGACCAGGCCCCGCAGCGAGCCGAACAGCTCGCGGGCCAGCCGCGACTCGACCTCGCGCATCTGACCCTCGTCGGTCTCGTGGTCGTGGCCGATCAGGTGCAGGACGCCGTGCAGGATGAGGAGCTCGACCTCCTCGAACCACTCGTGGTCGTGGTCCTCGGCCTGCTTGCGGGCCGTGGGCAGGGAGATCACGAGATCACCGAGATAGTGGCCCGGGTCGACGTCGGAGCCGGCCTCCGCCGGGAAGGACAGCACGTCCGTGGGCCCGTCCACCTGCCGGAATCGCTGGTTGTAGTCGGCGATTCCCTTGTCGTCCGTGAGCATGATGGAGAAGGTGCAGCCGGTCAGCGCCAGGAGCTGGCCGAGACGCTCGATGAAGGGCGCCAGCCGCTCCTGGAGCTCAGGTGCCTCGGTGGCCTCCCCCACGAAGGTCGCCTTCACGAGCCGCCCTCGCCTCGCCCATTGCCGTTCGATGCTCGTTCGTAGGCCTTGATGATGTCCTGGACCAGACGGTGGCGGACGACGTCCTTGTCCGAGAAGTGGATGACGCCGATCCCCTCGACGCCAGAGAGGATTCGGGCGGCCTGGGCCAGGCCCGACGGGACGCCGGAGGGCAGGTCGACCTGGGTGATGTCGCCGGTGACCACCATCCGCGAGCCCATGCCCATCCGGGTCAGGAACATCTTCATCTGATCCGGGGTGGTGTTCTGCGCCTCGTCGAGGATGATGAAGGAGTCCGCGAGCGTTCGCCCCCGCATGAAGGCCAGCGGGGCGACCTCGAGCCCTCCCCGCTCCAGCAGGGCCCCGCCCTGCTCCTCCCCCGCCAAGTCCCGGATCGCGTCGTGGAGGGGCCGGAGGTAGGGATCGACCTTCTCGACCATGTCGCCGGGCAGGAAGCCGAGCCGCTCGCCCGCCTCGACGGCGGGTCGGGTCAGCAAGATCCGTCGACAACGACGGGCGCGGTAGGCCGCGAGAGCCGCGGCGACCGCCAGGCAGGTCTTGCCGGTGCCCGCCGGACCGATCCCCAAGACGATGTCGTGGGATCGGACGGCCTCGATGTAGGCCCTCTGAGTCGAGGTCCGGGCGAGGACTCGTCGGCCTTCACCGGGCTGGATGGCCTGGTCGACCAGGACGTCCTTGAGCCGGAGACCCGGCTGCTCGAGCACCTGGCCAGCAGCCAGGGCGAGATCCTGGGTCCGGAGCTTGATCCCGGAGCCAACCAGCTCCTCGAGCTCGGTGAGGAGGGCCGAAGCCTGCTCGACCGCCTGCTCTTCCCCCCGGGCGGTCACGACTTGACCGCGGGCGGAGAGCTCGACGCCCGTCACGCGCTCGAGGGCCTTCAGGTTGGCGTCGTGGACCCCGAGGACCGGGAGGACGCGATCACCATCCAGCTCGACGCGTCGAGCGACGCTCATCTCACCTCAACGGACCGAGAGCGAGGCTCTCAGGAGGACGCGGCAGCCACCATCTGGGCGTGGGCGTGAGCGAGCCGAGACTTGGTGCGAGCGGCGGCGTTGCGGTGAATGATGCCCTTCTGGGCGGTCTTGTCGAGCAGCGCACAAGCGGACTTCAGGAGCAGGCCGGCCTTCTCCTGGTCGTTGGCCGCAATGGCCGCGCGGAAGCCCTTGACCTCCGTGCGCAGACGGCTGCGGGCCGTGCGGTTGCGGAGACGGTTGCGCTCGTGCTGACGGACGCGCTTGCGCGCGGAGGCGTTGTTCGCCACGTGTTCGACTCCTGGTGAGCGAGGCGGGGCAAGAGCCCCTGTCAGGGAAGGCGATGCTCACCGATGAAGGCGCGGAGCATCGCATGCTCGGTGCGAGGGTTCAAGTGCCCAGGAGCGCTCAGCCCCGTTCTCTTCATCAGAGCACCCGTGATCCAGGCTCTTTGGGGGGGCCGAGACCGCGAGCATGCAACTGTCGTTGCTCATCATCTTTAGTTGCGTCGCGATCTCACCGAAAGCAAGGGGCCTCAGAAGGCGGTCACAGAGCTGAGAACGCGCTGCTGGCCTCCCTTCCCCGGGTTCCATCCGAAGGCCCGAGGTTTCCGTCAAGCACTGCCTCGCTGCGTCGCTCCGCCTCGGCTCCAATCGGTCCACGAAAGCTCTTGCTTCGGTCCATGGAGCAGCGACATGATGCTGCGACTTTCGTCTGAGCCAAGACAACTCGTGCGTCCCTTGCGGCCCTTTTCCTTGGGTCGCGTCCCGGGTTCGTCCCTCAACTTCAGACGGATGATGCAAGGCAAGCCCAGTCGTCCTGCGGTGAGATCACGGATTCCCTACCGTTCTCCTCGCCCCATGGAGATGTCGTCGTGAAGAAGCTCGTCGTCCTTTCTGCCTGTCTCTTCGCCACCCTGGCCTTCCTCATGGCCTGTGGCGGTAGCAGCAACAGCGATCCGGTCATCCCGACCACTCCCCCGACCTTCGATGGCGATGGCGACACCGTCGCCGACATCGACGACAACTGTCAGGTCATCCCGAACCCGGCGCAGCTCGACTGCGACGGCGACGGTGTTGGCGACGCCTGCAGCGCCCTCGACTGCGATGGCGACGGTGTCGAGAACCAGAACGACAATTGTCCCGGCGTTGCGAACCCGACGCAGCTCAACACGGACGGTGACGGTCTCGGTGACGCCTGCGACAACTGCCCCACCGTGGTGAACACCACCGCGCTGGGTACCGACGCCGATCGCGTGCCGCAGGCCGATGCCGACATGGATGGTGTCGGTGACGCCTGTGACAACTGCCCGGCGGTCGCCAACCCCGACCAGACCGACACGGACAACAATGGGACAGGCGACGTCTGCGAGGACGACACGGACGGCGACGGCATCCGCAACGACGTGGACAACTGCCCGAACCAGCCCAACGCCGACCAGGCCGACCTCGATGCCGACGGCATCGGCGACCCCTGCGACGTGGACGCTGACGGTGACGGCGTGGACAACCCCGCGGACAACTGCCCGCTCAACGGCGTGTCCACCGACCAGACCGACACTGACTCGGACGGCATGGGCGACCTCTGCGACCCGGACAACGATGGCGACGACATCCTCGACGGTCCGGACAATTGCGACGTCGATTTCAACCCGACCCAGTCCGACATCGACGATGACGGCATTGGCGACCGCTGCGACGACGACCGCGACGGTGACGGCGTGGCCAACGACGCCGACAACTGCCGTGACGCCCTCAACCCGGCCCAGTTCGACGCCGACGGCGACGGCCTCGGTGACGAGTGCGACGGCGACTCCGACATGGACGGTGACGGCATCGACGACCTCGTCGACAACTGTCCCGACCAGGCCAACCCGGACCAGGCCGACGGCGACGCGGACGCCGACCTCGCCAACCCGGCGATGAACACCACCAACGCCGAAATCGGTGGTGACGCCTGCGACTCGAACGACGACAACGACGCGGTTCCGGACGCCCTCGACAACTGTCCGCTGAACCCGAACGACACGCAGGACGACACCGACAACGACGGCACCGGTGACGCATGCGACTTCGACGACGACAACGACGGCATCGCAGACTCCACCGACAACTGCCACATGCGCGCCAACGCCGACCAGATGGACATCGACGGCGACGGCATCGGTGACACCTGCGACTGCGACATCGACGGTGACGGCGTGAACAACGCCGGCACCGACGACATGAACGTTGCCTGCCCCACGCCGACCGACAACTGCCCGCGCGCCTTCAACCCCGGGCAGGACGACGACGACAACGACATGGAAGGCAACGCCTGCGACGGCAACCTCGAGGACGCCGACGGTGACGGCATCTCCGATGCCGAGGACAACTGCCCGTTCGCGTCCAACCCGACCCAGATGGACCGCGACGCCAACGGCACCGGCGACGCCTGCGAGGACGGTGACGGCGACGGCACGGTCGACGCCGACGACAACTGCCCGGCCGACGCCAACGCCGACCAGGCCGATGCGGACGGCGACGGCGCTGGTGACGAGTGCGACAACTGCACCGACCCGGACATGGACGGCTGGGGCAACGACGGCGGTCCCGGCTTCGGCGACTGCCCCTTCCCCGGCGCCGCCGACAACTGCCCGAACGACGACAACGCCGACCAGCTCGACGCTGACATGGACGACATCGGTGACGCCTGCGACACCGATGTCGACTCCGACGGTGACGGCGTCCAGGACAGCGTCGACAACTGCCCGGATGACGACAACCCCGGCCAGAACGACCTCGACGGTGACGGTGTCGGCGACATCTGCGACGGCTGCGACGATCCCGACAACGACGGTTGGGGCGCGGCCGGCGACGGCGCCTGCCCGCTCGGCACCGACGACAACTGCCCGTTCGACGCCAACGCCGACCAGAGCGACGCTGACATGGACGGCATCGGTGACGTCTGCGACACCAACACCGACTCCGACTCGGACGGTGTCGATGACGCGACCGACAACTGCCCGGCCATGGCCAACGCCGACCAGCAGGACCTCGACGGCGACGGCGCCGGCGACCTCTGCGACACCTGCACCGACGCTGACGGCGACGGCTGGGGCACCGGTGCGACCCTCACGGGCTGCCCCGGCTCCACCACCGACGCCGACAACTGCCCGAACACGGCCAACGCCGACCAGGCCGACGCCGACGCCGACATGATCGGTGACGCCTGCGACACCAACGTCGACTCCGACATGGATGGTGTCGAGGACGGCGCCGACAACTGCCCGGCGGTGATGAACCCCGACCAGCAGGACCTCGACGGCGACGGCTCCGGTGACCTCTGCGACACCTGCACCGACGCTGACGGCGACGGCTGGGGAACCGGCGCGACCCTAACGGGCTGCCCCGCCTCCACCACCACCGCCGACAACTGCCCGACCATCTCCAACGTCGACCAGA
>JBCCFW010000261.1:0-7098 GCA_039029535.1 Acidobacteriota bacterium
CGTCGATGAACTGACCCGGCTGACCGAACACGTCCCGGACCGTCACCTCCGGTGTCTGGTCGGCGTGCACGACCCGGAAGGGCTGCCCGAACGCATCGTGCTCGTAGCTGGTCGGGTTGCCCTGACCATCCACGCGACCGATGAGACGCGAGTTCGCGTCCCAGGTCTGCTGGAGGACGAGCTCGAGCGCACCGCCTGGCTCATCGGCGTCGCGGACCGTGCGGCGGGTCTCGGTGACCCGCCCGAGACCGTCAAGGATGACCCGCTCGAAGCGGGGCCGGCCCATCTGATCGTCGGACGCCGCTGTCTGGGTGGTCGTGAGCGGTCGGCCCAGGCTGTCCAGGCCCAGCTCGACCCGGCTTCCATCCGCCCGAGTCGTCGCGACGAGGCGATCGAGCGCGTCGTGCTCGTTCTGGAGATGGAGGATCTTCGAGATCGTGCCGTCGCTCGACAGCCAGCCGTGCTGGACGACCTCCGGGTTGCCGTTGGCGTCGAGCCACGAGATGACGTGGTTGCCCAGCGCGTCCTCCTGGCGAACGATCCGGTTCGCCGTGTCCGGGACGTGGAGGACCTCTTCGCAGCCCGGACCCCAGGTCCTCGTGACCTGTCCGTTGGGCGCCCGCTCGATGCCACTGATGGCCACCTCAGTGGAGGCTCCCAGCGAGTGAGGCGCGGCGACGTCCGTGACCGGTCCGTCGATCTCACGTGGATCGAAGACGTACTCGTGAGTCTCCCGGACGCGGTCGGCTGGGTCGTACCAGGCCCGTGCGTACGAGAGCAGGACGTTCTGGTCCCCCCCGGGCTGGTCGTCGAGCTCGCCGAGCACTGCGCTCACGAGGACGTTGCCTCTCACGTCCCGCTCCTGGAAGTGCTCGTTCCCCATGGGATCGCGTCGCCAGGTCTCGTTGCCGTGCTGGTCGAACTCGAACTCGGTCACGCGCGCCGTGGACAGGCCCCAGCCGACGTGCTGCTTGCTGACCCTGCCATCCTCGTCGTAATCAAAGCGCGTGATGAGCTCCTCGAAGGCGCCGGGCTCGAGCGGCCGTTCTTGGCGACGCAGCTCGTGCAAGACGAGCCCTCGCTCGTCGTGCTGTCGGTAGAGAACGGCATCCGGCTCCTCGCCCGAGACCGCCAGCGGCGTCCACTCCTCGACGACCCGACCTGAGCCATCCAGGACACGGTGCGAGGTCACCCAGTCGTCGGTGGCGACGAGCTGAGACTCGGCCACGACCCGACCCAGGGGATCGCGGTCGTAGCGCGTGACGAAGGCGGGCAGCTCGGGCACGAGCAGGCCGTCGAGACCGAGGTTGTCGACCTCCAGACGCTCGAGTCGACCCTCGTGGTCGTGGAAGAAGCGCGTCTCGATCCGAGCGCCGTGCTTGAGCACGGGTGACTTCTGCGACACGAGCTCGCGCAGGGCGTTGAACTCGTAGCTCGACTGCTGGCCCTTCGGGTCGGTGACGATCGACGGGCTCCCCTTCGCATCCCGGTCGATGACCGTCGTGAGCTTGAGCCCCTCGGCATCGACGACGGTGCGCTCCAGCCAGCCCCAGGTCGGGCTCGTCGTGTCCTCGTCGTAGAAGTGCTCGTCCCGACGGCGGTGCCCATTCCCGTTGGGCGGAAGCACCTGGGCCGTGAGACGACCATGCACGTCGTGCTCGAAGTCGGTCACGTCGTCGAGGATTGAGGGACGTGTCGCCTTCTCGAGGTTCCCACGGTCGTCGTACTCGTAGTAGGTCCAGCGCGAGGCCGTGCCGCCAGTGCCCACCGCGCGTCCGACTCCCGTCACGAAGTTGTAGAACCGACCGCCGTACTCCTCTTCCCAGGTCGGTCGAGCCGGATCTGAGGTGTCGTAAAGGAAGCTGACGATGTCGGAGCCCTGCAAGATCGTCGCGAGGTTGTAGATGAGCCGGAAGCGCGCGTCGCGGAACCGGCCGTAGCTGTACTCGGTCACCCGCCCCGACGGGGTCGTGTAGCTGAGGAGGCCGTCCTGCTCCTGGTAACGCCACTGGCTGACGAAGGCCTCCGGGTCGTCGGAGCGCAGCCTGAGTGCCGGGTCGGGCCGCGCGGTGTCGTGCGTCGTCGGCTGCAACCGCTCCGCTTCCGGCACGAAGCCGGTGTAGACCCGCTCCTCGAGCTTGCGGTTGTACCGGTCGAAGTCGTTCTCGACGACCCGGCCGTCCGGCCCCTGGCGGTAGGAGGTCTTCACCGGAGTGACCGTCGTCAGGTAGCCACCCTGGTAGACGTCCTTCGGCCAGTACCAAGGCACGATCAGCTCCTCGTAGGAGTGTTGAGTGGCGTGGTAGGTGAGCGCTCCCGTCGCCGGGTCTCGGGTCGGCGTCTCCTGACGCACGACACGGTCGAAGCCGTAGCGGAAGTGGTAATGAGGATGCGGGTGCGTCGCAGGCGGCGGCGGGTCCGGTCGCTCTCTCGGCGTCGCGTCCTCATCGTAGACGTTCCGGACCACGACCTCGTCGAGGTGATTCCGAATCTCGATGATGTTGTCCACCAGCAGGCTGTCCTCGAGAGGCCGACCGGCCACGACCTCCCTGAGCTCGTCATACACGTAGGTGATGGTCCGTCCGTCGGGGAAGCCCGGCACCGGTGGCGTGGTGACGCTCTTGAGGTAGCCGGCAGTGAAACCCTCGACATCGCCCTCGGTCGGCTCGTAGTACTCGTAGGTGACGACCCGACCGGTCGGGTCGGTGATCCGGTGGACACGAAACGCGAAGCGCGTGGGCGGCTGACCCGGACTTCCGAAGGGAGCTTCCCAGTCCGGCGGCAGGTCCTCCTCCGGCGTGCAATCCGGCAGGGCGCAATAGGAGATCGTCGTGACCGCGCCACGCGTGTCCACGACCTGCCGCAGGCGGCCGTCGTCCTCGTACACGAGCTGGATGGTGTTGCCGTTGCGGTCGATGACCCTCGCCAGCCGCGCACCGATCGCACCGAGGTAGGTGTCGACACCCTCGGACGTCTCCGCGGCGGCCAGGTTCTCGACCGGCTCGTGGTGGTCCGTCTCGAAGAGCCAGCGGGAGCCGTGTCGGAACCGCAGCTCGAAGTCGATCGGATCGCCGTCGTCCTCCGATGGGTGAGACAGCATGATGAGCTGGCTCGGGTCGTTCCCGCTCTCCCAGTAGTAGTTGGTCGGAATGCGCGTGGCGCCAGCCCCGCCGTCGGCACTGGGATCGTAGAAGGGGCTGGTCATCCTCTTGTAGGTCTGCCGGCTGTTGGTGCCTGAATGGAGCCTGAAGTGGGTCCACCGACGCTGGTCGGACGTCCCGTCGCGCTGGAAGAAGCTCCAGAGACGGATGTTGTAGAGGCCATCCCAGCCCGGACCGAAGAGGTGCGAACCTGGTGACTGACCGCGCGAGCGGTAGCGCCGGAAGATCGGCAGGTCCATCTCCGGGACGATCCCGCGGACGACGAGGTCGGTGGAGTTGATGAAGAACTCACCCGAATGCTCGACGAGGCCGAAATCCTGACTCCACTCACCACAGGAACCCGGCTGGTGAGGGTTGCAAGGTGCAGGCAGGATCGTGTCGTGACCCAGGCCGGGCGCCACGTCGGCATTCGCTCCGTCGGTGCTACCGATGTCACGAGGGCCGTTGGTCCTCCCACCGGGCACCGGGAAGCTGCCACCGGTGTAGTCGCCGCCGGGTGAGATCTGGTACCCCACGCCCCCACCGCTACCGGGGATTTCGATGACCTCCCAGGGCGGCATCTCCATGGGCGGGACCACGCAGGTGCAGTGACCGTCGATGAAGACCTCGACCATGTCCGGGGGGCACGCACAGTCACCCGGTTCGGTGCCGAGCTCTGGACCATCCATGTCCATGTCGCCTTCGTCACCACTGGCCAGGGCGCCGCTTGCCGCAGCAAGGACGAGCATCAGCCCAAGAGCGAGACGTGGAACCAGGCGAGCAGCAGCGAAGACACGAGACAACATGGCAGAGACCTCAGACTCGACCGCGCCCTCCCGGCACGGTGCATTCGACGACGAGAGAGTCGGGCCCTGGCGGCGGACGTTCCACGAGCTTCGACAGTGCGCCCTGGTTGGTGTTCGGCTCGCCGAACACGGCCTCGTGCGGCAGTGACGGTTCGCCCATGCCAGGACGACACGACCTCCGGACACACCTCGAGCCCGTACAACTCGGAATCCCCCGACTCCTCCAGCTCCCTCGAATTGCAAACATGAGCACGCTCGAAGGCGGGCCCACTCTAGTTCTAGGCACCACGCCTCCGGCTGTCCAGCGAGGATTCGGTCACGTTACCCCCGGTGTTCAGCACTCGAAACACCGGGCCCGCGCGAGCGCGACCTCAGCAAGCTCGACGCCATCCTTGGGCACGCCCTACCCCTGTTCCCCCGAGCCCCCGACGTCTGCGAGAACGCTCGGCCGGGTCACGAGCAACCGCCCCCAGGTCCTCTCCAAGAGCGCGCCCTCGTGAAGCCGGCCTCGCCGTGAGAAGACGCGGTATCGACCGGGCGACGGCACCTCGCTCGGTCCGCTCGAGCAATGACCCGGCGTCCCGGCCTGAGTCATCCCGCCCCGGCCCAGACGTCCGTGCGACGCTCCAGGCCACTTTCTCACTCGCGAGGCGACCACTTTCTCGCACTCCTGCGCGTTGACCTGCCGAGCCCGGCCGAGCGCTTCACCGCTCGCCACGAACACCGCAGGAACCACGACGTGAACGCATCGGAATCCCCAGCTCGCCGGCTCGCCCTGGCCATCGCCCTCGTGCTGATGACCACGAGCAGCCAGGCGCAGGTCGTCGGCACTCATCCCGATGGCCTGAGCCTGATCAAGGTCCAGCCCTACATCCTCCCCAACACCGTGCTCACCGACAGCGATCGGGAGATGCTCTTCTGCGTCGTCAACCACGGCCTCGCCTCGAGCTTCGGCGGCAACATCAACCTCTTCATCCCGCTCGGCGACGACCAGGGCGACCTCCTCGACGCAGCCGGCACGATGGACTGCATCAACGCACCCAGCGGCTGGAGCTGCACGGTCACGACCACGCCGGACCAGGCGGTCGTGACCCTCTCTCCCACGACCCGCTCGATCTTCATGGAGCAGGGAGAGACGGTCTGCGTCGACCTCGTCGACCTGGAGATCTCCGGGCGCGAGGGCGCCTCGTTGCTGTCGGTCCAGGAGCTCCTCGGAGGCGGGCCACTCGACCGCAAGGGCGCGCCGCTGGTGGTCTTCAAGACGCTCGACGGCGTCATCCGCCACGACGATCTCTCGCTCGTCATGGCCGACCAACACCGCAGCGACGAAGAGGTCCTGCAGGCCGTGCTCGATCGAGACGGACCCGGCTCCACCCTCGATGCCGACACCCTCGACGGCCTCGACTCGTCGGACTTCCTCGGCCGCAATCAGGTCGCGGGAGGTGAGCTCTCCGGCTCCTACCCGGTGCCCGTCATCGCCGACGGCGTCATCGACGCCGCCAACATCATCGACGGCGAGGTCGGCACCGGCGAGCTCGCCGACGGGAGCGTCACGGGGCCCAAGGTCGCTGACGACGCGATCAGCTCCCGGCACGTCGCGGCCAACAGCCTCAGGTCGGGCGACCTGGCAGCGAACTCCGTCCATTCGTCGGAGATCGCTCCCAACGCCGTGGGCGCGTCCGAGATCGCAGCCGACGCCGTCGGCAGCTCCGAGATCGCCATCAACGCGGTGGGCTCGTCCGAGATCGCGGACTCGGCCGTGAGGAGCTCCGAGATCGCGACCGGCGCGGTGGGCCACTTGGAGATCGCCGCGTCGGCCGTCCGTTCTTCGGAGATCGCGTCGGACGCGGTGGGAGCTTCCGAGGTGAAGTCGTCCGAGGTCCAGCTCAGGGTGACCGGCGGCTGCTCGACCGGTTCCTTCATCCGCTCGATCGCAGCCGACGGCACGGTGACTTGTGCGACCCCCACCAACATCGGCATCACCGTTCTCACCGTCGAGCTCGCCGTCCCCCTCGTCGGGGTGAGGAGTCACGACTGGGTCGCGACGACGGGGAGGCTCCTCTCGGCCGGCGTGACGGGTGACGGCGGCCTCCTCCGCGAGAACAGCCCCGTGAGCTCCTCGTCCTGGCGGACCTCGGTCGAGAACGCCCTCAGCACCAATGGCCCTCCCATCGACAACCCCTTCCCGTTGCCCGACACCCCCACCGGCCTCTTCCAGTTCCGTGCCCTCCGCACGCCCTGACGCTCCCGACCCTCCACGCAACGACGAGAGAACCACCATGAACACGCCTTCCTTCGCCCTGCTCCTCACCATCGTCTTCCCACTTCTCTTCCCTCACTCCGGTCTCACCGCCGAGCTCATCGAGCCGGTCATCGACGTCGAGACCGCAGCGCTCCGACGCACGCTCGTCGTTCACCCCGACGACATCGACCTCGACCGCAACAGGGCCTGCATCACCAACGACGGAGCGGCTCGCACCGTCCAGCCGATCGGTGATCCCCACGGCCTGGTCCTCGTCGTTCCACGACCGGCGCACGCTCCTCCCGCGTTGGGCATCCAGGGGCCGGCCGACTGGACCATCACGGTGGAAGCCCAAGCAGGTGCGTTCGTGATCGGTCTCGAGCCCGCCCGCACCAACCTTCACGTCAAGGCCGGCGAGAAGCTCTGCCTCGACTTCACCGGCGTGTCCCTCCGAGACGCGGGTGCCGTGGGCCTCTCGGTCGCGCTCCCGAGCTCGGGTAGCTGAGCGAGCGTCGGCCCCGGGGGACATCGCGGCCGGCGTGGTAACGTCGCCGCGATGGGCGACCGAGCCGATGCGGACCGGGGGGAAGCGACCCGCCTCCTCTCGCAGTGGCGGTCCGGCGATGCCGACGCCCGAGAGCGGCTGCTCGCGATCACCTACGACCAGCTCCGCTCTCTCGCCCGACGGCTCATGCGGGGCGAGCGCGCCGGCCACACGCTGCAACCGACGGGCCTGGTCAACGAGGCGTGCCTCCGCCTTCTCGGCGACGACGGACTCCCCGCCCGCGATCGACGGGAGTTCCTGGCCCTCGCCGCGCTCGCGAAGCTGGCGACACTCGGCGAGCGTCACGCCAGGGTCGCGGAGCTGCGGGCCTGCGGGGGGCTCTCCCTCGCCGAGACGGCCGAGACC
>JBCCFW010000262.1:0-7062 GCA_039029535.1 Acidobacteriota bacterium
ACGCGGGCGAGGATGGTCTCCTCGCCGGCACCACCGACGAGTCGCTCGATGTTGGCGCGCACGGTGACGCGGGTGATGACCAGCACCTGGATGCCGTCGGCGGCGACGCCGGCAATCTTGGGCGAGGTGATGACCTTCGGGTTCACGCTCATGTGAACGGCTTCGAGCACGTTGCGGCCGGCCAGGTCGATGGAGGCGGCTCGGTCGAAGTCGAGGGTGATCTTGGCCTTGCTCGCCGAGATGAGCGCCTCGACCACGTTCCGCACGTTGCCGCCGGCGAGGTAGTGCGCCTCGAGCCGGCCGATGTCGACGTTGAGCCCGGCCTTCTCCGCCGTGATGAGAGGCTCGACGATCTTGTGCGGGGGCACCTTCCTCAACCGCATCCCGATGAGCTGAGTGATGGTCACCCGGACCTGGGCTGCTCGTGCCGCGATCCACAGCCGGACCGGGATGAAGTACATGAGCATGACCAGGAAGACGAAGACGAACGCCCCCCCGAGGAACAGCAACGGGTTGATGGCCAGCAACGCGACGTTCACGACTCCACTCCTGACTGACTGTCGGCGAGACCCACGACGAGATGACCGGCTCGTTCAGCCAGGACCACCACGCGGCTGCCACGCTCGAGGAACTCCCCCCTGGAAATGACATCCATGCGTCGCAGTCCGAATCGGGCGACGCCGCTGGGTCGGAGGGGGGAGAGGGCCACCCCCTCGCTGCCGACGAGCTCGTGCTCGGGCGATTCTTCTTCGTCTTCGAGGCTCGCGTCCAGCACGAGCCGGCGGCCGAACACGTGACCCAGCAGTCGGGTCATGACCGCGACGATGGCGATGGAGGTCAGCAGCACGAGGCTTCCCCACATCGGACCGCCCGCTGCGAAGGCCCAAATGACCGCCGTGAGCAGGCAACCGGCTCCGAGAACGCCAGCCAGGCCCAGGCCCGGGATGAACAGCACCTCGACCACCAGGAGCAGGAGACCGGCGAGCAGGCAGCCGATCACCCCGACGACGGCGAGCTGAAAATCGACCGAATCCATGCTCTAGTGCTCCCCAGCGTCGTCGGTGCGCTCGCGGACGACGACGCTGGCACCGTCGACACCCACGATGGTCACGGTCGACTCGGCTTCGATGAGCCCACCCTCGGTGAGCGCGTCGAGACGTCGGCCGTCGGCCATCTCGATGGTGCCGGCCGGCCGCAGCGGGGTGAGCGCCTTGCCCTCGTGACCGACGAAGCCGCTCAGGTCCTCGGAGAACGAGCCGGACTCGTCGTCGAGGCTCTCGTCGAGGACGAGCGGTCGGGCGAGGAAGCTCCCGGGCAACCAGATGAGGAGCAGCAGGCTCAAGATGGCGCCGAGGAACAGGGCGCCGGCCACGACGGTGACCGCCTCGAACATGGCGCCGCTGACCAGGGCCAGCTCCCAGTCGTGGCTGATCATGGCCATCACGAGCCCGGTGCCGAGGCTGCCGAGACCGAGGATCCCGGCGACCCCGAAGCCCGGCGTGATGAAGGCTTCGACCGCCAGCAGCACGAGCCCGATGGCCACGAGCAGGGCGTCCTCCCAGCCGGCGAGGTGCACGACCTGGTGCCCCACGAAGAAGAGGAAGATGGCGGACAGCCCCAGGCTGCCGGGCACGCCGAAGCCCGGCGAGCGCAGCTCGGTGACCAGCCCCACGAGGGCGACGGTCAGCAGGAGACCCGACAGCCACTGGTGCGTCAGGAAGGCGGCGGTCTTCTCGGTCCAGTTCTGAGTGACGGTCAGCTCCTCGCGACCGGTCCAGCCCTGGGATTCCAGGAGCTCGTCGAGCTTGGCGGAGGAGCGGTCGGTCAGCTCGATGCGCAGGGCGTCCGAGGTCGAGAGGGTCAGGAGCTTGCCCTCCTCGATGAGGCCCTCGATGGCGACCGTGCGGTCGACCATGGCCTCGGCGACCTCGGCGTCGCGGTCCCGCGCCTCGGCGGTGGCGGCGAACTCCCGTCGCATGTACGACATGAACTTCTCGTCGACGGCGGTGGTCTCGCCGTCCTCGCCCGTCGTGATCGGCGTGGCCGCGCCGATGGTGCCGCCCGGGGCGATGTCGATCGTCTCCGCCGCCAGGGCGATGAGCGCGCCGGCCGAGATCGCCCGGGGATTGACCCAGGCCACGGTCGGGACTTCGGCCTTGAGGACGGCGTCCCGGATCACGATGGCAGCGTCGACGCGGCCTCCGAGGGTGTTGATCTCGAGCACGAGCGGCACGCCCTCGGTCTCCGCGTGCTCGACCGCGCGCTGGACGAGGGGCGACATGCCCAGGTTGACCTCGCCTTCCAGCAGCACGCGGACATAGGCGTCGTCGCGTGCCTGAGCGACGGGAGTCGCCAGCAGGAGGGCGAGCAGGGAGAACAGGCCGAGAGTCTCGATTTGGGTCGTCTTCTTCACGTCGGCAAGCATGGCAGGGCCCTCCGTCACTGCGCTACGACCCGGTCCGGCCAAGGTTGCGTCCTCAGCCTTGGTTCATTCACCAGTGTTCGTGACGAGTGACCGGAAGTGCTAGGCGAGAAGGGAGATCGTAGCCGTGAGGCCTACTCGACCGTACGTTGAGGACCCGAGGGGCGAGAACTCCCTTCGCAGCCAGCAGATCTGGTCACGCAGTAGAAGACCGGTGAGTGAACCGGGCTAGAAGAAGGTCGCAGGGCCGTCCTGAAGAACTCACCCGGCTGCCGGCTGGGGGGCGGGCTCCTGCGCCTCGACCGCCGCCAGCAGGGCCGACAGGGGCAGACGTCCGACCAGCTCGCCGTCGTCGAGGACCGGCAGCACCGGCAGCCGGAGCTCGGTCATCCGCTCGAGGGCGTCGAGGGCCGAGGTCCTCGGGTGGAGCACGTGCTCGTCCCGCAGCGGTTCGGTCACGTCCCAGACGGTGGTCGAGCAGCGCTCTTCCTCGTGGACCGAGCGGAGCGCCCGCAGGCTCACGATGCCGCCGAGACGGCCCTGGAACTCGACGAGAAAGCCCCGCGGTCCCCGAGAGCCGGGAGGCCGGGGGCCGACGTCGAGCAGGGCGTCGGCCACGCTCACGTGGCGCGGCAGGGGGTCGCCGTCGGTGAGCATGAGGTCGCTCACGAGACGATGGGCGAGCAACTCGCGCACGCGCGCCCGTCGCCAGGTCATCCCCGCCTGGAGCCAGAGGACGGTGCCCAGGGCGATGCCCCAGAGCCAGGATGCGCCCGCCCCGTCGACGACCACGTGCGCCAGGCAGCCCACGGCGAGGAGCCCGCCGAAGACCCGTCCGGACAGGCAGGCGAGCTCGGTGCCGCGGAGCCGACGACCGGTCCAGAGCCAGAAGAAGCTCCGCAGCAGGCGTCCGCCCGGCAGGGGGTAGGCGGGGATGAGGCTCGTCAGCCCGAACAGCAGGTTGCCGATGACCAGCACCCAGAGGAGCGGTCGCAGCAACGAGCCCTCGGCTAGCCCGAGGAAGTGCAGGGTTGCGGCCGACATCGCGGCGATCGACAGGGCGGTGAAGGGGCCAGCCGCGGCGAGCAGGGCGTCGGAGGCCGGGGACTTCACGTCGCGCTCGCCGGGGAGCTGGCCGCCCTGGAAGAAGACGGACACCCGCGTGATCGGGATGCCCTGACTCCGGGCCAGGAAGGCCTGCACGAGCTCGTGGGTCAGGAGCGAGGCGAAGAGGAGGCCGGCGCCGAAGAGGCCGAGCAGCCAGTACACGACCGGATCGTGACGGTACTCCTCCTGGGCAGGCAGGAGCTGCGTCGAGAGGATGAGCGCCACGAGCGCCAGCAGGGGGACCAGGCCGAAGCTCACCTCGACGTCGAGGTCGCCCAGGCGGAACAGGCGCCAAGTGCCCGGTCGCGGTGGCGACGCGGCGAGGGGGACGTCCTCCTGGGGACCTTGCTCGGGACTCACCTCCAGAGTGTCGGTGAGGCCGTGCAGGGGATCAAGCCGAGCGGTCACCGCAATGGCCGGTTTTCTGCCGGTCTAGGTGCCGGTGGCCTGCCGGGCCCGACCGCGCGGCTCCTCGGCGTCGGTGCCTGGGAGCTCGAAGCAGAAGGCCGTGCCGGGTCCGACCTGCTCGGCCCAGGTCCGGCCGCCGTGGGCCTCCACGATGCTCCGGCAGATCGACAAGCCGAGCCCCGTGCCGGGACGCTCGGCCGTGGCGCCGGGCGCGCGATGGAACTCCTCGAACACCCGCTCGAGATGCTCCTCCGGGACCCCGGGACCCTCGTCCACGACCCGAAGACGGGCGTGGTCCTCGTGAGGCTCGGAGCGCACGACGATGCGGCTGTTCTCCGGCGAGTACTTGATGGCGTTGCTCACCAGGTTGGCGAGGGCCTGACGGATGAAGTTCGAGTCGCCGCGCGCCCAGAGCTGCGAGCCCTCGGCCGCGTCGGACTCGCCCAGCTCGCTGACCAGGGTCTGGCCTCGCTCCTCCGCCAGCACCTGGTGGGCCGCCAGCGTTTCCACCACGACGGCGTTGAGGTCGAAGCTCTGGAAGGTGAGGGGTAGCTGGCCGGAGCGGATGCGCGAGAGGTTGAGGAGCTCCTCGACCATGTGCGAGAGCCGCTGGCTCTCCGACTGAACGGTCTCGAGGTGGCGCTCGAGGTCGGGCAGCGTCGGGGCTTCGGCCTTGCGGGCGCGGCCGAGCAAGACGTTGGCGTAGCCGATGACGCTGGTCAGCGGCGTGCGGAACTGGTGCGCGACCATGTTCACGAACTCGGTCTTCTTGGCGTTGAGCTGCTTGAGCTCCCGGTTCTCCGCCTCGATGCGGAAGCGCTGGAGGGCCTCCCGGTGGAGGCGCGCGTTCTTGACCGAGATCGCCGCCTGCGACGCGATGGCCAGCAGCACGCGGAGGTCGTGCTCGTCGAAGACGTCGGACTCCTTGTCCTGGAGCACGATGGCTCCGACCGCCTCGCCGCGGGCGACCATGGGGACGCCCAGCCAGCTTCGGTTGGGGCGGTCGTCGACCTGCAGCGGTCGCGCCGGCAGCACGCCCTCGGCGTCCTCGGCGACGAGGTCGCGCACGAGGAGAGGCTCGCGTTTCTGGATGACGTGGCTGGTGAGCCCGGAGCCCAGGGGGATGAGCTGCGGGTCGTAGGACATCTCGTTGATGACCTCGAGCGCGATCTCGAGCTCGTCGTCTCCCTCGGAGTAGAGAGCGATGAAGAAGTGCTCCGGGCTGAGGATGTTGAGACAGCGTGTCTTGATGGTGTCGAGGAGACGCTCGAGCTCGATGTCGGAGGAGATGGCCCGGCTGACTTCCGAGAGCGTCTCGATCTCGGCCACGCGTCGCTCGAGCTCGGCCCGGGCGTGGGTCAGACCCTTCACGACCGCGGCGGCCATGAGCAGCGAGAGCACGAAGAGGATGAAGGCCAGGCGCGACGGCGACTGGTGCATGAGGATGAGCAGGCCGGCCAGGGGGAGGGTGAGGGTCTCGATCAGGATGGGGACCCGGGCGCCCTGGAGGTAGACCCCGAGCTCGTAGCCCTGGAGCCAGAGACCGGTCAGCAGCAGCAGCTCGTTGAGAAGCTTGAAGACCCCGAAGGTGAGGACGAGCGCTCCGACTCCCTGCCAGCTCTCGAGCGAGCCGGACGGGTTGAGCCGGCGCCAGACCTCACCGGCGGTCAGCGTGATCGTCGCCTCCATCCCCAGGTTGAAGGCGAGCACGCCGAAGGCGCGGAGGAGGACCCGGCCGCTCTCGCCCTTGAACGGGTTCTCGCGCAGCACCTCGGCGAAGAAGGCGAGGAGAGCGAGCCAGGCGGTGGCCACCGGCCCGAGCAGGACGATCGAGGCGAGCTGCATCGGCACGACCAGGGAGGCCGTGATGTTGGGAGGCAGCTCGAAGCGGAGGAAGCGGGCGGCGATGAAGAGGCCGAGGAAGGTCGCAGCCAGCGGCAGCGGAGGGGGCGAGTCGACGCCGTGGAGGACCGTGGCGACGATGAGGGCCGTCAGCCCGAGGAGGCCCACGGTGAAGTTGAAGACCAGGGCCGGGACGCCCAGCCTGCTCCGGTCGGCGAGGAACTTCATGGGCCGATCTTCGGTCATGCCCGCGGATCCCGCCAAGGTTGGCGTCGGAGCACCCGGAGCTGCCATGATCCCCGCCCCGTGAAGAAGACGGAGCGCTCATCGTCTTCAGGCTCAGGAGGGGGCCCCGGCGGACGCACGGCCCCGTGATTCCGTCCCCCCGGCGCTCCGCACGGCGACCCCGAGATCTCCATGGCATCCACGACCCGCTCCGCTCTCCATCCCTCCCGTCTCGTCCTGCCGGTCCTGCTCGGCTCGCTCCTCGCCGTGCCGACACTCGCGTCCCCGGACGCCGCCGTGACCGAGCCTGCGGACATCCTGGTCATCACCGTCGACACCGTGCGTCGGGACCACCTGTCCTGCTACGGCCACGAGACGCTGACGACGCCCAACATCGACCAGCTCGCGGCCGAGGGTGTCCTCTGGACGGACTGTCAGGCGGCCATCTCGGTCACCGGGCCGAGCCACGTCACCATGTTCACCGGCGTCTACCCGCAGGTGCACGGTGCCTTCCGCAACGGCGTGAAGGTCAAGCCCGAGCGGATGACCTTGGGCGAGCTCCTCGGTGCTGCCGGCTACCAGCGGCAGGCCTTCGTGGCCGGCTGGACGCTCAAGGACCGGGTCTGCGGTCTCGCCAAGGGCTTCGACACCTACGACGACGACATGGACAAGCGCTACAGCGTGGTGAACCTCATGCGGAAGGCGGACGAGGTCACCAACGACGCCCTGGCCTGGTTCGAAGGTGAGCAGAAGCGTCGCGCGAAGGGTGAGCGCGATCCCTACTTCGTGTTCGTTCACTACTTCGACCCGCACGAGCCCTACGAGCCCGTGCCGGGGCCGGCGCTGCGGCCCAACCCCCAGGCCGACGGAGGGCCCGCGCTCGAGAAGTACGACACCCACCTCGAGGCCTACGATCGGGAGATCGCCTACACCGACGGCGAGATCGGCCGCCTGGTCGACGAGCTGAAGAAGATGGGCCTGCTGAAGGACGCCATCATCGCGCTCACCGCCGATCACGGTCAGAGCTTCGGCGAGCACGGCTACGGCGGTCCCGAGGG
>JBCCFW010000263.1:0-6966 GCA_039029535.1 Acidobacteriota bacterium
AAGAGCTGGCTCTCCAGCAGCGAGTCGGCCAGCTCCGCGCAGCTCCGGCTCAGCAGCTTGGCCTGGCTGCGACCGCTCGCCGCGTGGAGCTCGGCGGCGACCAGCTCCTTGCCCGTGCCGTTCTCGCCGATGACGAGCACGGAGGCGTCGCTGGGAGCGACCGTGTGGATGAGCCTGCGCAGGTCCTGGAGCGGGCGCGACGTCCCGACGATGGGACCGTCGGGCCCGAGCGAGGACAGGATGGCCTCGGCCCGGGCCGTCCGCTGCTCGATGCCCTGAGCACGCGTGAGGAGCTGTCCGAAGTCGGCGAAGACCGGCGCGAGGAGATCGAGCTCCTTGCGGAGGTCGTGCGACGGGGGTGGGCCGTCGAAGTACGCCACGACACGCGTGCCGTCGGCGGTGGCCACGGGGACCGCGACGTAGGCCTCGACGCCCATGTCCGCCACGCTGCCTTCGTAGCGGACGTCCGGCTCGTCGCGAGCCCCGAGGGAGAGGGCGGGCTCGCCCTTGTCCAGCGCCTGTCGCAGGAGCTGATCGGGGACGCGTTGTTCTTCGGGAGGAAGGACGGCGCCGTCGCGCTGTCGTGCTGCACGGCAGGACAGCTCCGGACCGTCACCGAGGAAGACCAGGCCACGGGCGAGGTCGAGACGCTCGAGGGCTCCATTGAGGAAGACGTCGAGGAGTGACTCCGGCCGGGCGAGGTCCGCCTCCATGACGAGGGAGTGGAAGACCTCCAGTCGGTCGAGCTTCGCTCGTTCATCCGAAGACATGGTCGCCTCAGGAGCATCGGGTTCGAGCAGCCTCTTCAGCCGCGCGTGAACGTGTTGGGTCGCGAAGGCCTTCCGCTCGTCGTCCGGCAGCTTCTCACGCAGGCGAGACGAGATCTCCTCCGACCGCTCCAGCAGCTCGGCGGCACGGTCCGGCTCGCCGCAGGCGCGGAAGGCGAGGGCCATCATCGTGAGCTCCAGCGCGCGCACGGGCTCGGGCGGTCGGAAGGGGTGAGACAGGCACTCTTCGGCCTCGTCGAGGAGACCCTCGAGGTCGTCGGCGAGCACGCGCGAGACGAGCAGGTCGCGGCGCATCTTCGCGGCCTGGCCCTCGAGCCCGAGCTCGTGGGCGCGATCCAGGGTCTCCCGCAGGCGGGAGCAGGCGTCCGCGGCCCGTCCGTCGTCGGCTTCGAGCAGGGCGACGAGTCTTTGAGCTTCGACCTCCGGAAGCGTCGCACCGGCGCGTGAGGCCAGCGCCACCGCTTCCTCGACACGCTCTCGGACATCCACTGCTTGGGCCGACCAGGCGGAGCTGGCGAGCCGTGCGGTAGCCAATGCCTCGTTCTCGGCGTCACCGGCCCGGAGGAAGCACTCACGGGCTCGTTCGGCGGAGCGGCGAGCGAGGCTCCACCGACAGCGATAGGTCCACAGGTTCACGAAGCTGAGGTGCGCCATCCCCTCGGCGACCGCTTCGCCGAGTCGCGAGCGGAGATCGACGCACTGCTCGAACGCGGCCTCGGCCTCGATGACGTCACCGAGGGTGAGCGCGGCGTTGCCGATGCCTTGCACCGCTCCCGCCAGGCCCGTCAGGCTGCCCATCCGTCGCATGGCCTCGGCCGCCTCGCGGGCCATCGTGAGCCCGGCCTCGAGCTCGCCCAGGCTGAGCAACGCGCTCGACAGGTTCTTGCTGGTCGCAGCGACCGTCCGCACGTCGCCAGCGAGACGCGCTTCGTCGACGGCCTCGCGCCAGGCGTCTCCCGCCTGTTGAATCCGGCCGCGCCAGTGCTCGTGGATGCCCAGGTGGTTGAGGGCCGACGCGAGGTCGGCATGACTCCCGAGACGACGTGCGAGACCGACGGCCTCGGCGTGGAGTCGGCCGGCCTCCTCCGCGTCGCCGTTCCAGCGCGCGACCTGACCGAGGACTCCCAGGAGCCGAGACCGACCCCCGTCGTCGTCCACGGCACTCGCCGCCGTCAACCCTCGCTCGCACGACGTCTTCGCGTCGTCGAGCCGCCAGAGTCGGAGGAACATGGACGCGAGCTCGTGATGGAGTTGCCAGCGCGGCGCTCCGGCTTCGGCACCGGCGAACTCGGCGAGCTGAATGAGCCCGGCCTGAGCCGTGGCGGCGTCTTCGCGACGTCCGAGCTGCTCGAGAAGCTGCGCTCTCGTGCGTTGAAGGGGGAGCGGGACTCGTTCGGGTGAGTCGCCGGCCAGGTCGAGCAGGGCATCCAGTCGTTCCAGCGCTTCGGCGTGAAGACCGGCCCGCGTCAGCGCTTCTGCGGAGGAAGGGACGCTGCGCAAGGCATCGTCGAGGGAGGCGGCGGCGAGGTCGAGCTCGGCAACCCGATGCGCGGTCGAGCCGGCGGAGGAGCTTCGCTCGAGCGCACGGGCGAGCGCCCGACGGACGGGGATCAGCTCGTGACCCGATGAGCTGGACGTCATCGCCTCGCGCAGGCGGTCGTGTCCCAGCGAGACCTTGTCGGTTCCGGGGCCGTCGCGAAGGAGACCGCGATCGACCAGGCGATCGAGGGCCTCGAGCAGCTCGTCTTCCGGGAGGCTCAGCGCTTCGCCGAGCACGGTCACGTCGACGGAGCTGCCGGCGATGACGACCGCCTGCACGATCGATCGAGCCGTCGGACCCAGGGCGTCGACCAGGTTGCGGGAGGCTTCCGAGGCCGAGAGCTCAGCGAGGTCCACGCCGGAGGGCAGCACTAGCGTGGGCTCTCCGTGCTCGTCCCGCTGCACCACGCCTCGCGTGGCCAGCTCGCGGGTGACCTGCTCGATGTCGTGCGGCAGCCCACCCGTCGACGCCTGCATCCGACTTGCGAACTCGGTCGAGGGTGAGACGCCGAGCATGGACTCGACGACGAGCCCAACGTCGTCGACATCGAAGGGCTCGAGACGGACGACTTGACCACGAGGGTCGGCGGCCAGGCTGTCACGGAGTCGAGCGGCGGCCGGTCGCGTTCCGACCTCGTCGTCGCGGAAGACCGTGAGGAGCAGCAGTGAGTGCTGCGCGCGTTCGACGAGACGCTCGACCAGCTCGATGGAGAGAGTGTCGGCCCACTGAAGGTCGTCGAGCACGAGGAGGTGAGGGCCACGGGTCAGCAGCTCGGACAGCACGGCCTCGGCGGCCCAGGTCACCCGGAGACGATCGGTCGGATCCGGAGTGTCGGGTGCGTCGTCGTCGAGCTCGTCGGTGGGGTCCGAGGGGGAGAGCTCGGGGAGCACGGCGTGCAGCACGCGCTGGTCGTGACGGGTCGACTCCGACGCGGCGGGAAGTGCTCGGATCAGCGTCTCCACGAAGGCGCCGAGGGGACGCTGCCCGAGACGGGAGGCCGAGCCGAGCACCTGGAAGCCGAGGAGCTCCGCCTCGATCCGGAGCTCGTCCACCAGGCGACTCTTGCCGACTCCGGACGGACCGGTGATCGACACGAGCGTGGTGTCGGTCCGTGCGTGCTGGAGAGCCGCGAGGAGACGCTCACGCTCGTCTTCCCGACCGACGAGTCGGGGTGCGAGGGCCCGAGGCATGCGCTCCGATGCCGAGGACTCGCGGTCCAGCGGCACGCCGAGGTCGGTGGCGATCGCGTGCAGCCGCGTCGCGAGCTCGGCGGCCGAGCGGGGTCGGTCGTCGGGATTCTTGGCGAGACAGGCGGTGACCAGGTCGACGAGGGCCGGTGCGAGCTCCGGGTTGTCGTCGTGGAGACTCCGCGGAGGATCGTGCAGCACGCCGAGAAGCAGCTCGGTGGGACCGTCGGCGAGGAAGGGAGGTCGACCTCCGAGGACCTCCTGCATGACCGCGCCGGCCGCCCAGAGGTCGGAGCGCGCATCGACCTGGCCGCCCCGCACCTGCTCGGGCGCGGCGTAGGCGATCGTCCCGATCAGTTGGCCGGTTCCGCTGAGCGACGAGATCCGGCCGTCGAGCCGTGCGAGCCCGAAGTCGACGAGGCGGGCAGTGCCGTCGGGTTGCACGAGGACGTTGCTCGGCTTGAGGTCGCGGTGCAGCACGCCGTGCTCGTGGCAGTGCTCGAGACCGAGCGCGACCTGATGCAGCAACCCGAGTCGTGACGCGAGCCACTCGGGCGAGTTGCGAGCGGGGGGCCAGCCAGCGGCCTCGTCGGCGATGACGTCGGCCAAGGTGCGGCCCTCGACCAGCTCCATGCTGAACCAGGGACGCTCGCGGCCGTCGATCTCACCGACGCCTGACTCGAGCACCCGGACGACGTTGGGGTGGGAGAGCCGCGACGCGGCGAGGAACTCGCGTCGAAGCCGTCGGCCTCCCGAGCGCGGGCCTCCCTCGTGCAGCACCTTGACGGCGACCAGCGAGTCGTCGCGAGTGTCGCGCGCCTTCCACGCCACGCCCATCGCCCCCTCGCCGAGGCGCTCGAGCAGCTCGTGGTGGGCGAGGGAGTGAACGGTCAACGCGGCGGTCTCCAGGGCGCGATCGGGTCTCAGCTTGCCATGGGCGTCGGGGCCGCCCGAGGAGAGGCAGGTCCGCGGCCAGGACCACGAAAGAAGTTGCCGGCATGCAACTTCTTTCGCACCTCGCAGACGATACCCGCCGAGACCGGCCGAGGGGCGCGCTTGGCGTGAGAACGGCAATGTTGGCGATCTCGGACGGGTGAGGGCTGCCTGGCACGTCGGCTGCAATTGAGGGAGGCATCACTCGCAACCTCGCCAGGAGACCCAAGAGATGACCGAGACGATGCGCGCTCACCGCGTGCTGACGACTTCAGCATTGACCGTGCTGGCGCTCAGCCTCGGGGCCTGCAGCCCACGCCAGACCGGCCTCAACCAGTGCCCGCCGATCAACATCAACCTGACCGAGCTCAAGGACGCCACGGTCGCCCCGAACGACGACCCGGAGCTCCTCGACGAGATCGACGGGCTCGTGGCGGACTTCCTCACCCAGACGCACGCGCCGGGTTGCGCCGTCGGTGTCATGAAGGACGACCAGGTCTACTACCTCCAGACCTACGGCCACTCGGACATGCGCGACCCGTTCGATCCGACGGACGACGTCGACTGGACGCTGGGGACGACCTCGGCGCTGGCGTCGATCTCGAAGACGCTCACGGCGCTCGCGATCTTCCGCCTGCAGGAGCGCGGGCTGCTCGACATCGACGACACGCCGGCCGAGCACCTCGACGGCATCTACGTCGGTGCGCCCTGGGGCGACATCACGATTCGCGAGCTGCTGTCCCACACCTCGGGACTGCAGCGTGAGCCGTCGTTCTTCGAGAACATGGACACCGAGGCGGAGCTCTCCGCCTTCTACGACGACCTCGTGCCGCACCCCGGCATGCACCCTCGGCTCACGGCGGCCGGCTGGTTCCTCACGCCCATCGTCGGCTTCGAGCCCGATCGCACGGCGCGTTACTCCAACGCCGGCTACGTGCTGCTCGGTGCCGTCATCGACAGCATCGTCCACCAGAACCCGGGCCTGTTCCCCGGTCAGGACTCCTACGAGGACAACGTGTGGCGCACGGTCGGCTTCTACGACGGCAACGCCATGGACTGGGACCAGATGCTCACGCCCTGTCTCTTCGAGTACTGGCGCAAGGAGGACGACGACCGTCTCGCGCGTGGCTACGAGTTCACGCTCGGCGAGTACAACGAGCGCGGCATCACCGCCGGTGGGCCCGCGGGCTGGGAAGGACCGGCTGGCGGCTGGTTCATGACCATCGGCGACCTCACCCGGTTCATGGTGGCCCTGAACACCAACGCGATCATCGACCAGGACAGCCGTGAGGAGATGATGGTCGTCCACGGCGTGGACGGGGAGCGTGCGTGGGGGCTCGGCGTCCAGCTCGACAACATCCACGATCGCGATGCCTTCCTCCACGACGGCAAGTACGACGGCTACCGCAGCCGCTACGTCGTCTGGCCCGAGGACGGTGTCGGGGTGGCCGTCCTGGTCAACGAGGACGATGCCGATCCGACCCTGCTCGCCAACGCCATCGGTCTCCGCGTGCTCGACGTGCCGGTGGGTGGCATCCCGCTCCCCGGCGGTGCTCCCGGTCAGCCTGACCCGGCCCCCAGTGGTGATGCGCCGAGCCCGGCCATCCCGTACTCGGCGCTGCGCGGACTGGTGCCGCCCATGGAGGCGGTGCTGCGTTCCGATGCGCCGGCGGGCACCGAGGTGGAGTGGAGCCCGGCTGACGTTCGTGAGCTGCTGAGCGCTTACTGCGCGGGTTGTGGTGGTGCTTCCGACCTGGAGCCGAGTGGCTTGCTCGCGACCCTGCGGGCGGACGACCGTCTTCCCGCCGAGGAGGACGAGCTCACCCATGACCAGCTCACGTCGGTGCTCACGGAGCTACTCGGTCCCGACCTGGACGTCGACGGGACGGCGCTCGAGGTGATGATCGCCGAGACGCTCGGTCTCGACCCGGCGTCGGGTGAGACGCGAAGCCTGAGCCGAGTGTTTCAGTACACGCAGCGCGTCTGCGAGATCGATCCCGACGACGACGGATGCGGCAGCCACGACTTCGAGGAGCTCATCGTGGGCGAGGAGGTCAAGGAGCAGCTCGGCTGTGTCCGTGTCTCCGGCACGAAGCCGGTGGTGGCCTTCGACACCGGCAACATCTGCTGCGGCGATGCCGATCTCGCGACGCCCGGCACCGGTGCGGGGAACGACACTTCGCTGGGCAACGTGCTCATCATTCAGGAAGACGACAGTGACTGCCGGCCCGACGATGCTCGCGACGGCGGCACGATGTGGCTGACCTGGGACAGCCCCGTGAACATCCATGCCATCGGTCTCCTCGACATCGACGAGGAGGGCGGGATGGTCCGGGGTCGCAACCACCGCGATCACATCCTGCTGGCGCAGGCGATCCCGGCCATGGGTGACAACTCACACCAGGTCCTCGACCTGAGCCTCACGGGCGTCACCACGCTCGAGATCGAGCTGCAGGGGAGTGGAGCCTTGACCGAGGTCGTCGTCACCCCCTCGCGGGCGCGTCTGTTGCTGGACCGC
>JBCCFW010000264.1:0-6903 GCA_039029535.1 Acidobacteriota bacterium
CAACACCGCCTGCGCCGTCCCCGACGTCCGCGCCTGCTTCGGTGCGAGCCCAGCGGCCGCCATCGAGGTCCAGGGCGGTCAGCTCGTCTGCGTGGGCACCGAGGGCGACACGGTCGAGTTCCTGCTCGATGCCAGTGACACCGAGACGCTGGGCACGACCATCCAGCGGTTCTGCTGGACGGCCACGGCCGGCACCTTCGTCGAGTCCGGCCTGCCCTTCCACTGCGACTCGGTGCCCACCGCGCGGCTGCGCCTGGGCGAGCAGGCTGGACGTCGCCAGCTCGTCGCCACGCTCTCGGTCACCAACGACCTGAGCTGCAGCGACTCCAGCACCGTCAACCTCGTCACCGAGAGCGACCCGATCATCCTCGAGTCTCGCGGCGCCCAGTCGCAGGTCTGCCTCGGCGAGAGCATCGACTTCATCGGCCGCGCGGCCGACACCTTCTCCGGCTCCAACCGCGTCACCCTGCAGTGGGACTTCGACATCGACGTCGACTCCGACGACAACGACGTCAACGACGACGACGTCGACGCCGAGGTCGTGGTGGTGTCCGGTCAGATCGGCGTGGTGAGCCACACCTACGACCGCAGCGGCATCAAGACCGCGCTCATGACGGCCATCGGCGAGAACAGCGACTGCTCGGTCCAGGAGATGACTCAGGTCCAGGTCATCACCAGCCCGATCATCGGCTCGCTGCGTCGCCCCGCGACGACCTGTCCGGGCGACGTCGAGGTGTTCAGCGTCGCGGCAGTCTCGGGCGTCGAGCCGCTGACCTTCTCCTGGGACTTCGACATCGCGTTCGACTCCGACGGCAACGGCATCCCCGACGACGACCGTCAGGCCACGGGCATGCGCACCGAGTGGGCCTACCCGGTTCCCGGCATCTTCGAGATCGGCGTCACGGTGCGCAGCGCCGCCAACTGCGAGTTCACGCGCAACGCGACGGTCAACGTCGTCGAGCCGCCGGTCCCCGGCTTCGTGAGCGACACGCCTCGGTGCAACGACACCATCGTCAGCTTCGAGAGCACGGCCACGGGCACGCCACCGCTGCTCATCAGCTGGGACCTCGGTGACGACAGCCCGACCGAGACCGGTGACGAGTTCACCCACGTCTACGACGAGCCGGGCACCTACCGCATCACCCAGACGATCCGGGACGGCAACGGCTGCACGAGCACCTTCTCCGAGGACATCGTCGTGACCGACGTCGACCTCGTGATTCAGGCTGCCATCCTGTCCGACGGCCTCAACGGCGGTCCCGGGAACGGCAACGGCAACGGCTTCGCCGAGCCGGGTGAGAACCTCGTGCTGCAGCTCGAGATCGAGAACACCGGCACGGCCGACGCCGAGCTGGTGACCGCCGGCCTGCGGGTCCTCCGCCCCACCGGCAGCGCCTTCCTCATCGACGCCGACAGCGACCTCGGCACCATCCCCGCCGGCACCACCCGAACCATCCAGACCGACCTGGAAGTGCTGCTCGATCCGCGTCTGCCCTGCGGCAACCAGCTCGAGCTCGCGGTGGACCTCAGCGCCTTTGGCAGCAACGGCTGCAACCGCACGCGCAGCTTCGTCTACAACGTCGGCCAGCCCCAGCTCCTGCTTCCCGGCACGCGTGACGAGCTGGCGAGCCGCGGCGCCCAGACGGCAGGTCCGGTGAGCGTCACCGGCAACGCCAGTCAGTTCCTGGCCGTCTTCGTCGACCAGTCCATCGCAGGCTTGCAGGTCCATCTCACGCGCCTGTCCCTCATCGGCCTGCCCAGCAGCGCCCCGGCGCAGATCAGCTTCTCCTCGACCACGCCCGCCGGTCCTCGCATCGCCTGGGCCGACGACCCCATGCAGTTTGGCGTGAGCTGGACCGACAGCTCCCCCACCGTCGTGTCGCGGGCGCTGTTCAGCCTGATGGACTCCACCGGCGCGCTCATCGGACCGCCCCTGCTGCTTGGTGACGACAACGCTCTCGACGCGGACGTCGCGTGGACCGACGCCGGCTGGATCATCGGCTGGAGCGAGGCTCCCCGGGATCTGCCCGACCGCACGCGCGCGCGGCTCGTGTCCCACGAGCGCGAGGCCCTCACCGAAGGGCTCATCTTCGGCAACGCCGAGGACCACTCCGTGCAGGTCGCCTCGACCGGTCCGACCTGGGGCGCGGTCAGCCTCCGCCCCATCGGCGGAGCCGAGGAGCTCACGTTCCGACTCTTCAACAGCGTCGCGCCCGCCGCCTGGATTCCACTGGCCACGCGCATTCTCGGAGTCAGCGCCGATCAGCTCCCGGCCATCGCCGCGCTGGGCAGCAACTACCTCGTGTCCTGGGAGGACACCTCCGGCCGCGTGCAGCTCGCGACCTTCTCCGCCACCGGCGCCCTCCTGCGGCAGGTCGACCTCGGACCGGGCAACGATCCAGCGCTGGCCGCCACACGCGAGGTCGGCGTCATCAGCTTCGAGCGCGACGGCGCGCTGCGGACCCTGCCGGTCGCCGCCAATGGCTCGGCCTTCGGAACCGAGCTGGTCATTCAAGACTTCTCCGGCAACACGCCGACCCTTCCGGCGGTCGCTGCCGGTGGCAGCGGCCTGTTCCTCTCCGGCTGGCTCTCCGACGAGGACGTGCGAGTGCGCACGATCAGCCCGGCGGCCGGCGGCCCTTGCCTCGTGCAGGGGCTCGGTGACCTCACCGGCGACGGCACGCTCACCATCGCCGACGTCGTCCTGGCCCTGCGAGCGGCGGTCGGGCTCGAGCCGATCACGCCGGAGCTGCTGGCCATCGGCGACCTCGCTCCCGGCATCCGGGCCGGCAGCCAGCACCGTCCGGTGGGCAACGGCGTCATCGACATCGGCGACGTGGTCGTCCTGCTCAACGCGGCCGTGGGCCTGGTCGAGCTGACTCCCTGACCCTCACGAGACCGGCAGCAGCCGGTCTCGTCGACTCGATTCCCAGGGCGGGCACGTCGCCGCCCTCGGTGAGATGCCGCGGTGGCGCGTCGACCCCATCACCTGACCTCCCTCGAGCTGCTCCGGCTCTTGCTCGAGCACGGCATCACCGTCGGTTATCTCTTCGCGGCGGTGGTGTCGGCGATCGTCTTTCGAGACGAACAGGTCACCCCCATGGCCGGCCTCGGCCCATGGCTCGACCTCGCCGCCGTGCCGGACCGGGTGCTCGGTGCCTGGCGCCGGTTCATGACCCACCATCAGGGTCTTCTCTATCTCTTCACGTGGCTCAGTCTCTTCGCCGCCATCTTCCAGTACGGCCTCTACCTGCACGGGCTCTACGACCGTCGCCCCGTGCGGCGGAAGCGTCAGCGCCTGCGGCTGCTCATTCAGGGCGGCTTGCTGGCGGCGCTGACCATCTTCCTCATCGACTACTTCGTTCGCCCCGAGGGCATCGGCCGACTGGCGGTCACCTTCGGCCTGACCGCGACGGTGCTCACGCTCTTCCTGCTGCGCACGGTCCGCAGCGCGCTCTGGCCACGCGAGGGCGAGCGCTTGCTGCTCCTGGGCCACTCCCCCCAGGCAGCAGAGCTTCTCGACGAGACCCTCCAGGAGCAGACGGGCATCGTCGTCGGTCGCGTGGGTGCCCGTGAGTCCGGCGAGCTGGGACCACCGTGGATCGGAGACTGGGCCGACCTCCCCCGCCTGCTCGTCGACGACCAGGCGCCGGATCGCTTGCTGCTGGCCGAGGCACCGCAGGCCAGCCTGCTCGAGCCGCTGGTGGCTGCCCGGCTGTCGGGCATCGGCATCGACACGGTCGGCGGCTTCGCCGAGGGCGTGGCGGGTCAGGTCTTCGAGAAGGCGCCGGGGCTCGAGTTTCTCACCGAGGCCAGCTCCCGGTCGTACGGGACGACGGTCCGGCTCGCCGAGGTCGTGCTGTCGTTCGTGGGGCTCATCGTGTCAGCGGTGCCGATGGCGCTGGTCGCGCTCGCCATCAAGATCGGCGGCGGTCGTGGTCCGGTGCTGTTCAGCCAGCAGCGAGTGGGGCTGGCCGGCGCCGAGTTCACCATGTGGAAGTTCCGCACCATGACCGACGACGCCGAGAAGCACGGCCCGGCCTGGGCCAGCGTCGGGGATCGTCGGATCACCAAGCTCGGCGCCTTCTTGCGCGCGACGCGACTCGACGAGCTGCCTCAGCTCTACAACATCCTCCGCGGCGACATGTCCTTCGTCGGTCCGCGGCCGGAGCAGCCCTACTTCGTCGAGCAGCTCAAGAAGAGCCTGCCGAACTACTCGCTCCGCCACCTCGTGCGCCCCGGCCTGACCGGCTGGGCCCAGCTCAAGCTGCGCTACGCGTCGAGCGAGGAAGACTCGCGGCTCAAGCTCCGCTACGACCTCTTCTACATCAAGCACCGCTCGCCGTACCTGGACGCCGCCATCCTGTTCGACACGGTGCGGGTCGTGCTGCGAGGTCGAGGCCGCTGACGGTCTCTCGGCTCCGCTTGCGTCTTTTTCCGGGTCGCTCCGTCTCTCTTCGAGCACGACCGGTGATCGGTCGTCCATCAGCGAGAACACGGAGCTCCGCGTGCAAGTCGTCAGCCTGAAGATCTGCCCCTTCGTCCAGCGCGTCATCGCCCAGCTCGCGGCCCGCGACGTCGAGCACGAGGTCACCTACATCGAGGGTGGCGAGCGACCTGGATGGTTCCTCGACCTCTCCCCCCACGGCCAGGTCCCCGTGCTCGTCACCGACGACGGCGTGTCGCTCTTCGAGTCCGACGCCATCGTCGAGTGGATCGACGAGACGCAGGGCCCGCTGCGTCCGGGTCTCTCACCCGAAGAGCGGGCTCACGAGCGCGCGTGGAGCTACCTCGCCACCAAGAACTACCTCGTGCAGTGCAGCGCGCAGCGGAGCCCGACCCGTGCCACCCTGACCGAGCGCAGCGAGAAGCTCGAGCGGGCCTTCGACACGATCGAGGAGAAGCTCGGCAAGGGACCCTTCTTCGGCGGTGGAGAGGTGGGACTCGTCGACGTCGCGTGGCTACCGCTGCTGCATCGCAGCGACATCATCGAACGCAAGACGGGGCACGACTTCCTCGGCGACCGATCCAAGCTCTCGAGTTGGCGTGAGCGCTTGATGGGCACGGCGCTGGTCGAGGCATCGGTCGCCCCGGACTTCGAAGACGTGTTCTCCGCCTTCTACCTCTCCGAGGAGACCTTCCTCGGACGGGGCGAAGACGTGGCGAGCGCTTCGTCCAGCAGTGCACCGAAGACCAGCCGCTGCGGTTGAGCGCAGGCTCACTCGTCGCCGAGCGAGGACAACCAACGACGCAGCTCGGGATCCATCAGGGCCGCGTGGAGCTGTTGCCTCCGCTGGTCGAGCTCGGTGTTCTCATCGTGGAGAGCGACGCCGTCGTCGTGCAGGACCAGGTCGTTGAAGGAGCCGGCCCCACCGAACAATCCGAGCAGTTGCGTCAGGCCGTGTCGGGGATCGGCCCGGAAGTCAGCGGCGAGGGACTCGAGACGTCTCCCGACATCTGCTTCCCCGCTCTCCCTGAGGTGGGCGACGAGATTCTCGACGGCGGCGAGGACCCGCTCTCGGCTCACTCCGGCGGAGGCACGTGCTCCGGCGGGGGCCCGGCGGCCTCGCCCTCGGGGGCGGACGGCAGCTTGAGGTAGCGGGCCATCTCGTCGTCGAGGAGCGCCTGGTTCTTCGGGATCGAGAGGTCGAGCCGGTACTCGTTGATGATCATGATCTCCTGCCCCATCCAGTCCTGGAAGCAGGCCTTGCAAGCGTGCTCGAGGATCTCCTCGGCACGGGGGCCAGGAAGCGGTGAAGCGTCGAAGCCCTCGGTCGGGAGCTCGCAGCGCCGGCAGTTCACGGTCGGCATCTCAACACACCTCGATCTCGGTCATCGCCCCCGAAGGGACTCGACTAGTTCTTGTTGGCCTCGGCTTCGAGCGAGGTCGCTGGGGGCGCCACCGGCAGGTTGGCGTTGCGCATCCGCTCCTCGCGTCGGCGCCAGGCGCTCTCCCGCATCCGCTTGATGAGCGCGGAGATGTTCACCCCCACGCCTCCGAGCTGCGAGTCGGGGCCGAGCAGCGGCGACGACGGGGTGCCCACCGCCTCGAGCAGGTCGGTCGCTCCGAGCACCGGCTCGACGTCGTGCTGGACCAGCACGCCCGGCTCGGGCTCACCGCCCAGGCCCGCCTGATAGCTCGAGATGAACGACGGACCGCCCGGCAGGGTCGGCGTCTCGGGCAGCGGGGCCACGGTCGCGCCGATGACCCCGGGCAGCACCCGGATCTTCTTGGCGATGGTCCCCACCGCTCCGGGTCGCCGCGTGCGGACGAGCATCCGGAAGTCGGACTGGTTCGGACCGGCCGGCTTGAGCAGGGTGCCGAGCACCGCCCCACCCTCGATCATCGTCAGCGCCTCGGCGCGGCCGACCGTTCGGGACAGGTTCTCGTGGGGGGCGCGCACGATGATGACGTGCTCCCAGCGACGCACGGCGACCTCGCCAGCGGCCTCTGCCGAGGCCTCGGTCGAGGCGGTCGCGGGGAGCGACACTCCGACGGTCAAGACCGTCAGGAAAAGCGTCAAGGGGAGGAGGGCGTGGGAGCCGGGCGCTTTCACGAGGACAAGCATGTCACGGGAGCCAGGGGAGCCCCAGCCGCCGTGAGACGGCCCCGGAAGGACGCCCGGGGCCCGTCAGTCCACTCGTGGCGACTCGGCGAGCAGCGCGGGCCCAGACGCCCGTTACAACTCCAAAGATCAAAGAACTCCTTAAGGAAGCTGGACTTCCAGAGGACGGTAAGCAGCAATTGTTTGATGGCCGAACCGGTGAGCCGCTTCTTGAGCGAACAGCCGTTGGTTACATGCACATGATTAAGCTTAACCACATGATCGCCGACAAGATTCACGCCCGATCAACTGGTCCATACACAATGGTTACCCAGCAGCCACTCGGTGGTAAGGCGCA
>JBCCFW010000265.1:0-6798 GCA_039029535.1 Acidobacteriota bacterium
GTCACACTCGGTGACATCGCAAGAATCAAGAAGTCCAGAGGTGACGTGGCCCAAGCTCTCTCACTCCACCAAGCAGAGCTCGCGGTCTACGAGGCTCTCGGCGACAAACGCTCTCGCGCCGTCGCCCTCGGCGACATCGCAAGAATCAAGAACTCCAGGGGTGATGTCGAACAAGCGCTTTCACTCCACCAAGAAGAGCTCGCGGTCTACGAGGCTCTCGGCGACAAGCGCTCTCACGCCGTCACACTCGGCGACATCGCCAGGATCAAGAACAGGAAAGGCGATGTCGACGAGGCTCTCTCACTCCACACTGAGCGAATCGCCGTCTACGAGGCTCTCGGCGACCAGTCGGGCCGCTCTTCGGCCCTTAGCGACATCGCCAGAATTCACCTAGACAAGGGCAACACGTTATGGGCACGCTCCGCTGCAGAACAAGCACTGCTCATCGACGAAGCGCTCGGTGACGTCGATGGACAGGCCAACGCTCACTGGACTCTCAGCAACATCGCCTTCGCTGAGGAGCAGTACTCGACGGCCCACGAGCACCTCACCAAGGCCTACGACTTTCTTCTCTCCATCGGCCGCCTCGATGCCATCGGCGTCGTCGGCCTTGACCACGGCGCCCTCCTCCTCGCGATGGGCAAGCGCGACCAGGCCCGTGAAGTCCTTGAGCGCTCCCACCAAGCCTTCGCCAAGCTTGGCCTGAAGCACTACCTCGACCAATCGCAGGCCCTCCTCGACCGGCTGAACTCCGACTCCTGACCCCTACCGAAACCGCTGCTCGTCCCCCCACGCCCTCAACACGTCCCGGTACCCACCGAGCCCCCGACCCGGCCCCGCACACGGCGTCACCGGACAGGTCCCCCACACCGCGCGCTCACCGTGCTCGTACACCTCGGCCGGATCCAAAGGACCACCGCCCGCCGCCCACAAGGTCGCCACCAGCGCTCCCGGCCAGTCGCCCTCGGTCACCGCCAGCAAGTAGTTCTCGGTCTCACCACCGAGGTAGGTCCCCACCGGCACCCGCGGGTAGTCACGCAGGTCGACACCGAGGTCGAGGAGGGTCACCTGAAGGCTGTACTCCCCCACCCCCAGCATCACGTCCGACCAGCAGTACCCTTGCACCTGATCATCCACGGCCGTCACCAGGCGCCACTCGCTCGAGACCATGGCACCGGCGAGATCGAACACCGCCAGGTACAGGCCCACCGGCACGTCGGGTGGCGCGTTGAAGCGGACCTGGAAGTCGACCGTCAGCCGACCCGACGCGGACGACTGCGCGTCGATGACCAGGCCGTCCTCCCGCGAGCCCCCCAGCGGACAGTCCCCCATCGACCCCGGCAGGTGCGGGTTGCCCACCACGTCACTGCAGTCGATGAGATCAGGACAGGGCGGGTACGAGCAGCCCAGCCAGGTCACCGTCGTCGACTCGCAGCCGTAGACGTGGAGCAGGTCGGGTGACGCCCCCTCCGCCCGACCCGCGGTGCGTCCGGTGTCGAGCGTGATCTGGCCCGGGATGATGGGCCCGTCACCGCCGTCGGCCACGGGCTGGTCATCAGCCCAGGCCAGGCACGGCACGACGAGCGCCGGCACGAGCCAGGCGAGGACGTCACGCTGGAAAGACGAGGTCATCATCGAGCTCCCGTCGCGAGGCGGATCACGACAGTCAGGGATCGGCCCCAGCGGCCGAAAAGTCCAGCGCCGTGGAGGAAGGGCCGACGATCACTCCCCACACGCCGGCTCCACGCCCGTCGGCACCTCGGTGATCCACGTGCTCCCGAAGTACTGCAAGAACGCGAGGATGTCCTGCGTGTCCACCGCCCCGTCACCCGTGAGGTCTTCGTCGGGCGAGGAGCAGCCCATCGCCCCGAGCAGCACGAGGAGGTCGTTCACGTTCACGACACCGTCGGAGTCGTAGTCACCAGGGATGGGGTTGGACCAGTGGGGAGTCGGGTCCGGGAACTGCTTCCAGCGATCGACCCCGTTCCACCAGCGCCCCTGACTCACGTGCCGCGCCTGACGCCGGTAGCTGACGACGTCGATGAGCGGCATCCCCTCGTCCTCGGGGCCGAAGAGGTAGAGCTCACCACCCGACTTCGAGATCTTGAAGTCGGCGTGCAGCCCAATCCCGAGGCCGTCGGCCTCGACCACCAGGTAGCCGCCCGGCTGAATGACCTCGTCGGGGAGAGCGAAGGGCTCCTCCGGCTCGGCCTCGTCGGCCAGGACCAGGCCACAGACATTCACCGCCACCGAGCCCGCGTTGTAAATCTCGATCCAGTCGGGACCACTCCCCGTCGCCAGGAACTCGTTGATGTGGAGGTCGGCGACGTCTCCCGTCGCCGGACCGGCCGCGTTGAACGAGAACGCCTCGTGCGGTCCCTGCCCGGCCAGCGGCGGGTGGTACGACACGACCAGCTCGTCATCGACCTCGGCGAAGGCCTCGACGTAGAGCTGGGTGACTTGCAAGGAGCCGGCATCAGCGAGGTTCGCCTCCCAGTCGTCGCCGGCCACGTTGACCATGGGCTCGATGCGGAAGCCACCGAAGTCACGCCAGTAGAGATGGACGCAATCGTCACAGGCACCGACCACCGTGGCGGTCACCGTGACCGACGCACCGGCGTCCGGCGTGGAGTCGAAGCCCACGCCCGAGATGACCGGCGCCGCGAGCTGATTCGCGGTGGCGTCGAGGATGGCCTGACGATGCGCCGCCAGGTCGGACTGGAGCTCGTCGAGGATCGGCTCGTAGAGGCAGTCGTTGTACTGCTCGACACCCAGCCACTCGCAGCCATCCAAGGTCCCGCTCGGTGGGTCCTCTGGATCGAGCGGCCAGTAGTAGGTGTAGCCAGGACCGAACACCGAGTCGAGCTCGGCAGTGAGAATCGGTCGGTACGCGCTGAGCCAGCACGCGACCTGCGCCGGATCGGTCGTCTCGGCCAGCCAACGGAGGTGATGGAGATAGCGCGCTCGCAACCAGGGGCTCTCGGCCATGGTGAGCCCCAGGGCGCCGTTCACCCCGTCGCTCATGGGAGCATTCGACTCGAAGAGAAACGCCGGTGAGTTGAAGGCGGCGTTGTTGATGCCCTGGGGGACTCGGTGCAAGCGTCCGGCGTGGAAGCGGTCCTCGAACATCTCGTCGATGACACCTTCCCCCGAGTAGCCGCAGAGCGCCCAGCTCGCGTACGACCACAGCGCACCATCGAGATCGAGGTGCGGGTCGATCCCCTCGAAGAACCCCTCGGGATCGATCGGGTCGGCATCCGACACCGCGGACTCCATCGCGCTCAGGACGTCCAGGCAAGAGTCGTCCAGGTCGATGCCGGTGTAACGGCAGCCGTCACCGTCGCGGAAGATCCGCTCCATGTACTGCTTGTCACCATGCTCGCGGAGCACGAAGAGGCCCATGCTCACGCCGCCGTCGTCGTCGAGGAAGTCCTCGAAGCCCGGGGGAATCGGGTGGACGTGCAAGCGCGCGAAGCTCGTGCGGGGCATGGGCAGAGCTTGCTTCATGATCTTCCTGTTCAAGACATCGTGCATGAACGACGGCTCGAGCCAGCCAGGACCGCCCTGACCATTGAGCAGCTCGATCGTGTCCACGCCCCAGAGCTCACCGTCGTCGTTGAGCTCGAGACCATCGAGCTCGGCATGGTCGGCCGGGTCGACACCCCAGTCGTCCAGGTCGACGAGCTCGATGTCGAAGGGGCGCTTGCGGAATTCGTTGGTCGCGAGCAGCGAGGCCACCGATCCCAGGAAGCTCTCTCCGCCTCGGTGCTTGACGAGCACGGTGTACCACTCCGGGTGATCGTCGACCCGCAGGATCCCCGGTACCTGGATCTCACCCGCCACGCCGTTGACGACCAAGAACTCCCACCAGGGCTCGCCGTCCAGGACGGGAGCGTCTTCGAGGATGCGCAGGTGCAGGACGTGCAGCCGGCTCTCGTCGAAGAGATCCGGGGGAACCTCCGCACGTGACGAGGTCGTCATTCCGACGACACCGAGCAGCACCACGCAGGCCGACATCCACCACGACGCTCGTTCACTCACAGTCTCAGTCCACTCACCTCGTCAGGCGCACCCTCCGGGTTCGGCTGGCCGAGCACCGTCGCGCTCGGCTGCCCGTCATCAGTTCTTGGACCCGCCGCCACCACGGGACGCCCGGTCGCTACCGGCATCACCACTGCCACCAGGACCACCGCCCGTCGAACCACCCACGCAGGGCGCGACCGGGCAGGACTCCCACTGCGCCAGCGTGTTGGCGAGGTAGACCGCGGTCGGGTCGAGCGGACCACCGCTGGCGCTGTACAGCACGGCCTCACCCGAGCCCGGCACGAAGCCACCGTCGATGGCGAGGAGATAGTTCTCGGTCTCGCCTCCGAGGAAGCTCCCCGAGGGAACGCTCGGGTACTCCTCGATCGACGGACCCAGGTCGAGGAAGGTGAGCTGCACGTGGTACTCGCCCAGCGGCAAGGTCAGCGTGGGCCAGCAGTGGCCTTGGACTTCCTCGTCCTCGGACATGACCGGCTGCCATGACCCCTCGAGCAAGGTGCCTTCGATGTCGTACACCGCCAGGAAGAGCCCCACTTCGAGCCCCGGCGGCGCGTTGTAGCGCACCTGGAAGTCGACGGAGACGAGCCCGTCCACGGTCGACTGCGCGTCGATGACCAGCCCGTCCTCGATGCAGCCCCAGACCGGACAGTCACCGACCTCGCTCGGAAGGCCGTCGTCACCTTCCGCCGTGCCGCAGTCGAGCCGCGCCGTGCAGTAGCAGTACGAGCAGCCGAGCCAGATGGGCTCGGTGAAACGGTCGCAGCCGTAGACGTGGAGAACGTCGGGCACCGGTAGCTCCGGCTGGTCGACGGTGCGCCCGGTGTCGAGGGTGATCTGGCCCGGGATGATGGGCCCGTCACCCCCGTCGGGATGCTGGGGGTGGTCTTGACCGGGCTCGGCCCGGAGCACGGTCAACGGGACGAGGAGGAACAGGACGGCGAGAAAGCAAGACGTGCGAAGCATCGAAATCATGATGGGCTCCAATGAAGAAAAGCGAGCGCCCAGGCAGCGCGAATCGCGCCGCTGAAAGCTCGGACCAACCTTCTGCACCTCCCGCCGATGCAGGCGACCGGATGAGTCGCCGCAAGAACGGGACCGTCGGACCTCGAGTGGCTCCGCCGAGCGTCAGCTGACGCTCGAGTCTCTCCCTCACCACCACTCACCTGAACCCGCGAAGGATCTCACGGAAATCGTGAGCTACCCCGGGAACCGCCCGAGAACACGAAAATCGGCCGGCCACGCCGCGTCATTCCGGTCCGCTGGGAGCTGACCGCTCGGGACTCCGACGTCGCCGAGCGGCCGACTCCTCTCAGCTCAGGGTGAGTAGAGGTGGAGGTGAGCCCAGCCGTTCAGCGGCTGAAGCGACAGCAACTCCTCGCGCAGGGTGCCCGCCTGGAAGTCACCGATGGCGTAGCGAGAGCCGGGGTTGATGTACCAGAGACCGATGTTCCCTGCCCCGCCGTTGCTCCACTCTTCCTCCCAGGAATCACCGTCGAAGCTCAGGAACTGCGCCGTCCCATTCATGTTCAACGCCAGCAGCTCATCCCGGTCGTCACCCACGACCAGGTCCCCCGCCACGTAGCGATCGTCGGGGATGAGATGCCAGAACCGGATGTAGTCCGAGCCGCCGTTGTTCCACTTCTCCTCCCAGCCGCCAGCGTCGAACGAGAGCAGTCGCGACCAGCCTCCCTCGTTCACGAACAGGAGCTCGTCACGCCCGTTCCCGGCATCGAAGTTCGCGGCGAGAAGCCGGTCACCCTCGGTCAGGGACCAGGTGCCCACCGAGCCCGAGCCGTCGTTGTCCCAGCTCGAGTCCCAGTCGCTCCCATCGAAGAACAGCAAACGTGCCCAGCCATTCGGGTTCACCATCAGCAGCTCGTCCCGGTCGTTGCCGGTGACGAGGTCTCCGGAGACGTGCTTGTCGGGCTCGGTCATGATCCACCAGTCGAGCTGGTCACTGTTGCCGTTCGACCAGATCGTGCCCCACTCCTCGCCGTCGAAGCCCAGCAAGAAGGCGTGACCACCGGCCGGATTGAAGACCAGCAACTGGTCCCGATCGCTCCCCGCCAGGAACCGTCCCACCGCGAGGCGATCTCCGGTACCGATCCACCACTGGCTGACCGCGCCATTCCCCAGGTTGGTCCAGGTCGTGTCCCAGTCCTCGCCGCCGAACTCCATGAGGTGGGAGTAGCCACTGCCGGGGTTGGCCGCCAGCCACTCGTCGAGGCCATCGCCGTCGAAGTCACCGATCGCGTTGTAATCGTCGGAGTTGAGGTGCCACCAGTGGATCGGTTCGCCGGCCGCGCTCCCCCAGAACCAGAACCAGCCGTTCAGCGCGGGGCCGACCAGGTCGGACATCTGGCACGCGGTCTCCCGCAACACTCGGGCGTTGTTCCGGCGACGTCGATCGCCGGTCTTGCGCCCGGCATGGTCCACGTCCGGATTGGACCAGTACCCGACACGATCCTGACTGCAGTTGTTGGTCGGGACCATGATCGTCTTGTAGTTGTAGGGCCACCCCCGGCAGGACCCATGTCCGTAGTCGAAGGGGGTGTCCCAGTGAGGCGCGGTCGGTGGATCGGCTTGTGCCCCTTGCAGGTGTCCGAGGAATCGGGCGAAGTCGAAGTTGTCCACGGCGGAGACCCACTCCACCATGGCGAAGGCGGTGGCGGTCTCGGCCAGCACCCTGAAGGGCGAGCCCCAGACCTCACCGAAATCGAGCGAATCGGGATGGTCGTCGACCACGAGCACGAC
>JBCCFW010000266.1:0-6797 GCA_039029535.1 Acidobacteriota bacterium
GCCGACGCGAAGGTCTGGCTGAAGGTGTACGGGTACGGACCGCCGTTTCCGACGCCGCGGACCGAGTCGGCTCCCAGCGCCGCCTCGTAGGTCACGCCGCCGATCGTGCCGCTGCCGGCCTCGATGACGATGAAGCCCACCGTCTCATCGGCCCGGGTCGCGTCGGGATCCTCACACACCGTCTTGCCCGTCACCAGCGCGCTGGCGGAGGGCGGATTGGTCCGTGAGGTGCCCTGACACCAGAACACCGACCAGGAGGGATCGTTCTCGCTCATGACCTGACCGAGCACGACCGGGTCAGCGTACGACTGGCCGTAGCCCTGGGACTGGCCGAGCCAGCTGTTGTTGTCATCGGTCACGGTCGAGAGGTAGGTCTGCGCCTCGATGTTCACGCCGTCGATCGTCCAGGTGCCCGCCTCGACGACGAGACAGCTCACGAGCTCGGCGCTCACCGAGGCGCCGGCGGCGCTCTGAAGACGCAGGTCGAAGCTCCCGGAGCCCACGTTGCTCACGCGAGCCACGATCGGCGTGGTGTTGTTGGCGTAGTTGACCGAGCAGGCGACGACCGGGTCGTCGTAGGTGTTGGTCAAGCTGATGGTGGTCGCCGTGCCACCCACCGTGGCTACGACGGACTCGAGTCGGGCGACGGGGCCACTGAGGCACTCGTCGGTGACCTCGTCACAGCCCTGACCGGCGCAAGGGTCACTGCCCGACTGACAGCCGAGGACCGGGTCGCAGGTCTCCGTGCCGTTGCAGAACAGCCCGTCGTCGCAGGCCGAGTCGTCCGGTGCGTTGCTGCACGCGTCGTTGCCGCCATCGCAGCTGTCGATGGTGCAGCCGACGCCGTCGTCACAGCTCGGTGGCGTCCCGGGCTGACAGCCGATGGCCGGGTCGCAGGTCTCGATCCCGTTGCAGAAGATCCCGTCGTCACAGAGGGAGTCGTCGGGGCCGTTGTCGCAGGAGTCGGACGCCTCGTTGCAAGAGTCGATCGTGCAGGCGATGCCGTCGTCGCACGCCGGCGGGGTCCCGGGGTCGCAGCTCCCCGCGTTGTTGCAGGTCTCGTCACCGTTGCACCAGAGACCGTCGTCGCACTCGGCGTCGTCGACGCAGCCGGCGGCGGGGTAGGCGAAGGCCGTCGCGAACACTGCGTAGCCGACCTGCTCGCTGGTGTGCGCGCGCTCGGTGTCACCGATCTGATCCTCGTCGATGGACAGGCCGAGCGTCGTGGCGGTGAGGGGCGAGGCGCCGTGGGTCTGAGCCCAGCCACCGTTGTTGCCGTCCATCGCCGCCATGGTCACCACCGCCACCTCGGGAACCGACGCGAACGCCGAGGAGAAGGTGTAGGTGTACGGAGGAGCGTTGGTCACGCCGAGCACGGTGTCGGCTCCGAGAGCCGCCTCGTACTCGACCCCGCCGATCGAGCCGTGACCGGTCTCGATGACGATGAAGCCGATGGTCTCGTCCGCCCTGGGCACCGTGGTGTCCTCGCAGACGGTCTTCCCGGTGCGGATCGTCGAGGCCGACGGTGGATCGGTGCGCGAGGCCCCCTGGCACCAGAAGACCGACCAGGCCGGGTCGTTGCTGCTCATGACCTGACCGAGAACGACCGGGTTGGTGTACGACTGGAGGTAGCTCTGGGCCTCGCCGACCCAGCTGTTGTTGTCGTCGGTGACCGTCGAGGTGACCGTCTGAGCCTCGATGGCGACGCCGTCGATGGTCCACGCACCGGCCTCGACGACCAGATAGCTCACCGTCTCCGCGGCGACCGCTCCACCGGAGGGGTTCACCAGTCGGACGTCGAAGCTGCCGGAGACGACGTTGCTCATGCGGGTGACCGTGGGCGTGGCGTTGCTGGCGTACTGCACCGAGCAGACGACGACGGGATCGACGTAGTCGTGCACGAGGTCGACCGTCACCGCCGAGCCTCCGACGACGACCGTGCCGGTCTCCATCTGGGCCGTGGCGCCGGCGATGCACTGGTCGATGGCTTCGTCACAGCCCTGACCCGGGCAGGGATCGCTGCCGGACTGACAGGTGCCGCCGGAGCAGGTCTCGTCACCATTGCAGAAGAGCCCGTCGTCGCAGTCGGCATCGACCAGGCATTGCAAGCAGGTGTCGGACGTCTCGTTGCAGGACTGACCCGGGCAGGGATCGGAGCCGCTCACGCAACCGAGGACGGGATCGCAGGTCTCGACGCCGTTGCAGAACAGGCCGTCGTCACAGGCCGAGTCGACCGGCACGTTGTCGCAGGAGTCGGTGGCCTCGTTGCAGGAGTCGGTGGTGCAGCTGACACCGTCATCGCAGTTCGGAGGCGTGCCGGCCTGGCAACCCAGGACGGAGTCACAGGTCTCCGTTCCGTTGCAGAAGAGCCCGTCGTCACAGGCCGGCGGCGTGCCGGCCTGGCAGGTGCCGAAGCCGTCGCAGGTCTCGACGCCGTTGCAGGCGTCGCCGTCGTCACAGGCGGCGTCGCTGGTGCACTCGCAGGCGGGGCAGGGACCACCGCAGTCGATGCGGTCCTCGCCCTGGTTCTGGATCCCGTCGCTGCAGGACGGACCCCCGCCACCACCGGCGGCATGGAGCTGAACGTCGTCCAGGTTCCAGCCGCAGAACTGCCAGGAACCATCGGTCGTGCCCATGGTCCAGCGGAGGTAGACGGTGGATTGGCCGTCGGCCACGCCGGAGATGTCGAATTCTTGGAGCGACCAGCTCGTGTCGGCGACCTCGGCCGCGTTCTCCCAGAGGGTCGTCCAGTTGCTGCCGTCGTTGCTCACCCGGAAGTAGGCGTGGTCGTAGAGCGGCTGCTCGACGCCGAGCCAGCGCTGGAAGCGCACGGTCACGCTGGTCAGGCCGCTGCAGTCGATGGCCGTGCTGGTGACGTGGGTCTCCACGAGGTTGTTGGCATAGTCCCCGTTCAGGTCGTAGCCCAGCACGTTGCTGCCGGTGGCGCCGCCGGTCGGGTCCGGTCCGCCGTGCTGTCCACCGCCGCCGGTCGGGACGCCGTGGGCCCACTGACCCTGGGTGGTCCAACCCGGATCGGTGCTCATGTCCCACTCCTGGATCAAGTTGAGGCAGGAGTCGGTCGCCTCGTCGCAGAGGTCGGCGCAGGGCGGAGCACCGCTCACGCAGTCGCCCGCGTCGCAGGTCTCGGCGCCGTTGCAGAAGAGCCCGTCGTCGCAATCACCGTCGACGCTACAAGGGGTGATGAGACTCAGCGAGTCGATGACGTCGATGCGACCGTGTCCGTAGGCGCGGTCGAAGCCGGCGGGACCGAGGTCGACCGCTCCGTCACGGATGATCTGACGGACCTCGGCCGGCGTCAGGGTCGGGTCGGCATCGAGGATGAGGGCGGCCAGACCCGCGACCATCGGAGAGGCCTGGCTGGTTCCGCTCTGACCCGTGATCGACGAGCCGCCGGCGGCGTTGCTCGCCGACTGGATCACCGAGCCGGGGGCGGTCACGTCGAGGAAGTCGCTCTCGTTGCTGAAGCAGACGACCTGGTCTCGGCCAGGGCTGTTGTCGACGCAGACGCCCCAGTTGAAGTTGGACGTGCCGTCCTCGCAGTTGGGGTAGTCGTCCTTGTAGACGGCACCGACGGCGATGACGTCCGCACCGCAGGCGGGTGAGCCCATCGAGTTCGTGTTGTTCTCGTTGCCGGAAGCAGCGACGACCACGACGCCCGCGGCGACCGCGTTGTTCGAGGCGATGGCCCAGGGATGCGTGCAGGCGCCGCTGGTGAAGTTGCCGGTGCCGATGCTCAGGTTGATCACGTCGGCGCGGCCACCGGTGGGGCTCTGGTCTGCGCAGTGGTCGATGCCGGCGATGATGTCGCTGTCGGAGCCGCCGCCGGCCGCGTTGAGGATCTTGGCGCCGATGAGGGTCGCGCCGGGGGCGACGCCCTGGAAGGGCTCGGTGCCATCGCAACCGAAGTCGACGGTGAGCCCCGTGCCACCGACCGCGATGCCGGCCACGTGGGCGCCGTGGCCGTTGTCGTCGTCGGGGTTCCCATCGTCGTTGGCGAAGTCGTAGCTCGCGGCGGCATCGATGCGCGAGGAGTACATGGCGTGGTCCATGTCGATGCCGGTGTCGGCCACGCAGACCCGGACGCCGGTGCCGTCGACGTCCAGCCCGGCGGCGGTGAGCTGACTCTGGAGGCCTCGCACCTGGGGCGTCGACTCGTCGAGCTTGACGACCTCGGGGTGGTACTCGTCCTCGGTCACGTTCACCACGCCGGGCATGCGTCGCAGCTCCTCGAGGAGCGAGCGGGGCACGTTGCGGACGTTGACGACGTCCGGCAGCACCGTCCGGTACTCGTAGCGGACGAAGCCACCTCCTTCGGTGGCGAAGCGCTTCACGTCTTCACGCTTGGCGGAGTGGAGAGGAGCCGTCGAGTCCAGCCAGACCAGGACGCTGAGACGTTCGCCGTCGATCGGTGGGCCCCCGAGCTTGGGATCGGGGGTCCAGGTCGGCTCGCCGAGGGGTGTCGGAGCAGGGGGTGGATCCACCAGCAGGAGCCGGGGTCCTTCGCCCGTGTCGAAGCGGCGATCTCCGTTCTCTCCTCCGGAGGTGAGACTGCCGGTGAGCATCAGGCACGAGAACGTGACGGCCAGGAACGAGAGGAGGTGCAGCGGACGGACGGGGGCTGGCTTCATGGAGGACCCTCATTGTTGTCGACTCGCATCGAGTCGGACCTTCATGAGCAGCCGAGCACTTCTTCGATTGTCGTGGTCTGCAGGCGAGAGATGGCCGGGACGACGCCATCTTTCGAGACGTCTCGAATCGAGACAGGGGCTGCTCAGGACTGAGAGCCCGATGTTAGTCCTCGGTGACTAAGGGAATCCAGGGAGGTGGTCAGCATGGGTCGAAGATCATGAGTCGAAGAGGACGCCGAGCTCGGCTTCGTCACCGTCTTCCAGCAGGGTGGGATCGAGACCGAGCCGAGCGGCGAGCCGCATCCGCGATGTCGGAACGGCTGCGCCTCGGTTCTCACGGTCGTCATCACCTGCGCTCGTCAGGGCGCGACCCGCGGTGGCGAAGTAGGTCTCCGGGCTGTCCTTCGGATCCGGCGGTGTCGGCACGTCGAGCAGCTCGGCGTTGTCTCCCACCAGCTCGTGGAAGACGGCCTGCTGCTCTCGCTGAAGACGACGGAGCTCCTCGCGGGCGGCGTCGGCCTCGTCCGCCGACGGCCCCGACTCGAGTGATCTCAGCGTCGCGAGGGCGCCGGACATGAGGGCACCCTCGGTCTTCCGGTCGGGCTCGTCGGGGAGCGGTCCGTCGATTCCGAGGAGCTCGGCATGACGACGGAGCCAGGTGACGTTGGAGATCACCTCGAGCCGGACCTGCTCCTGCATCCGTTGGACGAAGCTCAGCGTCTGTCGGCTGCGCTCGGTCTCCCGCTGCGGGTGCGAGCGAAGGGAGTCCTCGGAGACGTCGCCCTCCCTCTCGTCCGCGAAGTCGTCGGGGATCGCCGTCATGGGGTCGAGGTCGGGGTCGTCGAGGGCGATCGCGCCGAGGGGCAGGCCGTCGCGAACCAGCACGAGCCGAGCCGCGGCCTCGTCGGGCCCCTTCACGACGGCCGGGCAGCTCAGCTCGTGGCTGAGCGCCTGAGCGATCTCGAGGGTCTCGAGCGCCGGCGCCTCGACGAGGACGGTGGTCCACGCCCCACGCGGCCACGCGACGCTCGTCGGGTGGACCAGCTCGAGCCGTTGGAGGGCGTCTCGGAGGGCGAGAGGGGCACGGTGGCGCAGGTGCAGGCGTCGAGAGGAAGTCGTCACGGCGCCATTGAACCGGGGTCGTGACGGTCCTGTAAAGAAACGGCGCGGACCCGGGATCGCCGTCGAGGCGGGCGGTAGATCTCTCCCTGCGAGCAACGGTGCTCGCCCTCAGGAGAATCCTCGCCATGTCGTCTCAGAGCGTTCGCTTCGTCACTCTTCTCGCCGTCCTCCTCGTCGGGACCGCCGGTTCGGCCACGGCCCTGGCCGAGAACGTCGCCCTGCCCTCGGCCGTCCTCACCAGCACCACCCACGACGCGGGCACTGTCGACAAGGGTCAGGTCATCAGCCACGCCTTCCGGGTCCACAACCCGGGTGCCGCGCCCCTCCAGCTCGAGGTCAAGCCGGCCTGTGGTTGCACGGTGCCCGAGTGGGACCGCGTCGTCGCCCCCGGTGAGAGCGGCACGATCACCCTCAAGGTGGACACCGCTCGCTTCAAGGGCTCCATCTCCAAGTCGGCCACGGTCACCACCAACGATCCGTCCCGTCCGACGCTGAAGCTCGTCGTCCAGGCCGAGGTCACCAGCCCGGTGGACGTCCTGCCCTCCGAGCGTCTCGTCATCCGCCAGACCGAGGGCAAGGCCGAGCGGCGCGAGCTCTCCCTGCGTCGGCCGGACGGTGCGCCCCTGCGTGTCCGCGACGTCCAGGTGAGCGATGATGCTCTCCGCTACGAGTTGAAGAACACGGGCGCCGCGGGCGTCGACCCTCAGCTCGTCGTGTGGGTGGCCGAGTCGACGCCTCCCGGTCGGGTCGACGGGAAGGTCACGCTCCTCACCGATGCGAAGGATGCTCCCGAGGTGACGGTGCGCGTCCGCGCCTCGGTGGTCGCCGCCTCGGAGGCGACCAAGGTGGCGTCCCTGAAGTGACTGGAAGTGAGCAGGGGGAAGCGGCGTGAAGATTCTCGTCGTCGAAGATGACGAGGCCCTCCGTGAGGGTCTCGTCCAGTTGGTGGGGGACGCCGGGCACGAGGTGGTGGCCGTCGGGGACGGTGCCACCGCCGTGCGTCGCGGCACCGCCGAGCCCTTCGAC
>JBCCFW010000267.1:0-6754 GCA_039029535.1 Acidobacteriota bacterium
CGTCGCGAGCCTCCACGACCGGGTCGGTGAGCTGGCCACCGCCCGTGCGATCCACGAGGTCGCCATTCCCCGGCTGCGAGAGGACCCGGCGGTCCCCGGCGCCTACCTGGGGGCCTCGCTGAACAACTACGCCCTGCTCCTTCAAAACGTCGGTGAGCCCGAGCTGTCGCTGGCCGTTCAGCAGGAGGCGTACGAAGTCCGCCGCGAGTACTACGACTGGCCGCACGACCAGCCAGCGATGAGCCTCGCCAACATCGCCAACCTTCACGAGCAGGCCGGCGACTACGAGGCTGCTCGACAGAGCTGGGAGCTCGCGCTCGAGGGCCAGGAGGCCAGCGCCGACGAGACGGTCCGACAACGGGTGAACACGCACGCTGGCCTCGGCAGGATGTCGATGGAGCTGGGAGAGATCCAGGAGGCGGCCGCGCACGTGGCGCGCTCACGCACGCTGCACGAATCCCTCCACGGTCGGGCCGACCACGCGGGACTCAGCCGTGTGCTGCACGCCGAGGGGCGGCTCGCTTGGACCCGTGGGAACACTGCCGAAGCGCTCAGGGCCTGGCGTGAGGCGACTGCGATGAGTGACCGCGTGGTTCTCAGGCCGTCCGATCGCGCTGCCCGTCGGCTCCATCTCGCCCAGGCGCTGGCCTTCCTCGGCGATCACGAGGACGCCTTCCGGTTCGCGATGGAGGCCGAAGATCTCGGACGTCGGCAGCTCCGCAGCATGGTTCGGGCGCTGCCGGAGCGAGAGGGGCTCACCTTCGCCCGTGAACGAGCGGCTGGCTTGCCGCTGCTCCTCGACCAGCTCACCGAGCTCCCCGACGAGCGACGGCAGGAGTGGCTCGCCCGGGCCTGGGATGCCCAGGTCCGTGTTCGTGCCCTCGTCCTCGACGAGATGGCCTCCCGTCACCGAGGGCTGCTCGCCAGTGACGACGAGGAGCTCCAAGAGCTGCGTCGCGCCAAGGACGACGCCGAGCAAGCCCACCTCGGCCACCTTCTCTCGACGCATCGCAAGGAGACGAAGGAGGAGCGAGCGGAGCGTCTCGAGCGGAGCGAGCACGTGCTGCAAGAGGCCGAGCGCGCGCTCGCGCTCCGCAGCCGAGAGTTCGCCCGTCTCCAACGTGCAGCCGGTGTCGGCTGGTCCGAAGTCCACGACAGCCTGCCGCCCGGCAGCGCCTTGGTGTCCTACATCGAGCACGAGGTGCACCGGCTCGGTCCGGCGAGCAGCCGCCCGGTGGAGCACGAGGCGCAGCTCGTGGCCCTCATCGCTCGCAGCGGCGACCCTCGCATTCACTTCGTCCAGCTCGGCGCGAGCGCGAGGGTCCGACAGGCCATCGCGACCTGGCGCCACGAGGTGACGCTGCCGTTGCCACGCAGTGGACCGCTCGTTGCGCTGCGGGAGGAGCGCTACCGCGCGGCCGGTCGCGAGCTGCGTCGGCTCGCCTGGGATCCCATCGCGGCGGAGCTCGGCGGCGTCGACCGCGTCTTCATCGTGCCCGACGGCGACCTGCACGTCGTGAGCTTCGCGACCCTGCCGGACGACGACGACGGCTACCTCGTGGAGTCGGGACCGCTGCTGCACTACCTCGGAGCCGAGCGCGACCTCGTGACGGCGGAGGAGTCCGACGCCTCGGGTCACGGCCTGCTCGCGGTCGGTGGCGTCGCCTTCGACGACAGCAAGCCGACTCGTGCTGAGCGCTTCCGAGAGATCCTCGATGCGGCGCTGGGCTCCCTGGTCACCTTGCGCGGAGGAGGCGACTGCGTCGGTGAGGCGCTCCTTCCTCAGTTCGAGCCACTGCCGGGCTCGGCCCGAGCAGTGCGTCAGCTCACGCGTCTCTGGAAGAGGCTCGGACGAGGAGCGGCCCGCCGCCTCACCGGTCGACGGGCGAGTGAAGCCGCCGTGGTGAAGGAGTCACCCGGCCGTCGGGTGCTCCACCTGGCCACGCACGGCTTCGTGCTCGCGCCCTGCGAGCAGAACCAGCAAGACGTCGGCCTCGGCGGCGACCTTCTCCGCGGTGGTCTCGTGCTTGCCGGAGTCAACAACCGCTCGGGACGTCGGCCGGAGAACGACGGCGTGCTGACGGGCCTGGAGGTCGCCCGGCTCGACCTTCGGGGCGTCGACTGGGCGGTGCTGGCCGCCTGCGACACGGGTCGAGGTCAGGTGCAGGCGGGGGAAGGCGTCCTCGGCCTGCGCCGCGCCTTCCAGGTCGCCGGCGTCGACACGCTGGTCTCGAGCCTGTGGGCCGTGGACGACGCGGCCACCCGCGAGTGGATGCTGCGTCTCTATCGCTCGCACTGGCAGGAAGGTCACGACAGCTCCGAGTCGGCCCGACGCGCGTCTCGCGAGCAGCTCACGCAGCTTCGTGAAGACGGGGAGACCGACCACCCGTTCTACTGGGGCGCCTTCATCGCGACCGGAGACTGGCGCTAGCGCGCACGCGTCGGTTGAGGGAGGCCGCTGAGCTCGGTGACGTGGAGGGTGACCTGGTCCTCGAAGTAGGTCCCGGGCGGCAGGAGATCGACGATGCGCCACGCTTCCTGCTGCTCTTGCAGGGCGCGCTCGGTCTCTCCGATCCGGTTGAGCACCTTCGCCATCTTCGCCCGGGTCAGGGAGGTGAAGGGATGGTCCGGACCGCGGTTTGCGAGGTCCCAGGCCAGCGCGTCCTCCATGAGCGCTCGTGCCTTCTTGCCCTGTCCGCGTTCGAGCTCCATCAACGCGAGGTTGGCCTTGGTGATCACCACGTGAGGAGCCGGCTCGTCGCCGAAGATGCGCTGGTAGGAGCGCATCGCCTCGGAGGTCGACGCGTACGCGGCATCCACCTCTCCCGAGAGGAGCTGGATCCACCCCAGGTTGGCCCGCCGGGCAGCCACGAGGAGATGGTCGGGCCCACGCAGGAGGATCTCTCCCTCGAGCGCTTCCTCGGTGAGTCGCCGGGCCCGCTCGCGATCGCCCTGCAAGAGCACCACGATCGCCAGGTCCGCGAGGTAGGTGGTGCGCAGCGTCCGCGACTGCTCGTCGTCCTTCGCGTGCTCGGCCACGAGCTGCTCGAGGAGGTGACCGGCGCGGTCGTAGTCGCCCAGGAGTTGCAGGCTGATCGCGAGGCTGCACCGGCAGCCGTCGAGCATGAAGCCCCGGGCGTCCTCCAACTCCTGGCAGGCCCGCTCGGCAGCCTCGAGGGTCTCGACGGAGCCGGTGTAGTCACCCAGGGCTGCCAGGGTGTTGCCGAGGCCGATGCGGCAGGCGGTGACCAGGCGGTGGCCCTCACCGAGACGAGACGTGCCGAGCTCCAGCCCATGCTCGAGCAGCTCGTGAGCCGACTCGAGCTCACCGAGCGAGTAGCGTGCCATGGCCACCTGATTGCACAGGCTCACCAGGTCCTCGCCGCCGAGGCTCTCGTCGTCGAGCCGAGTCGCGGTGTCGAACTGCGTGCGGTCGCGCTGATAGACGTCGAAGCCGACGCCGATGGCGAAGCCGCTCGCCAGCTCATGACAGCCCCGCAGGAAGCCGCCGAGCGCTCGCTTGCGTTCTTCCGTGCTGCCAGCACGACGGCCATGGTCTCGGGTGAGCCGGTGCATGCGCCAGCGACCGCTGGGCTGGATGTCGATCAAGTGCAGCCGCTGGAGACCCTGGCGGTCGTCGAGGGTCAGGCCGCAAGCGTCCGCCAGCGCCGGCGTGATCAGTCCCGGCTCGAAGCTCGCCGCGAGCTGCCAGGCACGGCGCGCCGACTCGTCGAGCCCTTCCCAGGTGAGCGCGAAGGCGGCCGACAGGGTGCTCTCGTGGTTGGTGAGCGGTCCGAGCTCATCGACGGCGTCTGGCTGCCGGAGTCGCTCGAGGCACTCGGTCGGGCTGAGACCCGGAGCGTCACGCAGCAACACGCCGGCCAGCTCCACCGCCAGCGTGTAGCCCCCGAGCCGATGCAGGAGCGAGTCCAAGTCCGGGTGATGAGCGAGCCGCGGGCCGGCGACGCGGAGGAGGAGATCGCGCGACTCCGTCTCGGGCAGGAAGCCGAGCTCGTGGTCGAGGAAGCGCGAGCCGCCGAGACCACGATGCCGCGTGGTGACCAGCAGGGAGACTCTCGCCCCCTCGGGCAGCGGGAAGGGCGTGGCGGTTCGAGTCCACTCCTCGACGTTGTCGAGCACGACGAGCAGCGGCTGGGTGCTCGCCCCGAGCTGCGTCACCACGGCGCGAGCGCGGTCGACCGGACGAGCGCTCGTCATCCCGAGCCGTCCGGCGATCCACTCGCTCGCCCAGCCGTTGGTCAGGTCGCGGCTGGCCGCATCGAGCCAGAAGATGCCGCCCGGGAAGGCCCCCAGGGTCGAGAGACGGTGAGCGAGCTGGAGGGCGAGCTCGGTCTTGCCCACGCCGGCGACCCCGCGGATCGCCACGGCCATGCGCTCGTCCGGGCTGGAGACGAGGGCGCCCAGCTCGTCGAGGTCGGCATCGCGACCGACGAAGCGCACCGAGGGGAGTGGCACGTTGTAGAGGGGACTCGCCGTCGTCCCGCCCTCCTCGGTGGGAGCCGGACCTGCGCTTGGCGAGGGCGCCTGCTCGACGAGCAGCTCGTCCTCGTCGAGCCCGAACTCGGTCGCGATCGCGTGGAGCAGGCGCCGCTGTTCCGCGGTGCGCACGTTGAAGCCCCGCGTGGCGTGGTTGACCGCGCCGGACTCCCAGCGGCGGTAGTTCCGCTCGCTGGTCTGGAAGTGGGCGGCAGCCTCGGACTGGGTGAGACCGAGCTCCTGACGAGCGGCGCGGACCAGGTCGCTGCGAAGCCACCGCTGGACCATGCCGCCTTCACCCCCTCGTGCCGAACGAAACCCCTCAGTTTCGTTCGAGTGAGGTTATCCGAGCGGCGGCCTGCTCACCAGCGAGCGCGGAGTGCGCAAGCCCTGCCGGCCAAGGAGCGGACAAGACCGGACAGGTCGCTTGTGCCGCCTTCGACGCGGACCCTAGCTTTCTTTCGAAGGCCACCGAATCGTGGGCCATGCGCGGGGGACGGATGAATCAGCACTCGACAGCTCAGCCAGCAGAGCAGGCCTCGAAAGCCTCAAGGGCGCGGAACGATCGCGAAGGGCGTGATCACGACCGAGAGCGCCCCTTCGGCCTCCAGCGTTCGACGAAGCTGCTCGTGGTGACCGGCGAGCGCCGGCGACTCGGGCAGGGAGTTACCAATGCGCAGCAGCTCGCGGAAGCCGTCCATGGTCGTCGGCTCGTGGCTCACGAGGACGACGAGCGCGTGATCGCCGACAGCGCCCGCCGCCCGGGTCGTCACGACCTGCGTGCCGGCCGCCTGCTCACGAGGCTCCCCAGGAGGGACCGGCAGCAGGCGCCGCTCCTCGTCGAGCTGGGCGACATACACCCACGAGCGGCGGCCGAGCTCATAGCTGAGCTCGAGCGGAGCCCCTTGCTCGACCTGCACGGAGGGACCGCCCCGAAGCTGCACGCCTTGGAGCCGGACGTCGTCGACGCCCGGCCCGCTGCGGAGGACCTGCCAGGCGGTGAGGGCCACGCCGAGCACGACGACGGCAGCCAGCGCGAGCGCCGGCCCGGCCCAGCCACGACGAGGTCGGGGGGCGGCGAGCTCGGCGTCGACGGCATCGAGGCGTGCGTGCAGGGCCCGGCGCTCCGCGTCCGAGGGACCGTCGGCGGCACCCTCGTTCGCGACCCCCTGGCCCCAGCGGTGCAGCTGGTCAGCCATCGGCCGGTCGTCGAGATCGTCGCGGTCGTCGCTCACGTCGGCCCGGTGCGCGGCCGCGGGCGTGCGCCGCTGCCGGTGAAGTTCCCCTCGGTGAGTAAATCATGGCAGGCCGATCTTTCGCGGAGGAACGCGGCGTGAGCATGGGCGCGCGGTGTAGCCTCTCCGACAGTGGAGGGAGCCGAGCTCGAGGGGAGCGTGGCAGGTTGAGCGAGGCAGCTGGTCCGGCGGGCACGGGGTCGCCGCCCGACCCAGGCTCGTGGCCGAGAACGCTCGGCCAGGTCCGTCAGGGTGATCGGGCCGCTTTCGACCGGCTCACCGAAGAGCTGTGGGCGCCGTTGCGTCGCTTCTTCTGGCGTCGGGTCGGCCCCGAGGACGCGAGCGAGCTCACGCAGGACGTCTTCTGCAAGACCTACCGCGCCGTCCGTCGCGGCGGTGGTCCGTCCGAGGACCAGCTCGAAGCCTGGCGTCGCTATCTCTTCACGATGGCCCGCAACGCGTGGATCGACCACGGTCGCCGCCGTGCGGCCCGACCCAACGAGATCAGCCTCGACGTTCTCTTGGGCGAAGACGGCACGTCGCCGCCGTGGGAGCTGCGGAACGAGGACCCCGAGCCCAGCGCGCTGGAGCAGCTCCTCGACGACGAGAGCCAAGCAGCCCTCGAGGACTGCCTGGGTCGACTCGATCCCGAAGAGCGGGCGCTGTGCTGGCTTTCGTTTATGCGCCAGTGCTGCTGTTCGTCTCATCGACAGGTTTTGACTTTTGGGAATTCTCCTACACGGCCACCAGTTGCATCGCTGGTGTGATCGCACTCTCGGCTGCGGTTGTTGGCTACTTTATGGCGCCGATGAGGGTCATCGAACGGGTGTTGTGCGCCGTTGCCGGGCTCATCTTCATCGCCCCAAGCTGGCAGGCGGATCTGGTGGCGCTCAGCTTACTGGTGCCGGCCATTATTCTCCAGTTGATCGGCTGGCGACACACAGCGTCGCCCCCAGCCCCTGGGTGACGTGATGGCAAAACGTGAAGATACCTCATCCGGGATCACGATCATTGGCGCCGGC
>JBCCFW010000268.1:0-6583 GCA_039029535.1 Acidobacteriota bacterium
CGCGTCCTCATCGTCTTGGCCGAAGTTGAACAGGCCGGGACAGTTGTCGCAGGCATCACCTGCGCTGTCGCTGTCCTCGTCGTCCTGGAAGGTGTTGGCGTCACCGGGGCAGTTGTCGCAGAGGTCGCCGACGTCGTCGCTGTCGCCGTCCGCCTGGTCGACGTTCTCCATGAAGCGGCAGTTGTCACAGGCGTCGCCGAGGCCGTCCATGTCCGAGTCGAACTGCTCGAAGTCGTAGACGTCGGGGCAGACGTCGCAGACGTCGCCAGCGCCGTCGGGACCGGAGCCACCGTCGGTGTCGGCCTGGTCCGGATTGGACGTGTCCGGGCAGTTGTCGCAGGCATCGCCGACATCGTCGCTGTCGGAGTCTTCCTGGCCCGAGTTCATGTCATCGACGCAGTTGTCGCAGACATCCCCGATGTCGTCGCCGTCGGCATCCTCCTGGCCGGTGTTGTCGTCCTCGACGCAGTTGTCACAGGCGTCACCGATCTCGTCGGAGTCGCCGTCTTCCTGATCCGGGTTCTGATCCTCGGGACAGTTGTCGCACGCGTCACCCAGCCCGTCCTCGTCGAGGTCGTCCTGCTCCGGGTTCGGAGTGTCGGGACAGTTGTCGCAGGCATCGCCGAGACCGTCGTCGTCGGAGTCGGGATCGAAGCAGGAGAACGCGCGAACGCGAATCTCCTGCATGGCCGTGTCATTGGCGGAGAAGACGACCTGACCGCTGGTGCCTGCAGTGATCATCGGCACGGGTGAGCGGTCCGCCCGGTTGAAGCCGCTGATGCGCTCGGGTCCGATGAGCGTGCCGTCGGGTCGCCCACCCCAGACGTGGACGAAGTGCTCCGGCGGCGCTTCCACCTCTCCCTGCGTCACGCCGCCCTCGCGACCGATCGCCAGCTCATCCTCGTCGATGCGGCGATCGTCGTCGGCAGCAGGCTCCGCGGGACCGGCCGAGTCGGGCTCGTAGCTCAGGAAGGATGACCACGCGACCACGAAGGCTCCGGAGGGCGCAACGGCAACGCGCGGATGCTGCGGATTGCCCGAGCCTCCCTGCGGGTGCTGGAGATCCAGGGCCTCGCCGCGGGGCAGGCCGTCGGGTCCGAAGCGTCGCACCATGAGGGTGTCGTCACCGGGCCCGTCGCCGTCGGTCTCGTCCCGCCAGGTGATGACGAAGCCCTTGTCGGCCGCCATGCCGACGCTGGCCTCGTAGGCGTAGGTCGTCTCCTCGCCGTGAGCGAACTGCGGGAGGGTGTCGATGGCCGTGCCGTCGGCCATGAATCGCTGGAACAACAGGTTGGAGCTGTAGGAAGAGCCGGAGGGGCTGCCTTCGACCTGGAGCTCCGGCAGCGGATTCTCCATCTCCCGAGCGGCGTCGCGAGCCGCCTGGCGCTCCTCCCGCGTGCCGCGGGTCAGGTACTCCCCGCCGTAGTAGCTGTACTGGTAGTTCTCCCAGGCCACGACGAACTCACCGGAGCTGCCGTGCGAGCCGAGGCTCGGCGAGAAGTGACCGTCGTTGTAACTCGCACCGTCGATGACCTGCACCCGCCCGTCGGCCGACGAGCCGTCCGCGGCGAAGCGCTGGAAGAAGATGCTGTAGTCCTCGTGGAAGGTGACCACGAAGGTGCCGTCGTCGTTGACGGCGACGTTGGGCGTGTTGCGGCTGTTGTAGTAGCCGTCACCGTTGGCCACGGACAGGGGAAGGCCGACCGGCATGTCGTCGGCACCCATGCGCTGGCCATTGACCTGCGGCGGGTAAGCGCTGTCTTCCCAGAAGACGATGAAGCTGCCGTCGGGCGCCAGCGCGACGCTCGGCTCCGTGAGGCTACCCCCGACGTAGCCGTCGGCCGTTGCCACCTCGATCTCACCGCTCAGGGGCACGCCGTCGGCGTCGTAGCGACGCGCGAGGATGCTGCTCCCGCCATCCTGGAACTCGCGTCGCCAGACGATCACGTGCTCACCCGTCGGGAGGCTGGCGATGTCCGGATCGTGCTCGGACTCCGTGCTGCCCGTCATCGACACGTTCGTGTCGGGATCGAGCGGCTTCTGGGCCTGGGCGACGACCCCACCTAAAAGGAGGAGGGCGAAGAAGGGCAGGGCGGGACGGGCGAGCTTCATCGGGGGAACTCCTGGCCGGGATCGCGAGGGGATCCCGACCGGTTCGCATTCTCTCACCCCGTCACTTCATCGCCCTCGGCGGTTTCCTGCAAGTCCCCGGGTCGGGCAGACAGGAGCCATGGACTGACGCGTGGCGCGGGGGGACGGGACCCCGCTCGGAGCCCCGTCCAACCGACTTTAGGACGGATCGCGCCGGCCCGTCTCGGAAAACGGACCAGCGAACGATACCCGTACGAAATCGGCCTCAGCGTCGCTCGACGATCTGATCCAGCCCCACCGCGACGCGGAGGACCGACACCACGTCGGCGATGTTCACCCGGGTGTCACCGAGCCGGTAGCGGAGGTCCGGAGTCCCCGTCTCGACCAGGATGTTGGGCGAGACGTCGCCGATGACGACCTCGGTCGGGGTCGCCTCGTCGAGACCGACCGCCATGCGGAGCAGGCCCACCACGTCCGTGATGTTGACCGCGCCGTCCGGGTTGCCGCGGGGAGCGACGTCGCCGAGCACCGACCCGAAGGGCAGGAACACGTCGTCGCCGGCCAGGAGCGGGTCGCGACCGAAGCGTCGCTCGCGGCCGTCGTCCTCACCGCCCACGTCGGAGTCGGCATCGGACGGATCCGTGCCGATCTGCGACTCGAAGACGTTGGCGAGACCGTCGCGGTCGGCGTCCGACTCGGAGTCGAAGCGACCGGCGTCGAGACCGTTGGCCAGCTCGTAGCTGTCGAGCAGGCCGTCGCCGTCGGTGTCACGACCGAAGCGGAACGAGGCCGGGGCGTAGACGCGCGACGCGTCGTCGGCGTCCTCGATGCTGCCGTGGATGTAGTACTCCTGGCCCTCGACCAGGTCGAAGGTGCTCAGGTCGAGCTCGAAGCGATCGGTCTCGTCATCCTCGGAGAGGTTGATGGCCGCGACGATCGGCTGACCGTCGAAGCCCTCATCGTCGTCGTCGAGGAAGAGGTTGATGAGCGCCGAGCTGTCGGGATCGGAGTCGACCCAGGTGATGACCAGGGTCTCGTCCTGCAGGCCCGTGTCGCCGTCGGGAGTGAGGAAGCGCAGGCTCGGCCGCGTGTTGGCCTCGAAGCCGGACAGGTCGATGTCGGAAGTCTCGTAGACGTCGGTCTCGAAGGAGACCACCGTCGGGTCGCCGCCCACCGAAGTGAGGCTGAGCGAGCTGACGCCGAACTTGCCGGAGACACCCTGGGCCGAGACGCTCTCGGCGGCGAAGGACAGCGTGACCTCCTGGCTGCCGGCGCCGACGTCGTCCAGCGACACCGAGGAGGTGCCCGCCGACTGCCCGCCGGGATCGGCCAGCTTGCCGCTGATGACGTAGCTGCCCGGCTCGTTGACCTGCAGCGTGACGGCCACGTTGAGCAGGTCGACCGTGCCGTCCATGTCGACGTCCTCGGTGGAGTCACCGAAGCCCGTGGCCTGAACCTCACCGGCCGTGACGTCGAAGGACTCGGTGCCCTCGAGCGCGAACTGCTGGCCCTGGTAGCTGCCGGAGCCGACCGCGCTGACGCTCCAGCGACCGCGCGAGCCCTCGCCCACCGGCGTGACCACCTGACCGGAGAAGCGGTTGCCGCCCAGCGGCGTCATCCCGACGTCGGTCTGCGTGCCGTCGGGAGCGATGAAGCTCGCCACGACGGTGGAGACGGTCGCGTCCTCGGGAGCGATGCTCAGGGTGGCCGTGATGAGACCTCCCTGGACCACCGTGTCGGCCGAGAGCTCCATGTCCGCCGAGAGCGCACCGACGGTGCTGATCTTGCCGAAGGACAGGGCGCCACCCGCGCTGGTGATCTCGAAGACCCAGTCGCCGTCCTCGGGATCGGTGAGCACGAACTCGGCGTAGCTCAGGCTCGAGTTGCCACCGGACTGATAGGTGACGTTGGAGTCGCCCTCGGCGCTGCTCACGTCGAAGAACTTGCCGCTCGGGCTGGTGACGGTGACCTCGACGTCGGCGGCCAGCGAGTACTGGGTCACGGTGACCGACTCGTTGCCGTTGGAGACCACGGTGCTCGCGAACTTGCCGCCCACCGGCTCGGTCTCGAGCAGGCGCACGGTGCGGACCGCCGGCCGACCGTAGAAGGGCCGCGAGGCCGTGGTCGACAGGAGGACCGACTCGCCGTCCGACTTGAAGATCGGAGCGAGGAGCTGGTTGTAGAAGTCCGCCCGCTCGAGGAGCTCGTAGTGGAGCGTGGGTCGGCTCTCGTCCTGGCTGCTGCGGTCCTCGTCGTCGGGCGTGAACACCCGGGCGACGACGTTGTCACCCTCACCGAGGACGAGCGCCGAGCTGGAGAGCAGCAGGTCGTCGTCGTCGGTGGCGGGGCGCTCGCCGGCGAGGAGGAAGAAGCTCACGCCGTCGAGCTCGCCGGGATCGACGATGGTCGAACGGAACGCCGCCGCCCCGTTGGAGATGGCGCGCAGCGCGCGGTCCTCGGCGAGACGCTGGGTTGCCGGGCCCTCGATTCCGGCCTCACGCTCGACCACCGCGGCGCGCTGGAGACCGAGGAAGAGGCCGTCGACGAACTCCCAGCCCTGAAGCGGAGAGGCGACGAGCACGACGTTGCGAACACAGCTCGGAGCCTCGGTGCGGAGACGCTCCGCACGATCGCGGGTGAGGTGGTCGAGCACGCCGTAGGCGCCGTAGTCGAAGGCGAGGATGTCGACGACGGTGCTGCCCGTCTCCGACTTCACGCGGTCGATGGTCTCGGCCAGGGCCAAGGCGTTGTCCCGCGGCGAGGCGAAGGCGCGGTGGCCGTCGACGACCTCCGTCGTGCAACCGGCCGCGTCGAGACGCGAGGCCCAGGTCGCGACCTGCGCAGAGCGGTCACCGTCATCGCCGGGCGTCCAGACGGGATCCCAGCCGGGCACCAGGATGATCGGCACGCCGCCGGCCTCGGTGACGACGAAGCTCAGCTCGAGGAAGAGCGACGGGCGTCCCTCGTCGTCGATCACTCGGACGAAGAGCACGTGCTGACCGAGCGAGATGTCCACCGGGAGTGAGAGCAGGAGCTCCAGGCTCACGTTCGCCAGGGGCTCGCCGATGATGACGGTGCCGTCGGGTGTCTCACCGACCTCGTCGATGAAGTACTCGACGACGCTCACGATGCCCAGGCCGGACGCGAGCTCGGCACCGGGCGAGCCGCCCGGATCGGTCGCGTCGATCTCGATGTTCAGGCCGTTGCCGGTGACGACCTCCGCGTCGCCCTGGAGCCGGGTGATGATCGGCCGCGGGTTGGAGCAGGCATCGCCCAGGCCGTCCTCGTCGGCGTCGACCTGCGACGGGTTGAAGGTCTCGGGACAGTTGTCGACGTCACCGCAGACCTCGTCGTTGTCGAAGTCGTTGTCGGGATCGAGCCCGCAGGCATCGCACGCATCACCCAGGAGGTCACCGTCGGCGTCGGCCTGGTCCTCGTTGGCGATCGTCGGGCAGTTGTCGAGGCAGTCCAGCACCGAGTCACCGTCGAGGCTCACGTCGGCGACGCCGCAGCCGCAGACCCCGGGGTCGACCTTGTCCGGGTCGACCGAGCAAGGATCGACACAGTCGGCCGTGCCGTCCATGTCGGAGTCGGTGTCCGGGCTGCCGCAACCACACTGACCGGGCTCGAGCTTGGAGCCGTCGTCCGGACACTGGTCGTTGCAGTCGGAGACGCCGTCCCCGTCGCTGTCCGTGTCGGCCGTGCCGCAACCACACTGACCCGGCTCGGTCTTGTCCGGATCGGTGGGGCAATCGTCGTCGCTGTTGCAGGTGCCGTCGCCGTCCAGGTCGTCGTTCGGCGCATCGAGCGGACACGCGTCGCAGGCATCGCCCACGCCGTCCATGTCCGTGTCGAGCTGGTCGGCGTTGGCCGTGCTGACGCAGTTGTCGTTGCAATCCGCGGTGCCGTCCATGTCCGTGTCGGTGTCGGCGTTGCCGCAGCCGCACTGACCGGGCTCGGTCTTGTTCGGGTCCTCCGGGCACTCGTCGTCGCTGTTGCAGGTCCCGTCGTCGTCCAGGTCGTCATCCGGAGCGTCCAGCGGGCAGGCGTCGCAGGCGTCGCCCTCGCCGTCCATGTCCGTGTCGACCTGATCGGCGTTGGCCGTGCCGACGCAGTTGTCGTTGCAGTCGGTCACGCCGTCCATGTCGACGTCCTCGTCGACGTTGCCACAGCCGCAGTCGCCCGGCGCCGTCTTGTTCGGGTCGTCGTCGCACTCGTCGACGCAATCGGCCGTGCCGTCCATGTCGGTGTCGGTATCGGCGTTGCCACAACCGCACTGACCGGGCTCGGTCTTGTTCGGATCCTCGGGACACTCGTCGTCGCTGTTGCAGGTGCCGTCGTCGTCGAGGTCGTCGTCCGGAGCGTCAAGCGGACAGGCGTCGCAAGCGTCGCCCTCGCCGTCCATGTCCGTGTCGACCTGGTCGGCGTTGGCCGTGCCGACGCAGTTGTCGTTGCAGTCGGTCACGCCGTCCATGTCGACGTCCTCGTCGAC
>JBCCFW010000269.1:0-6372 GCA_039029535.1 Acidobacteriota bacterium
CGTCGCCTCGATCTTCGCCCGCGGGGACAGCAAGGAGAGTTGATCCCGCTCCCGTGCTCCCACTCGCCTCGGAGGTGATGCGTGGTCATCAACATCGAAGGAGACCACGGTCGTTTCCGTCAGATCGTCCGCGGTCGCATCAAGGAAAACCTCCGCCGCTACGTCACGCGGGGGGAGATGATCGTCCCCAAGGGCAAGGACTCCGTCTCGGTGTCGTTGCCCCAAGTTTCCTTGCCCCGGTTCCGCTTCGGCAACCAGGACGAGCAAGGCGTCGGCATGGGCGACGGCGAGGTCGGCGACCAGGTCGGTGAGGGCCAGGAGCAGGGCGGTCCCGGTCAGGCCGGAAACGAGGAGGGTGAGCACGAGCTCGAGGTGGAGGTCAGCCTCGAAGAGATGGCCAAGATCCTCGGTGAGGCGCTCGAGCTCCCCAACATCGAGCCGCGAGGTCAGAAGGACGTCGAGAGCTTCAGCGATCGCTACACCTCGGTGTCGGCCGTGGGACCCGAGTCACTGGCGCACTTCCGCCGCACCTACCGCCAGGCTCTCAAGCGTGAGATCGCGGCCGGTTCCTACCTCCCGGAAGATCCGCAGGTCGTGCCCATCCGCGACGACCGGCGCTACCGCGCTCCGCGTCGGATCCATGCGCCCCAGAACAACGCGGTCATCCTCTACCTGATGGACGTGTCGGGCTCGATGGGGGAGGAGCAGAAGGAGATCGTCCGTCTTCAGTCCTTCTGGCTCGATACCTGGATCCGCTCCCAGTACAAGGGCGTCGACACCCGCTTCATCATCCACGACGCCGTGGCGCGCGAGGTCGATCGCGACACCTTCTTTCACGTCCGGGAGAGCGGCGGGACCGCGATCTCGTCGGCCTACAAGAAGGCGCTCGAGATCCTGGACGAGAAGTACCCGACCGAGCAGTGGAACATCTATCTCTTCCATTTCTCCGATGGCGACAACTGGTCGGTCGACGACACGAAGGAGTGCTTGCGGCTCCTGTCGGAGGACCTCCTGCCGAGGGTGAACCTCTTCGCCTACGGTCAGGTCAACAGCCCCTACGGCTCGGGTCAGTTCCTCAAGGACCTGCACCAGAATCTCCAGCAGGACAACCTCGTCACCGCCCACGTCGAGGACCGAGAGGGGATCTACGACGCGATCAAGACCTTCCTGGGCAAGGGGGTCTGATGCAGCCAAGGACGACTCACTGATGTCTCGCGTCCTCGACGTCTCACTGCCGGCCAGTCTCCAGGCGGAGCGCGAGCGGATCGAGAAGCTCGCCCTGGATCGCGGTCTCGACCCCTTCGAGACCGTGTTCTGCATGGTCGACTATCGTCAGATGAACCAGATCGCGGCCTATGGCGGTTTTCCGACCCGCTACCCGCACTGGCGCTTCGGAATGGAGTACGACCGGCTCTCGAAGTCCTACACCTTCGGGATGCACCGGATCTACGAGCTGGTCATCAACAACGATCCTTGCTACGCCTACCTGCTCGAGGCGAACTCCGAGCTCATCCAGAAGCTCGTCATCGCCCATGTCTTCGCGCACTCGGACTTCTTCAAGCACAACAAGTGCTACGCCGAGACCAACCGCAAGATGATGGACGAGATGGCCAACCACGCCACTCAGGTCCGTCGCTTCGTGGATCGCCACGGCCTGGAGACGGTCGAGAGCTTCCTCGATACCTGCCTGTCGGTCGAGAACCTCATCGACCCGCATGGGCTCTTCTTCACCCGACCTCCCGTCCGCGGCGAAGAGACCGAGGTGCCCGAGCCGGGTTCCGGTCGCCTGCCCAGCAAGGGCTACATGGACTCCTTCGTGAACCCTCCGGAGTTCCTCGAGGAGCAGGCGCGGAAGGCGGCCGAGCAGGAGAAGGAGCAGGCGCGCTTCCCCGAGCACGCCACCAAGGACATCCTGAGCTTCGTGCTCGAGCACGCCCCGCTCCAGAGCTGGCAGCAGGTCGTGCTGGAGGCCGTGCGGGATGAGGCCTACTACTTCGTCCCCCAGAAGCAGACCAAGATCATGAACGAGGGCTGGGCGACGTTCTGGCACTCGCAGCTCATGACCGAGGACATCCTCACCGACTCCGAGGTCCTCGACTACGCCGACGTCCACGCCGGTACCCTCGCGACCGCGCCGGGGCAGCTCAACCCCTACAAGCTCGGGGTCGAGCTCTTCCGCGACATCGAGGAGCGCTGGAACAAGGGCCGGCACGGCCCCGAGTGGGAGGAGTGCCAGGACCACCGGCAGCGTGAGGAGTGGGACACCGGCGCAGGGGAGGGGCTGGCCAAGGTCTTTCAGGTGCGCCAGCTCCACTCGGACCTGAGCTTCATCGACAACTTCCTCACCAAGGACTTCTGCGAGCGGCACGGGCTCTTCACCCACGAGAAGGACCCTCGGACGGGTCAGTCGCGGATCTCGAGCCGTGAGTTCGCCGCGATCAAGAGCCAGCTCATCACCTCGCTGACCAACTCGGGGGAGCCCGAGATCTTCGCGGTCGACGGCAACTTCCGGAATCGGGGCGAGCTCTACCTCAAGCACCGGCACGAGGGGCAGCTCCTCCGTCAGGACCATGCCCGCGACACCCTCGAGAACCTCACCAAGCTCTGGGGACGACCGGTCCGGCTCGAGACGGTCGTGGACGACAAGCTCGTCCTGCTGGGTCACGACGGAAACGAGACGACCCAAGAGGACCTCGCCGGCTCGGATTACGAGATCTAGCCGGAGCCCTGCCGGCAGCCCGCTGAATCCGAGCGGGCTCCCCGTCGTCGATCCCGTGAAAGCTTGGCATGGACCCTCGTCCCTGCCGGCGCGAAGATACGGCGCGGGACGTCGGTCCCGGCGAGAGACGGCGAAGGCGCCGTCCCTGGCGCCCGCGGATCGAGGACCCCCTCCCATGCTGTCACGCTCGATTCTCACCCTCCTGCTCTGCCTGCCCCTGGTCGCGCCCCTTCCGGTGCGCGCTCAGGCGCCGACCGCTCAGGCCATCGACGCCCTCTCCGAAGAGGACCGCGCGCTCATCCTCGAGCTGGCCGCTGGTCTTCGGCCCCAGATGGACAACGAGAAGGGGCGCATCGGCCTGATCGGCCTCGCCGAAGGACTCCTCCAGAGCCCTCGACGTCAGCAGCTCCTGGCCCGCTGGCTCCGCTACTGCAAGAGCGAGCTCGACGAGAAGGGCGCCTCGGGCTGGATCAACCATCGCACCGTGACCATGGCCATCCTCGGCCCTCCGGGCGGCATCCACCGGGAGTCTTCGCGCGCGTGGAACGGCGAGATGGCCAACGAGATCGGCAGCTCGTGGAACCTCATGCTCAAGCTGGCCGGTCAGCCGCTCGAAGAGGAGATCCCCGAGGCCTGGGAGATGGAGGATCCGTACCCGTCCGAGGCCTGGGTCTACCCGCAAGCCGACGGCACCCTCCGGGTCATCTGGTTCATCGACGACGAGGAGACCGGCGCCTACCGCATGGTCCGGGATCAGTCGAACGTTCCTCAAAGCGCGCTCGTCTCGCGGGCCCCGCGCATCGACCTGCCGGCCGGCCTGTTCGGCGACGCGACCGGCACGACCGGTGGCGGCGCTGCCGGCCCGGCGACGAGCATCCGCGACCTGCCCGAGCTCGACGACAATCTCCTCGAGCCCACGCTGAACCTGGCCTTCTTCAAGTCCGGCGATCCTTCCAAGGGAACCCAGGTCCGGTTCGTGGTGGGCGTGGACGCCGAGCTCATCGAACTCGAGTTCGACGCCGAGCCCAAGGCCTTCCTCGAGGACAGCAAGTTCTGGCTCCGTCTCAGCCGGGGCGGCGAGGCCTTCTTCCAGGACGCCTTCCCTCCGACCGCCGCGGCCCTGGCGGCCGTCGAGGCCGGTGAGGCCTACATCGACGAGTTGACCAACCGGCCGGTGCCGGCGGGCAAGATCGAGTATCAGGTCCGCTTGGTCGACAGCGAAGGCCGGGGCGGGGAGGCCACCGGCACGGTCGAGATCCCCGCCTTCGACAGCGGCGCCCTCATCTCCTCGGTGGTGATGGCCAAGGCCGTGGCCGGCGGGCTCCCCAAGGCGAAGGGGCCGGGCGAGACCATGGGCGGCGGCGACGATTTCGAGCCGTTCAAGATCGGGAGCTACGTGGTCCGACCCCACATCGAGGGCACCTTCCGGGCGGGCGAGAGCCTGGCCCTGGTGACCCAGGTCTACGGGCCCTCGACCCTGGAGTACGACCTCTGGCGGGGCGCGAAGCTCGCCGGACAGCTCGACGAGGTCTCGGTGTCCAAGGCCCAGACCGAGGTTCAGATTCTCGACGTGACCGAGGCCTGGAGCCCCGGGAAGTACCGTTTCGTGGTCACCGCCACGTCGGGAGGGAAGTCGACGAAGCGAGAAGTTCCGTTCCAGGTCAAGCGGTGAGCGCCGCGCGGCCTGGAAGCTGCCCGGAAATCCCTGCGGGGGCTTCGGGGCCGCGTGCTAAGATGCCGCGCTTCTCAGCCGTGAAAACCGTCCTTTCGGCGCCCATGAGGGTGCCGGGGGCCAACGCGACCGCGACCTGAACACCGTCGCACGAACCAAGCCCGAGGAGGCTCGAGAACCATGTGGTTGATGCTGCTGCAAGCCAAGGGACCGATGTTCTACATCAACCAGGGCGGCTGGGTCATGTGGCCCTTGACCGGCCTGCTCTTCCTGGGCCTCTGCATCGCCTTGACCCGCATCTTCGTGATCTGGAAGGCGAAGACCCCGGTCAACGAGTTCATGCAGAAGATCCGCTCACTCCTCCTCGAGAAGCGGCTCGATGACGCCATCGAGACCACCAAGAGCTACAAGGGCTCCATCGCCAACGTCTTCGAGGCGGCCCTTCTCCGGCTCAAGCAGCGTGGCAAGGCCGATGACCTCGAGAAGATCGTCGAGAACAAGGCCATCCAGGAGGTCGCCCACCTCGAGAAGGGCCTCTGGCTCCTGGCGCTGATCTCCAACGTCGCGCCCATTCTCGGCTTCCTCGGCACGGTCGTCGGCATGATCCGGTCGTTCGACGTGCTCGCCAAGGAGGGGATGAACAACCCCTCGGCGGTCGCCGAGGGCATCTCGGTCGCCCTGATCACCACGGCGGGCGGCCTGATCGTCGCGGTCGTGGTCCTGCCGTTCTACAACTGGCTGACCACTCGCATCTCCACGATGATCAACGAGATGGAGACGGCGTCGAACTTCCTCTTCGAGACCCTCGACGAGATGGGCCCGCTCGACGCCAAGGCGTAGGTCGCCGTGAACGTCTTCAAGCGACGCAAGGCGGTCAAGGCGGCGATCCCGACCGCCTCGATGGCCGACATCGCCTTCCTGCTGATCGTGTTCTTCATGGTCACCACGAAGTTCCAGGTCGACAAGCAGGACGTCATCCTGCCGGCGACCGTGCTCCGCGAAGAGATCTTCAAGGAGTCGGCCTTCATCTCGATGACCAAGCCTGGTGCCGGCCAGGACCGGCACATCCGCGACTCCGAGATCCGCTACAGCTCAGGCGACGAGATCTCGCGAGCTCAGGTCGATCTCGAGAGCCTCCAGCAGCAGATCGCTGCGAAGGTGGCCGAGAACCCGAGCTGGTTCTTCGTCATCAAGGCTGACCAGGACGTGCCCTACGAGACCTTCGACTTGGTCCGTGAGGCTCTCCGTGACGCCGGAGCTCAGAACCTGACCTTCCTCTCGAAGCAGAAGGGGGTGGCCCGATGAAGCTCAAGCGGAAGGAAGAGGAGCCGGAAATCCCCACGGCCTCGATGGCCGACATCGCGTTCCTGCTCATCGTCTTCTTCATGCTGACGTCGGTCTTTGCCGAGACCCGGGGCATCAACTTCGCCCTGCCTCCCAAGACCGACGAAGAAGAGGAGCAGACGGACTCGGAGCGTGAGGAGGCGGTCTCGATCCACATCAACGAGATCGGCCAGATCCTCGTCGATGACTCGCCGCTGGTGGAGCCGATGGGGCAGGAGCTCTACAACTACCTCCAGCCGAAGATCCTGAACTGGGCGGAGAAGCCGATCCTCGTGACGGCCGAGAAGACCGCGCCCTATGGGGCCTTCGTCGAGGTCTACGACGCTCTTCAGCAGGTCGAGCGGACCATGAAGGAGAGGGGAGAGCTCAAGACCAGGCAGTTGAAGGTGTCGATCTTGAGCTTGGCTGAGATCGAACGGCTGAAAGAGGCCTTCGGCGAAGACATCTTCGGATAGCGGCGGGTCTTTTCCGCCCTGCGCACCTCGTTCGTCGCTCGCCTAGGGGACTAGGCGTCGCTCCTTTCTCGGCACGCAGGACGAAAAATCCCGCGCCGCTGGCCGTCGCGACGGCCGCACCGAGCCCCCGCTACCACTCGCTGGTGGCGGGGGATTCTTGCGTTGGGCTCGCTCTACTGAGC
>JBCCFW010000270.1:0-6346 GCA_039029535.1 Acidobacteriota bacterium
GAGCCCGAGATTTCGCCGTCGGGCGTCTTCGCGGGGCCGGCGTAGTAGACGGCGTGGTCCTTGAAGTACTGGGGCAGGTCCTCTCCGGCGTCGAGCCGTTCCTTCAGCTTCGCGTGCGCGATGTCGCGGGCACGATCATCGTGGCCCGCGACATCGCCCACGCCAAGCTCAAGGAGCGACTCGACGCGGGCGAGGGACTGCCTCAGTATTTCAAGGATCACCCGGTCTACTACGCCGGTCCCGCGAAGACGCCGGAAGGCGAGGTCTCCGGCTCCTTCGGCCCCACGACCGCGGGGCGGATGGACTCCTACGTCGATCTCTTCCAGGAACACGGCGGCTCGATGATCATGCTCGCGAAGGGCAACCGGTCGCAGCAGGTCACCGACGCGTGCAACCGCCACGGCGGCTTCTATCTGGGCTCGATCGGCGGCCCCGCGGCCATCCTCGCGCGCAACTGCATCAAGCGGGTCGAGGTGCAGGAGTACGAGGAGCTCGGCATGGAGGCGATCTGGCGGATCGAGGTCGAGAACTTCCCTGCCTTCATCATCACCGACGACAAGGGCAACGACTTCTTCAGCAAGACGCTCTGAGAGCGACTCGCCGAAGCACGGCGCTCAGTCGGCCATGTTCCGCATGAAGTCGGCCGTCTGGAAGAAGGCTCCCATCAACTGCTGACGGAGCAGCTCGGGGTGTCCCTCGTCTTCGAGCGCGCGCTCCATGCACAGCAACCACTGATCGCGCTCCACCGTTCCGATCGGAAAGGGCAGATGACGCGCGCGCAGCCGCGGGTGACCGTGCTTCTCCATGTAGAGCGGCGGGCCGCCGGTCCATCCCGACAGGAAGAGATAGAGCTTCTCGCGAGACGACCGCAGGTCCTTGGCGTGGAGATCGCGGATGGTCTTCGCTTCCTCGAGGGTGTCCATGAGGTCGTAGAAGCGATCGACGAGGCTGCGCACGCCCTCGGCACCACCGAGGTCGTCGAAGATCGTGGGCTGCTCGGTGGGCTCGCTCACCGGGATTCGAACACGAGGTCGGCACCGTCGCGCCGAACCGTCATGGTGTCGACGGGATCGCTGTGCTGGAAGAGGAACAGCGCACCGTCTCCCATGGGCTCGGGGATGCGCAGGGGACCGAGCGGGCCGGCGTAGGCCTGCACGGCACAGAAGGAGAACGGTGCCGTCGGCGGACAGCTCGGCGCGAAGCTGGCCCGCGTCACGTCATGGATCGTGGGACGGTCACCGCCGGGAAGCGCGTCGAGCGGAGCGGACACGATCAGGCCGGGTGGGTCCGTGGTCTCGACCGCGAGGCCGACGGGCGTGACCAACTCGAGGCTCGAGCTCACGACCACGGCATTGCGATCCGGCGGCGCCGGGTCGAGCCGGTAGATCCCCGGATCGATCTCGAACCTCATCTCGGTCTCGTTGTAGAGGCCGGAATCGACGATGTAGACCTCGTCGAAGGGTCCCACCGCGACGCCCTCGATCGTTCCGTATTGATTCCAGCTCAGGACCGAGGCGTTGCTCCGCGGCTCTCCCGTCGGGTCGACCGCGAAGACGATGGGTGGCGCCACTCCCCCCGGCGTGTCGGCCACCAGCACGGTGCCGTCGGACATCGAGGCGACGTCGAGGGGCGCGATGATCTCGGAGTCCCAGGTCACCAGCGACACGAAGCCGTCCGACACGCGCACCCGATAGATCGCCCCGACCTGCGTGTCGGTCGTGTCGAGGTCGGCCCAGAAGTCGGCCACCAGCACCGAGTCGCCCTCACACCAGATCCCGAGCGGATCCTGGAAGGCGCTGGGGCCCGTGATCTCCGCGATGGCGTGGTCGGAGCCGTCGGAGAGCAGGGTCGTCCGGTCGGCCACGTGGTCGACGATGAAGAGCGCACCGTGACCCGCTCGCCCCTCCCGGTCGTTGCCAAGGCCGCTGGGATCGGCGTCGCGGTCGGACACGACGAAGCGTCCGTCCGGCAGGGCACAGACCCCGAAAGGATCGACGAAGGTGGCGCCGTCATCGAGACGCCGGGTCGTGCCCAGGCCGAGGACCTGCCGGACCTGACCGTCGCGCAGGCCGCTCATCCGGTCGACACCGAGATCGGTGACCACGATCACCCCCTCGTTCGAGCGAGCGACACCCGACACGAACTCCAGCTCGGGCGCCGACTGGTCCGCCGCCGCCAGGACGTCCGGGTCGGCGGTCGGAGAGCGGCCGAGCTCGATGCCGAACACGGCGCCTGCGCTCACCGCCGAGCGAGCGTGGCTGTCGGCGTCGGACACCAGCAGGCGGACCGGCAGCGGTTGCGCCGAAGACACCGCTGGCAGGGCCAGGACGACGAAGGAGGTCAGGAGGAGAAGTCGCATCGCTGGAAGCTACGACGCCCCCTGAGGCAGGTCCAGGGCCGAGTCACGACGCGCATTCACTTTTCCAGACCAAGAGCCCACGGAGTGATGGCATTTGAACATGAAGCCACTTGCCATTCCAGCAAGCAGGGACGACATTGTGGTCAGGAGGACGAGCCGGCGGGCAGGCCCTCAGAAACCCACCTGTTTCGACCTACCTGAGCCCACCCTGGGCCCTTCCAAGTTTTTCCTTTCCAGACCGACCCACCATCGCCTGCCCGCCGCGCTGTCACCCCCTCCTTCCCCACCTTCGCGCGCTCCGCGCTCACCTCCCCTCGAGCAGCCGCAGCTCCTTCAAGCGCCCCCGTTCGTCGGGTAGTGCCAGGAGCACCGAGCCGTCGGCCCCGACGGTCCAGGACATGCGGAGCACCAGCCTGCCGTCACGGCCCCGGATTGCGCCCAGCTCCTCGTAGAGGAAGTCCCGGCTCCAGGCGGCCTCGCGGGTGGCCCAGGTCAAGCGCGCGAGTGGCTGCGCGTCCTGGGCGAACGGACTGTCCGTCCCTTGGCCCAGGGCCAGCATCGCCAGCGCCGGCCCGATGGCCTGAACCTCTTCCGGCGTGAAGTCCCGACGGTCGAGCACGTCGAGAACGACCTCGCCTTCGGTCGTCAGGCGCGACCCCTGCAAGCACGCCAGCCGACCGTCATCGAGGGCCACGCAGGTCGCCGGAAAGCCCTGACCGGACTCGGTGAAGCGCTCGTCCTTCTCGAGACGCAAGCGCTTGAGCCCGTCGGCGTCGTCGGGTCCCTCGCTCCCGGCCGAGACCGAGCCGTCGAAACGATGCCACTCGATCCAGCTCTCCTCACCGAAGCCCAGGTACAGGGTGTCGTCGCCGATCAACAGCGCCAGCGCGCGAGACGGCAGTCGTGAGTGCTCGCCTCGCTCCAGCACGCCATCGGTTCCAGCGAAGGTGAGGAGGCGGAGACTGCTCTTGCGACGGCCGGTGAGCAGCATCGCGAACAGCGGCGCCTCGTCGGTCTCGAGGACGGTGACGTCCACCAACCCCACCACGGGCTCGGAGAGCTCGAGCTTCCGGAGACGTCCGTCTTCCAGGGCCAGGAGCTCCCGTCGTGATCGGAGAGCGATGAGGGCGGTGCCGTCCTCGGCCAGGGCCATCGGCACTCCCTGGGCGCTCTCCTTGCCCACGACCTCTTCTGGCAGCTCGAGGACCGTCCCCAGCGGCTCGTTGGCAGGGGGCTCGACACCGAGCGCCTCGGCGAGCGCCACCGACCGAGGGCGTGCTTCGAGCGCCTCTTCGAGGACCCGTCGGGCGGCGTCCTCCTCGCCCGTCCGTCGGATGAGCCGCGCCCTCCGCAGCGGCAGGGCGACGGCGGAGTCGACCTCGGCCTCGAGCCGCGTCAGCAACACGTCGGCGAGCTCGGGCTCACCGGCCTCGACGAGCGCGTCGACTTGAGCCAACAGGGCCCGATGGGCACCGTCGCGATCGCTGACGGCGAGGACCGTGTCGAGCAAGGCCTTCGACTTCTCCTCCTGCCCGAGGGCGGCGAGAGCCGCAGCCTGGAACGTGGTCTCCTCACGCGTGAGCGGACCCTCGGCAGCGACGAGGGTCAGCGCGGCGACGCCCCGCTCGTGCAGCCCCCTGCTGAGACAGGCCATGCCCTCCTTGCGTCGGTACGCCGTGAGCTCCTGCGCGCGGATGACGGCGCTGCGACGCTTCGGATCGACGCGCACCAGCGCCGGCTCGAAGTCGAGCTCCAGGCTGCCTTCGGTGACGAGCTCGGTGCTGCGCAGCTCGAACACCTGCGACTGCTCGCCGTCGCGCGCCGTCGCTTCCACCTCGAGACGGAGTGGGAAGACCGGCTCCTCCTGACGCCCGACCCAGTCGAGCCGCCAACGCCCGCCGGCGATCGCAGCGCTCTTCCAGTCGAGGCGGAGGTTGGGGAATGCGGTCGTCCGCAGCCACGGGTCGAAGATGTCGGCGAGCGACCGCCCCGCGGTCTCCTCGGCGACCCGCTGCGCTGCCTCAGTGCTCGCCTGCGCTCCGCCGAGCTCGCTGACCCAGGCTTTCAGCACGTCCCAGAAGCCGTCCTCTCCGAGCTCTTGCCTGAGGGCATGACAGAAGAGCGCGCCGCGCGTGTAGTCCTCGCCCTTGAGGCTGCGCGCGAGGCCCAGGGGATGCGAGCCCTTGCCGAGCTGCTGCAGGGCCTTGGCGTGGTGCTCCTGGATGCGACGCTCGAGCGCCTCCTCCCCTTCGCGATCGCGGAGGACCATGTCCATGAGCGCGTCGGCCACGCCCTCGGAGATCCAGTTGTTGGCGTCGTCGAGCCCGACGAGGAGCCCGAACCACTGGTGGCCGATCTCGTGCGTGAGGATCTCCGCGCGACGATTCACCTTCGCGAGCAAGGAGGCTTCCGAGTAGATGGCGCCGGCCCGTGAGCTGGCCAGCGCTCCGGCCATCTCCGACTCGACCAAGCGGAGCTGACGCCAGGGCAGGTCACCGAGCTGCGCGACGTGCTCGTCGAGCAAGCTGCGGAACTGAGCCAGCACTTCCGAGGGCGGACCGCCGACGTCCCGGCTCCGCCACAGCTCGAGCTCCCCCTCCTTGGTGATGGAGTACTCGGCGATCGCGAGCGCGCCGAGCATGACCGGGAACTCGGTGTCGTAGGTCTCCGTCCACCAGCCGTCGGTGAGCTCCGGCGTGCCCCGGTGACCGGCGGCGGCCGCCCGCCAGGGAGCCGGCGTCTCGATGGTGAGCCGCACCCGCGACATGCCTTCCCAGGCGTAGGGCATGTACGCGTCCTCGCCGTGGAAGTGCCAGCGCTGAGCACGGCCCTCCAGGGTGACGTCGCCCTCGATCACGATCTCGGCGCGCTCACCGGTGGCCAGCGGAGCCGCCAGCGGAACCACGGCCTGCCGCGGAACGCCGTCGCGCTCCGCCTGCAGCGTCAGGGTGCCGTCCGCCGGCTCGACCAGACGCCAGTCCTTGCCGGCCGGCATGGTCAGGAGGAGACGGTCGGTCCCGCGCGGCGCCTCGAAGGTCAGCCGAGCGTGGACGCGCAGGCGCCGCTCCTCGGGCTCCACCCTCAGGCGCGCTTCCGCCTCGACGACCGGAGCCGGCAGCATCCGCTCGACGACCAGCCCACCGGGCCGCTCGTCCATCCGCAACCCCTCGGACAGCCCCTTGCCGCCGCTCCCCAGGGTCCACAGGAGGGACGCCTCCACGCCGCCGGGAGACGTCCGAGCGCCGAGGACGTCGACGGTCACGGCCTGGCCCGGGCTCGCGAAGAGCTGATCGGCCAGGACCTGGGCCCGTGGACGGGCCTCCGGCGGATGCAGGGCCACGAAGGCGGCCCGATCCCGCCGCACGAGGCTGTCGCGGAGCTCCTCGATGGCTTCGAAGCCCTCCGCGGCGTCCGCCCGGACCGGAGCCCCGACGACGAGGGCCGCCAGGACGAGCCAGGCCAGGGCCAGGGCCCGACTTGCTAGGATGGGTGGAATCCAACCATCAGGAGACCGTTCATGGCCGTCCCGCTGTCCGACGACCGCCTGCTTTGGGGCTATCGCGCTGCCGTTCACTCGCGCTCCTGCATCCTGAAGTGCGTGAACCTGACCCAGTCGGGTCAGGCCAAGTTCTGGATCGGGGGACCCGGCGAGGAGATCTCGGGGACCGCCATGGCGTTGGCGCTCCACGACGTCCAGCCCGAGGGCTCCCTCCGCTCGCTGCACGGCCACTACCGCTCGGACTGCCTCGCCCTGGCCCTGGGCGACCTCGCCGGCTGGACCGGCGAGAAGGACCTGACCTGGAAGCTCTTCCGCCAGCAGCTCACCCGCGCCACCGACGACATGTCGCTCGGCCGGCAGATGGTGAACCACTGGGTCGTGCCCGAGCTGGGCATCCAGCCGGTGAGCACGCCCGTGGGCATGCAGCTCGGCCGTGCCGCCGGGTACGCCCGGGGCTTCCAGCTCAAGGGGGTCGAGGGCACGGTCAA
>JBCCFW010000271.1:0-6306 GCA_039029535.1 Acidobacteriota bacterium
CGTGAAGTTGCCCGACACGACGTTGGCCGCTCCGAGCGTGTCGCCGCCGATGCGGCAGTCCGATGCGCCGTTGACGAAGAGACCGACGAAGTTGCGCAGGGTGCCGCCGCCTCCCACGCGGTTGCCCGTGACCACCGCCCCACCCGAGCCGGCCTCCACGATGGCGATCCCCTCCGTTCCGGAGGCCATGACCACGTTGCCTTCCCCATCGTCGGGACCACCGATGACGCAGTCGGGCGCGTCGACGATGGAGATGCCACGCAGGCCGTTGCCAGCGGGCGTGACGCCGTCGTCCGCGAGGCCGAGGACGTTCCCCTGGACGATGGTGCCGCCGCTGCCGAGCCCCGAGACGTGGACGCCGTGGCTCGTGCTGTTGGCGATGAGGTTGTCGATGATGCGGTTGCCCGGGGACTCGAAGACGTAGATGCCGTTGAGACCGCTCCCGGGCGTGGAGCCATTCGGTCGCGCGCCGATGAGGCAGCCGACCACCTCGTTCCCACCACGCGAGCTCAGCCGGATCGACGAGTTCCGGAACGAGTGGATCGACAGCGACTCGAGGCGCGTGTTTCCGCCCGTGATGCGGAACCCGTGCGGGAATCCGGTCGCCGCGCTCCCGTCGAGCTCGATGAGCGGGGTGCCGGCGTGACCGGGCTGGGAGGTGCCGTCGATGGTCACGGGGTCATCGATGGTCGGCAGCTCGCTGCCGGGCCGGATGATGAACCCCCCTCCCGGATCGAGAGCGAAGAGAACGGTATCGGGACCCGGTCGTCGGTTCGCCTCTTCGAGAGCAGCGCGCAACGTGCACGCACCGGAGCCGACGTCACAGAGACCGTCTCGCTCGTCGGCGTCGGCAGCGTCGCTGACCGAGTCGACGACGAACACGTCGGCTGCTGCTGTCGACACGAGCAGGCTCGAAACGATGAGAAAGGCCATCGAGCGAAAGCTCGTCATGCTCCGACTCCAGACGACGCCCACCAGCCGGAAGGCTGATGGACGTCGAGAACCCGAACCGCTCATGAGACTCGGGAGAGGCTCACGAGGGGTCCGGAAGGTCCAGCTCAGCGAACGCGAAGCCGGCTACCGCGCAGGCTCCGAATGGGGTTGGCCCCACGCACCGGGTCCGGTGCCGCGAGACCGCCGCCATCACAGCCGTTGAAGGTGACGTCCGTCAAGGCGCCGCTGCCCGTGAGCTCGATCTCCAACGCGGCCACGCCGTCGGTGTCGATGTCCAGGGACTGCCAGCTGTTGTCACCCATGTTCGGGATCGGAGTGACCGAGAGCACCGAACCGGCCGAGTCGAGCGCGCGCACTTCGCCGCCCGCCTCGTCGGCATCCAGGAGACCGATGGCCGCCACGTCCTCGCTCGAACCGAAGTCCAGGCGGAGGATGCCGCCGGCACCGTTGTCGTCAGGCAGGCAATCGCTGCCCGTCTCCTGCAGGATCAGGGCGATGCCCTGCGCCGTGCCGTTGCCGTTGCCGCCGCCCGGCGACGCGAGGTCGATGTCGCCGCAGGTCGGGTTGCCGGTGTCGAAGGCGCGAATGTCACCCGAGCCCGAGACGGTGGCACAACCGACCTGGCTGACCAGGGAGCCGGCCGCGAGCGCGTCGAAGTCGAGTCGGCAGCCGGCGCAGGACGCGCAGCCGGCCAGGATCTGGTAGGCCGTGCTGGCCTCTTGAAGCGCGGTGAGCACGTCACCCTCTTCACGCGCCTCCTCGGCCGCCTCGGCGTGCTCCTCGGCCTCCTCGAAGTCGAGGTCGAGCCCCTGCTCCTCAGCGCCGTGAATCGCCTCGTGGACGACGAAGAGCACGAAGTCGAGAGCGCCGAGGTCCGCACCTTCCGGACCCTCGTGGTGATGGTCGTCTTCTTCCTCGTCGTGGTCTTCGTCGTGGTCCTCGTCGTGGTCCTCGTCGTGGTCCTCGTCGTGGTCCTCGTCGTGGTCCTCGTCGTGGTCCTCGTCGTGGTCCCCGTCTTCATCTTCCTCGGGCACCGGCCCGGGGTCGCCACCGAAGACGAGGAGCGAGGCGATGTCGCCCTCGAGCAGGCAACGCTCGACCTGCATGCGCTTGAGCTGGACGAGCTGGGCCGCGAACTCCTGCACGAGCGGCTCACGCACCTCGTGCTGCTCGTTGTGGAAGAGGATCTTGGTCAGGGCCACGTCCAGGCGGACCTCGGCCGCCGAGGACTGGGCGTCGAGGTTGTTGACCTGCATGGGCAGGGGATCACCAGGCGCGGCGAGGGCCGTGCCGGCGAGACAGAGAGCGCTGAAGATGAGAGCGCAGCGGAAGGACAGCTTGTTCATCGAGTTCATCTCGGCTCTCCTCACCCGACTTCGATGGAGTGGTAAGCGGCGCAAGCGGCGGTGAACGCGCCGTTGGCATCGCCGCCGTCGTACGCGAGCACGGCGTCATCCAGGAGGGCCTGGGCCGCAGACGCGTCGATTCCGCTGAAGCTGGCGTTGTCGATGTTCTTCTGGACCAACGCGAGCACCATCTCGAGCAGGCCTTCGTGCTCGGCGGTCACCCGCAGGCGCGGGTTCGTGCAGGTTCCCTGGCAGCCAGCCATGGCGTGCTGCAGCTCCACCTCGATGATGGACAGGGCGAGCTCGCTGAACCCGGGAACCTCCTCGTTCTCCTCTTCAGCGATGTCGATGAGCTCGTCAGCGGCCGTGTCGAGCTCCTCGAGCTCGGTGTTGTGCGCTTCGAGGCGGGCCTCGACGGCACCGATCGTCGTGTCGTCTCCGGCGGTGACGACGTCACCGACGGCGGCATGCAGCACGCCGCCGGCGGCCAGGATGAGCCCGATCGCCAGCGCCGCGGCGGCTTTCGGGGACGTGGGGACCTTCAGTCTCTTCATGAGAATCTCCTCGGAGAGCGGGAGTCTCCGTGGCAGAGCTCGTCGGGGCGGACCACACCCGTAGCCCGAACACCGATCAGGTGCCTTCCCCGTCGAGCCTTAATGAGAACGGACTCTCATTATCATGTCGAGCATGCCCACCAGGATCAACCAGGAGTCGCCGGGTTCGGTCCCCTTCTTGGCCTCCGTCACGAACGGCCCGGAATCAGCTCGCTCGTCGGCGCGCTTCCCTCCGCCCACTCACGGGCAGCTCGCTGCCGCCGCAGCCAGCGAGGCATCCCGAGACACCATCTCCGAGCCACCACCGAAGCTCCCCACGAGCTCCGCCGAAACCGGTCGCACGAGGAACCAGTGCCAGCCCGCCTCCGCCGGGAGCGGCGCCGTCGTCAGGGGGGCGTCGTCGAGCAGGCAGTCGAGGGCGGCCGCCCCGAGATCGCGGTCCAACCGCAGGCTCGGTAGGTCGCCGCGGACCAGGTCGTAGCCGGTCGCTCCGGCGGCCACGTTCCAACGAAGCTCGGCCGAGGAGACCCTCAGCGTCACCGGTCCCAGCGTCGGCACGACGTCGGGCGCCCGTCCATCGAGCTCGCGGACGTGCGCGAGGAGCTCGTCCCGTTCCGCCAGGCTCAGCGTGAGCGCCATCCGATGCGGAGCGGCAGCGGCCAGGTCGTCGGCCGTGCTCACGACCAGGTCGTCGAGCCCGGTGGTCCCCACCGTCACCACCAGCTCGATGACGTTGCTCGGCCCCGCGAGGAGCATCACGTCCTCGAGGCGGAGACGCTCCCAGACGGTCTGCCGCCAGCGCGGAAGGTTGTCGGTCGCCGGCAGGACGACGCTCGTGACCGGGAGCCCGTTGACGAGGACGTCCAGCTCAGCGCCCCAGCCAGCGCTGTAGCGGAGCTCCAGCGCGCCCACCCCGCCGGCGCCGCCGTCGACATCCGTGAACAGGAGGCGGGAGCCGGTGTTCATCTGGACGAAAGCGCGACCGTGGACGGTGTCGTCCTGATTCAGGAACACGAAGTTGTCGACGACCACCGCGCCGTCGCGAGGCTCGGCGTCCTCGGCCTGGAGGACCGCCCCACCCGCGACGACGAAGACGTCCTCGAGGGTCGTGGCCGAGCCGTCGTGGAAGTAAGGAGCGGTGTTCCAGACCCCGTCGAGCGTCGGCGTGTCGATCCCCGACAGGGGCTCACCGATCCGCGCGCCGGAGGTCGTGCGGATCGTCCCGACGTCGTGGAGCGTCGGCGCCCCGAGAGTGCTGTCGGTCAGCCTGGGTCCGACGTGACACGAGCTGCATCCGAGGGACTCGAAGTGCTCCGCTCCCGCGCGAGCCGCAGTCGTCATGCTCCCGTCGGTCTCCCGATGCGGGCTCCTCGGCACGCTCTCCACGGTGAGTGACTCGAGGTAGATCGCCAAGGCGTCGAGCTCGTTCGAGAGCCCGGCCTTGGGCGCTCCGAGGGGGTCGGAGGTGAGCACCCAGTCCTCCTCGCTGAGGAAGCCGCTGCCACCGAAGGCGGTCCGGATGTCGTTCTCGAAGTCCTGGATCTCGTCGAAGTTCGCGCTCCAGTGGACGTTGCCATGACCGGTCCCCGATCGACCACGCAGGCTGGTGGTGTTGCGCAGGCCCTCTCCCCGGCCGGTGAAGTCCCAGGTCCGTCCGTCATGGCCACCATCGAGGTGACAGCTCGCACAGCTCACGTAGCCCTCCGCGCTCATGCGGGGGTCCGAAGCACCGTAGAACACGGTCTTTCCCAGCAGCACCCAGGGGTCCATGGCCTCGACCGTGACCGTCGGCACCTCGACCGAGTCGATGGTCTTGTCCCCGAGACGGAACAGCGGGTCGGTCTCGAAGACGGTCAGGCTGCGTCCCAGCAGGTTCTTGACGAAGGTGCGGTTGGTCACCGGATCGAAGCAGACCCCCTGCGGTGCCGCCCCCGCCTGCAGCCGGGTCACCAGGCTCCCGAGCCCTGAGCTGCCGTCGATCCGCAGGGCATCGAGGACCAGGACCTCGTCGTTGCCCTGGAGCGTGACGAAGAGGTAGTCGCCCAGGGGCGAGTAACCCACCGCGCTCGCCGAGTCGCTGTTGTCGAGGTCGATGACCGAGCGGACGTCGCCCGTCTCCAGGTCGACCTGCACGACGACGTTGCGGACCGTGTTGTCGTCATCGAGCTCGTCACCGAACAGCAGGCCTCGCTCGCTGTTCGGCTTGTTGCCCGCCACCCAGGCATGACGACCGTCGGGAGCGATCGCGACCCCCGCGAGCAGGTTCGCGACGCCCTTGCCCGAGGCCGTGGTGTCACGGTTCTCGTCATCTCCGAACTTTCTCACTCGAAGAGCTCGGGTCACCGCTCCCGCCGTGACGTCGACCTCGAACAGCTCCGCGTGGTGCTCGGCCGAGAGGAAGCGCGTCACCAGGCTCCGCGCCCCGTCACCGGTGACGGCGAGCGCCCGGGGCCGGGGGCCGATCGCCACCCGGCCGGTCTCACTCCGAGTCGCGACCGCGAAGGAGACCAGCTCGCCCGCCCCCTGAAGGGTGACGTGAACCGTGGTGCCGTCGGGGCTGGCCGCGAGACCGACCGGCGCATCGCCGTAGGCGAGCGCGAGACGGGTCAGCAGCCGACCGTCTCCACCGTGCACCGCGATCTCGTCCGAGTCGTGGCACGCCACCCAGACTTCACCGCCAGCCAACGCCAGGCTCCGGGGATCGTCACAGGTCGGCTCCTCGATCAGCAGCGTGAGCGTGTCGGCATCGAGGGCGGACAGGCTGTCGTTGTCCGGGTTGACGGCCCACACCCGCCGCGTCGTCGTCTCACACAGGATCGGAGTGCTCCTTGTCGGAAGAGGCTCCGTCACCGCCTCGACCACCGTCACGGTCACGCTCCCGGTCGCCAGCAGGCCCTGGGGGTCGCGGACCTGCACGGTCGCCAGATAGTGACCGGGCTCGTCGTGGACGTGCGCGAAGCGGCTCGCGCTCGACCAGGCGCTGCGGGGAGAGCCGTCACCGGGCTCGAAGCGGTACTCGAGGTCGTCTCCTTCTGGATCCGTCGCCACCGCGATCAGGTCGAAGGGCTCGGCCGGTCGGGCGGGATGCATCGAGGTCCGCAAGCTGATCACCTCGGGAGGCGCGTTGCCGCTCACCGACGACCCCGTCGAGAACGTGAAGCCGTAGCCGACCATCCCGTTGCCCGCGGCATCCTTCACGCCACCCTCCGGAAGCAGGACCTCGTAGGTCGTGTCGGCCAGCAGCGGCTCGTCGGGTTGGAAGGTCAAGATGTCGTCGAACGCGAAGATCAAGCTCCCCGGAACCGGCTCGCCGCCGAGCGGTCGAACCAGGAAGCTCTCGCCGTTGACGAGGGTGAAGGTCTCGATGGTCTCGTGGATCAGCAGGGAGATCGGGGCGCCCACCGGGTAGTTGGTCCGTCCGGCCTGGGGCACGTGGTAGCCGACGCTGGGAC
>JBCCFW010000272.1:0-6208 GCA_039029535.1 Acidobacteriota bacterium
CGGCGGAGGTGCCCTCCTCATCGCCTCGGAGGTCTCCATCACCATCGACGGCGAGCTGCGCGCCCGCGGCGGGAGCGCCCCCGGCTGCGTGAGCAACCCCGGCGCCGGTGGCGCCATTCGACTCGCCGCCCCCGTGATTCAGGGCGGCGGAACGCTCGACGTGCAGGGTGGTCTCGGCGAAGACGGCTGTCGCCGTGGCGGCGCCGGTCGCATCCGTCTCGACGGAGCGCTCGAAGGACAGCTCCTGACCCGACCCTCTCGCGTGGTCTCGACCGGCCAGCGGCTCGAGCTGGGTGCGAGCCGTCGGTTCTCCATCGCGATCGTCGCCCTGGACGGCCACTCCGTCGTCCCGACCGACTCGCTCGAGCTCGTCGGTGACGAGTCCGGCCATCGCCTGCTGACCCTGGCCGCACGCAACACGTCCGAGCTCGTCGCCTACCGCGTGTCCGTCGTGCCGACGACCCTCGTCGCCCCGGACATCGAGTCGGCTCGGCCCGGCAGCGACGCACCGCAGGTCCCCCTCGGTCGCCCGATCCCCCGAGAGCTCAGCGGCTGGATCGACGCTCGCACCGGGGCCGACGGCACCGCCCTGCTCCGCGTTCCCCTGACGCCCGGCGTGACCACTCGCCTGCACGTGGAGGCCCGATGAAGCTCCGACGCCGCACGCAACGGCTCGTCGCCTCGCTCCTCGCCGTCACCCTGGCCACCAACACGGCCGCCCTGCCGACGGTTCCCGGTGACCTCGACGAGGACGACACCGTCTCGGTGCGTGATCTCGTCCTCCTTCTCGATCACGCCAACGGCAACGCTCTTCTTCCGGCCGAGCTCCTCCCCTACGCCGACTACGACCAGGACGGCTACCCGGCGACCCCGGACGCCGACCGCGGAGCCGACCTCATCCTCGGTCGAGGCAGCGTCGCTCCCACGCGCTTCCGCACCTCTCCGACTCCCGGCGAGGACGGTGTCTCGGTCATCCGCCACTTCGACATCGACTTCCACCGCCCCCTGGCGGACGGCACGGTCCTCGACGCCTCGAACGTCACGGCGACCTTCGGCGGCGAGACGCTCGGCGGCAGCTACCGTCTCAACAGCGCTCGCGATCACCTGAGCGTGACCTTCGACGAAGACCTCCCCGCCAGCTCGCGCATCCGCGTGGTCATTCAAGGCGACGGGGTGAACGACGTCTTCGGCGACGCGATCGACGCCGACGACGACGGCGAGGCCGGCGGTGAGGGCGAGGTCGAGTTCGACACGCTCGATCTCTCGACGCTCGCCGGCACCGCGATCTGCGGTCGTGTCTTCGCCTCCGAGATGGCCACCGAGCCCGGTGGCGAGACGGTGAACGTGCCGCTCGCCGGCGTCGTGCTCACCGTCGAAGGCGACGACAGCCTCACGACCACGACCGACGAGGACGGCAACTTCCGACTCGATCCCGCGCCGGCCGGCAAGTTCTTCGTGACCATCGACGGTGCCATGGCCGAGCTCCAGGGCATGGAAGAGGGCGCCTACTACCCGACGCTCGGCAAGCCCTTCGAGTCCACGCCCGGTGAAGAGGTGAACGTCGGCGAGATCTTCTTGCCGGAAGTCCCCAACGGCACCTTGCAAGAAGCCTCCGCCACCGAAGACACGGAGATCACCTTCGCTCCCGGCGTGACGGGCAAGTTCCCCAACCTCGCCGGCACTTCGGTGACCGCGGCCGCCGGCTCCGTGGTCGACGCCAGTGGTCTCCCCGGCGGGATGATCGGCATCGCGCCGGTCGCCCCGGATCGTCTGCCCGGCAAGCTGCCGCCGACGCTCGACCCGGCGGTGGTCATCACCGTTCAGGCCCAGGACGCCGTCGCCTTCGACTCGCCGCTGGAAGCGTGCTTCCCCAACCTGCCCAACCCGACGACGGGCGAGGTCCTTCCTCCGGGTGCACAGGCCGGGCTCGCCAGCTTCAACCACGCCAGCGGCGTCTGGGAGATCGTCGCACCGATGACGATCACCCCCGACGGCCTCTTCGCGTGCACCGACGAGGGCTACGGCATCCTCGCGCCCGGCTGGCACGGCACGAGCCGCAGCAGCATCATCCGGACACCGCCCCCCAACGCACCCTGCCCCGACTTCGGCTGGAGCGACGTCTACGACATCTCCAAGCAGGTCCTGCGTTGCCTCCGCAAGCTCAGTGGCTTCGGGGCCATCGCCGACGCGATCACGCAGGTCATCACCGCCGTCCGCGACGTCTACAAGGCCGGCATGCAGCTCAAGGAGCAGTACGACCGGGGAGAGATCACCGGCGCCGCGCTCCGGGACGCTCTCGCCGCCATCTCCCAGAGCAAGACCGCTGCCGTGGCTGCCTTCGAGGCGGTCAAGGACGCCAACCTCATCGACAAGCTCCTGTCGCTCATCGAGTGCGCGACCGGAATGCTCGCGACGATCAGCGGGCTGCTCTGTCGACGGGCCCAGTGCGCCGGCTGGGTTGCGGAAGCCATCTGCGCCGTCGTCGATCCCTTCATCCGCTTCGTCGACCTGCTCGCCCGCAACATCGCCGCTCTCGAAGACAAGATCACCAGCGCGCCGCTCACGGCGCTCTGCGCCAGCATCGACGCGATCGTCATCTCGACCAGCTCCGCCGACTCCGAGGCCGATCCGCGCTCGCTCGACCGCGACACGCTCGGCGTCGACCCGGAGATCTCGGACATGCTCGGCCAGGTCATCGAGGACGCTGGCGAGGTCCTCGGCATCTTCGAAGAGATGCAGCAAGAGCTCGAGCCTGTCGAAGACATCCAGGAGAGCTTCGATGCACTCCTGCCAGGCGTCGCCCGCGCCCTCATCGAGACCGGTGGGCTCGGCAACGGTTACTACCGCTTCGAGGCCAACGGCTTCGTGCAGCGTGGCAAGGCCAGCCCTCAGGGCTCCATCGAGCTCATCGTGCCGCCCAACGCCGAGTACGTGCTCGAGGTGCTCGTCCTCGGCGAGGACATGCTCGCGGTGAGCAAGGGCACGACCCCGCGACCCGGCGTGGCCGCCGGCCTGGCGCCCTTCGTGCTCACCTTGCTCGAGGACGCGGTCGACACCGACGAGGACCTGCTGCCCGACGTGGGCGAGCCGGTGGTCGGGACCCTCGTCGACGATCCCGACACCGACATGGACGGCGTGCTCGACGGGGCCGAGATCCTCGCCGGCCTCGATCCTCTCGACAACGTGCCGGCGCGCACCGGCATCGTCGCGACCTCGCCCACGCCCGGCGGCATCGCCTCCGACGTCCATGCCTTCGACGATCTTCTCGCCGTAGCGGTCGGCCCCGAGGGCGTGTCGCTGTTCAACGTGTTCAACGGCATGGATCCCATGCTCATCGCCCAGGTCGACACGCTCGGCGAGGCTCTCCGAGCCGTGGTCGGTGACGGCTACGTCGCCGTGGCCGATGGCAGCGCCGGGCTCGCCGTCATCGACGTGAGCGATCCGTCCCAGGCCACCGTCAACCACCAGCTCGCCTTCGGCACCAGCGTGCTCTCGGCAGCCTGGCTCGGCGACCTGGTCCTCGTCGGGCTCGCCGACGGACGGCTCGAGCTCATGGAGGCCCCCACTCGCACCCGACTGGCGCGTGCCCTCCTCGGTGGTCCCGTGCGCGACATCCGCGCGGCCGGTGACCGCATCTTCGCCGTCACCGACGACATGCTCCACGTGCTCGAGCTCTTCGAGGGTGAGCTCGTCGTGCTCCACTCGGTGGCCTCGCCGTTCAGCATCTCGGCCAACGCTCGGCTCTTCGTCGGCGACGGCACGGCCTTCACCACTCACGGCCGCGGCTACAACTCCTTCGAGATCGACGAGGCCGGCCTGCCGACCCTGCGTTCGGCGGGCAACACGGCCCAGCTCGGCTGGAAGCAGATCGTCGACAACGGCTCGGGCATCGGTCTCGCGGCCGTCGGGCTCAACGCCGGCGTGAGCGATGGTCACGTCTCGCTCTACCGCACCTCCGACCTGACCAACACCGACGACTTCCTCACCACCTTCCTCACTCCGGGCATCGCGCGCTCGGTGACCATCTACAACGGCCTGGGCTACGTCGCCGACCAAGGCGCCAGCCTCCACGCGATGTCCTACCTGGCCACCGACCTGCTCGGCGTGCCGCCGACCATCGAGCTGGCCACCACCGCGGTGGACGACGCCGCCGAAGAGGGCCAGGTCTTCCGCCTGACCGGCCTGGCCAGCGACGACGTCCAGGTCCGCAACGTCGAGTTCTGGATCGACGGCGAGCGAGCGGCCACCGATGGCAGCTTCCCCTTCGAACACCGCTTCACCGTGCCCCTGGCGTCGGTGCAAGAGGTCGTGAAGGTGCGAGCCCGCGCCTCGGACACGGGCGGCAACGCCACCTGGACCGACGAGCTCGTCTTCGACATCGTGGAAGACGCCACGCCGCCCCGCCTGCTGGTGGTGTCACCCCGTGCCGGCTCGATCGGGGGTGCCGTCAACTCGATCAGCGCGAGCTTCAACGAGCCCATCGACCTCGACGCCCTGCCCGAGAACCCACTCACGCTCACGAGCCCCGGTCTCGATGGCGTGCTGGGTACCCTCGACGACGTCGTGTCCTCCGGCCCGCTGCTGCCGGTCGCCGACGGGGCCACCTTGCTGTTGGCCCTCGACGCCCCGGTCGGACCGGGGGCGCATCGCGCCGAGCTGGTGGCCGTGCAGGACCTCGCCGGCAACATGGCAGCGAACGGCACGGCCTGGAACTTCATCATCTTCTCCGACGTCGACGGCGACGGTGACGGCGTGCCCGACGAGGCGGAGGACGCTCTCGGTCTCGACCCGACCCTGGCCGACACCGATGGCGACACCGTCCCTGACGGTGAGGAAGACAACGACGGCGACGGCCTGAACAACTCGACCGAGGTCGCCGTCGAGACCGACCCCGGTCGGCCCGACACCGATGAGAACGGCGTCAACGACGGTGACGAGGACTTCGACACCGACGGTCTCTCCAACGCGGAAGAGGACGAGCTCGACACCCTCCTCATCGACGACGACACCGATGACGACACCTGGCTCGACGGGATCGAGGTCGCTCTCGGCAGCAACCCACTCGATCCCGGCTCGCGTCCGGTCTTCACCGCGACCGCGCGGCCGCCGGTGAGCCTCGTCGTCCCCGCTCAAGACGGTCTCTCGACCGTCGCCTCCAGTCCACCGCTCAACCTGGTGGTCCCGACGCAAGACGGTCTCTCGACCGTCTTCTCACGACCGCCGCTCGACGTGGTGGTCCCGACGCAGGACGGTCTCTCGACCGTTCTCTCCCGGCCGCCGCTCGACGTGGTGGTCCCCAACCAGGCCGGTCTCTCGACCGTCCTGGCGACCCCGTCCCTCGACCTCGCCGTGCCGACGCAAGAGGGCCTCTCGACGGTCGTGGCCAGCCCGCCGACCAGCGTCACGTACGAACCCGATGAATGAACATCCTTTCGTGGAGCTCTCCATGAACACCGCCAAGCTCACCCTCTCACTCGGCCTCACGCTGCTCGTCGCCACCGCGGCGAGCGCTCAGTTCTCCTCGGGAAGCGATGGCTCCGACGGCGCGCTGAACATCACGGCGAACACCACGCTCGACCTCAGCTCGGGGAGCCCGGACGTCGACGCCGACGGCGTGCTGCACTACACGACGATCACGGTGGCGTCCGGCGCCACCCTGACCTTCGTGCCCAACGACCTCAACACGCCGATCCACATGCTCGCCACCGGCGACGTGCTCATCGAGGGCACCATCGACCTGGGCGGCAAGAACGCCTCGATCACGCCGCGCGTGCCCGGCGACGGTGGTCCCGGCGGCTTCGCCGGAGGCTGGCATCAAACGGCCGCCGACAGCGAAGCCGGCGACGGCCATGGCCCAGGCGGTGGTGACGGCGGCTTCATCCAGATCGACGGCCCCTGCTGCAACCAATGTGACAACGCGACCTTCGAGGTCGGCTCCGGCTCCTTCGGTGGACGCACCCAGACCCCCCAGGCGAAGGACGGCGCGACCTACTCACCATGTGGATTTGTCCGCTGCAACTTCCCGACAAGTGACAAGGTCCTGCTTGGTCTTCAGCAGACCCCTCCTCCCTCTTTAAGCTAGCGAATACGGGTTGTTGCCAGGGTTGTTCAAGTATCATAAGGCACCAATCAGTAGAGACCAAATGTTTAGTGTGCTTTTAGATCGTTGCGATGCTGGTTTATGTTCATTTGTGTTCCTCAGACTCAC
>JBCCFW010000273.1:0-6208 GCA_039029535.1 Acidobacteriota bacterium
TCATCACTTGGATAGGCCCACTATCCGCGCGATTCGCGTCGCGCCAGGAACGCCGATCTTCCACCGATCAATGCAACGAACTTGCGGGACAACCCACTAGTCGGGCTGCAAGTTTTCGAGCACGGAGCACTTTCCGTGTAACGACCCGGCCCTGCCGACCATTGGCTCCTCAGCAGCGGGGGCAGAACGGCTCCCGCGTCCGCCACGACGCTCCCCGTGAGGGGGACCGTCACGTCGAAACATCCAGGAGGACATCGATGACGAAAGGCACGAAGCAACGACATTCACTGGAACGATGGCTCGCGCGACTCGCCGCTGCCGCGCTGCTCTCGGCGTCGGTCGCGACCCACGTGGCCAGGGCGCAGTGCGTGCAGGACGAGGAGGTCCAGTCGGACCAGACGCTGATGAACGACGAGCTCTTCGGTGAGAAGGTGGCGATCCAGGACGCCACGGCTGTCGTCGGAGCACGGATGGAGAACGGCGGCCGAGGGGCCGCGTACGTCTACGAGAGAGACATGTCCGGTAACTGGAACCAGGTGGCACGTTTCACCCAACCCTCTCCTCAGGCCGGTGACATGTTCGGGTCGGCCGTGGCGATCGAGGGGGACACCATCGTGGTGGGCGCCTATGGCGTCAGCAACCAGTCCGGAGCTCTCTTCGTCTTCGTGAGAACCGGTTCCTCCTGGGACACCTCCGAGTTCAGGGCGACGCTCACGGCCAACGCCGCATACGCGCGTCTCGGGTTCTCCGTGGACATCTCCGACAACGGCCAGACCATCATCGGAGGTGCACCTGGCTGGAGTGATCCCGCCAACGCGCAGGTCGGATGCGCCTACACGTACATCAAGCCGCTCGCATGGCGCAGCGCCACGAACTCGGGTCAGCTCGTCATGACGCCCACGGAAGCCAGCGCCCGGGCTTACCTCGGCTTCTCGGTGTCCATCGCCAGCGACGATCGCGCCTTGGTGGGTGCTCCCGGCCACTGGCTGGGCAGCGACTCCACGGTGGGCTCGGCCTGCATGTTCGTGAGAGGCCAGGGCTGGTTCGGAGTCAAGAACTCCCTGCCCATCCTCCGCGCTCCGTCACCTGCGGTGGGTGAAGGCTTCGGGCGTGACGTGGCCATCGCCGTCCCCTGGATCGCCATCGGAACGGGCAATGCGGGAGAGGCCTACGTCTACCACGCCCAGACGGTCATCATCGACGATGAAGAGGTGGCTGTCTTGACCTCGAGCGACCCCGATGGCGACGACCGCTTTGGCTTCTCCGTCGACATCAGGGACGGCCGGGCCGTCGTCGGTTCGCACTACCAGCAGGACATCCAGGGTGCGGTCTTCGTGCACGAATGCCTCGAGCCGTCGGATTCGGACGATCCACCGACCTGCGCGGAGGTGGCATCCCTGACGGCAACGAACGGTGTCGACGGGGACGCCCTGGGCTGGGACGTGGCGCTCTCCGACACCCGGATCATCGCCGGGGCCCCGTTCACGGACGGCCAAGAAGGCTCCGCTTACCTGTTCACTTGCCCTTGACCGTTCGAGCCTCGCCGGGCTCCTCGGGGCCCGGCGAGGTCCTTTCAGTTCCAAGAGAGCTCGGGGCCGACTGCGATCGGCCGTGCTCCATGGTTCCAGCTCTGCCCTGGCCTCGTCGAGGGACGGACCCACTAGGCCAGCTCGTAGAGCTCCATCTGTTGCTTCACGTCCGTCACCGCGACCTCGCCGAGTGAGCGCAGCCCGGGCAGCTCGCCGGAGAGCTCGTCCCGCACTGCGCGGGTGAACAGGATGCGGCCGCTGCCTTCGTGGCTGAAGCGTTGAAGCCGTGCCGCCAGCTCGACCACCTCGCCGAGGACCGCGTACTCCTTGCGCTGAACCGAGCCCACCGTGCCGGCGAGGACCTCGCCCATGTGGATGCCGATGCCGAGGCGGGCTGAGGGCAAGCTGCCCGTCTCGACCGCGCCGTCCACGGCGGCGACCATCTCGAGGGCGGCGCGGACCGCGTTGGTCGCGTCGCGGCCGTCCGAGCTCGGCAGGCCGAAGCTCGCCATGAGCCCGTGACCGACGAACTTGTTCACGATGCCGCCATGGCCATGAACGGCCGTCACGAGAGCTTCGAGGAGGCGGTTGAGGTTGTCGAGCGGATCCTCGGAGCCGGCTGATGAAGGCCTCAGGAGCTCGGGAGCGTCGACGAAGAGCACGCAGGCGGGTCGCGACTGGGTTCCCAGGTCGTTCGAGTCCGCGAGCAGGTGCTCGGCGACGGGGGACGACACGGCCTGACCGAGCGTCTCGAGGGCCTCCTCTCGACGATCGGTCGAGTCGGCGGTGAGGGTGAGCTGACGACGGACCTGAGCCGCGATGAAGGCGGCGAGCGCGCCGCTGACCAGCAGGAGGATGACCTTGATGAGGTGTTGGATGGGGGAGCTCAGCACCGGCGGCAGGTCGTCTGCAACCGCCGTCGGCAAGGCATGAAGGCATGCGAGCAGGGCGTACTGAGCGGCGGCCAGCGCGCCCGTGAAGAGGCTGAGGCGCGGGTCGAGCCGCAGCACCGAGAGGAAGATGAAGAACGGATAGAGGAGCAGGGGCGGCAAGGTGAGGGCCGTGACGGGTCCGAAGACCCAGCCGAGGGCGAGGAGCACGGCCGTCGGGAGGCTGACCTCGAGGCCGGACACCAGGTAACGCAGCCAGCCCGGGATGGAGCCAGACTCCTTGGCCCGACGGAAGCAGAGCCGCCAGGTCGCGAGCTCGAGACCGATGAGGACCAGCACTCCGAGGAGGATCCAGCCGATCCGGAAGCCGCCAAAGAGCTCGTGGAGATGGTCACCGGCCGTGAAGAAGAGCGTGACCTGGACGAGGCAGACGAGACAGAGGAAGCCGGCCATCACGGCGGCGCGCAGGCCTTCGGAGCGGAGACGCTCCCGCTCGAGCAAGACCTGGCGAGCGGAGGAAGAGGGCCGGCTCATGCGTGACTCCGAGCGGGCAACCCGTGAGCGGGTCGGCTTGGGCCCGATGATAACTCTTGGCCTCATCGGCCCCGAGCGCGGCGGGCTCAGGCTTCCTCGTCGGTCTCCTCGGCGTCGGCCGCCGCCTGCTCCCACGGCGCCAGGCCGGGATCGAGTCCCTGACCAGGCTGCCAGGCGCCGGCCTGCACCAGCCGCTCGCAGAGCAGCTCGCCCAGCTCGTCGAGACCCTCGCCGCTCACCGCCGAGATGGGAAGACCGCCGCACTCGGCGGCGAGGTCGGCGACGAGCTCGGGCTCGCGATCGGCCTTGTTGCAGGCGACGACGACGGGCACCGAGCTCAGCTCGAGCTCGTCCAGCAGCGACTCGACCGTCTTCATCTGCTCAAGCGCCCGCGACGACGACGCGTCGACCACGTGTAGCAGCAGGTCGGCGTCCCGCAGCTCTTCGAGCGTGGAGCGGAAGGCCCGACGGAGCTGCTCGGGGAGATCGCGGATGAAGCCCACCGTGTCGGTGACCAACACCTCGCGCTCCCTCGGGAGCCGCAGTCGACGCGAGCGCGTGTCGAGCGTGGCGAAGAGCTTGTCCTCGGCGATCTCGTCCGAGCGCGTCATGCGGTTGAGCAGCGTCGACTTGCCGGCGTTGGTGTAGCCGACGATGGAGACCACCGGCAGGCCGCGACGACGACGCAGGGCGCCCCGCTGACGCAGGCTCGACGCCGCTTGAGAGAGCTGCTTCTCGACCCGCTGGATCCGCGTGCGGATGCGACGTCGGTCCATCTCGAGCTTGCTCTCACCCGGGCCGCGGGCGCCGATGCCGCCGGCCAGGCGGGAGAGGGCCGTGCCCTTGCCGGCCAGGCGGGGCAGCAGGTAGCGGAGCTGCGCCAGCTCGACCTGCAGCTTGCCCTCTCGTGACTTCGCGTGTCGCGCGAAGATGTCGAGGATGAGCTGGCTGCGATCGATGACTCGCTGGTCGGTCAGCTCGGCGACGTTGCGGACCTGACTCCCCGAAAGCTCGCGGTCGAAGACGACGAGGTCGACGCCGAGCTGCTTGCTCGCGAGCATGACCTCGCGCAGCTTGCCCGAGCCGAGCAGGGTGCGAGGATCGGCGCGGGGGCGCGACTGCGCCACGACCTCGAGCACGTTGAGGTCGGCGGTGCGCGCCAGCTCCTTCAGCTCGCGCTTGCGGTCCTCGAAGTCGGCGTCCTTCGGGAGCCGCAGCATGACCAGCAAGGTGGCTTCGCCGTCGGCGACCTCGTGACGTGCCGAGATGACGCGGGCCCACTCGTCCTCGAGCGCCTGCACGGTGGCGAGCGCGTCGAGGTGAACCTGAGTCGGTTCGCGGTACTCGAGCTGCTCGTGGAGCTTCCCGCTCGGGCCGGGGGGAAGGAGATGCGCCGCTCGCACCTTCCCCGGCAGGCCGTCGTCCTTGACGGCGATCGTGACGAGGTAGTCGAGCCGCAGGAGCTCGAGGTCGGTGAGGTCGTCGCGAGAGAGCGCGACGTCGAGGAAGCTCGTGCGGATGAGCCGCAGGCCGAGCAGGCGGCCTGGGCCGGCACGACCACGACCGAGGACGGGGATCTCGACCTCGGTGTCGTCACCGACCAGCGCTAGCTCGACCCGACCGGCTCGGTCGATGACCAGGCCGAGCACGCGGCCGAGCTCACGCGAGAGCTCGGTGAGCTCGCGGGCGAGGGCCTGGCTCAGCAGACGGTCGGGCGAGAGCCGACGTCGCGTGAGCGCCTCGACGCGCTTGCGTTGATGACGACCGAGACCGGTGAGCTGTCCGTCGACGTTGCCGCTCACCGGAGCGTGGACCCTCCGGCCGCTGCACCGAGCTCGTCGAGCAGCACGCGGACGGCCGTCTCGAGCTGCGGGTCACTCCCGCTGCGCTCATCGTCCGGGTTCATGGGCACGACGTGGTCCGGGACGGCGCCGTTGCCCTCCATGTTCTTGCCCGTGCCGTCGCTCCACCAGCCGCGGAAGGGGAGACGGAGCCAGGAGCCGTCCATGAGCCGCGTGCCGCCGGTGGAGATGACGCCGCCCGCCGTCTCCATGCCGATGACCTGACCCCGCCCCAGGGTCTGCATGGAGTGGGAGAAGATCTCGGCGTTGGAGAACGAGTACTGGTTGCAGAGCGTGGCGACCGGCTTGCTCCAGGCGTACAGCGGACGTCGCCCCTGCGGGTAACCGGGGCCGCCGCCGCGCGGGACGGTGGTCGCGTGCGACTTCACCATGAGCATCGCGAGCATGTAGTCGGTGGTCCAGCCGCCGCCGTTGTTGCGGACGTCGATGAGCAGGCCGTCGCGACCATGGGCCACGCTGTAGAGCTCCTGCTCGAAGCGCTCGAGCTGCGGCGTGCTCATCGAGCGGACGTGGAGGTAGCCCAGGCGACCACCCGACAGCTCGTCGACCCTCTCCTGGTTGGCGCGCACCCAGTCTTCATAGAGGAGGTTGCCGAGGGCGCCGGTGCTGATGGGGCGCACGATGACCTCGCGCTCCTCGCCGGCGACCCGCACGTTGCGGCCGTGATCGCCGCGGCGATGCACGCGACGCAGCTCCGGCTGTGCCTGCACCTTCAGCCGCACGCGGTCGCGGACACGATCGCGCAGGAGCTGGTAGATCCGGGCGTCGTCGTCGAGGGGCTCGTCGTCGATGGCCATGAGCCGCTCGCCGACCTGGATGGACGCCGCCGCGGTCGCGGCCGGGCCGTCCGGCACGACGTCGACCACCGTGCGTCCGGGCTGACCGTCGGGCGGCGCCAGCACGAGACCGAGCTCACCGCTGCTCTCGTCGACACCGTCGGGGCCGCCGCCGCGGAAGCCGAGGTGTGACGAGTTCAGCTCGCCGAGCATCCGGTTCACGATGTTGCTGAACTCGGAGTAGGTCACCGCGACCTCGGCCAGCGGGCGGTACTTCGCGCGCATGGCTTCCCAGTCGACGCCGTGCATGGCCGGGTCGTAGAAGCGCTGACCCATGGTGCGCCAGGCCTCGTCGAAGACCTGGAGCTGACGTGCCTTCGGGTCGATGCGGATGCGCGTGGAGAAGGGGAGGCCCGAGACCTTGCCGCTGTCCGCGCTGGCTTGCTTGATGGAGCCACCGCGACCGAGGAAGTTGATCGACTTGCCGTCGGTGTTCCAGTGCAGGCGGGACGGTCGTTGGTTGCCCTTGGTCAGGCGCTTGACCTCGTCGCCGTCCCACGTGACCTTCCAGAGGTCTCGGTCACCGTCGAGCGTGCTGCCGACGTAGACGACGGACA
>JBCCFW010000274.1:0-6162 GCA_039029535.1 Acidobacteriota bacterium
AGCACGAGAGAGAAGAGTCGAATCACGTGTTTCTCGGTCTCGTCCTGGCCTCGCCGGGACGAGCCGATGGCGCCGTTCATTTCGTCGCGCACGACGTCGTGCTCGCCTCCGGCTCCCAGACCCTCGCGGCCTGGCAGGTCGAGGTCGTGCTCGACGCGAGCACGCTCATCGTCGGCGTCGAGGGCGGCGAGGCTGGTGCCTTCCGGGACCCGGCCGCCCACGACCCGGCCGCGCTGCAAGGCGGACGCATCGTGCTCGCCGCCTTCAGCACCTCCGACGACGTCCGCAGCGGCTCCCAGCGCGTGGCCACGCTGCACGTGCAGGAAAGCGGCTCGACGACCTCCCCGCCCGTCATCCGTGTCGTGGCCGCCGCCAGCACCGACGGACGCTCTCTTCAGCCCACCGCCCGACTTCTTCCGAGGGACACCCCATGACTCTCCGTTCTCACGCTTCCCGACTCGCCTTGATGGTCCTGCTCGTCCTGACCGCCGTCGTTCTCGCCTCGTGCAGCTCGTCGCACCGTCCCGTGGCTGACTCACCCGGGCGAGCCGGGCAGGCCGCTCCGAAGCAGCGTCCCGCCGCGGACACGGCTGGCGACCGGGAGACAGCCTCCCGGGAGCGGAGGCGCCCGCAGGCCGACAAGCGAAGCCTCGTGACGCCGGAGCAGCTCGGACGGATGCAACCGCAGGACGGGTGGTCCCAGGCGTTCAGTGCGAGCACAGCGAGCGGAGCGCTCGACTTCGAGCCGGAGCTCGACGTCGACCTCGCCAGCTTCGACGAGGTCTGGGTCATCGCCCGCCACGAACCGGCCGCCGAGCGAGCGCCGCTGGTCGAGTCCTGTGGGCCCACGGGCCTGCTCGGTCAGACACCGGAGAGCGAAGAGGATCTCCCCTTCCCGCTCGAGCACACCGACGTGCGTGCCAGCATCGACGGGCACGTCTCCTCGGTGTGGGTGCAGCAGCGTTACCACAACCCCTACAACGAGAAGATCGAGGCGGTCTACGTCTTTCCGCTCCCTCACGACAGTGCGGTGTCGGAGTTCATCATGACCGTGGGTGAGCGTCGCATCCGCGGCATCATCCGCGAGCGCGAGGAAGCCGAGCAGGTCTATCGACAGGCTCGTCAACAGGGTCACGTCGCGTCGCTGCTCACGCAGGAGCGTCCCAACGTCTTCACGCAGTCGGTCGCCAACATCGAGCCCGGCAAGCGCATCGACATCGACCTCCGCTACTTCTCGACCCTGCCCTACCGCGATGGCCGCTACGAGTTCGTCTTCCCCACCGTGGTCGGTCCCCGCTTCAACCCGCCCGGCTCCAAGGACGGCATCGGCGCGGCGAGCGTCGGCGCGCACGGCTCCACCGGACAGGCCACCGAGATCCAGTACCTGGCGCCGGGTCAGTCCACGGGGCACTCGGTCTCGCTCTCCGTCGAGCTCGACGCCGGCATCGACGTCGAGGCGGTCGACAGCCCGACCCACGTCATCGACACCGAGTACGTCGACGCCCATCGACGACGCATCACGCTCCGCGACGCCACGATGCACCCGGACCGCGACTTCGTCCTGACCTACCAGGTGGCAGGTCGCGAGACCCGCACCGCCTTCTTGCATCACGACGAGGCCGACGGGAGCACCTTCACGCTCATGCTCCATCCGCCAGAGAAGCTCCTCGACCTGAAGCGCGCCCCCATGGAGCACGTCTTCGTCCTCGACTGCTCGGGGAGCATGAGCGGTCAGCCCATGGCCATCGCCAAGCGTGCGGCCCGTCGCGTGCTGGAACGTCTCGACGAGCGCGACAGCTTCCAGATCATTCGCTTCTCGTCGAACGCCAGCCAGCTCGGTCCGGTGCCCGTGCGCGCCACCAGGGCGAACGTCGCCAAGGGCCTGCGCTACCTCGACAGGCTGAACGGCGGTGGCGGCACCCACATGATCGAAGGCATCAAGGCCGCGCTCGACTTCCCGCATGACGAGGAACGTCTCCGCCTGGTCACCTTCATGACCGACGGCTTCATCGGCAACGAGCACGAGATTCTCGCGGCGATCCACCCGCGTCTCGGACCGGCTCGCATCTTCAGCTTCGGCGTCGGGACCTCGGTGAACCGTCACCTCCTCGACTCGATGGCCCGGGTCGGCCGCGGGGCCGTGGCGTACATCGGCCTGAACGAGAAGGACGCCGAGCTGGAGGCCGACGCCTTCTACCGTCGCATCTCGCACCCGGCGCTGGCCGACCTCGAGATCGACTGGGGCGGAATGAAGGTCCACGACGTGCAGCCGACGCGTCTCCCCGACCTCTTCCACGGTCGGCCGGTGGTCCTGACGGGTCGGGTCCACGGACGGCTCGCCGAGTCCATCACCGTGCGGGGTCGCGCCGGCGGCCTGCCGCTCGAGATCGACGTGGAGATCGACCGAACGCGCAGCGAGCGACCGGGGCTGGTCAAGGTCTGGGCTCGATCGAAGATCGCCGACCTGGAGCGCCGACTCACTGCCCCGAACGCGTCACCTGAGCTCCGCGACGAGGTGTTGTCGATGGCCCTGCATCACGGTCTCATGTCGCAGGACACCGCCTTCCTCGCGGTGGACTCGCTCAGCCGAACCGAGGGAGACCACGGCACGACGGTCCACGTCCCGGTGCCCGTCCCCGCCGGCGTGCGCTACGACACGACCGTGCAGCACGGGGGTTAGCCCCCAACCGAGGCGAGCTGGTCGGAGAGCACGGCCAGCTCGCCTCGAAAGCGCATGAAAGACGGCGTAACCCCATGAAAGCGGTCGACGGCCCATCCTTTGGTCACGGCGAGAACGAGCTCGCACGCCAAGGAGGCCGTCATGACGAACCACACCTTCGCCCTGCTCATCGGAGTCAACGACTACTCACGATTCGATCCGTCGGGACGCAGCGACCTGGCCGGCTCGGTCAACGACGCCCGTCGGTGGCACGCGCTCTGCCGCGAGCACCTGCGTGTCCCCAAGGCTCAGGTCCGGGTCCTCGCTTCACCCCGTCGCGACGACCCAGCCCCCTTGCCCGAGAGCACGACACCCGCGACGCTGGCGAACATCACCGAGGGGCTGAGCTGGCTGACCGCTGAGATGACCCGGGTCCGACGCGAGGGAGGTCAGGCCAGCGGGCTCATCACCTTCTCGGGTCACGGCACCACTGTTCAGCATCCGGAGAACGCGGAGCTCGGGCTCAGCGCCGCGCTGTGTGCGAGCGACACCCATCGCGACGAGAGCGGTGACCTCGTGGGCGTCATCACCCTGGCCGCGATCGAGGCGCTGCTGGCCGAGGTCGCCAGCGACGTCACCCTCGCCATCGACGCCTGCTACACCTCGTCGAGCCCGCTCAAGTCCCGCTCGCTGCCGGGGCTCGGACCCGTGGAGCAGCTCGCGACCACGATCACGAGCCGGCTCATGCAGGGCTGCGCGCTGTGGGAGGAGTGCTACGAGATCCACGCTGGCGATGCCTGGCACGGAGCGTTCACGTACTCCCTGCTCACCCTGCTGGAGCAATGGACGACGGTCGATGGCGACGACGTGACGTACCTGAACGCCAGCTACGGCGACGTCGTGTTCCGGAGCCACTCGCTGGTCGACATCTTGGGCGTGCACCAGACACCGACCTTGTCGGGTCCCTCGCAGGTGTCGCTGGTGCCCGTGCTTCGGCCAGGGCTCGCCATCGAGCCGAACGGTACGAGCCCGGAGCCGGACGTGAGACACGCGGGAATGCAGCTTTCTCCAGGAACCTCGGGCTATCGAATCTACGACATCAAGGTCTCGAACACTCGAGGCAAGCAGGTGACCGTTGCTCAGGTTCTCGCTGCGAACAATGCCTCGCCCGGCTACTCCCCCGGTGGATGGCAGTTCACGAACGGGACCGAGTACTGGCAGCCCACGCCGAACCTGGCAGCGACCGACATTTACGACAGCGACGGAAACTGCGGGATCACCGGCTTCGAGGTCGAGTTGTCTCAGGGCGACACTCAATGGGACGCCAACGATCCGCCGACAGGCTGGGATGGATCCGAGCAACAGGATCCCGTCACGCCTGGAACCGCTGGCTCGTGCTCCTGGAGCTCCGGCAAGCCGCCCGGCGTCACGCCCGGTCAGGGCCAGTACTCGAACCAGTACCACGGGGCGAGCGGCGACACGGCACTGCCGACGGCGATGATGGCGTCCTTCAGCCCGGTGAGCACGCCCCTCGGTTCGCAGACGACGACGCTGGAGGGAATCTACTGGTACAGCACCTCGTCGAACTCCGGACCCTGGTTCGACGACGAGACCAAGGCGGGAGACACCGACGTCATGGACACCGAGGGCGCCAACGGCGCCACGGGGTGGTGGTACGGAACCGCCTAGCCTTGGGCGTCGGGCTCGTGACTACCGACCAGGAGGGGACCGGCCATCCGAAAGCCGGTGCCTTCCCAGGTCTCGTGGGGCTCACCTGCGAAACGCGAGGCGGCGCGATCGAGGAAGGGTCCGGAGAGGTAGTTGCCCCCCCGGCTCGCCATCAACTCTCCTGCCTCCGCTTCGCTCACCGTGAGGATGCCCTCCTGCGTGTCGGGACCCTCGGGCGTCCAGGGGTTCAGGCACCAGTCTCGGGCGTTGCCGACGGTGTCCACCACGCCATGCGGGCTCGTGTCGCTCTCCATCGTCCCGACCGGAAGGGCCCTCGGCACCTGGTCGCTCATCCCCAACACGTTGGCCCAAGCAGCCTCGAAATGGTCGCCCCAGGCAAAGTCCCTCCCGTCGACGCCGCGGGCGGCCTTCTCCCACTCGAGCTCATTCGGCAAGCGCCAGTCTCGTCCCGACTGCTCCGCCCACCACTCGCAGTAGGCCACCGCTCCGAACCACGACACGAGCGTGACCGGCTCGTCCCGTGCCCACTCGCTCCCGTCCTGCTCTCGCACCAACTGGACAGTGCCTCTGTCGTTCACCGCTAGCGAATGACCACCCTCCTGCTTCCGAGCCCGTGGTGCATGTCGTGCCACCGCACCGGTGTCTCCACGGTCCACTAGGTCTTGCAGGAAGGCCGTGTACTCCCGAACGGTGACCGGGTGCTGCTTCATCACGAGAGCGTCGCCCCACAGCCGTCGTCTCGGCAGCGGCTCCGCCGCCTTCGGGTCACCACCGCTCCAGAACCAGCCTGCCGGTAGATAGCAATCGTCAGGTTCGAGGACGCCTGGATCGGGCAGCACGATCGGGAACGGCTCGGAGCCGCCGGGCCGGATGCCGTCCCACGACTCGCCTCGTCCCAGGAACACCGGGTAACGCACGACCTCGCGCTCGGGGTGATGCAGCTCGAGCAGCCAGCTCCCCCGCGCGAGCGGCACGTCCACCAGCGGTGTCGTTCCGAGCACGCCACGGGACACTGGCACGAGCCGTCGCCCCTGCTCCACGTACTGGAAGGCACGGACCTCGGCTCCGGGGGGATCGGTCACGAGGGTCACCGCCCCCTGGCCCGAGAGCAACGCGGCGTGCTTCCCACGATCGTGCTCCCGCAGGTGGACCTCGAAGCGCGCCACGTCCTCGGGATCCCGTGCCGCCTCGGCCTCGAGCAGCCGCGCCGCGTGATGGTCGGCCAGCGCTTCGTGCGCCGCCGCCAGCTCGGGGTCACGGTTGAGCACCGCCCCCACCTGCTGAAGCCAGCGCGCCTCGTCCACGGCAGCCTCCCGGGTGAGCGCCGCCGCCTCGTCCTCGCAGGCCCAGGCCCCGTGCTTGTCCTCGGCCGGTGCGTATTGGGGAAGCTCGGCCAGCTCCGTCTCGGCCTGAGCTCGCAGCGTCGCCGCCTTCTCTCGCAGCTCCGCAATCCGTGGGTAGCACGCCATCGCCTCGGCGAGCTCGGCCTCGGCCAGGGCCCGACGTTCGGCACCGTCCAGCCAGGCCCGCAGCACCGCACCGAAGGACCCGGCATCGGGGTAGCGCTCGCTCGCCTCCGCCGCCATCGCCCTCCGACAGGCAGACAGCAGCGAAGCCGGCAGGCCGCCATCGTCGCTCGGAAGCTCTGGCCCCGTGGCGGCCTCACGAAGCAACTTCTGCATGGAACCCTGCAAGAGGGTTCGGCCGTGCAGGATCACGAAGAGGATTCCGCCCAGGGCGTACACGTCGCTCCAAGCGCCCATCGAGGCGGCTTCGCCCCGGGCTTGCTCGGGGGCCATGTAGGCCGGCGTGCC
>JBCCFW010000275.1:0-6038 GCA_039029535.1 Acidobacteriota bacterium
ATACCAGCGCCCGGAGAATGCATCATCGCCAGGCGCTCCGCCCTGCGGCGTCTTCAGCGCAATCGTTGACAGCATCGGTATGAACGTCATCGCCCCGGTGGTGGCGGCGGCGGCGCGCTCCTCATCGCCTCGACCACGCGCATCGACATCAACTCGCCCGGTCAGATCCTGTCCGTGGGTGGCAAGGGTGGAGAGGCCTGCAACTCCGGCAGCGGCGGCGCCATCCGCCTCCTCGCGCCCATCGTCGCCGGTGACGGTCTCGTCGACGTCAATGGCGGTCTCAGTGACGTGTCCTGCTACCCCTGCCCGCGGCGAGCCGGCCACGGCCGCATCCGCATCGACGCTCTCGATCGTTCGAACCTCGCCCTCGACGTGCAGCCCAACGCGGCCCACGCCGTCGGCTCGCTCATGCTCGTCGAGCCCGCCGGCGCCCCGACGCTGAGCATCACCATGGCCGGCGGCGAGGTGGTCGGTCCCGGGCCGACCTCCATCTTCCTGCCCTTCGGCACCGCCACCACGCAAGACGTCGTCATCCAGGCCAGCGGCTTCGCCGACCCGATCGACGTGGTCCTCACCGTGACGCCCGAGAGCGGCGCGAAGCGGCAGGTGACGGTCACCATCGACATGGACGTCGATCCCGACATGGCCACCGGCTCCATCGAGTTTGTCTCCAACACCGTGAACCAGGTCCACGCCTGGGTGGAGTGAGCTCGAGCGGTCGCTGAGCGGCCGACACGACGGGCCCCGGTCGTCGAGGATGACCGGGGCCTTCGTGCGTTCAGGCGGTGAATCGCGGTAAGCGAGCCAAGAACGAAGACCGTCGTGACATGATCCGCCCCGCTAACCCGGAGGCCGCTCCCGCCATGGCGGAGCATGAGTCGAGCAGCGACAGCCACACTCTCGAGTCGATCCGCGCGATCCTCGTCGGTGACGAGCTGAGGAACCTGCGCACCCGTCTCGATCGTCTCGAGGAGACGGTCGGCACCCTCGCGACCGAGCTGCGGTCCAAGATGGACCACCAGGTCGACACCCTGAAGGCCGAGGTCGACACGAAGGCGCAGCGGACGCACGACGACGTGAGCGGGGTCGAGGCATCGATCCAGCAGCTGCGCAGCGATGTCGACAGCCGCTTCGGCGAGCTCACGACCAGCCAGTCGGCCCTCATCGATCAGGTCAAGGGACAGCTCGAGCGTCTCGCCGAGGCCAGCACCGACCGGGGTGAGCTGGCCGACTCGCTCCGTCGTCTCGCCGACCGACTCGCGCGCAAGTGAGCGAGAGCAGCACCACCAGCGACTCCCGCCACTCCCTCCGGGAGCTCCGCCGGCTCATCGCTGGCCCCGAGCGCGTCCGCATCGAGCACCTCGAGGAGCGCCTCGACGTCGACCAGCTCCTCGCCGAGGACGTCTCGCGCTGCCTTCCCCAGGCCATCCGCCTGCGACCGGAGCGCGACCCGGCGATGGCCACGGCCCTGCGCGGCATCGTCGAAGAAGGCCTGCTCCGGGCCCTGCGGCGGGACCCGAAGGCCTTCGTCGAGGTCCTGTTTCCCCTTCTCGGGCCGATGATCCGTCGCAGCGTCCGCGAGAGCCTCCAGGCCATGACGACCACCCTCGAGCGCCTGCTCGAGCACGGTCTCTCACCGGCCGCGTTCGCCTGGCGCATCGAGGCGCTGATGACCCGGCGACCGTTCGCACAGGTCGCCCTCTCGCACCTCCTCCGGTACCGGGTCGAGCACCTTTACTTGATCCACCGCGAGACCGGGACGCTCCTGACCCACCTCGACGCGGGCGCCGACGGCCTCGCGAACGAGTCACAGGACCAGGTCGCCGGCCTCCTCACCGCCATCAACGACTTCGCACGCGACGCCTTCGGTGCCGAGAAGGACGCCAACCTCGAAGCCTTCCGCGTCGGCGAGCTCGGTGTCCGCCTGGCGGCTGGCCCCCACGCCTTCCTCGCCGCCGTCACCCGGGGCAACCCGGAGCCACGGCTCAGCGAGCGACTGGTCGAGACCGTCGAGACCGTGCACCTGGAAATGGGTGAAGAGCTCGAAGGCTTCGACGGTCGGCTCGCCCCCTTCGCCCACGCCGACGAGCTGCTGCGGCCCTGCCTCATCACCGAGCTCAAGCCACCGTCGCCGCTGGTGTCGATCCTGGCCCGCGCCCTGTTGTTCCTGGTGCCCCTGGTGCTGTTGGGGCTCCTCGGCTGGGGAATCTGGCATCTCGTGCAGCCCAACGCGCTCGAGCTTCGGGCCGCCGATCTCGCGGCGCGGATCGATCGCGAGCCGGGCTACGAAGTGCATCGTCATTCAATCGAAGGCGGGCAAGTCACCCTCCACGGCCACCGGGATCCCCTCGCGGAGCCGACCGAGGACGTGCTGGCGCGGGTCGCCGACGACCGCCTGGAGCTCGCGCTCACGCCGGCCCCCTCGCCGGATCCCGTCCTGGTCACCCGGCGCGCCCGCCGGCTGCTCGATCCTCCCGCCACCGTCACCCTCGGGGTCGATCACACCGGGCTGCTCACGCTCAACGGTGAGGCGTCGCACGACTGGGTCGAACGGGCGAAGGTCGTCGCTCCCTCGCTGGCCGGGGTGACGGACCTCCGGATGACGGTGGTCGATGCCGACCTCGCCCGATTCCGCCGCAGCCGCGAGGAGCTCGAGAGCATCGAGCTTCGCTTCGGCAAGGGCAGCTCGCGTCTCAGCCCTTCCTCCGAGGGCGAGCTCGACCGCATCGCCGCGCTCGCGCGCGAGCTCCTCGAGCTCGGCAACAAGCTCGGAGGCCGACCCAGCGTCGCTCTCCTCGGCTTCGCCCCAGGCCGTGGGCTGGCCGGACAGGACCTGCGTCGGGCCCGGGCGACGCGCGTGAGCGAAGCCCTGCAGGCCCGCGGCCTCCCGTCGCGCTGGCTCGAGCTGCCCCCCGGCGGTGCGCTCGATCCCGGCACGGCCGGCACGGCCGCTGCCGACGAGCTGGGCCTGCGTCTCGAGCTACGAGGGCCGCTGCCATGAGCGAGACCGACTACGCCTTCAAGATCGCGATGGTCGGGAGCTTCGCCGTGGGCAAGACGAGCCTGGTCCGTCGGCACGTCGAGGGCATCTTCGACGAGAAGTACCAGTCGACCATCGGCGTGAAGGTCGACCGCAAGGTGATGGAGCACGGGGAGCGGAAGATCACGCTCGTCCTCTGGGACCTGGCCGGAGAGGACCGCTTCCACCGACTCGAGACCTCCTACCTCCGCGGCGCCGCTGGCTACCTGCTGGTCGCCGACGGCACCCGTCCCAACACGCTCGAGGTCGCCGAGGAGCTGGACCGGCGAGCCCAGGAAGCCTTGCCCGGCCGACCCCGTCGCCTGCTGGTGAACAAGCTCGACCTCAAGGACCGCTGGGCGACCCCGTGGGAAGAGCTGGAGAAGAAGGCCTCGGCCATCGCGCCGCTCCACGTGACGAGCGCCAAGACCGGTGAGGGCGTGGAAGAGGCGTTCGGCGACCTGACCGACGACGTGCTCGATGCCCTGGGCTGACGGCCACGGGACGATGGTCCACGGCTTGCACGATCACCCAGCGGTCCCTCTCAGAGATCGGAAGCGACACGTTTCGTCACGGATGCGGTCGTTTCCTCACCGCGGAGCTGTCCCATCCCGCGTCCAGAAACGACCCGCTCACCGGCCGAACCGTCTCCGGGGATGAGGCGGGACGAATCTCTCCCACTCGAGCTCGCGGAGGTCCTCGGCGTCCACGTGCTCCGACCCCGAGGCGATGCTCTCGAGCCCTTGACCCCGCTCCCGGGGTGGCTCGAGGGCCTGCTCTCTGGTCATCTCGGTCCGTCGACGACCGCCGAAGCACGGCTGTCGTTCCTCGGTCTGTTTCTCGAGGACGCCCAGCGGCACTGGTCCATTCATGCGACCGAGCCACTTTCTTCCGGACCCTGGGAGGAGCGCGATCCCGAGGGCCTGCCCCGTCACCTCGAGGCCATGGCCATTCAGGCGTCGGGTCGTCCCTACGTGATCTTGACCAGTGGAGCCTCGCCCTTCCTCCGCGCCCGTCAGGCCGTGAGCTTCTTCCGGGAAGCGCAGCTCGAACACGAAGAGCTCGTGAGGGAGATGCAGGTCCGCGACCTCCTTCTTCATTGCATCGTTCACGACATGGGTGGCCCCCTCACCGCTCTCTCGGGAGCGCTCAAGCTCCTGCGCGAGGCTCCGGATGAGGGCGATCAGGCGGTCCTCCTCGATGCCGGCGAGCGGGCGATGACTCGTCTCCAGCAGCTCGTCCGGGACACCCTCGCCTCGTTCGGGGCCGGTCTCGAGAGCCTCGATGGCCAGGGCCAAGGCGAGCCCGCCGATCTCCTCCGCTGCGCCGAAGACGTGCGGGAAGAGCTGCTGCCGGCCTTCGCCGGCAAGGGCGTGCATCTCGACCTCGAGACTGCGGACCGCGGCTCGTGGGATTGCGCCGGCGAGGGATCTCGTCTGCGTCGGGTCGTCGCGAACCTCCTGGAAAATGCCCTTCGTCACTCGCCAGCCGGCAGCACGGTCTGGTTGCGATTGGACCGTCCCGTACCTGGGTCGTTACGCCTCCGCGTGGAGGATCAGGGACCTGGGATCCCCGCAGAATTGAGCGCGCGCATCTCCGAGCGTGGCGTTCAGGGGCGGGAAAACGCCGGTCGCGCCGGGCTCGGACTCCACTACTGCCGCGCCACCCTGGAACGGTGGGGCGGACGGTTCGGACATCAGAATAATCTGGACCGCGGGGCGTGCTTTTGGCTACAGCTAAACGAGGCAGCAGGGCATTGAGCTGTTACACCGAGCCGTCATAGAATCATCTGGTCTCGTTACATTCTCAGCCAGCCCACCCGCACTTCTTCACGTCCCAAGCGTCCTAGACGGTCGCGGGCGAGGGCTTCCGAGTCATCTCCAACTTGGCATCGCTCCTGCAATGCCTCTGACCGCACTTCCGAGTACTGCGTCCGCGCTTCCGGTGGGGGCTCCCCGCTAGCACCGTCGGCCAGCCTCGGCTCCATCCGACCCAAGGAGTTCACTGAATGTCCAAGCGAATCCTGGCGGCCGTGAGTTCGGCAGCCGTCCTCCTCGTCTCCACGTCCGCAGTCGCGCAGTACCAGACCCGTGAGTACGGCGGCTCCAGCGCCGTTCACAACGCGGCCGACCTCCCGCCGAACGCCCGTCCGGGCGAGTGCTACGCGCGCGTCTACGTTCCGCCGCAGTACCAGACCCAGACCGAGCAGATCCTCAAGGCCGAGGCCTCCGAGCGTCTTTCGATCATCCCCGCGACCTACGACACCGTCACCGAGCAGGTGATGGTCAAGCCGCCGACCGAGCAGCTCGTCGAGGTCCCCGCCCGCTACGAGAACCGCACCGAGACCATCCAGGTCGCCCCGGCGCGCACCGAGTGGCAGAAGGGCCCCTGTGATCCGAAGCGTGAGGTTGCCAACGCGACCGGTGAGTGCCTCTGCCTCGTCGAGATCCCGCCGCGTTACAAGACCGTCAACCAGCGCGTCATGGTCGCTCCGCCGACCACCAAGCGCGTGACGAGCCCTGCGCAGTACAAGACGATTACGAAGACCGTCATGGTCAACCCCGCCCAGGAGCAGCGCACCCCGATCCCCGCCGAGTACCAGACGGTCACTCGCCAGGTGATGGTTTCCGATGCTTCCATGAAGTGGGTCGAGATCGACTGCAACACCCGCGCTCCCATCATGGACCGCGACACCTGCATGGCCCTCCAGCGCGCCCTCAAGGCCAACGGCCATGACCCGGGCCCGATCGACGGCATCTTCGGCGTCCAGACCCGCGGCGCCCTCCGCTCCTTCCAGGAAGCCAACAACCTGTCCGTTGGCGGCCTCACCTCCGAGACTCGCCGCGCCCTCGGCATGTGAGTCTCTTCTCGGACCGGAGCTCGCCTCCGGACTGAGATGAAAGCGCCCGGGAGCTACCGCTCCCGGGCGTTTGTTTTTTTTGGGTCGGGCCCAGGGCCACAAACAAACCCACCCACCACCACCCCCCCCGGGGGACAAAGAATCACCACCACCACCCCA
>JBCCFW010000276.1:0-5838 GCA_039029535.1 Acidobacteriota bacterium
CCGCCCTCCCAGCCCCGAAGCGCTCCGTCGGCAGCTCGCTGGTCAGGTGCCGCAGCAAGCGGCGTCGCCAGGTCCGTCGATGATGCCCAGGATCGGACGACGGTCGGGACACGAGCCCGCACCGGGGACCAACAGCACCTCGCCACCCGTGCCCACGCACTCGTCGACGGTGAGCTGGGGCGGCAGCGAGCAACACGGCGCCAGCTCGATCCACGCCACGTAGCCGTGCAGGTGACGACCGGCCGGACAGCCGGCGTCGGTCACGCTGCCGTCACCGGGATCGGAGACGATCTCGGCCCCCAGGCCGAGGCACTGCTCGGCCGTGAGGATGTCGACATCCGGGAGGTCCTCGGGCAGGACCACCGTGGGGTTGACGTCATCGCAACCGAGCAACAGGAACAGGCCGAGAAGCGAGCAGCAGGCGAGTCGTCGCAGCATGAAGAGTCTCCATCCGGGCCCGAGAAGGGCCCGAAGGAGTGATCGCCAGGCTCGCCCCCGCTTTCAAACCACGTCGAGGGAACGGCGCAATCGGTCGAGGATCCGGTCGGGCAAGCCCAGGAGGCTCGGATCGTCCCGGAGGGCCTTCGGCAGCGAATGCCCCGCCAGCGCCCCGTTGAGCCGCGCCGCCACCGTCGAGTCGGTGAAGGCGGCCGGGTCGGGGTAGATCTCCTGAAGCGCGTCGACCACGGCCCCATCCCGTCTCAGGCTCCACTTCTGGTGGTAGTCCTCCGCCCGGGTGAAGGTGGTCAGGGGGAGGATCGCTGTGGTGAGAGAACCGCCCTGGGCCTCCGCGTGCCGGCGACCGGTGTCGAAGGCCAGCTCACGTTGCTCGTCGCCCTCCACGAAGACCGCCGACATGTACTGCCGGCTGCGTCGTGGCGCGCAGGGGTCGTGCGACTCCCAGAAGAGCTCGAGCAGGTCGGCCCAGGAGAGAACCTCGGGGTCGTGGTCGACCTGCAGGACTTCGGAGTGGTCGCCCATGTCGCGATAGGTCGGCGCGTCCTTCTCACCACCCGCGTAGCCCACGCGGGTGCGCACGATGCCGTCGAGACTCCCGAACCGGGAGTCGGGTCCCCAGAATCAGCCGAGCGCGAAGGTCGCCGTGCGCACGGTCGCCGGCGCCAGTCGATCGAGCGGCGGTACTGGTCTGAGGGAGTCGGCCGAGAGAGAGTGAGTCGACAACGCTGCCTCCTGCGATCACGTTCACCAAAGGATAGCGGAGCCAGGCCAAGGGCGCCTGTTAGCCTACGGCGATGTCCTCCTCAGACATGGCTGTCTCACCTCTTCGCCGGCTCCTCGTCCACGCCCGCGCCCATCGGGGTCGCGTGCGGCTGGCCGTTCTCTGCTCCATCCTCAACAAGATCTTCGACCTCGCTCCTCCCCTCCTCATCGGAGCGGCGGTCGACATCGTCGTGCGTCGGGAGCAGTCGTTCCTCGCCTCGTTCGGCTTTCCCGAGGTGCAGCCGCAGCTCTGGCTGCTGGCCGGCATCACCCTGCTCATCTGGACGCTCGAGTCGGTCTTCGAGTACGTCCAGCGGATCCTCTGGCGCAACCTCGCCCAGGTCATCGAGCACGAAGTCCGCATCGACGCCTACTCCCACGTCCAGGACCTCGACGCTGCCTGGTTCGACGAGCGCGGCACGGGCGGACTGATGGCCGTTCTCAACGACGACGTCAACCAGCTCGAGCGCTTCCTCGACGTCGGCGCCAACGAGCTCGTCCAGGTCTCGACGACCGTCATCGTCATCGGATCGATCTTCTTCGGGCTCGCCCCCCAGGTGGCCTGGATGAGCTGCCTGCCCATCCCCTTCATCCTCTGGGGCTCGGTGCGCTTCCAGCGCTTGCTGCAACCCCGCTACGCGAAGGTCCGGCAAGAGGTGAGCCTGCTCAGCGACCTCCTGGCCGGCAACCTCTCCGGGGTCGCGACGATCAAGTCCTTCACGGCCGAGCAGCGCGAGGTCGAGCGCCTGCGCGTGCGCAGCGACGCCTACCGAGACGCCAACCGTCACGCCATCGCGCTGAGCTCGGCCTTCTCCCCGCTCATCCGGATGGTCATCGTGCTCGGCTTCACGGCCATGCTCGTCGCCGGCGGCCTGCTGGCGGTCGAGGGGCAGCTCGCGGTCGGTGCCTACAGCGTGCTCGTCTTCCTCACCCAGCGTCTGCTCTGGCCCCTCACCCGCCTGGGTGAGACCTTCGACCTCTATCAGCGGGCGATGGCCAGCACGACCCGACTCCTCGACCTCCTCGACACGCCGGCCACGGTGCGCTCGGGCGGTCGTCCCCTCCCGCTGACGGACGTCCGGGGTGAGCTGCGCTTCGAGGACGTCTCCTTCCGCTACCCGTCCGGAGGCGGCTTCGGCCTGGAAGGACTCGACCTCTCCCTGCCGGCCGGTGAGACCACCGCCATCGTCGGCTCGACCGGTGCCGGCAAGTCGACGGTCATCAAGCTGCTCCTGCGCTTCCACGACCCGAGCTCGGGCGTGCTGCGTCTCGACGGCCACGACCTCCGCGAGCTCGAGCTCGGGGATCTCCGTCGCGCCATCGGCCTGGTGAGTCAGGACGTCTTCCTCTTCCATGGCAGCGTGCGCGAGAACGTCGTCTTCGGACGACCGGACGCGACCGAAGAGGAGATCGTCGAGGCCTGTCGCGTCGCGGAGGCCCACGGCTTCATCGAGGAGCTCCCCGAGGGTTACGACACCATCGTCGGCGAGCGTGGCCAGAAGCTGTCGGGCGGTCAGCGTCAACGGCTCTCCATCGCGCGCGCCCTGCTCAAGGATCCGCCCGTCCTCGTGCTCGACGAGGCGACGTCCTCGGTCGACAACGAGACCGAAGCGGCCATCCAGCGCTCGCTGGCGAAGGTCGCCGTCGGTCGCACGACCCTGGTCATCGCGCATCGGCTGTCGACGGTGCGCAACGCCCATCGCATCCACGTGCTGGAAGCGGGTCGGCTCGTCGAGTCGGGCACCCACGAGGACCTGCTCGGTCGCGAAGGTCTCTACGCGGCGCTGTGGCGGGTGCAGACGGGCGAGGCCACGACGACGACGCGTTGAGTCACGGTGCCTCGACGTCTCCCGCAGGGACGGGCCGCAAGACCGAGGCCAGGTCGCGGACATGGCGTTCGTCATTGGTGAAGATGGTTGCACCGACGCGCGCGTCTCCATCCCGAGCCGCGAGCCACGCACGGCAACTCGAGAGGGCACCGGGCCGCGGCGGGTACTCGACCACCAGGACGCTCGCATGTTCCGATCGTCGGCATCGCCAGGTCGCGGCTTGGTAATGCCCCAGGACCGCACCCCAGGGAAGGAGCTTCCAAAAGGGCCGATGCAGTCCCATCGACTTGGGTCGCCAGCCTTCGACCTCGGGCTCGTCTTGGAGCGCTTCGGCACGACGAGGCCAGTAGCAGTCGGCCAGAAGCCCGTCGCCGCGACAGGTCACCGTAACTTCGTCCTCATCCTCCTCGATGAGGCAGTCCAACTCGTCCAACCACTCGGCCGGCAGGGCCACCCACTGCTCCCCGAGCTTCACGTGACGCTCGGCCACGGGCGAGAGCTGCACTTCCAGCGGAGCGGGCGGCACGACGTCGTTCATCACCGCGAAGCCGAGGAAGAAGCCGGTCACCGCGATGTTCGCGAACACGAGCAGCGCTCCCTTCGATCCGAGCCAGGCACCGAGTCGGAGCCAGGCAGGAACGGGTGTGAGCGAAACCTCGTTCACCGCGTGCTGCACCCGAGGTAGCTGAGCGGCGTTCCAAAGAGAAACCCTCGCCTCCCCCGTCTCGCTCGAGCGGCGCCAGGCATGGTGGAAAGGTCGCTCGGACGCACCGACGGGCTGAAGACCGAGCCAGCGCTCACCGAGGGTTCGCCCGAGCAGCAGCCGGGCGCCGATCACGAGCAGGAACCAGGTGACGGGCAGGGAAGCCAACCCACCGAGCACGGCGACGCGCAAGCTCGGTGCCAGGTGATGAACGAGCGCGATCACCGCCCAGCTCGTCGCCGCGAGGATCGCCGTGTCGAGCCACGACGCGACTCGCCAGCGTTCGTGCAGCGGGTTGTCGGGAGGCAGGTCGTCGATCCCGCAGGGCAGGTCGGGGAAGGCCCGCAGGACGGCCTCGGCCAGCACGGGACGGGGCGGGAGACTCAAGGGCTCGCGGCCCTTGCGCTCCACGACGAGGGCACCGGTCTCTCGCGGTGTCTCGGGTGCTCGGTACCAGAGGTGCTCGACGTCCTCGCGACGCAGGAGGACCGAGCGAAGCCGACCGACGACGCGCAGCCGTCCCGGCTCGACGACCAGGGCCGGTCGGCAGTGCAGCAAGGCAAGGAGCGCTCCGCCACCGATGAAACCGATGGCGATGATGACCATCGATGGCGCGTCCCGGGCGACGATGTCTCTCAGCCAGCTCGGGAACGGCCACGAACCGACCACGAGCAGGACGGCGAGGGTCGCCGCGGCCGCGAGGTACTCGAAGCGCTCGAGCTCGCCGCCGGGCATCAGCGGCACGCGCAGGCGGTCCGGTCGTGCCGGTGAGCTCCTCCCATCCATGAGTTCCGAGCTTACGCCGCGACAGACCCAGAGGTTGCACGTCGCCGTGCATCGCCTAGGCTTCCCGGGTCACCGTCACGAGCTGGAGGGACGTCGTTGCCACCGGACGCGCGAGACGAGCAGGAGCTGATCCGACGCGCCCGTCACGGTGACGAGCGGGCGCTCGAACGGCTCTACCTGGCGCACCGACAGTTCGTCGTTGCGCTCGCCCAGCGCTTCACCGGCAACCGCGACGACGCGCTCGACGTCTTGCAGGACAGCTTCGCCACCCTCGTCAAGCAGCTCCCCGACTTCGAGCTGACCTCGACGCTCCGCGCCTGGCTCTACCCGGTCGTCAAGCACCACGCCCTCGACCGCAAGCGACGACGCGCCCGCCTCGTCTCGCTGGAGGCGACCGATCCCGAGGCTGAGCTCTTCGGTGAGAGCTGGACGCCGCCCGACGGTGACCTGGCCCGACTCGTCGCTCACCTCCCCGTCGGCCAGCGCGAGGTCGTGCACCTCCGCTTCACCCTCGGGCTCAAGCTCGACGAGATCGCGACCGCGCTCGGCGTCCCGACGGGCACCGTGAAGTCCCGCCTGCACCACGCCCTGGGCGGGCTCCGCACGCTCCTCGAAAAAAAATCGCCGAGCTGATGAACCTTTTGCGCCCCTCGAGCGCTTCCTACCTGGAGACCGAGTGATGACCCGCTCCGAACCGACAGCTCATCCGGACGAAGCGGCCCTGGAGGCCCATCGCACCGGGGAGGGCTCAGCCGACGTCGCGCGTCACCTGGAGGGATGTGCGGCCTGCCTCCAGCGTCTCGAGCTGCTCGAGACGCTGGAGGCCGAGCTCGGACACGGGGCCCCGCTCGTCTCCATTCCCACCGAACGAGACGAAGCGCTCCGCTCGCTCCTCACTCAGGGAGCGGCAGACCTCCGACGACGACGTCGGGGTCGCGTGCTCACGAGCTGGGTGCTCCCGGCCGCCGCCTGCCTGCTGGTCGGCGTCGGCCTGGTCTCCCTCCGCGAGCGTCGCCAGCACGAAACGGCTAGCGAGGCGCCCGCGATGATGGCGAGCACGACGCTCGACCGCCGGGACCTCACCGGTGACGGCTCCGTCGACGTGCTCGACGCCTTCGCTCTGGCGCGCTGGGTGGAGTCCGGCCGTCGTCTCGATCCCGCGTGGGACTTCACCGGCGACCAGGTCGTCGACCGCCGTGACGCCGACGCGCTCGTGCGTGACGTCGTGCGGCTCTCGTCGTGACAGTAGGAGGACTCAACACGTGATTCGACTCTTCTCTCTCGTGCTTCTCGGTCTCG
>JBCCFW010000277.1:0-5832 GCA_039029535.1 Acidobacteriota bacterium
CTCGAGAGGGCAAAACCACGTTGTGCATGCAAATTTACGAACGTGAATGCTCGAGCAAAAGCGGCGTAAGTGAGGATTAGCAAATACGTTACATGGTGCAACGGCCGGGAAAAGACCAAGTCAGGAGCTGGAGATGCGGTACAAAGATACCACAGACGAGGAGCTGGAAGAGCCCAGGGAAACCGTGAGGCAAAGGCAGGAGCGAAGGGACAGCGAGGAGCGACATCGAAAAAGGGGCACCAAGAGAGAGCTTGGGCGTTCAGGCCATAACCGGCCGACGAATCGCGGAGGAGAGCGGTCGATAAGCCGTCGTAGAGATTGGCATGAGGGCCACAGGGAGCGAGACGGTAGAGGTCAGTACGAGAGCCAGAGGGAATGGTACGAGAGGCAACGAGACCGGTCCACAGGGCAAAGAGACCGATCCACAGACCGAAGGGATCGATCCACAGGCCGGAGAGACGGGTCCACGAGGCCAAGGGATCGGTCTAGCGAACGGCAGGGCTGGCGACGGGGTGACTACGACTCTAAGGAACGACGACACTAGCGAGAGGACCGGAGGGCGAGAGCAGAAGCGAGTGGAACGAGTGATAGAAGCGGAGAACATATTGACAGTGTAGACATTTATATATTTTTACATAGCTTTGCAGGTCAGGCCGAACTCGTCCTCGCCCCACTCCGGGAGCTCCTCCGGTCGGGCCCACACCAGCCGATGCGTCAGCTCCAGGGCCGCCGTGCGGTCGGAGATGTCGCTCAGCATGACCAACACCTGCGGACCGTGGATCCGCATCTCGTCGATCTCGTGATGCTGCGTCGGCGCCCGTCGGCGCGGATCGACCAGCCAGACCTGATGCAGGTCGAGCAGGCGGTCCGGATCGCCCGAGGTCGGGAAGAGCCTGAGCTCGCCACGCAGGCCGTGCGCACGCCCCACCTTCGCCACCAGCAGGCACCCGGAGGGTGGCTCGGTGACGGGGGGCGACGACGCCTTGGGGCCCGTGGGCTGAACGCTCAAGCGACACCCTCTCGCCTACTCGATCACCTCGACCGCGAACTGACGGTCGAACTTCTCGCCGGCTGCATCGACGAGATCACGGATCGCGCGGACCGTGCGGCCCTGCTTGCCGATCACCTTGCCGACATCGTCGGGGGCGACCCGCAGCTCGAGCACGGTCTCGTCGTCCTCGTCGATCGTGGTGACCTCGACCTCGTCAGGGAGATCGACGAGAGCCTTGGCGAGCAGCTCGAGCAGCTCCTTCGCGTCGACCACGGTCTCAGGCCTCGGCCGCGGCAGCGGCCTTCGCCCGCTCCTTGCGGATGAGGTCGGCCACGGTCGGCGAGGGGGTGGCGCCCTTGGAGATCCAGGTGTCGACCTGATCGAGGTCGAGGCGGACCTGCTTGGGCTCCTTCATGGGGTCGTAATGGCCGAGCGTCGCGACCGGACGACCGCGCGCCGGAGCCTCGCGGGAGTCGGAGACGATGACCCGGTAGAACGGGGCATGGCGCTGACCCATGCGGCGGAGACGAATCTTCAACACGTTCTCAGTCCTCGGGAGACGCGAGAGCCACGGCTCATCGCGCGAAGGGCAGGTTGGGCATCCTCTTGCCCTGACGTCCTGCCGTGAGCATCTTCGAGTGCAACTTCTTGGCCTGCTTGAAGGACTTGAGCAGGCGGTTGACCTCCGAGAGCGGACGACCGGCACCCTTGGCCACGCGTCGCTTTCGGGAGGGGTTCATCAGCTGGGCGCTCTTCCGCTCGGCCTTGGTCATCGAGTTGATGATGGCTTCGGCGTGAACGCTCCAGCGCTCGTCGACGTCGAGGCTGCCCTTGAAGCCGGAGGCTCCCGGGAGCATCGACACGAGCTCTTCCATGGAGCCCATCTTCCTGACCTGCAGGAGCTGCTCCTTGAAGTCGTCGAGAGTCAGCTCGCCCTTGCGGGCGCGCTTGGTCATCTCGCGCGCGGCGTCGGCGTCGACGACCTTCTCGGCCCGCTCGATCAGGGTGAGGACGTCACCCATGCCGAGGAGGCGGGAGACCATGCGGTCCGGCCGGAACAGCTCGAAGGCGTCGGGCTTCTCACCGAGACCGGCGAAGCGCACGGGCTTGCCGGTGACGCGAGCCATCGAGAGCGCGGCACCACCGCGGGCGTCACCGTCGAGCTTGGTGAGCACGATGCCGGTGAGGTCGACGGCCTCGTCGAAGGCCTGGGCCGAGCGCACGGCGTCCTGACCGGTCATGGCGTCGCCGACGAACAGCGTCTCGCTCGGACCGGTCGCCTTCACGACCCGCTTGAGCTCGTCCATCAACGCCTCGTCGACGTGGAGACGACCCGCGGTGTCGACGATGAGAGCGTCGAAGCCACGAAGGGTGGCGAGCTTGTACGCGGCCTTGGCGGCCTCGACCGGTCCGTCGTCGACGTCTTGGAAGACCTTCACGCCGACCTGCTCACCGAGCACGGCGAGCTGCTCGCGGGCGGCCGGACGCGAGAAGTCGGCCGACACGAGCATGGGGATGCGGCCGTTCTCCTTGAGGTTCTTCGCGAGCTTGGCGGCGGTGGTCGTCTTGCCGGAGCCCTGAAGACCGACGAGCAGGACCGTGCCGCACTTCTGCTGCGGCAGCTTGAGGGGGCGCGCCTGACCGCCGAGCAAGTCGGTGAGCTCCTGGCTCACGATCTTGATGACCTGCTGGCCGGGGCTGAGCGAGGACGACACCTCGGCGCCCAGGGCCTTCTCCCGCACGCGCTCGCGGAAGTCCTTCACCACGTCGAGATGGACGTCCGCCTCGAGGAGGGCACGACGGAGCTCACCGAGCGTCTCGTCGAGATGCTTCTCCTTGACGGTACCCTCGCCCTTCAACTTCTTGAAGGCAGACGAGAGACGTGATGAGAGTTGATCGAACACGGTGCGCTCGCGACTCCGGGAAGGAGGAAGAGCGGGCGCTCGGCGGTACCGAGCACCCCCGGTGCGGAGGCATGCCCCGGGAGAAGTCCGACATTCTAGGGAGCTTGCGGGGTTCGATCAACGCCGCAAGTGTCAGGAAGACGGTTCTTTCCGGCCTCCTGGCGCTCGTTCTCCTCTCCCCGACCGCCGAAGCCCACCCCAAGCCCCACGGCGCCGTGGCCAGCGGGGATGCCCAGGCCACCGAGATTGGCCTGCAGGTGCTCCAGAGAGGCGGAAACGCCGCTGACGCCGCTGTGGCCACCGCCCTGGCCCTGGCGGTCACCCTCCCCCAGGCCGGCAACATCGCCGGGGGCGGCTTCGCGGTGACCCGATTCGGCACGAAGCTCGACGCGCTCGACTTCAGGGAGGTCGCCCCGGCGGCCGCCCACCGGGCCACCTACCTCGACGAGCGAGGTCGCCCCGTGCCGGGTGCCTCGACGATCGGTCCCCTCGCCGCCGGCATCCCGGGCACGCCGTCGGGCCTCTTCGCCCTCCACGAGCGTCACGGCCGGCTCCCCTGGACCGAGGTGGTGAAGCCCGCCGAGCGGCTCGCCCGTCGTGGCTTCGTCGTCTCCGAGCGCACGGCCGAGAACCTCGCCAAGCGGACCCAGCGGCTCTCCCGCTTCCCCGAGGCCGTCGCCACCTGGTTCCCCGGCGGGGCCGCCCCGGCGCCGGGTCGAAGGATGGTCCTCCCCGAGCTGGCCGCGAGCCTGCGGTCGTACGCCCGGCTAGGACCCGACGCCTTCCTACGGGGCCCCCGAGCGAAGGAGGTCGTGGCGGCGGTGCAGGCGGCCGGCGGCCTCTGGACCGAGGAGGACCTCGCCTCCTACGAGGTGGCCTGGCGTCAGCCCGTCCGCTTCCGGCTCGGCGGCTGGCAGCTCGCCTCCATGCCGCTCCCCTCCTCCGGCGGGCTGATTCTCGCGGAGGTCGCCGGGATCCTCGAGCGCCACGAGCACGCCGAGCACGGCCTGGCCGACCAGGCCCACCTCCGGGCCGAGGCCCTGCGCCGGGCCTTCGCCGATCGCTTCTTCCTCGGCGACCCAGGCTCGGTCGGCTTCGACCCCCGAGCGCTCGTCCGCGGTCAGCGGCTGACGGCCCTGGCGGCCGACATCGACATGAGCCGGGCGAGCCGGTCGGAGCCCCCGACGAGCTCGGCGCCAGTCGGCCTCGAGAGCGACGAGACCACGCACCTCTCGGTCGTCGACGCCGACGGCAACCTCGTGGCGCTGACCACCACGCTCAACGGCGCCTTCGGCTGCGGCTGGTTCCACCCGGCCTGGGGCTTCCTCAACAACGAGATGGACGACTTCGCCACGGCACCCGGCCGCCCCAACCTCTACGGGCTCATCCAGGGCGCCGCCAACGAGGTCGGGCCGGGCAAGCGAATGCTCTCGTCCATGAGCCCGACGGTCGGCTGGAAGGGTCCCGAGCGCCTGGCCCTCGGCGCCCGCGGCGGCTCACGCATCCCCAGCGCGGTCCTGCACGTGCTGCTCGAGCACGTCGTCTTCGAGAAGGACCTGACCGAGGCCATGAGCTCACCCCGCCTCCACCACCAGTGGCTCCCCGACGCCTTCCAGCTCGAGGAGGGCGCGCTGCCGGCGGCCGTGCGTCAGGAGCTCCGGGAGCGAGGCCATCAGCTCCGACGTCGCGAGGAGATCGGCGAGGTTCAGGCCGTGCGGCGGCATCGCGGCGGCCGGTTCGAGGCGGTGTCGGATCCGAGAACCAAGGGAGCCGCCGGCACCCGGTGAGCCAGCGCTCACTTGACCGCCGGCCGCTGACGGGCAAGCTTGAAGACGATGAGACCGCGTGACTTCACCTGGGCTTACCTCCTCCCCGCCGCCGCCGGCGCGGGGGTGCTGCTGGGTGGGCTCTGGACGCTGACGCTCCCCGTCTTCGCCTGGATCGTCCTCCCCGTCCTCGAGCTCGTGCTGCCGCTGTCGGCGCCGCGGCTCACTCCCGAGCAGGAAGAGGAGGTCCGGCAGGACCCCGGCTTCGAGCACGTCCTCACCGGGCTCGTGCTGTCGGTGCTCGCGGTGTCGGCGGCGTTCGTCGTGCAGGTCGGCCGGGGTGCGCTGGTCGGCTGGGAGCTGGTCGGCGCGATCATCGCGGTGGGCACCTGCGCCGGCGGCGTGGGCATCAACGTCGGCCACGAGCTCTCGCACCGCCGCGCGGCCTGGCGTCGGGCCCTGGGCAAGCTCAGCCTCCTCCCCACGCTCTACCAGCACTTCTCCATCGAGCACGTCCGCGGTCATCACGGTCGCGTGGGCACCGAGGCCGACCCGGCCTCGGCCCGCCGCGACGAGCCGCTGCCCGCCTTCTGGGTGCGCTCGCTGGTGCTCGGCTATCTCCACGCCTGGAAGCTCGAGACCGATCGGCTCCGTCGACGCGAGCGCTCACCATGGACCTGGTCGAACGAGATGGTTCGCAACACCGTCGTGCAGGCGGTGGTCGTCGGAGCCATCACGGTCTTCGCCGGTCCCCTCGCGCTGGGCGCGTTCCTCGCCTCGGCCTTGTTCGGCGCGCTCATGCTCGAGACGGTCAACTACTTCGAGCACTACGGCCTGCGTCGCGTGCAAGACGCCGACGGTCGGTACGAGCAGGTCGCCTCCCGTCATAGCTGGGACAGCGAGCATCTCCTGAGCCGCGTGCTGCTGCTCCAGCTCACGCTGCACGCCGACCACCATGCGCATCCACTCAAGCCGTACCAGACCCTGCGGCTGCACGATCAGGCGCACCAGCTCCCGACCGGCTATCCGGGGATGATCCTCCTGGCCCTCGTCCCGCCGCTGTTCTTCAAGGTCATGAACCCGCGCTTGCGCCCTGAGGTCGAGGCGGCCTGAGGCTTCAGCTCGCAGCGACGAAGTCTTCGAGGAAGCGACGCTGATGGCGTTGCAGGCC
>JBCCFW010000278.1:0-5824 GCA_039029535.1 Acidobacteriota bacterium
CGCCGGGAGGATCGAAGGAGAAGGTCAGGCTGGGCCTCGTCCAGTGGTCGGTCTCTCCGTCGAGGTTGAGGAGGGCCAGCTCGAAGGCACCCAGGTAACGGTCCTCGCCCGGCACGCGTTCGCCTTCGATGAGGCCGATCACGCCAGCCTCGTCTCGCGAGCTTGTTCGAACTGAGGTCCGGGTGAAGTAGATGCGGCCTTCGGGCACGGGTCCGCCGTCTTCGACGGCCGGGTGGACCAGGTGATCGAAGGGGTGGTCGCCCGCATCGAACGAAGGTCCGAGGAGCTCCACGCCGCCGTCGAGGTAGCGCGGCCGGAGTGCGAGCTCGCCCATGTCGATCTCGATGCCGGAGTGGAGCGCGATGTCGAAGGGGGGCAGGTCCAGCTCCTGGAATCTCCAGCCGGTGCCCACCGACAGGTCGACGCGGGCTTGATAATCGGAGGCTGGCGTTCCCCAGTCGGAGGCCACGATGTTGGGCAGCTCGAAGCTGCCGTCAGCCGTGAACGAGCTCCACCGCTGGTTGCCGTCGGGACCGTCCTCGAGACGGAGCTCGGACGTGTCGAGGAGGAAGTGCTCGGTTTCACCGACGATGTCGAGTCGCCCGACCACTCGTGAGAGACCCGAAGGGTCGTCGGGGCCACCGCCGGAGCAGCCTCCGTCACGACACGTGGTCGGCAGCTCGATGAGCTCGGGCCACTCGACGACCTCGTCACAGGAGACGTCGAAGCTCGCACTCCGGAGGACGGTCAGCGTGTCGAGCTCCCTGTCGCTGCCCACCCGTGCTTCGACCGAGATCGAGTGATGTCGATCTCCCAGCACCGGGAGCTCGAACAGGCTGCGTCCGACGACGTTTCCGCTGCTCGTCAGCCTGCCGGAGGTCATGGCTTCGACCTCACTCCAGTCGACCCTGGCCGGGTTGCCGTCTCGATCGATGAAGCGAATTCGGACGAGGCCCAGGCAGGCCTCGAAGTCCAGGTCCACCGGGTCCGCCGGGAGTTGGAGGACCGGCTCGGACTCCAGTGGCGGGAGATGCACTTGCGCATTTCCCGGGTCGACCGTGACCCACACCTCATGACGGATCCCAGTCGGGCTGGACTCGACCGGCAACTGGTAAGGGACTGGAAGCCAGACCTCGTCGTCACCCAGCCCCAGCCGGGTCCTCGTCGGGCTGGCGGGGGTCATTGCGAACGACTCGAGCGTGAGTCCCTTGGAGCCGATCGTGTCGGCCTGCAGGAAGGCGAGGATCTCCGGGTTCGTGTTGGTCAGCCTCACCTCGCCTCGAATCCAGTTCGGGTTGCTGACGACCTGAGCCTCCGCCAAGGGCGGACTGGTGAAGCTCAGGAGGAGTGAGGAGAGGAGGACTGCGAGAGTCAGCGTTGCGGACGGGCGTGGTGTTTTCGAGCGATCGGAGCGATGGCGAGACCGCCCCGGTGCGGGCAGTCGAGAGTCGTTGTAGGTGGGCATGAGACGTGCTCCCGGAGGGTCGGGAATGGCAAGCACGAGAGACCCCCGAACGGAGCAACTGTCGACTGAACGAATGCTGACGACCGAGCCCGTGAACGACTGCTGACGACACCTCCGAGTCCAAGACGGCAGGCTCCGCGGTCCGGTTTGGTGGACGCGAGCTGAGGCTAGCCGTCCAGGGCCGCGTCGAGAGCGAACGAACGTCCACCATCCCATGCCGGCGGACCGAGCCACGTCAGGGTGAGGGCGCCATCGGGAGAGAGCTCTCGCCGCCATCGCCAGCGGGGGTTCGGTCCAGTCACCTCATCGGTGATCCGTGCTGAGAGCCGTTGGGCGTCGGCCTTGGCTCGGAGGACCTGACGAGTCATCTCGAGATCGAGCTGCACTCGACGCAGGTGACGAAGGGGACGGTTGACGTCCGGCGCCATGTTGTTCGTGATCGGATTCCAGCCCGGGGCCGGGTCGGACGGGACGGCGTCGGAAGCGAGGGCACCGAGCTCGGGTGGCGTGCGCCGTCCCCACTCGATGGCGCTTCGGTACACGTCGAACGTGTCGGCCAAGGAGGAGCGGGCGACGGGCTGGGCGAGCCATTCGATCCAGGCCGACGGGCCGCCGCAACCGGCGAAGGGGTCGAAGCCATGTTCGATGAACACCCGGTGCCCGTTGATCTCCCCGAGGGGAACGAGGCTGCCGGCCTCCGTGAACGGGAACTCGCGGAGTCGCTCTTGCCAGGCCGCCGTCTCCTCGTTGAGTTCGAGCTTGCGGAGAGCGATCAGGCAGGTCTGCATCTCGATCAGGGCGTAGCGCTTGGGCAGCCCGTGGGGCGACCGGGCAAGCTCGCTCGCCAGGGTCCAGGCAGCGTCGAGCTCGGCTCGGGCGCAGGCATGGCGACCGGCTCGCTCGTCGGCGAGGGCCGCGGCCACCAACATCGTGCTCAATCGCAGGTGACCGCTCAGCTCGACGTAGCGAATGTACGACGTGTCGTCGGGATCCAGGGCCCAGCGAGGCGGGGGTGAAGAGCCGACGTGCTCGACGAGAGCATCGAGCTGACCTCGTCGATCGCGCAGGAAGAACGAGAGGTCTTCCGGGACTTCTCCGACGGTGAGGTTCTCCGCGCCGAGCTCGGCCGGGAGCCAGGTCCGGAGAGCGGTCTCGAGGGGCCACCGCCGCCCGCGTCTCGAACGAGTCCAGTCCCTCGTTGCTCGGCTGGGGACGAGGTCGATCTCCAGCGCATCGGCCAGGCGCTCGAGACGGAGAGCCGACGCGTTGGTCTCGCTGCGAGCGTGGAGTCGTCGATAGTCGTCACGAGTGCCGACGTGGCGGCTCAGCTCGGTGTCGGCTCGGGCGAGCTTCCACTTGGCAGCCGCCCCGGCGAGGAGCCAGGCGGCCAGGGGGAGAGTCACCAAGAGCAGGCGCGCCCGGGTGAATCGGCGAGCGAGACGACGAATAGACCGCTTGAGGGACATCGCGGTGCTCTTCGGTGCGTCGGCGTCGAGCGGAGACGGACACCCCGCTCAGAGCATGTCAGGCGGTGGTGACGAGGCCACTCACTCGTGCAGGAATGTCCCCTTCCGGCTCAGCGCGTGCTCAGGCTCATCGGGAGAACGGTCGAGGTCGCGGGCTCCCACGGCTCCGGCCCCTCCCAGGTCAGCGTGAAGCTGCCGTCCTCGTGGAGCTCTTCGCGCCAGCTCCACTCTTCGCAGTCCGCCGGCATGAGGTCGACCACTGGACGACTGCCGCTGGCGGCACGCTCGCGGGCGTCGAGCACCCGTCGGCTGAGGGCGAGGTCGAGCTGGATGCGGTGCATCCGTCGCACGGCGTTCTCCAGGTTGGGGACGACCATGCCGACCACCGGATTCCAGCTCGTCTCCGCCGGCACCATGGCCTCGCTCGACCAGCGACCGAAGACGACGTCGCAGTTGTCGGCCGTCCGGGCCTCGTCGATGAGATGGTGATGAACGTCCATGGCGACGGCTGCACCGTGCTGGATGACCGGCTGGATGAGAGTCAGCTGCCACCGCGGCATGTCGGCGTTGGGGGAGAAGGGGTTGAACTGCTCGCGGAGCAGCAAGCGGAGGTGATGAGCCTCGCCGGTGAAGGCGCGACCGGGATCGGCCTCGTAGGGAACCTGGTTCAGTCGTTCTCGCCAGGCGACGGGGTCCACGTCGAGACGGTTGAGCGTCGCCAGCTCCAGCCGGATCCCGGCGAGAGCGATGAGATGGGAGATGAGAGCCGGTCGCGTCTCGGCAAGATGAAGCGACAGCTTCCACGCCGTGAGCAGCTCGCGCTCGGCACGCTCGACCTCGCCGTCTCGTTGGTCGACCAGCGCAGCAACGAGCAGCACGCGGGTCAGGTTCAGGTGGCCGAGGAGGTTCGGAATCGGTGCGGCGTAGTCGTCGGTCTGACGCTCCCACTCGGGCAGGGGCTGGGTGGCGACGTGCTCGACGATGGCGTCGATCGTCGGTCGGTGCTCGGTGAGGAAGGCCGTCACCTCTGATGGTGGCTCTCCCACCGACCGCGTCCCGCTCGCCAGCTCGGCGCTGAGCCAGTCGCCGAGGCCCTTCCGGACGGCGTGACGGTTCGCGTTGGGGCGCTCACCCGGGCGCGACTTCGGAACGATGTCGAGGCCGAGCTCCGCCGCGAGGGTCTCCAGGCGAAGAGCGCTCTCGTTCGCGTCCTGGTTCGGCAGCGCGGCGAGGTAGTCGTCGAAGCTACCGATGGCCTGATCGAGCTTGGCGTCGGCGTTCTCGAGCTGACCGCTCGCCCGACCGCGCGCGAAGACCCAGACCGCCAGCGTCAGCAGCAGCAGGACCCCGAGCGTGATGAACAGCTTGGGAAAGAAGCCGGATTTCTTCTCGCTCACGTCACTCCCTCCGCCGCGGTCCGGGGACCGCGGCCACGTGAACGCGCCGCGAAGCTCAGCTCACTCGTGCGTGAACTCGGCCTTCGCGCGCGCGCCCTTGGTCAGGAAGGTCTCCATGCCGACGTGCATGTCCTTGGTCTCGACGCACTCGCCGAAGAGACGGCTCTCGAGGTCGAGGCCGGCGGCGAGCTCGCCCCGCGCACCGTCGAGGATGGCGCGCTGGAGGATCTCGTCGATCTTCTTGCTGAGGTGACCGATGTCGAGCTCGGGCATGGACTCGGGCACGTCCATGGGGCCGGTCTGGATCCGCGTGATCTCGACGCCGGCCTCGCCGGTGGCGATGGCGGCGGCGCGATCGACGAGCTGGTCGGCGTCGACCTGCTCGCTGATGAGACCCATCTCCTGCGCGTCGTCGCCGCTGAAGGGACGACCGGTCCGCAGCAGGGGCCAGGCCTTCTCGAGACCGACGATGCGCGGCAACCGCTGCGTGCCGCCGGCGCCCGGGATGATCCCGAGGTTGGGCTCGGGCTGACCCGCGAGGATCTTCAGGCCCTTGCGCGCGATGCGGTGATGACAGGCCATCGCGAGCTCGTTGCCGCCGCCGAACGCCAGGCCGTTGTAGGCGGCCACGACGGTCTTGCTGCAACCCTCGATGCGGTCGAGCACGCGGTGGAAGAGACGGCTGTTCTCGTAACCCTCGTCGGCGGTCTTCAGCCGGCTGAGCATCCCGATGTCGGCGCCGGACACGAAGGCCTTCACGCCGAAGCCGGTGATGACGATGCCCTTGACCGCGTCGTCGGCCTCGGCCGCGCCGATGGCCTCCTCGAGCTGACTGAAGACGGTTTCGTTGAGCGCGTTGAGCACGCCCGGGCGGCGGATGGTGATGACCCGCGCCGCGCCGACGTCACGGGAGAGCACGACGGGGACGGTCCACGACTCGTCGCTGGCCGCCTGCTTCTTCAAGCACTCGGGAACGACGAAGCCGGGGAAGCGCTCGGCGAAGCCCTCGACGCGCTGAAGCGCCGTGCCGACGCCGAGCTCGTTCATCATGGTGAAGGGCGGGTTGATGACGAGAGACGTGCTCACCGCCATCTCGAGGTCGGCGACGTTGGAGAGACCCGCGTCGAGGATCTCAGTGACCAGGCCGAGGTAGGCGCCGGTGAGGAGGTCGCCGATCTCCTTGGCCTTGGCGTCGTCGATCTCGATCTTCTCGCCACGACCGGGGACGTCCCAGGCCGTGCCCTCCTCGACGGCCTTGTCGAGGCTCTCCGGGCAATGGAACCAGGAGTTGATCTTCTCGGTGTAGTGGCCGAGACCCACGCGAGTGATGGGGTTGCCGCCGGTGAGGTTCATGGCGGTGAAGGGACCGACGCCCTGACCGAGCACCTTCCGCGCGACCGTGTCGATCTCCTTGCTCGTGTGGGTCTCGGCCACTACACCGAGAAGATCAACTCCTGGTTCCATTGCCCGGAGAGCCTCGACAAGGCCGTCGAGGA
>JBCCFW010000279.1:0-5786 GCA_039029535.1 Acidobacteriota bacterium
CCGCGGCCGACACGGGGAGGGGAGCGACCGCCACGGTCGCAGCGGCGATGACGTCGTCATCCAGGTTCCCGCCGGGACCCTCGTCCGGGCCTCCGACGACGACCGCCTCCTCGCCGACCTGCGCGAGCCCGGTGACCGCGAGGTCGTCGCGGCCGGCGGTCAAGGAGGACGCGGCAACACCCGCTTTGCCACCTCGCGTCAGCGCGCGCCGCGGCGCAGCGAGCCAGGACGGCCCGGTGACGAGCTGTGGCTCAAGCTCGAGCTGAGGTTGCTCGCCGACGTCGGCCTGGTCGGCCTGCCCAACGCCGGCAAGTCCACGTTGATCTCGCGGCTCTCCCAGGCCCGACCCAAGATCGCCGACTACCCGTTCACGACCCTCGTCCCGCAGCTCGGGGTCGTCGAGTGGGACACGTATCGGTCCCACGTGTGGGCCGACCTCCCCGGCCTCATCGCCGGCGCCAGCGCCGGTCAGGGGCTCGGTCATCAGTTCCTGCGGCACGTCGATCGCACCGCCGTGCTGCTTCATCTCGTGGACGTCTCGGAAGGCAGTGAGCCGGGACCGGAAGACGCCGTGACCACCATTGAAGACGAGCTCCGCGCGTTCGACGCCAGCCTCCTCGGCCGGCCGCGTCTGCTCGTCGCCAGCAAGATCGACTCGCAAGGCGACGGCGAGGTGCGGGCCGAGCTCGAGCGCGTCGCCGCCGAGCGCGAGCTGCCGTTCTTCGCCGTGTCGGCGGTGACCGGCGACGGTCTCGCTCCCCTCGTGCGCGCTGCCGCCGATCGGGTCGAGGAGCTGCGGAAGCTCGAGCAGCCCGAGGGCTCGTCGGCAGAGTGGATCACGCCGGTGCCCCGCGAGGACGAGCCATGAGTCGCGTCGGCTTGTTCGGCGGGACCTTCGATCCCGTCCACGAAGGGCACCTGGCGCTCGCCGCGGCCTGCGCCGAGCAGCTCTCGCTCGACGAAGTCCGCTTCCTGCCGGCGCGCATCCCGCCGCACAAGGGGGCGGCCACGGTCAGCGGCGAGCACCGGCTCGCCATGCTCGAGCTCGCCACCGCCGATCGCTCCGACTTTCGGCCCGACCCGCGAGAGCTCTCACGGGAAGGGACGTCCTACACGATCGACACCCTCATCGAGCTGGGGGAAGAGCTCCCCGACGCGGAGCTGTTCTTCCTGTGCGGGGCCGACTCGCTCCGCGACCTGCCGACCTGGCGACGCTGGGAAGAACTGCTGCAGCGCGCGGTCTTCGTGGTGGTCGGTCGGTCGGGCATCGATCACGACCCGCTGGTCGAGCGACATCGCGCCGAGATCGAGGCGGGTCGCATCGTGCTCCTGTCCTGCGAGCCGCCTCCCTGGGCGAGCCGTGAGATCCGCGCCGCGCTGGAGGCCGGGCAGCGACCCGAGGGCCTGCCGCCGAGCGTGAGCGACTACATTCAAGAGCGGGGACTCTACCGAGAGGACCCGACCGAGGAAGCGTCCGTGACCGAATCCGCCACCGAGCTGCCCACCGACGTCGCCGAGCTGCTGGACCTCGTCCACGATGCCGCCGCGTCGAAGCTGGCCAAGCACCCCGTCGCCTTCGACCTGACCGGGCTGACCACGATGACCGACGCGATCTACGTCTGTCATCAGGACAACCGGGCCGCGGTGGAAGCGATCACCGACGAGATCCGCCGGAGGCTCAAGCAGTCCGGGCGGAAGGTCCCCCGCAGTGAAGGGGACGGCCACGAGCCGCAGTGGATTCTCCTCGACCTCGGCGGGCTCATGGTCCACGTGTTCCGCGCCGAGGCTCGGGAGTTCTACTCCCTCGAGCGGCTCTGGTCCGACGGACGGAAGATCACCCTGGGAGACCCGTGACGCCAGGCTCTCTCCCAGGCTTCGTCGCCCAGGCGGAGAAGAGCCGTCGGCTCGCCGAGCTCGCCGGTCGCGCGGCGGCACGGGCCAACACCGTGCTCATCCGTGGAGAGACCGGCACCGGCAAGGGCTTCGTTTCGCGTGCCATGCACCGGCTGGGCCTGGGCGAGGACGCTCCCTACACCGTCATCGACTGCGGCAACCTTCCCGAGGGCCTGGCCGAGAGCGAGCTCTTCGGTCACGAGCCCGGCGCCTTCTCCGGCGCCGAGGGGCGCAAGCCGGGTCGCTTCGAGATCGCCGCTGGGGGGACGGTCCTCCTCGACCGCGTGGAGGACCTCCCGTACCCCGTGCAGGGGAAGCTGCTACGCGTCCTCCAGGAGCGGACCTTCGAGCGGGTCGGTGGGCGGCAGACCCTCCACGTGAAGGCGCGGGTCCACGCGACCTCCAGCGCCGACCTCACGGCGCTGGTGGCCGACGGCAACTTCCGCGAGGACCTCTTCTACCGCTTGGACGTCGTCACGCTCGAGGTCCCGCCGCTGCGCGATCGTCTCGCGGACCTGCCCGACCTCGTCACGCGCATCCTCGACGAGACCGGAGCGAGCACGGGCAAGCACTGTCGCGTCGACCCCAAGGCGCTCGCGTACCTCGGTCAGCAGAACTGGCCGGGCAACCTCCGTCAGCTCCGCAACTGTCTCGAGCGCGCGGTCGTCCTGTCCGAGGAAGAGGTGATCGGCAAGGCCCAGGTCGAGGCCTGCCTGACCACCGCAGCGCTCTCGCCGGAGAAGGCCATCGCGGATCTCGCCGAGCTGGGCTTGAGCCTCGAGGAGATCGAGCGGCTCTACATCGAGCGCGTGCTCACCGTTCAAGGCAACGCCATCGGACGCTCGGCGAAGGTGCTCGGGATCCATCGAAAGACCCTCCTCGACAAGCGAAAGCGGTACGGTTTGAGCTGAACGGACCGGGGCGTCGCAACACGGCGTCCTCGGACCGGCGGCGACGAGACGACACGAGGGGCAGCGTGGACGTACAGACCCTGGCCTGGTGGCTCTTCTGGGGCTTCAAGCTCTGGATGATGATCGAGAGCTGGCGACGCGGTCACTCCATGCCGTGGTTCTGGATCATCCTGTTCCTGCCGCACTGGGGCTGGGTCCCGCCGCTGGGTGCGGTCGCCTACTTCCTCTACGCCTTCATCGGGGTCGGCGGCGGGATGAGCCGCGCGGGTCTGGCCTTCCGGCAGATCAAGATCAGCGCCCAGGAGCTCGACCGAGCCAGCGGTGACGCTCAGCGTCTCGACACCGCGGCGGCCTGGTCCGACTACGCCCACCTCCTGTGGGGCCGTGGCAAGCATCGCGACGCCATCGAGGCCGCCGAGAAGGCCCTCGCCAAGGACGACGACGAGCTCCAGGCGCGCCACGCGCTCGGACGCTCGCTCCTGGCGACCGGACGGCCGGAGGAGGCGCGCGAGGCCCTGGAGCGGGTGGTCGCCGTCGACGAGCAGCACGACTACGGCGAGGCCCTCATGGCCCTGGCCCAGGCCCACGAGGCTCAGGGCGACACCGAGAGGGCCGAGTCCTGCCTGGCCCGGGCGGCCGTCGGCTCGTCGCGGCCCGACGTGCTGTTCGAGCTCGCACGGCTCCGGAAGCTGCTCGGTCGCGTCGACGAGGCCCGGGAGTGCTGGCAGCGCATCGTCGACGAGGCGCATCTCACGCCCGACTTCGCCAGGGCGCGCTCGGCCCCCTGGGTGCGACGGGCCGAGCGCGAGCTGAGGGCTCTCGGTTGAAGCTGCTGGTCCTGCGGGTCTCGCGTCGGGACGACAAGCGCTACGAGCCCCTGGTCGAGGAGCTGGCCGGCCGGATGAAGTCGGCTTGGCCGATCGCCTTCCGCTCGGTGAGCCCAGCCGAGGGACGACGCGACCGCGCCGAGGCTCAGTCGGAGGAGGCGGGCCGTCTCCGCACGACCTGGGAGAAGGAGAAGAAGAAGGCCGGGCGGGGGAGGCTCGTCGCCCTCGACGAGCGGGGGAGAGCGGTCGACACCCGAGGCGTCCTGGCAGAGCTGAAGAAGGGACGCGACGCCGGCTTGCCACTGCTGGGCTTCGTCATCGGGGGAGCCGAGGGGCTGGCTCCGAGCTGGCGCGAGGAGGCCGATGCTTGCTGGTCACTCTCGGGGCTCACCCTCGCCCACGAGATCGCCCGCTTGGTGCTGGTCGAGCAGCTCTATCGGGCGCACTGCCTCGATGTCGGCCACCCCTACCACCGAGAGTGATGGCCGCGGCGGCGGCACGTCATCGACCCCGGTGTCGCTACGGAGCCGAGGTGCCCTCGCGGCCGTACTTGTCGGAGAGGCGGACGACGTCGTCGAGCTCGGGCGTGGAGACCTCGAGGAGGTCGCAGTCGGAGAGCGCGGTCATCCGGTGACGGGTGCCGGGGCGGACGTGCACGGAGTCGCCCTGCTTCATGACCCGCTTGGTCATCTCGGACTCGTGAGGCCCGGTCTCCATCTCGATCTCGCCCGACAGCACGGCGATCGTCTCGTCCTTCTTCTCGTGGTACTGCAACGAGAGCGACTCGCCCTGGTTCACGTGGAGCAGCTTGCCCACGTAGACGTCGGTGTAGGCCCAGAGGAGCTCGTAGCCCCAGGGCTTCTCGACTCGCTGGTTGCTGAAGAAGTCCCCGTCGGGACGCTCGAAGCCCATGACTGGCTTCTCCTGTTGGGCGAGGCCTCTCGCCGACGTGTCGATCATGGCACGCTCCTCTGGTCGTGGTCTCGGTCAGCCCTTTCGGCTGCTCTGCACCTGAACCTGACCCTCGTCGGAAGGAGGGACCGGGGCCGACGGCTGGAGCCCCCCCGTGTCCCAGTCTCCCCAGCGTGTCGAGGTGGTCGGTCCCGAGCCCTCACCCGAGCTCCTCACCTTCCTGGAAGGTGCGGCGCCCGGTCCCGTCGCGCTCGATCTCGTCGCCGATCCCGGGGCCTCGCCGACCCTCATCGGCAACCCGGAGCGGGTCGCCCGGCAGGCGCAGCGGCTCGCCGACTGGTTGCGTCGGCGGCGTCGCTCGCTGCTGATCCGAGCCGAGGGGGCCCTGTTCGGTCCGGTCTTCAGCCTGGCCCTGTCGGCCGACCTCCTGGTGTTGCAAGGCAACGTTGTGGGCGGCCTGGCGATCTGGGAAGATCGGCCCCTGCCCCTGCCGGGAGACCTGCACGTGCTCACGTCCAGGCTCCCGACGGGCGCAGCGTGGGAGCTGCTGCTGCTCGGGGAACGCCTCGACGGCGAGGAGCTCGCACGACTCGGCCTGGCGTCATCCGGTGAGACCGGGGGCGCTGCCTGGGAGGCGGCTCTTGCCGGGAGCCGCGTCGCCGGGGAGGCTCTCGCGGCCTTGCGACCGCGGGGCCCTTCCAGGGCCCTGGCCGAGGCCCTCGAGCGGACCGCCTTCGCTCGCTGCTTTGCGCGTGACGACCTGAGCGAAGGGCTGGCCGCCTTCCGGCAGCGGCGACCACCCCGATTCTCCTAGCACGGAAGACCGGGCTAGAAGGAGCTGACGAAGTGAACGTGGATCTCTCTCCCGACCAACAGGCCATCCGCGACTCGGTGCGCGAGTTCGCTCGGGAGCAGGTCGCTCCCGGCGCCGCCGAGCGCGATCAGACGGCCGAGTTCCCCGTCGAGCTCGTCAAGCAGTGCGCCGAGATGGGGCTCATGGGCGTGAGCATCCCCACCGAGTGGGAAGGTGCCGGGCTCGACTCGGTCTCCTACGCACTGGTCGTCGAGGAGCTCTCCGCCGCGTGCGCCAGCGTCGGCGTGATCGTGTCGGTCAACAACTCGCTCGCCTGTGAGCCCATCCTCGACTGGGGCACCGACGAGCAGAAGAAGAAGTACCTCACCGAGCTCGCGTCCGGTCGTCTCCTCGGTGCCTACGCCCCGTCGGAGCCGGAGGCCGGCTCCG
>JBCCFW010000280.1:0-5763 GCA_039029535.1 Acidobacteriota bacterium
CGGGCAGCCAGAACTTCTTCTTCCTGGCCTATCCGCTGTGGAACGGTCTTCCGGACGTCGGGACCGAGGCGCCGCGAGGACCGGGGGAGGTGCCCTGTGCCTCGCTGGCCGTGGGTGGGGCCGAGTTCGTTCCCGACGGCATCATCACCCTGGCCGACGTGCTCTGCGACACCTGGACGATGCTGCCGGAGCTGACGGGCACGGAGCTGGCCTCGGTGCAGTACGTCGATCCGACCGACTGCTCCTGGCAGGCTCTGGCCCTGAGCAGGACGCCCTTCTTCGGTGCTTCCTTCGGCGGCGCGCTCGGCGTCGAGCTGGCGTCGATTCGCGAGCAGGGTCTCCTCCTCCAGTTCACGCAGAGCGTCGCGGGAGTGAATCGACCGGTGATCGTGGGCTCGCACGATCCCAGCTACATCGGGCGGGAGCTCTCCGACGCGGTGACCTGCGGTCGAGCCATCATCAATCCCCACTACCACTCGCTCTACGAGAGCACGACCGAGATCTTCTGCGGGCTCGAGGGGGTCGACTGGCTCGACGTCGACGTGGACGGCAATCCCGACGACTGTGAGGGCGGAGTCTACGGTGGTTCGGGAGAGCAGTACGCCCTTCAAACCTACGTGAACCGTCCCGGTGACTTCGGCTTCAGGGCAGCGGTCCTCTCCGACTTTCTCGGGTTCATCGTCCTTCCCAGTGCTCCGATCCCGCTCCAACCAGGTCACGCTTACCTGCTGTCGATGGGGCGCGCAGCGAGTCCGCAGACGTTCATCCAGCCGCACTACTGACGATGCCCGGCCGCCTTTCTGAACGGCTCGGACCTCGAGCGGTGGTCAGGTTGAGTCTTGGGGCCGAGTACTACCTGGTTGGCAGCCACGACGCCCGTGGAGCCTGAACCATTGAGTCCAGAGAGGGGAGCCCATGTCGTCCCTGCGCTTCAAGCACTACCTGCTCTTGCTGCTCGTCTTGAACGTCGCTTCGGCCCAGGCCGGTGACGTCTTCAGCGGGATCATCGTCGACGGCGTCGAAGCCGACGGCTCCTGCATGCCCACCGGCGCCACGGAGATCGAGCTCCTGGCCGTCAAGGTCGGCAGCCTCGGGCTCGACACCACCGACTGGCACTACGTGAAGGACGGGAGCTCCGTCGGTGGAGCCTCCCAGTCGGGCTTCACCTACTCCATCGTCCCGGGCAACTTCTCCGTCCCGGAAGCCGGCACCGACCGCACCTGGTTCTTCCTGAGCACTCCGAGCCCCGACGCCGGTGGTGATTGGCTCGCGGTGGACTCGAGCGACCCCAGCGCGCTCGAGCTGGGAGCGACCACCTACCAGCGCGTGGGCGACACCATCGCGGCGAGCTTTGCCGAACACTCCGGCACCGGCATCCACTTCGACGGAAGCGGCCTCCCGGTGCGCATCTATCTCGGTGTCGTGTCGACGAGCTTTCCGACCTGGACAACGGAAAGTATCGACGTCCTCTTCGGTGCGCTGATCGACTACCAACCCACCCTCTATCTCCCCAGTGCCGGCTGTGGCTTCGGTGGGGCCGTGGAGCACCAGCTCCACCCCGGGCGCGGGCTCGTCATCGGCTACAACATCTACCGGAGGGAAGACGTCGGAGGACCCGCGCCGGCCAAGGAGAGCTGGGGTCTCGAGGACTGGCTCAGCTTCATCCCTGCGGTCGACGAGCCGGGTGATCTATCCGGCACGATCGACATCAACGATGTCATCCAAGACGGCAACGAGTACCTGATCTTCTCCGACTCCGACCTGCCGTCCCTCCGGCAGTCGCCGCAGCCTCCCCCCGAGCCGAGGTGTGGCCAGGTTTACTGGTACGTCATCCAGCCCGTCATCGAGGGCGACTACGAGCAGTGGAGCGACGAGACCCTCATCGCCGGCGTACCGCTCGGTTTCGAGCCGAAGCTGCCGGACGGTGGCATCGACATGACGGGGGACGGTGAGCCCGAGTTCTTCAGCCCCCAGGCGATCCACGCCGGGCGCTCCGGGCTCGGTCTCACCGTGGACGGTCGTCCCCTCCTCTCGGCAGCAGTTCGGAGCTGCACGGCCTCCTCTCCGCTGGCCGCCAGCGGTCAGGTCGAGCTCCGGACCGGCTCGGGCCAGACGCTGGAGCTCGTCCTCGGGTTCGCGACGGCCGACGTCCTGGGCTACGACGTCTACCGCCTGGACCGGGGCCGGCGTCATCGGGTCAACGCCAGGCTGCTCCCGGCGCAGGGCGCGGAGGGGGGAGTGGTCTTGCTCGAGGGGCCACGCCTGCGCGGAGGTCGGCAGGGGACCTACGAGGTCGAGGTCGTGCTGACCGATGGTGGGGTGCGGGTCGAAGGGCCGTTCACGCTCGTCGCCGCCGACACCCGCCGGAGTCGCCGCCGCTAGGCAGCTCACGAGTGGCTGTACTCCGTACGGCATCCCGACGAGCTGCGGACCTCGGTGTTAGCTTCCTGGCTGGGAGAGCCGTGCAGCTCACGGCCTCTCGGTCCGGTGAGTCCGGAGAGGGAGCCCGCTCATGTCGTCGTTGCGTCATGCCTGCTGCCTATTGGCGTCGTTCGTCCTGGGAGTCAGCTCGGTTCAGGGTGCCGGTCTCGTCTTCGGCGGCGTGATCGTCGATGGAGTCGAGGCCGATGGGTCGTGTGCTCCCACCATCGCGACGGAGATCGAGCTCTACACCGTCAAGGTCAGCGAGGCCGGGCTCGACTACACCGACTGGCACTACGTGAAGGGTGCCGATTCGGTCGGCGGTGCCTCCCAGTCGGGCTTCAGCTACGTCGTGACCCCTGGCAACTTCACGATCGGGGAGGCTGCCCCCGATCGTGCTTGGTTCTTCCTGACCTCGCCGAGCCCGGACGAGGGTGGGGACTGGCTTGCTGCTGATTCGAGTGACACCAGCACCCCCAACCCAGGAGCGATCACCTTTCAGCAGGTGGGCGACACGATCGCGGCCGGCTTCGCCGAGCATGCCGGTACCGGCATCCGTTTCGACGGCAGTGGCGTTCCCGTGTCCATCGACCTGGGATCGGGAGCGAGGGAGTTCCCAGCCCGAGCGCGCGGTGGCATCGATGTCGTCTTCGGTGCGTTGATCGACTACCAGCCGACCCTCTACTTCCCGGGGCCGGACTGCGGTTTCGGAAGTGGCGTCGAGCATCAGCTCCTCCCGGGACGGGGGCTGATCATCGGCTACAACATCTACCGCCAAGAGGACGCCGGCGTCGCCCCGACCAAGGACAGCTGGGCTCAGAAGGACTGGCTGGGCTTCATCCCCGCCGTCGATGAGCCGGGTGACCTCGCCGGGACCATCGATCTCGACGCGACCCCTGCGAACGGCAACGAGTACCTCTTCTTCTCCGATGCCGATCTCCCCGGGCTGCGACAGTCGCCGCTGCCTCCGCCCGAGCCCGGCTGCGCTCGGTCCTACTGGTACGTCATCCAGCCGGTCATCGAGGGGGACTATCAGGCATGGAGTGAGGCGACCGTCATCGCTCGCGTGCCGCTCGGTTTCGATCCGCGCCTCTCCGACGGCGGCATCGACCTGACGGGTGACGGCGAGCCCGAGTTCTTCAGCCCGCAAGCCATCCATGCCGGGCTGCCGGGGCTGGGCCTGACGGTCCAGGGCCGCCCTCTCGTCTCGGCGGCCGTGCGGAGCTGCACGGCCGCCGATCCCATGGCGACCACCGGTCACGTCGCGCTCCGTCCCGGCTTGGACGACACGCTCGAGCTCGTCCTCGGTCTCGAGGCGGCGGACGTGTTGGGCTACGACGTCTACCGCCTGGACCGAGGCCGGCGTCATCGCGTCAACGCGATGCTGCTCCCGGCGCAGGGCCTCGAAGGGGGCGTGGTCGTGATCGACACTCCCCGGCTTCGAGCCCGACGTGCGGGTACCTACGAGGTCGAGGTCCTCCTGACCGATGGGGAGGTCCGGGTGGAAGGCCCCTTCACGCTCACCGCGGCGGAGACTCGTCGGAGTCGTCGACGATGAAGATCATCGAGTCCGTCGTGGGAGTCAGCGCACCGTCCTGGTCGATGCGGGTCCTCGCGTTGCTACTCGTGATGCTCGGTCCGGGACTCGGCTCGGCCGTCGCCGCGGGTGCCTTCGGCGGGCTCGTCGTCGATGGGGTCGTGGACAGCGGTTCCTGCGCACCGGCCAGCGTGACGGGGATCGAGCTCTACACCGTCAAGGTCGACAGCCGCGGTCTCGATTACACCGACTGGCTCTACGTCAAGAACGGAGACAGCGTCGGAGGGGCCTCGCAGTCTGGCTTCAGCTACGTGGTCACGGGTGGGAATTTCTCGGTGGCAGAGGCGGGCACCGATCGCCTCTGGTTCTTCCTCACGGCGCCGAGTCCTGACACGGGCGGGGACTGGCTCGCCACCGACTCGACTGACCCGAGCGCTCCCAACCCGGGAGCGACCACGTTCCAACGGGTCGGCGACACCATCGCGGCGACCTTCGCCGAGCACGCCGGCACGGGCGTCCGCTTCAATGGGACCGGTCTCGCGGTGCCCATCGACCTGGGCTCGGGAGCTCGGGACTTCCCGTCACGGGGGAGCGGCGGCATCGACGTCGTCTTCGGAGCGCTGATCGACCATCAGCCGACCCACTACCTCCCCGGTCCGGACTGTGGCTTCGGGGGTGGCGTCGAGCATCAGCTCCTGCCGGGGCGAGGACTGATCATCGGTTACAACGTCTACCGCCAAGACGACGCGGGCGGGCCGGCACCGACCAAGGACAGCTGGGGCTTCGAAGATTGGCTCGCCTTCATCCCTGCCGTCGACGAGCCGGGGGACCTCGCTGGCACCGTCGACCTCGACGACGTGCCCCAGAACGGGAACGAGTACCTCTTCTTCTCCGATGCCGACCTGTCCGGGTTGCGGGAGTCGCCGCAGCCTCCTCCCGAGCCCGGCTGCGGCCGGGCCTACTGGTACGTCATTCAGCCCGTCGTCGAGGGTGACTACCAGGACTGGACCAAGGAGACCCGGCTGGCGCGTGTCGCCCTGGGCTTCGACCCTCGCCTCCCCGGCGGAGGCATCGACCTGACGGGTGATGGTGCCCCTGAGTTCTTCAGCCCGCAGGCCGTCCACGCCGGGCTGCCCGGACTGGGCCTGACGGTCGACGGCCGTCCTCTCGTCTCGGCCACCGTGCGGGGCTGCACGGCGTCCGATCCCATGGCGACCACCGGTCACGTCGCGCTCCGCCCCGGCGCGGACGACACGCTCGAGCTCGTCCTCGGTCTCGAGTCCGCCGACGTGCTCGGCTACGACGTCTACCGGCTCGACCGAGGCCGACGTCACCGCGTCAACGCGATGCTGCTCCCGGCGCAGGGGCTCGACGGGGGAGTGGTCGTGCTCGACGGTCCTCGGCTCCGAGCCCGGCGGGCCGGCACCTACGAGGTGGAGATCCTCGCGTCGAACGGTGACGTGCGAGTGGAGGGTCCCTTCACGCTCACCGCCGCGGAGACCCGCCGGAGCCGCCGCCGCTGAGCCGAGCTCCGATGGGTCGATTCGGTTCGATCGAGGCGTGACCCACGACCTGGAGAGGGCTCCCCGGCGGCCCGCGGGAAACTCGTTCTTGGCCCTGGAAAATGAACAGTCGTCTTCCTAGCTTCCCTCACCGTCAGCGCAATGAGAGCCAGCGGGAGGAGCGAGGCGATGAGACGACCGACTTTCGTGCCCGGGGCGGCAGCCCTGGCCCTGATGATCTCGAAAAAGGGAAGGACATTAAAATGCTATTAATAATTGATTAGAGATCGATAACTTAGCACG
>JBCCFW010000281.1:0-5611 GCA_039029535.1 Acidobacteriota bacterium
AACATCCTGGTGTTCGAGGATGACCCGGTCACCGGCACGCTCATGCGAGCGGTGCTGACCAACCGGGGCTATGAGGTCGAGGTCGTCTCCACGGCGGAGGCGGGGCTCGAGCGGACGGCCGTGTCTCCTCCTGGTCTCATCCTCATGGACATCGGGCTCGCCGGCGAGATGGACGGGCTCGAGGCGCTCCGTCGGCTGCGTTCCCAGGCGATCACCAAGAAGGTCCCGGTCGTCGTCCTCACCGGTCGCGAGGAGCCCGAGGTCCGCAAGGCCGCCGAGGAAGCGGGAAGCTCCGCCTTCCTCAACAAGCCCGTCGCCCGCACCGAGCTGCACGAGGTCGTGGGTTCCTTCCTCCCGCCTCCCGAAGCTGCCTGAGTCGGTCGCGACGCGCCTGACCGACTCTTGACAGCCGGGGAGGGGCACGCCTGCGTCGACCTGGCATGCTCTCAGGGATGCGCATCTTGGTCGTGGAGGACGACCCTCTCATCGCGCCGGGGCTCGAGGAGCTGCTGGAGGGAGCCGGCCACGAGGTCGAGCTGGTCCGGGACGGGCCGACCGCCGTGGAGCGGGGGACCGCCAGCGTCTTCGACGTCGTCCTGCTCGACCTCATGCTCCCCGGCCTCCCGGGGCTCGAAGTGCTCGAGCGTCTTCGTCGCGTGCGACCCGGGCTGCCAGTGCTGGTTCTCACCGCCCGGGGAGACACTGACGACGTCGTGCGTGGGCTGCGTCGTGGAGCCGACGACTACGTCGTCAAGCCGTTCCGCGCCGCCGAGCTGCTCGCGCGTCTCGAAGCCCTTCACCGACGTCAGGCCCGTGAGACCGAAGAGCCCGAGCAGCTCGAGCTGCCCGGAGTCTTGGTCGACCTCGGTCGTTGCACGGTGCAGCGCGAGGGTGACGAGGAGCGCAGCCTGACCACGCGCGAGGTCGGCATCCTGCGTCTCCTGCACGGTCATCGCGGGAGAGCGGTGAGCCGCTCCGAGCTGCTCGAAGAGGTGTGGGGCGTGCCGGGCAACCTGCACACGCGCACCGTCGACATGGCCGTGCTCGGATTGCGGCGCAAGATCGAGGCCGAGCCCAAGGACCCGCGGATCATCGTGGCGGTGCCCGGTGTCGGTTACGCCTGGGGGCCGTCCTGACTCGCGTGCGGCTCGCCCTGCTCGTCTTCTTGACGGTCACGGCGGTGGGGCTGCCGCTGGGGTATTGGTGGCTCTGGGGCCGCGCCGACGTCGAGCATCGGATCGAGAGCTTCGCCGAGGAGTCGCGTGCGGCCTGGTCGGCGCGGGCCGACCAGCTCGCCGCTCGCCTGACGTCACGGCTCGAGGCGCTGCGGGGACGCGAGTCGCAGCGGCCCTTCTACCACTACCGCAATCGCTACCTGAACAGCGACGTCGACCGCATGGTGCGCTCACCGCTGGCGACCGGAACCGGTGACCCGCTGGTTCTCTGCCACTATCAGGTCACGCCCGACGGCACCGTGGAGCTGCCGACCATCCCTGACGACGACGACTGGCTGGTCGATGACGCGGAGGCCCAGCGTGTCCTGCGCGAGCGACTGCAGGTCTGGAGCCCGCTGCTGCGCGCGGTCGCGGACGAGGACGCCGACCGCGTCCGTCACGAGCCGGTCGACGTCGTCGTCGGACAGCTCGAGTGGCATCGACTGGAGACGCTCGAGGGGGAGCGTCTCCATGCCGCCCGCTACCTGCTCACGAGGCAAGGTCGTTTCGTGCAGGGCTTCCTGCTCGACCCCGCCGAGATCGAGCGCCTGCTCGAAGGGCCCTGGGACCGCCCCACCTTGCGCTCCGGCACCGCGCGTGCCCAGGGGCAGGGGACCCTGCAGCTTCCCGGCATCGACTACCGGGTGGTCTTCGATCCCGAGCGCACCGAGGCGCTGATCGCGCAGCGGTCGCTCTATCATCGTCGGGTCTTCGGTCGTGACTTCACCATCACGGCGGCGCTCGCCCTGCTGGCGGCGGCGACCCTGCTGGCAGTGGCGTGGAGAGTGGAGACGCTGGCCCAGCGTCGGGCCGACTTCGCGGCCATCGCCGCGCACGAGCTCCGCACCCCGTTGACCGGGCTCCAGCTTCGCGCCGAGCTCCTCGCCGACGACCTCGGGAATCCCGAGCGTCGGCAGGCCAACGCCCACCTCATCGCGGCCGAGACCGAACGACTCTCACGGGTCGTCGACAACCTGCTCGACGTGACACGGCTCGAGCGCCGCCGCGTCGCGGCCGTCCCGCGACCGATCGATCTCGTGCTCTTCGTGACCAAGATCGTCGGTCGCTTGCGACCGGTGGTCGAGGCCTCGGGAGGGACGCTCGAGCTCGACGTCGACGGCTCCCCGGGCCGGGTCTTCGCCGAGCCCCAGGCGCTCACCAGCATCGTCACCAACCTCGTCGACAACGCCAGTCGCCACGGCAAGGGTGGGGGAGGCAGCATCGCCCTCCGCGTGGCGGAGAGCGGTGTCGGCTGGGCGGAGGTGGTCGTGCGCGACCAGGGTCCGGGGCTGCCGCGCCGCGGCCTCGCCGACGTCCTGCTCGCTCCCTTCCGACGGCAGCATCACGACACGGCGGGGCTCGGTCTCGGGCTGGACCTGTGTCGCCGGCTCGCACGCCGGCAGGGAGGGCTGCTCCTGCTCGAGCCGGCCGAGCCGGGCCTGCGGGCGGTGCTCCGCTTGAAGAGGGCGTGACCGGGTCGCCCTCGACGCAGCGCGCCCGGGGTCGATCCTGAGCAAGTGGCGAGGACGTCAGTGTCGCGACGCAGACCGGGTCTCCTCGGCGTCGAAGTAAGATCGGGGCCGTCATCGCAACGGGGACGTCGGCGACGGGAAGGTCGACCGGCAGTCACGGCTTCTTCGGGCTCGTCTCATGCTCAAGTCTCGCGTCCTGATCGGTCTTTTTCTCGTTCTCTCGACGGTGTCCACCACCCACGCCGTCGTCGCCCCGGACGGGCCTGCCGGCCTGCCGGACCTCGACGCTCGCGTCGATCGGGGCGCGCGCCAGGCGGCCGCCGTGGCCCTGCGTCGCGGCGTGGATCCCACGCTGCTCGTGGCCGGTCCGGTGGCCGAGCCGGGTCAGCTTCGCTTGGCGGCGGTCACGCGGCTCGAGCAGCGGCTGGGCACGCGGCTGAGCGTGCGCTGGGACCCCGTCACCGGCTCGCCGCGGTTGCTCTCGGCGCGGCGTGGCTTCCTGAGTGATGCCGACCCGCGGCCGGCCCCGGTCATCGCGCGGGAGCAGGCCGTCGCGCTGGCGCCGCTGTGGAACCTGTCCTCCGAGCAAGCGGAAGCCCTGACCGTGCGACGCGTCGTGCCCCTCGGGGGCGGGGGAGCCATGGTGTGGCTCGAGCAGGAGATCGCGGGCCTGCCGGTCTTCCACGGTCATCTCGGCATCGGCGTCGATGACGAGGGTCGTGTCGTCCTGGTCTCGGGTGCCGGCGTCACCGGCGCAGGGGCCCTGGCCTCGCCGACTCCGGTCCATGGACCCGCCGAGGCGCTCGTCGGGCTCGCGCGGGCCGCTGGCGTCGCGTTGAAGTCCGTCCCGCAGCCGGTCGCGGCGACCGCCGACGCCACGGCGTTCCGCCTGCCGGAGTTCGGGAACGAGGTGACGGTGAGGCAAGTGGTGATCCCCACGGCCTGGGGTCCGAAGCTCGGCTGGCGCACCGACCTCCATCTCCTGGATCGTCCGGCTTGGCACGAGGTCATCGTCGACGATCGCCTGCTTCAGCCAGTGCACCGCACCAACCGCACCAAGCACGTCGACACGCGGGGGCGGGTCTTCTCGAACCACCCGGGTGTCAGCTCGCACGAGCTCGTGTCCTTCCCCGACGACACCGACTTCCGCGTCCTCGCCTCCCCCGAGGGCTGGACCAGCAGTGACGTCACCGAGGGGAACAACACCGTCGTCCGTGACGATCGCGCCGGTGACGACGAGGCGACCCTCGGCGCTCAGGCGAGCGCGACGCCGCCGCCGCCGTACCTCGCCTTCGACTTCGCCTTCACCGACGATCCCGACGCCGATCTCGACGCCGCGATGACCAACCTCTTCTACGGCATCAACGTGTCGCACGACCACTTCCACGAGCTCGGCTTCGACGCGGCCTCGGGCAACTTCCAGGTCGACAACTTCGGTCAGGGCGGGATCGCCAGCGACCCGGTCCTGGGCGACGCGCAGGACGGCTCGGGGACCAACAACGCCAACTTCCAGACCCAGCCCGACGGCTTCATGAGCCGGATGCAGATGTTCGTCTGGGACACCACTGGCCCGCTGCTCGACTCGTCCTACGACCTCGGCGTCATCATCCACGAGTACACCCACGGCGTGTCGACGCGGCTGGTCGGCGGCGCCGACGAGGTCGGCTGTCTCAACGCCTGGCACGGTGGGGCGATGGGCGAGGGCTGGAGCGACTTCTTCGCGTCGTCCTTCCTCGAGGACCCGGTCATCGGCGCCTACCTCTCGGGCAACGACGCCACCGGCATCCGGATGTTCGCCCTCGACGACAACCCTGCCAGCGGCAAGGACTTCCGCGACTTCTGCACCTATCCCAACGACTTCGCGCCGGTGTTCTGCGCGGTGCACGACAACGGCGAGATCTGGTCGGGCTTCCTGTGGACCCTCCGCGACGCCTTCATCGCGACCTACGGCGCCGAGGTCGGGGTACCGCTGGTCGAACGGCTCGTCGTCGACGGGATGAAGTTCACTCCCTGCGGCCCGACCATGGTCGATGCCCGCGACGGTCTCATCCTCGCCGACCGTGCGACCAACGACGGCATCCACGAGTGCCTCATCAAGACGGCGGCTCGCCAGCGTTGGCTGGGCTTCTCCGCCAGCGCTGCCGGCGGTGGTGACGCCGAGCCCATCGCCGACGACGGCGCCTGGCCCGAGTGCGACGGCAACGGCGTCGTGCGCTTCACCCGCGACGGGCTCGAGGCGGGCGCGGCGACCGCTCTCTATTCCTGTGATGACGTCGTGACCATCCAGGTCGTCGACGGCACGGCCTCGGGACCGCTCACCGTCACCCTGCGCACCGACGGGGGCGACGTCGAGGACCTCACGCTCACCAGCTCGGCCGACCCCGCCGTCTTCGTGGGCTCGCTGCCGAGTCGTCGTGAGGCGGTGACCGCGGGCGATGCCGTGCTCCAGGTCGTCTCCGGCGAGGGCCTGACCGTCGAGTACGTCGACATGGAAGCCGGCATGGTCACCGACACGGCGCAGGTCGATTGCGTGCCGCGCTTGGCGCTGGCTGGTCACCGCATCGAGAACGGAGCCTGCGACGCCGACGCCTTGCCCGACTGGCCGCAGCTCCCGGGCCTGCTCGACCGCAACGAGTCGGCGGACCTCCGCATCGTGCTCGCCAACAACATGCCCAAGGCGGTGCGGGGAGAAGTGCGGGTCGCGTCGATGACGCCCGCCCTGCTCGAGCTCCTGCCCGCCCTGTCCGGAGTGCCCATCGAGATGGGACCGGCCCTGGGCGGCGTCCCGAGCCAGGCGGTGGTGACCGTCAAGGCGGCGGCCACGAGCGTGCCCGTGCCCTTCGACATGGGTCAGGTCGAGATCACCGTCTTGGCCGAGGGCTTCGACCCCTGGGTCGACGTGCTCGAGCTGATGCTCGACCTCGA
>JBCCFW010000282.1:0-5525 GCA_039029535.1 Acidobacteriota bacterium
CACGCTCGCGAGGTGGGGTCCGTGGCCGGGGTAACGTGGGCGCTCCTAGCTCCGACGCCGTTGAGAACACGCGACCCCTGCTCGCTCGGGAAGACCCGGCGACGCTCCGGGTCTGACGGCCAAGCAACCCAATCAATCCATGACGATGGAGGCATGGAAGGTCGCGGGGGGCCGTCTTCTCCGCCCTGGGCTCGACGGACATGATGGCGCTCCCCCCGTCGCAGGAGGTCGCATGCCCACGCGCAACCTGACCATCATGTTCACCGACATCAAGGGGTTCACCGCCCGCGTCTCCGCTGGAAGCCGCGACGACCTCACCCGCTTGCGTGAGGCACACGATCGTCTCCTCAAGCCGGTCTTCGCCCACTTCGGCGGCACCATCGTCAAGACCATCGGCGACGCCTTCCTGGTCCGCTTCGACAGCCCCACCGACGGTGTCCTCTGCGGGGTCGCCATCCAGGAGGTGCTGCGGCAGCACGCCGAGACGGCCGCGGAGGACGACCGGATCGAGGTGCGGGTCGCGATCAACTCGGGCGAGGTCGAGGTGGTCGACGGCGACATCCTCGGCGAGCCCGTGAACATCGCGGCCCGCCTGGAGAGCGCGGCCGAGGCGGGTCAGGTCTGGTTCACCGAGGCGGTGTACCTCGCCATGAACCGCTCGGAGGCTCCCTCGGCCGAGGTCGGCGAGCGCACCTTCAAGGGCATCCCGTACCCGGTGCGGGTCTACCGAGTGGAGTCGGAGCCCGAGTCCGAGTTCTCACGCCGCTGGTCCGAGGGCGTGCAGCTCACCGAGCGTGGCCCGATCTTCGATGGCGTCGAGCCGACCCTCCCCTCCCGTGCCTCGTCCCGACGTGGCCTCGGCCTCCTGGCGCTCGCCGCCGTCGTGCTCGCCGGGCTCGCGACCTGGCTGTGGCTGCCCAGCGCCGCGGAGAAGGCGTCAGCCCGGGCGGCCGAGCTCCTCACGGCCGGCGACCCGGCCGCAGCCCTGGGCGTGGCGGAGGCCGGTCTCGCCGATGCGCCAGGCCACGACGGCCTCCGCGACGTGGCCCGACGTGCGGCCGACGCCCAGGTCGACCGCCTCGTCGACTCGTCGGGGCCGCAGGTCGCGCTGGACTGGGTCCAGGCTCGAGTCGACGAGCCTCACCTCGACTCCCTCCGCGACCGCTTGCCGCTCCTCGACACTCGCGCGACCGTGCAGTCGATCCGGGCCAACCCTCGTGACGAATCGTGGCCAGCGCTTCAGGAGCTCCTCGACCGCCACCCGTCGGACGCCGAGGTCCCCCACCTGGCGGCGCGCCTGCTCGCCGACCACCTCTACCCCTACTCGCCGTCACGTCTCTTCGAGACGGCGCTCGCCCGTGGTCACGAGGATCCCGACGACGCCGTCACGGCCTACTACTTCGGCAAGTTCGAGACCCACCCGCCGGGCCATCTCGAGATCGGGCACGACTTGCTCGCCGAGCACCGGCACGAGGAGACGGTGGCCTGGGCGGAGCGCGCGCTGACGGAGGCCGTGTCGGGTCACGCACTGCACAACGCCTGGCGCATCCTGAAGGAGGAGAAGGACCCCCGGCTCGAGCAGGCCCACGGCCTCGCGCTGCAGCAACTCCTGCGCGGCTATCCCGACGAGGGCGCGGCGGACGCGGCCCTCGAGTGGTTCGAGACGAACACGCCGCCGGAGCGACGCTCACGCCTGCTCGCTCTCCACGACTGGATCCTCGACCCACCCGGAGGCTGGGGCTGGACCAACAAGCACCTCACCGAGCGCAACCGCGATCGGCTCGCGCAGGAGTGGGGCGGCTCCTGAGTCAGGTGAGCGTCTCGCGCCGCGAGCGGAGCCGCAGGTTGAGCATCTCCACGAAGAGCGCGAAGGCCATCGCGAAGTAGATGTAGCCCTTGGGGATGTGGAGGTCGAGGCCGTCGGCGATGAGGGCGGTGCCGATCAGGAGCAGGAACGACAGGGCGAGCATCTTGACGGTCGGCCGCTCCTCGACGAACGAGCCGATGGGCTTGGCGAAGACCATCATGAAGGCCACGGCGAGGATCACCGCGGTGATCATGACGCCGAGCTCGTCGGCCATCCCGACGGCGGTGATGACCGAATCGAGCGAGAACACGATGTCGAGCAGGACGATGTTGACGAGCACCTTGCCGAGGCTCGCGGCCGGCCCCGAAGGTGTCGCGGGGTCCTGCTCCTCGAGCTCGTGATGGATCTCGAGGGTGCTCTTGCCCAGCAGGAACATCCCGCCGCCCAGGAGGATCAGGTCTCTCCCCGAGAGACCGTTCCCCAACACGTGGAAGAGCGGCTCGGTCAGCGTGATGATCCACGCCAGAGACGCCAGCAACCCGACCCTCATGATGAGGGCGAGCGCCAGGCCGATCATCCGCGCCTTCTGCTGCTCCTCTTCCGGAAGGCGCCCCGCCAGGATCGTGATGAACACGATGTTGTCGATCCCGAGGACGATCTCGAGGGCGGTCAGGGTGATCAGCGCGATCCAGGCCTGGGGGTCAGCGAGCCATTCCATCGAGTGGGAGCCTCTCTCAGGTGACGTGACGACGGGCCCAGAGCATGCCGTCTTCCGGGGACTCTTGGCGACTCCCGATGCCCTCTCGTGTCAATCACCTGGGCGGGGGGCCGTTCCTGACCCATGATCACGGATGCTCTCGCGCGAGGAGATGATCCTCAGCCGCCTCCTGGCGGCCGAGCCCGGCGTGTCGAAGTCCGAGGTGGCCCGCTGCCTCGACCAGCGCGGCCGGAGCTCGGGCGGGACGACGCTCGCCGAGGTCGCCCGCGAGGAGAAGCTGCTCGATGACGCTCGCTTGGGCGAGCTGACGGAGCTGGCCCGCGAGCTCGGTGAGCAAGCTCCGCCCACCACCGTCGCCGGGCGACGCCTGGGCGACTTCCGCCTCGTTCGGGAGCTCGGTCGCGGCGGGATGGGCATCGTCTTCGAAGCCGAGCAGGACCCCCTCGGTCGTCGGGTGGCGGTCAAGGTGCTCTCGGGAGGCGCCGCCCTCGATCAACGCCTGGTCGACCGCTTCCTCGCGGAGGCCCGCGCGGTCGCCTCGCTCGAGCATCCTCACCTGGTCCGCATCCTGACCAGCGGTGAGCACGAGGGCGTGCTCTTCCACGCGATGGAGCTGGTCGACGGACACTCGCTCGAGGACGAGCTGGAGGACGGCCCTCTCCCCCTGGAGCGAGCGCTGGCCGTCACCCGCGACGTCGCCTCGGCTCTCGGGGCCGTGCATGGCGCCGGCCTGGTTCATCGCGACGTGAAGCCCGGCAACATCTTGATCGATCGTGAAGGTCGAGCGAAGCTCACCGACTTCGGCCTCGTCCTCGACGCCAAGGCCGTGCGAGCCACGCTCACCCATCAGCTCCTCGGCACGCCCGCCTACATGGCGCCCGAACAGGTTCACGGTGGTGAGGTCGGACGACACACCGACATCCATGGGCTGGGAGCGACGCTCCACGCGATGCTCACCGGCGCACCGCCGGTTCGAGGAGAGACGCCGGGAGAAGCCCTCGCCCACCTCCTGTCGGGTGAGCGCGAGGACCTCGCCACGCTCGCACCCGAGCTACCGGTCGACTTCGTCGAGTGCTGCGAAGGCGCCATGCACCCGGACCCGACGCAGCGACCGACCAGCGCCCTCGCCCTGGCCGACGAGCTCGACCGACTCGCCCGCGACGGTGCGACGGCGCGTCGTCCGCGAACGCCCCGCCGGCTCCTCTCGGTCCTCGCATTGCTCACGCTCACGCTGGCAGCGGGCGCCTGGCAGCTCGCGCGACGTTCCGCCGACGTCGCCCTCCCCGACGAGGACGCCCCTTGGGTCACGCGCGCCGATCTCCTCTCCGTCGTGGCGACGGACTCACGACGCTTCCAGCGACCGCGCCTGTCCGACGACGGTCACTGGATCGCCTGGTCGACCTACCCGGCCGAGCCCCGGATCGCCTCCTACCTCTTGGACCGACGAGATGGGAGCGTTCGATTGATCGACGGGCTCGTCGCATCACCGAGCTTCGCGCCCGATGGCGAGCGATTCGCCGTCACCACCGGCGGCTACGAAGTTCGGCTCCTGTCCATGTCGTCACTCCAAGTGCTCGACACGATGAGCATTCCTCCGCTCCAAGAGCACGAGCCGGTGGCCAACACCTGGTCACCGCAGGGCTCGAAGATCGCACTGGGTGGACGCATGGTGCCGGCGCTCAGCACTCGCTTTCCGCCCGCCTCGATCGTCGTCGACTTCGCCGACCGCAGCCACCAGGTCCTGCCCATCACCGGCGCCGACGACTTGACCTGGTCTCCCACCGGTCGCCGCATCGCCCATCGCGCGGCGACGGCTCGTCAAGTCGACCTCTGGACGGTGGGGCTCGACGGTGAGCCACCCTGGCAGCTCACCGACGACCCCGCCCTCGAGCTCTCGCCCTGCTGGCTCTCCGACGGCACGCTCGTCTTCAGCCGCCAGGAGAACGGACGCACGACTCTCGACGCTCGACTCGTGGATCCCGACACCGGTCGTGCTCTCGCCCCGGCCGTCGAGCTCATGGACCTTCCCGTCTTCCACGGGGTGTCGTTGGCCGTGGGTGACGACGAGACGACCCTGCTCGTCAACGTGCATCGCTCGCGACGCTCCGCGTGCCGCATCCAGCTCGACGAGCAAGGCGTCCGCGTGCAAGACGTCCGTGCGGTCGGCGGGCTCATTCCCGAAGTGGCCGTGCTCGGAGCGAACCCCCGCTCGTCCACGCTCGCTCTCGGTCTGGTTCAAGGCGCCGGCCTGCTGGAGGAGGTCGGCACGCCCGACGAGGAGTGGCGCTGGCTCTTCGGCGACAGTCGTGTCGTGTCCGCCCTCGCCTGGTCGCCCGATGGAGAACGTCTGGTGCTCGCCATCGACGAGGGTGCGGGCACCGAGCTCTGGCTTCAGGACCTGAACGGTGAGCCCCATCCGATCACCGACACCGGCGGCAGCGCGAGCCAACCGACCTGGTCACCGGACGGTCACTGGATCGCCCATGGCAGCGCCGACGGAGCACGGATGTTCCAGCCCGACCGACCCGACCTCACCCCCCGGAGCTTGCGCCCTGACGATCCCAGCTTTCGGCCGAGCTCGTTCTCTCCAGATGGACGGCGGCTCCTGGGTCAGGGGGTTGCGGGCATCGAGCTCCTCGACTTGACCGACGGTGACGTCACGCCGCTGGCGACCGACGGTGAGCACCTTCGCTGGTTTCCCGACGGTCGACGCTTCCTGTTCGTGCGAGACGGAGTGCTGCACGTCATGGACGCGGAGACTCGACAGCACCGTGCCCTGCTCGCTCCGGCTCCGGCACGGGTGGCCTCGGACCTGAGCCTGTCGGCCGACGGTCGCGTGATCCACTGCGTGCTGGAGACCTCCGACCGCGAGATCTGGGCGCTGGACCTCGGCCGCCTGCTCTCCGACCGAAGCGCTTCGCTCAGCGCGTCAACTGGAGGCTGATCCGCCGCACGCCACGACCGTAGCGGGCACGGCTCGCCTCGCGATCGGAGTGAGCG
>JBCCFW010000283.1:0-5352 GCA_039029535.1 Acidobacteriota bacterium
ACTGATGCCCAGCCGACGCGCGGCTCGCGTCCGGTTGCCCGACGACATCTCCAGGGCCTCGAGGATCTTCTTCCGCTCGGCCCGCTCCCGCGCGGAGCGAAGAGTGGTCTGCCGCTGCGGGTAAAGCACTTCGTCGTCCACGTGTCGCACTCGCGGTGGCAGGTGCTTGGGAGCCAGTGGCTCGCCGGGCCGGCAGAGAACGAGCGCGTGACGGCAGGCGTTCTCCAGCTCCCGCACGTTGCCCGGCCAGGCGTGGCGACCCAGCGCGCGTCGAAAGCTCTCCGAAACCATCTCGGTCGAGCCCGGTCGATGGTGCTCGAGGATCGAATGAGCGATCAGGTCGATGTCCTCCCCCCGCTCGCGCAAGGGAGGGACCTCGAGCGTGAAGACCGAGATGCGGTAGTACAGGTCCTCCCGAAACGTCCCCTCCCGTACCAACGCCGGCAAGTCCCGATGCGTCGCGCAGACGACCCGCACGTCCACCCGCACGACGCGGTCCGCTCCCACCGGACGCAGCTCGCCGAGCTGCAAGATCCTCAAGAGCTTGGCCTGGAGCGCGAGGTCGAGGTCACCGATCTCGTCGATGAGCAGGGTCCCACCGTCCGCCCGCTTGAACAGGCCCTCGCGACGTCGGGTCGCCCCGGTGAACGCGCCCGCCTCGTGGCCGAACAACTCCGACTCGAGCAGGGTCGACGGCCTGGCCGCTGCGTTCACCGGCAGGAAGGGTCCGTCCCAGCGACTGCCCTCCTGGTGGAGGAAGCGCGCCAGCACCTCCTTGCCGGTCCCGCTCTCTCCCGTCAGCAGCACCGGCACGTCGCTGAGCGCCACCGCCTCGGCCTGCCTCAACAGGTCCCGAAAGACCGGGCTCTGTCCGATCGGCTCCGCCTTCTTCCTTCGTCGTCCTCGTCGTCTCATGGCTCGTGCCCCTCCACGACGGGAGAGAAGCAGGAGCCATGCCAGCGGCTTGACCGCCCCTAAGGGCAGCTCACGGTGCGACGGGAGGAAAGCCTCCCGGAAGGATCTCGCCACCTGGGAAGAAGTCTGCCCAGGCCGCGGCTGGCAAGGACGGGCTCAGCCGGACTTGTTGGCCTTCAGCTCGTCGAGCATCCGCTCGATCTCGCGCTCGAGACGCAGGCCGTTCACGCCCACCTTCTCGATGGTGCCGTCCGGGTTGACGAGGACGGTGCGAGGGATGCCCCGCACGCCATAGGTCTTCGCGACCTCGTTGGCCCAGTGCTTGCCGTCGAAGTACTGCGGCCAGTCGAGCCCCTGGGCCTTCACGTACTTGTCGAGGCTCTGCTTGTTCTTGTCGAGCGAGACCCCGACGAGCTGGAACGGGTCGTTCGCGTGCTGCTCGTTGATCTTCTTGAGGTGCGGCATGGACGTGCGGCACGGACCACACCAGGTCGCCCAGAAGTCGATGAGCACGACCTTGCCTCGGTAATCCGAGAGCTTCTTCGTCTCGCCGCTGGCGGTCGTGACCTCGAAGTCCGGGGCCTCGCGTCCCGGCCGAGCGGGCCCACCCCGCCGCGCCTGGCCCGACGTGGCCTTGGGCTTCGTCTCCATGGCGGGCTTCGCCCGGATTCGACCGCGCGTCTTCTCGAGATCGACGAGGTCCACCGTGAGGGAGTGCTGCACGCCCTCGGTGTCGGTGTAGAGCACTCGACCGAAAGCGATGACCGGGAGCTCGCGACACGGGATGCGCTTGCCCGTCTTGAGCACGACGGCCGGACCGTCCGCCGCCGACTTCGCGTCCTGGGCCAGGACCGGCATGGCCGGCCCAGCGACGAGGAGAGCCCCCAGCAAGACGACGAACGAGATCCGCATGCTGCTCACATCAACCCCAGGCTTTCGAGCTTGCGACGAGCCAGCCGACCCGCCTGCGTCCCCGCATGACGATCGACCGTGCGCTGAAGCTGCAGGATCGCGTCGGCCACGCGGTTCATGGAGAGGTAGGTGACGCCCAGCTTGTAGCTGGCGTCGGGCACCTTGTCACCCTGCGGATGGTCCTCGAGGACGCGCTTGAACGCCGCCACCGCCTGATCGGTCTGACCACCCGACAGCGCCGCCTCGCCCATGAAGTAGCGCGCGTCGTCGGCCAGCTCCGAGACCGGGTGCAGCATGAGGAACTCCTCGAAGCCCTCCATGGCCAGAGCATGCTCACCTCGACCGTGGTCGGCCAGCGCCTCCCGGAAGAGCTCTTCGGGATCCACCGGCGGCGACACGAGGGTCCCGTCGACGCCACTCGTCGGGGTCGCTGGCACCGTCGCGGGCCAGCCCCCTTCCAGCGAGCCCGCCGGCTCGCTCGGCGAGGACTCCCAGGGCGAGCGCAGGTCGCCCACCGGCGCGGGCTCGGTCGTCCCGCCCAGACCACCGGCCATGACCGGAGGCGGCGCGTCGTGGCCGCCCATCGGCTGCTCCATCGGGTGGGGCACCGCGGGCCGGCTCTGCGGCTGACCGAATACCTGCTGATGCCGGAACAGCGACTCGATCTTGTCGGAGAGCACCGAGAGCCGACGCTGGGTCTCGGCCTGATTCTCGAAGAGCACCCGCACGTCGCCGTCGACGGCGTCGAGCCGCGCAGCCAGGTCGGCCGGGCTCTGACGACCCGGCAGGTCGACGCCGGTGTCGTCGCGGAGCCGAGCCAGCTCGGCGGCGAGCTCCTCGTTGCGACTGTTGGCCGTGGCGAGCTGCGCCTGGAGCTGACGCAGCTCCTGGGCGAGCAGGGCCACCTCGTCGCGCAAGCGCGCGCCCCGAGCCTCACCCACGGGAATGAGGAGCAGTGCCAGGAGGGGGACGGCGCGTCGCGCGATGCTCATCAGTCGTTACCTTCCAAAGATGCGGAAGTGGGCCCGTCGGTTCTGGGCCCAAGCCGCCTCGTCGTGACCGATCGCGAAGGGGCGCTCCTCACCGAAGCTCACGACCTGCAGGCCGTTCGACGAGATGCCGGAGCTCACCAGGTAGTCGCGCACGGCGCGCGCACGGCGGTCACCGAGGGCCAGGTTGTACTCGGCGGTGCCGCGCTCGTCGCAGTGCCCCTCGATCAGGACCCGCAAGCCCTGGTGACGACGCAGGACCTGCACGTTGTTCGCGAGCGCCGCCCGTCCCTTCGCGTCGAGCGTGGACTTGTCGAAGCCGAAGAAGACCGGCATCAACTGAGACTCGACGTAGGAGATCTCGGCGTCCGACTCGGAGTAGCCGGGACGGCGATCGGGCGAGGCCGTGGACGGCGCCGTGCTGGTGCCGCGACCGAAGCTCGTGTCCTCGCCGACCTCCTCGGCTCCCGTGGTGGAGGAGACGTCGTCGCCACCGCCGGTCGTGGTGCGCTCGGCCTCACCGGTGCGACCGGCGCAACCGACGAGAAGACCGGCCGCGAGGAAGGTGACCAGGAGGAGCTGAAGGAGCCGTGCTGCGCTGCGATGCATCGTGGGAAACCCCGTGAAGAAACGACGAAACCGAGTGAGATCATGTCACTCGGCCCGGCCGTGGGCCAAGCCGAGCGAAGGACGGGAATGGCCCGGAAAGACCGGGAATCAGCGGTACCAGTGCGGCTGGCGGTTGCTCCCGCCGCTGCCCAGGCGGCGCAGCCCCGAGCCGTCGAGACGACAGCTCCAGATGTCCCAGTCACCCCCGCGGTTGGAGGCGAAGGCGAGGAACTGACCGTCCGGCGACCAGCTCGGCGACTCGTGGTCGGCGTGGCCGGAAGTGACGAGCTGGACCCGCCCCGTGGCGAGCTCGAGGATGGCGACCTGGAACTTGCCCTGCCGTCGGCTGGAGAAGGCCAGCAAGGTGCCGTCCGGGCTGAATGCCGGCTCACCGTTGTAGCCCCCCTCGAAGGTGAGCCGTCGGACGTCGAGCCCCTCGGCGCTCATGAGATGCACCTGAGGCGTCCCCGAGCGGTCGGACTGGAAGGCGACCTGGGCCCCGCTGGGTGACCAGGCCGGCGAGACGTCGATGGCCGGGTTCTCGGTCAGCCGTCGCATCCCGCTCCCGTCGAGACGGCTCACGTAGATCTCGGCGTTGCCCTGGAACGACGCCGAGAACGCCAGGCGGCCCCCGTCGGGAGACACTGCCGCGGCCTGGTTGAGGCCTTCCTGACTGAGCAGCCGTCGCACGTCGCCAGTCTCGCGGTCGATGCGGTAGATGCCGGGCAGGCCGTCGACGAACGACGTGAAGTAGAGCGCCTTCCCGTCGAGGGAGACCTCGGGCGAAAGCACGAGGGCACCGTCGTGGGTGACCTGCAACGGGCGCGCGCCGTCGCTGTCCATGACGTGAACGTCGCTGCTGCGACCGAGGGTGCTCACGTAGGCGATCCGACTGTCGAAGCTGCCCGGCTCACCCGTGAAGACCTCGATGATCGCGTCGGCGATGCGATGGGCGATGCGTCGCAGGCTCGACTGGGTGCCGCTCCAGCGCTTGGCCAGGAGGACGGGACCGCCGTCGCCCTCGCGCAGGCTCACGGTGACGACGTGCTTCTCCCCCACCTTCTCGACGAGACCGCGCAGCTCGTGCGCGTCGGGACCGGAGGCGCCCACGACGAACAAGCCCGAGTGCTCGAGGTCGCCGCCGAGAACCTCCCGCACGAGCTCAGCGGGGCCGGCGTCGCCCAGGAACTCGGTGATGCGCAGGGGGAAGCGCTCGATGCCGACGTCGGTGCCGACGTGGACCTCGTCGGGGAGCTGCGCCACGGCGGAGCTCGTCGTCAGCACGAGCACGAGGAAGGAAAGGACGAACGAGAGGGACGACCCGGGGTGAGCGTTCACGCGAGAGACCGCCGTGCGAGGAGGGGGACCGGGGCGACGGGACGACGACCCGTCAGGGGATGAACTCGAAGTGTACCGTCAGGTTTCCGGGGGTCGAGCCCGGCGACGTGGAGCGTGGCAAGGGAGGCAAGGGCGACGCGAGCTGAATGGCGCGTCGTGCCGCCCGGTCGTAACGCGCCGAGCCGCTGCTGCGCGAGAGCGAGATGTCGCTGACGGCGCCAGAGGGAGCGACCGTGAAGCGCACGACCGCCGACTGCGGCGGCAGCCCGCTGCGCGGCTTAGCCAGGCACGGCTCACCTTCCTCACGACCAGGCCGAGATAGCGGTTCGCCAGCCGGGGATCGCCCTCCATGCTGGCCCGCAGCCCGGACGGACCACTCTTGACGTGACCCGGCAGCAGCGGCGGACGCGAGGGCGGCGCCGGCGGTGGGTTCTCCACGGGGGGGCGCGTCGGCTCGCGCTGCGGCGGCGGTTCGCGCTGCGGAGGAGGCGGGCGCCCCGCGGGCGCGGGCGGCGGCGGGGGGGGGTAGGGGGCCGGCGCGGGGTGCGGCGGGGCCACCACCCCCCGCCCCGGGGGCGGCGCCCGGGGG
>JBCCFW010000284.1:0-5247 GCA_039029535.1 Acidobacteriota bacterium
CTTTCAATCCGATGCATGAGTACAGATCAGCGCATGCAAACAGTGTCATGATGAGTAACGCACATCATCACAATACTACAGTAAGCTCGCGCTTTGAAGAACGTAGGGGTAACGCTGTCAGCCTGGAATGTTCGTTCAGCGTGATGGTGGGAAAGCCCTTGCCACCCGGGTAGCCGGCCTCGGCGAGGAGCTGCTTGGCCTTCTCGGGGTCGTAGGGGTCCTTGGTGGACTCCGGGCGGTGACCGGGCAGGCCGGGCGGAATGACGCCGTAGGCGGGGGTGTCCTTGCCTTCCTGGAGCCGACTACAGATGTAATCGCGGTTGACCGCGTGGTTGATCGCCTGACGGAGCTTCTTGTTGCCCTTGAAGGGAGGCAGCTCGTGGTTGAAGGCGAAGTAGTAGACACCGAGCTGCGGCCACTTCTTGTACTGGTCACCGAGGAGGTCGGTGAGGAGCTGACGCTGACCGGGCGGGATCTCGTCGACGAGCTCGAGCCCGCCGTTCTTGTACTCCTCGACCGCCGTCACCATGTTCTCGATGAAGCGGAAGGTGATGCCGTTGATCTTCGGACGACCCTTGTAATACTTGTCGAACGCCTTGATCTTCAGGTAGTTCGACTGCTGCCAGGACTCGAAGACGAACGGGCCGCAGCCCACCGGGTGACGCAGGTACTTCTTGTCCGGGTCGTCGTAGACCTCCTTCGGGATGATGGAGGCCGCCTCCATGCAGAGCAGGCCGAGGAAGGGAGCGAAGGGAGCCTCGAGCCGGAGCCGCACGTGGTGCTCGGAGACGACCTCGATGCCTTTCACCGACGACGCCTTGCCGAGGCTGTAATCCTTGGCGCCGGTGATGTTCTCCAGCACCCAGCGACGCTCGGAGTTGAGGTCCGGGGAGAGGGTCCGGTGGAAGGAGTAGGAGACGTCGTCGGCGGTGACCTTCCGACCGTTGTGGAAGTAGACGTCGTCGCGCAGGTAGAAGTCGAAGGTGAGGCCGTCGTCGGAGACGTCGTAGCGCTCGGCCACGGAGGGCTTGGGCTGAGTGGTCTCCGGGTCGAACTCGAGGAGCCCGTCGTTCACGCGGAGCATGACGGCGGCCGAGGTGGTGTCGGTGGCCTCGGCGGGGTCGAGGTCGGGCGGGTTCTCACGGAGGCGCCAACGGAAGTAGCCATCGGCGGGGGGCTGCTCGACGCGACTGCCGCCGGGGCCGCCGCCGGGAGCGGGGCAACCGGTGCCGAGAACGGCGAGGGTGAGGACGAGGAGGAGAAGGAGGGACTTCTTCATGGCGTTACACCTTCTTGCCGCCGCGGAGACGGGGGTCGAGCGCGTCGCGCAAGCCGTCGCCGAGGAGATTGAAGCCGAGCACGGTGAACATGATGGCCAGCCCGGGAGCGAGGCAGACCCAGGGGCGGTGAGTGAGGAAGGGCTGCCCCTCGGCGATCATCTTTCCCCAGGAAGCCGTCGGAGGCTTCGCGCCGATGCCGAGGAAGGACAGCCAGGCCTCGGTGAGGATGTTGCCGGCGATGCCGATCGTCGCCGCCACGAGGATGGGGGCGAGGGAGTTCGGGATGACGTGCCGGAGGAGGATGCGCGCCTCGGAGGCGCCCATGGCCTGGGCGGCGGCGGTGAACTCCAGCTCGCGAACGGTCAGGACCTGACCACGCACGAGTCGGGCGACCGAGGGCCAGTTGAGGAAGCCGAGGACCGTGAAGATGACCGCGAGGTCGGGGTGCGGCAGGTCCTCGACGAAGGGGATGCCCTGGCCGCCGGGGAAGGTCCCGACGATCACGATGCAGATGAGGGCGACCGGCATCGAGAAGACCAGGTCGGTGAAGCGCATCAACACGGTCTCGGGCCAGCCGCCGAAGTAGCCGGCGACGGCGCCGATCGTGATCCCGATGACGAGGGCGATGGCCTGACCGATGAGACCTACCATCAGGGAGATGCGGGAGCCGTAGACGAGGCGCGAGAAGATGTCGCGGCCGAGGTCGTCCGTCCCCATGATCCGACCCTTGGACAGGTCGGGCTCGGTGGGTGGGTACTCGCTGCGATCGGTGACGATCTGGTCGTAGGGATAGGGGGCGATGAAGTCGGCCCCCAGGGCCACCAGGACGAAGCCGCCGATGAGGAAGAGGCCGATGCAGGCCATCGGGGAGCGGCGGATGTTCCGCGCTGCGACCCGCCAGGGGCTCTGCTGCCCGAAGCCGCCCGGGGCGTCCTCGGGCGTGGGTCCGGGTTCCGCGTCCTGGGCTTCCCGGCTCACGCGATGGCTCCCGGCACGGGCTGGTGCCCGCGCTCCGAACGTGCTGAAAAGAGGGTGGTAACGACAGCGAGATCGAAGCGACACGCTAGCACGTGCGCCAGGGCACGCCAACCGAACACGACCACCGGTGAGCCCTTTCGACTCGTGCCGAGGGGCGTGGGAGACGGCTGGGGCGACGGAACGTCTTCAGGGGCCTCTCGGGGCCGTCTCGCCGCCTGTTGGGGGAGGGGTGCCGCCCGGCCGGAGGCCCCCTCCACTGGCCTCCGACCGAGGGGCTGCTCCGGACCAGACCGCCGCGTGGAGGGCGGGTGGCCGGTCGGGAGCAGCGGTCCCGCGCAGAGGGACCGGTCCGAGGCCGAGGTCTGACGGATCGGCTACCAAAAAATGAGGCCGGCCGACCCGGGCAGGGGCGGCCGGCCGGCGCGCGCGGGAGAGGACGCGAGCCTGTCGTCTCGGTGAGCCTCAGCTCTCCTGGAGGCTCTCGGCGTCGGCGAGCTCGAGATGGTCGCCGGGGAGCTGGAGGTTGCCGTCGACGTTGCCGTAGGTGAGCCGGCCCGAGCGGTCGTCCTCGATGACGAGGTTGCCGCGCACGTGCTCGACGGCGATGTCGCCGGCACCGTCGGCGCGGACCCGCACGTTGCCGTGCACGCGGTCGACGTCGATGGCGCCGCTGCCGTCCTGCACGTTCACGTGCCCGTCGACGTCGGCGACGCGGACGGCGCCCTGGCCGTCGTGGAGCTCGAGGTCTCCACCGACGTCCTGGACGTCGAGGTCGCCGAGGCCGTCGGTGAGCTCGACCGAGCCGTGAATCTCACGCAGCGTCACGGGACCGGAGCCGTCCTCGACCACGAGGTCCTCGGCGACGCCCTCGATCGAGAGCGGGCCGGCGCCGTCGTCGACCTGGAGCCGGCGGACCTGCTTCACGTTCAAGGAGCCGGGGCCGTCTTCGATGTCGACGACGAGCGAGTCGGGCAGCTCGACCCGGAGGGTCAGCCGGGTGTCGACCTGGTGGCTCGGAGGCTGGTGGGTCTCGAGGGTCAGGACGTTGCCGGTGCGGTAGGCGGAGATGCGCACGTCGGCGAGGTCCTGGACGCGGCGGGCCCAGGCCGTGCCGACGAAGCTGAGCTCGTCGACGTGGGTGAGCCCGTGGACCTGGAGCTCGTCTCCGTGCGAGAGGATGCGGACTCGCGCGATGCCGTCGAGCCCGAGGGCTCCTTCGCGGGTCTCGGAGTGGTCGTAGAGCCAGGTGGAACGGTCCGCTCGGTCTTGAGCGGTCGTCAGGGTGGTGGTGCCGAGCAGGAGCGCGGCGGCGAGTGTCAGGTGCTTCATGGAATCCCCCATCGGATGTCGAGACCTAGAACGAGAAAGAGTGGTCTCGGGTTCCCGCCTCCCGTGACATTTGCCTCGGGGAGGAGGAGAGCCGGGCCCCGCGCTCTGGCTGGCGACCCGGTCTCCTCGATAGGACGATGAAACGTCCTCTTCGTTAGCGAGTTGCAGTCATCGCGCGCCGCGTCGAACTTTTCCAGACGAGACCGTTGGATGAAACGGTTTCGCAGGGTGGGTCGGGGCGAGGGGACACGAAAAAAAGGCCCGGCCGCTCCGAGTGGAGGGGCCGGGCAGGCTGAGGCGCCATTTTCGTGACGGGCGTGTCTCAGCTCAGGTCGCCGCGGTCGTTGCGGATGGTGAGCTTGCCGCCGACGTGGCGAGCGTCGAGCCCGTCGGTGTCGCCGGTGCGGACGTCGACGTCGCCGCGGATGCGACCGAGCGAGATGCCGCCGCTGCCGTCGTCGACGAGGACGTCGCCATCGACGTCGTGGGCCCGCAGGGCACCCGCGCCGTCGCGGAGGTTGAGGTTGCCACCGACGTCGGCGACGTCGAGGTCACCGGGGCCGTCGAGCAGGGTCACCGAGCCGTGGACGCCCTTGAGCGACACGGGTCCGGAGCCGTCCTCGAGAGTGAGGTCCTCGGCGATGTCCTCGATGGTGATGGCGCCGGCGCCGTCGACGGCGTTCAGGCGGAGGAGCTGACGCACGGTGACCGTGCCGGCACCGTCGTCGATGTCGACGGGCAGCCAGTCGGGCAGCTCGACGTTGACGACGAGTCGCGTCTCGGCCTCGTGGCGAGGCGGACGGCGCGCTTCGAGGGTCACCAGCGTGCCGGTGCGAGTGATCTCGACCTGGACGTCGTCGATGTCGGAGAGGTCGTGGGCCCAGGCCATGCCGGAGTAGATGAGGGCGTCGGTGTAGGTGAGGCCCTGAACCTGGAGCTCGTCGCCGTTGGAGACGATGCGGATGCGCGTCACGCCTTCGAGGTCGATCGAGCCCTCGCGGATCTCGGACTGCCGGAACAGCAGGTCGGCCTCGGCTTCGAAAGGCTGAGCGGAAGCGGTGGTGGCGGTGAGGAGCGTGAGAACGGCTGCGACTGCGAAGTGCTTCATGGAACCCCCATCGGTTGTCAGGACCTGTAACGAGAGCGAGTGGTCCCGGGTTCCTCGTGGCGGCGATTTTTTGAGCGTTCCGCCCGAGGCTGTCGAAGCGAGAGAACGTCGGCGACTGTCTCTCGGTTTCATCGATGAAGACGCTTCTTCGCATTGGTCGTTAGGGAGTTGTCGAGATGACAAGAAAGTGGAAGCTCTCCAAGCGAGACTGTTGGCGTTTCGTGAAGGCGGTGCCGAGATGGGGAGGAGGTCCCGGAATGAGGAGAGGCGAGCGAGCGGGGCGTGACTGGTGCACGGGCCGTGGTCGTGGGGCCGGGGCCGGTGGGGGAGGTCGGGGGCTGGCTCCCGAGCCGGTTGCCGGGCGTGATGGGGCCGGTCCCGGGATTCCCTGAACATCCGATGGCCGCCGACGAACACTGTTTGACGCGGCGGGGCCTCCATGTGATGATCCCCGGCCTTGCGAGACCCGTGGGCCTGTGGCGCAGTTGGGAGCGCGCCTGAATGGCATTCAGGAGGTCGGGGGTTCGATCCCCCCCAGGTCCACCACCTTTC
>JBCCFW010000285.1:0-5243 GCA_039029535.1 Acidobacteriota bacterium
CCGCCCGCGATCGACGGGAGTTCCTGGCCCTCGCCGCCCACGGCATGCGCCGTGTTCTCGTCGACTCGGCCCGAAGGCGGCGGGCCGGGAAGCGCGGCAGCGACGAGTGGCGCCAGGTCAGTCTCGCCGACGGGATGGGCTCTCATCCCGCCGAGGGTGATCTCGTCGACGTGCTCGCCCTGCACGCCGCGCTCGAGAAGCTGGCGACACTCAGCGAGCGTCAGGCCAGGGTCGCGGAGCTGCGGGCCTTCGGTGGTCTCACCCTCGCCGAGACGGCCGAGACCCTCGGCGTGGGCACGACGGTGGTCAAGGCCGAGTGGCAGGTCGCCCGGGCTTGGCTGCGCCGCGAGCTCGCCCGTGACACGCCGGATCCCGAGCCCCCCGCCGACACGGAACCACGGTGAGCGACGGACGTCCGACGAATCCGAAGCATGCCGAGACTGCGCCGGACGACGCCCCTGAGCTTCACGCGCGAGCGACCGCGGTCTTCACCCGACTCCTCGCGCTGCCAGTCGCAGAACGGGCCGCCGCCCTCGAAGACGAGTGCGGTGACGACGACGCCCTTCGTGCCGAGGTCGCGTCACTCCTCTCCCATCACGACGACCAGGACTCGCAGGTCGACGACCCGGCGACCGCCACCCTCGCCCGCGCCGTCTTCGCTCAGGCGCGACCGGTCGTCGATCGCGAGGAACGCCTGCCGCGGGAACGGCTGGGGCGCTACCGGCTTCTCCGCCGTCTCGGTCGTGGGGGGATGGGCGAGGTCTTCGAGGCCGAACAAGAGCACCCGCGGCGTCGCGTCGCTCTCAAGGTGATGCGACCCGGCTTGATGTCGGCCGAGCTCCTCAAGCGCTTCGAGCGTGAGGCGACGGTCCTCGGCCAGCTCGACCACCCGGCCATCGCCTCGATCTACGAGGCCGGAGAAGCCGAGGACGAGCACGGTGAGCGCCTCCCCTTCTTCGCGATGGAGCTCGTCCATGGCGAGACCCTGCTCCGGCATGCCGACCGGCTCCCCCTGCGGAAGCGTCTCCAGCTCCTCGCCGAGACCTGCGACGGGATCCACCACGCACACGTCCGTGGCTTCGTCCACCGAGACCTGAAGCCGGCCAACATTCTCGTCACCCGCGAAGGTCGACCCAAGATCCTCGACTTCGGCGTCGCGCGAGCTTCCGGAAGCGACGTGGCTCTCCCCACCCTTCACACCGAGGTGGGTCAAGTCGTCGGGACCCTCTCCTACATGAGCCCCGAACAGGCGCGCGGGGACGCGACCCGCGTGGACATCCGCGCCGACGTCTACGCCCTCGGCGTGATCGCCTTCCAGCTCCTCGCTCACCGCCTGCCGGTCGACGTGGGCTCGGTGGAATTGCCGGAAGCGATCCGTCGCATCCAGGAAGACGAGCCTGCGCGCCTCGAGTCGCTCGACCGTCGTCTCGGCGGAGACCTCGACACCATCGTCGCCCACGCCCTCGAGAAGGAGCCCGAACGACGCTATCAGTCGGCGGCCGCCCTGGCCGACGACCTCCGACGCTTCCTCCGGCACGAGCCGATCACCGCCCGTCCGGCGAGCGCCCTCTATCAACTGAAGAAGTTCAGTCGACGGCACCGGACGCTCGTCGCCGTCGCCGCGGGCGTGTTCGTGACCCTGGCCCTGGCGACGATCGTCCTGATCCGAGCCTGGCGAACGGAAGTCGGGCTGCGCGAGCTCGCCGACGCGAAGACCGCCGAGGCCGAGCAGCGTGAGGCCGAGGCACGATGGCAGTCCTATCGAACGAGCGTCACGGGCGCAGCGGGCGCCTTGAGCACGGCACGACCGCTCGTCGCCCGCCGTCACCTGAACGCGGCCCCCAGCGAGAGCAGGGGCTGGGAGTGGCATCACCTCGACGGTCGCCTCGACGACGCGCTGCTCGTGCAGGACTTCGAGGGAGAACCCCTCTCGCTCACTGTCTCCGGCGATGACGAACGGCTGAGACTCGTGCGAAGGACGACCGACGACGGGCCAATCGCGGTCGATCACCTGGACGCCATCACGGGACGGCTCGTCCTGCGGGAACGCCTCGACTCCGATGAGGTCCCGATGAGCTCCCGCGCTCGGGTGCCGAACCCGTCGGGCACGCTGGTTCAGGTTCACAGCATCCACCTGCGGGTCGTCGACGATGAGACCGGTCGACCCCACTGCCTCTTGCCCAACGCCCTCGGGGAGGCGACACCGGGCGTCGCCTGGGTCGATGACCGCATCCTCTACACGGGGGGCGGCAATCGCACCCTGAGCCGCTGGGACGTGGAGGCTTGCGAGCTGGTCGGCGCCACTCCCGTGGATCAGCGGATCACCGCCCTGGCATCGACGGGGAGTGACTGGATCGCGGTGGCAGGAAGCGGGAGCGTGGCCATCCTCGATCAAGCCGAGCACGCTGTTCACCGACGGCTGCACGCGCTCGCCGGTCGTGTTCGCGAGCTGGCCTGGGACTCCGACGGAACACGGCTTCACGCGGTGACGGACGACTCTCGCCTCGCCACCTGGGACGTCGACTCGAAGACCGATCCGAGACGTCTCGCCGGTCACGAGAGCTACGTCTATGACGCGGTCTTCATCCCTGGGACGGCGACTCTCGCCTCGGCATCCTGGGACGGGACCGTGCGCTTCTGGGACTCGACTTCCGGTGCTCCCCTGGGAGTGCTCGAGCTGGCGAGCCGATTCAGCGACAGCTCGCTCGGCGTGCGTGTCCTCGCCAGCCCTGAAGGACGCTGGCTCGCGGTCGAGCTCCACGGCTCGTCGCGCCAGCGAACCGTCGTGCTCGATGCCCGAACCGGGCAGGTGCAGCAAGTGCTCGAGCGTCGAGGCTACTCGCTCGGCTTCCTCGATGAACGACGCTTCCTCGACGCGGAGGGCATCGTCTGGAACCTCGTGACCGGCGAGTCCCGGGCTCTCTTCACCCCGGCTCAACGTGGTGTCACGTCACCCGACGGCACTCGTGCGTTCCTCGTCGAGGAGCCCTCGATCCGAGCCTGGGACCTCGAGTCCGGCCGTGCCGGCCCCACCCGCGTGGTCACCGGCTCGGACCACGACGATCGCATCTTCGAGCTGGCGTGCAGTCCGGATGGCACCCTGCTCGCCGCAACGGGGGAGCGCCTGCGTCTCCTCTCCGCGGAGACTCTCGAGGAGCTCGCCGTCCACTCCCTCGACGCCTTCCACTGCTTCTGCGTCGCCTTCTCGCCCGACGGCCAGCGCCTGTTCGCCGGCCTCTCGGATGGCACGCTCCTCGTCCTCGACGTCGCCTCTCGTCAGGAGGTTCTTCGTCTTCAGGAGCATTCCAACTACATCTACGGTTTGGACGTGAGCTCCGACGGCACTAGGGTCGTCACGGCCTCCGGCGACGGCACGCTCCGACTCTGGGACTCGCAGTCACTGGGCGAGGTCGCTCGTCATCGCCTGGCGACGACGCGCTTGCGGACGAAGCTCACCCCCGAGATCGAGGCGCTGTTTCGATCGCGTGGGGAAGCGGCGGCAGTGCTCGAGGCGCTCGAAGGCGAGCTCGCCTTCACGCCGGACGAGCTGCTCGTCGCCCGTCAGCTCGTCTTGAGCAGGTCGCTGGAGAGGATCGCGAGCCACGCTTCGGACGGGTCGCCCTGACCACGGCACGGCTCCACCCTTCCCTCGGCCCCTTCCTTCTCTTTAGCCTTCCCCATGTCCGCGAGAACGCTCGGTCTCTCCCTCCTCCTGGGGGCCGCCTGCTTGCAGGCCCTCCCCCTCGGCGACGCGCTCGGCCCACGCTCGGCACGGGCCCAGACCATCCTCCTCGACCGTCAGCCGGTGAAGCCCGCCACCACCCGCAAGACGGGCCACGGCGGACGCACGAGCCGCTGGCGCTTCCACGTCGTCACGCCGCAGCTCCGCGAGGCGGGTGGGCGCTGGTCGCCCCCGGTCGCCTGGCGGCTGGACGAGCTGGGGGACAGCGCCGAGGTCACCCTCGACGTCGGTCTCACCGCCGAGCTCCTCGCCAGCCTCCCGCTGGACTCGCGCACCCTCCTCCTCGACGAGCTCGGCAAGCTCGCGTCGACTCTCACCGACGCTCCCGAGCTCCTGCCGCTGGAGCCCGAGCTCACCGACCGCATCCTCAACCACCAGGCCGGCCCCGTCCCCGGCCCGACCGCGTCGGCCCGGGTCCGCTGGCTCACGCGAGGCCACGTCCGCGACCGCTGGAAGGTGCCGGAGAAGATCAGCCTCCTCCTCGACCCGCCCGCCGTCGACCCGAGCGCCGACACCGCCCCCGCGACGACCTGGCGGGGTCATGCGCCCGAGGACCTCCCCGACCACCTCCTCCTCGTCGAGCTCGTCGCCGGCGGCCTGCACCGCGAGGGCTCCGGTCACGCCCTGCCGTCTCCGCTGGCCCACGTCACCCTCCGAGCGCGCCTCTTCGAGATGAAGTCCGGCAACCGGCTCTGGGACCGCAGCCTGCTCATGGGCGAGTCCCTCATTCCAGGCCTGAGCGAGCAGCCCGACCTCTTCGCGGTCGCCTGGGACTCCCTGCTCCGCGGCGGGCTGCGTCAGCTCCTCTCCGGCTACTGGACCGAGCTCGCGCCGGCTGCCGTCCCCGACGACCCGGCCACCAGCACGGGCACTGCCGTCGGCACGAACGTCGGCTCGGTCACCGGGGCCGACGGCTCCCCGATCTCGGCAGCGGTCCCACTCCCTACCGAGCTGAGGACCGCGGGGCTCGACGAGCTGCTCGCCCGCCTGGTGAAGGAGCGCCTGCGGGTCGAGGTCGACCCCGGCGAGGCCTGGTCGATGCTGGCCGCCGCCTGTCGCAACGACATCCGGCCGGCCTGGGCCGCCGTCCTGGCCTGCGCCGCCGACCCGGAGATGGCCGCCGCCGAGCTGGGCTCCCACCGCCTGGGGGTCGGCCTCGCCGAGGCCCGCACCCGGCTCCAGCGCTCCCGCGCCTTCCGCTCGGTGCTGGCAGGCGACCTCGCCGAGGAGGTCACCCGGGCCCGCGGCGGCGACGACCTCCGGGCCGCCGCCGAGCACCTCCTGGCCGGCCTCCGCGGGGAGACGCCCGATGCCGGCGCGGCGACGACGGTGGCCGCTCCCCTGCTCAGGAGGGCCCGAGGAGGGGCTCTCGGGACCTCCGAGGAGGTCGCCGCCCGGCTCATCGGCGCCCCGATCGAGCCCTCGGGAGCCCTGCGGGACGCGGCCGCCGTGCTGGCGACGCAACCAGGAGGTGACCCGCGCCCGTAGCTCGGAGCATGAC
>JBCCFW010000286.1:0-5045 GCA_039029535.1 Acidobacteriota bacterium
CATATGTTTTTGTCTCTAGTGGTGTTGATAAATGGTCGCCTGGTGTCTTTGCTAGCTAAGGGTAGCGCTGTACGCTTTAGCGTCTCAGCCAGATCTTGTGCAGGAGTGTAGGTAGGCATATGGGTTGCACTCCTTCTCGGCCGTTATCCGGTGACGAACGAGGAGTATGGACGGTTTTTGGAGGAGGAACGCGGCCGCGAGAAGCCAAGCCATTGGGAGGCTGAGGACTTCAACGCTCCACGCCAGCCGGTTGTCGGAGTGACCTGGGACGACGCGCAAGCCTTCTGCGAGTGGGCTGGCGGTCGCCTCCCGATCGAGGCCGAGTGGGAGTACGCCTGCCGGGCGGGGACGACGACGACTTACTGGTCAGGCGACACCGAGAAGGACCTGGCCCGAGTGGGCTGGTACGAAGAGAACTCGGGCGGGAAGCCGCGCGTCGTGGGTGAGCTGGAAGCGAACCCGTTCGGGCTGCACGATATGCACGGCAACGTGAACGAGTGGTGCCAAGACGAGGGGGGTACGGACCGCGTGATCCGCGGCGGGTCGTGGGGCGGCGCCGCGGGGTACTGCCGCGCGGCGTGCCGGCTCCGGTACCGCCCGGGCAACCGCTGGAGGAACCTGGGCTTTCGCTTGTCCCGAGGTCAGTAGGCGCCGGTTCCCGTAGGCGGCGAAGCACGCCGGAGGGCTGGTGGCCGGTAGCCCACGCGGCGCGAGTCACGAGGTGGCGGTAGCCCCGAGGCGACGAGTGTGAGGCGCCCTGCCCGTGCTTCTCGTCCCAGTGACACGGACACGCGCACCTCCTCCGCTCGATCTCGTCCGGCCACACCCCCTCCGCGAGCTGCACCTCCGGGCACGCCCGGCAGTGGTCGTGCGGGCAGAAGTCCAGGATGGTCGTGCGGGTGATGAGGTCGTCGTCGTGCTCGGCCATGCCCTGTGGTAGAGCACGGGCCGTGCCAGACGGAAGACAGGGCGAGAGGGCGATCTCGAGGAGGGGTGGAGGAGATCTGCCGGGAAGGGACCTGTGGGCAGGGGGTTGCTCAGAGCGTGTGGTTGACTAGTCGCCGCTCCGTGTCCCGTAGCCGTTGCATCCTGGCTGGCTCTGCCGCGCTGATCGTAGTCGACAGCGCGAGCGCAGCTGCGGCCAGGGCTGGGCGGGGGACCCACCGACGAGGGCGAGTGTGAGCGACGGGGCGCTCGAACTTCACGAGAGCGCTAGGGCGAGCCTCTTCCCGGGACTCGGCCCCCTCTGTCTCCAGCCTGGACAGCTCCCTCTGGGCCTCGAGTGCGGCCTCGGCAAGCCACAGGGACGCTCTGCCGCGGATGCTCGCGTGCTCCCGGATCAAGTGCTTGAACGCGTGCGCTGTGCGCCTGAGGAGCGGGAGGGCGATGGCGGGCGCTATCGCTGGCCCCTGGTCTCGTGAGCCAGTGGCCTTGAGGATCTCCGACGCGAAGGCGTCGGCCAGCTTCGGGTAGCGTTGTGGGTGGCGCATGAGATGCGAATAGAGCCAATAGAGCTGGTGGAACCGGGGCGAGCCGGAATCCAATTCGCCATCCCAGGCAAGCTGCACGAGTTCGCGACGGAGGGGGGCGAACTGGCTGCGTGTTGATGCGGTCCTTCGGACGCGGGTGTAGGCCCTACGACTCCAGAGCTCGTAGGCGCCAAAGGTGAGCTCGCCAAGCGCGACACCGGCAACTGCCAGCGCCGCCAGTCCGAGGAGATGGGTCATAGCTGCATCCTACTTGGCCTTGGCCGTCCGTCCATTCTTGCCATTGCGCTGGGAGCGCCCCGGCCTTCTAGCTTGCCCGCTCCTCGGCTTTTGGGGCTCGGGTGGTGAGGCCTGGCCCTCGGCCACCACCTCGTTCTGGTAGATGATCCTATCGACTTGCGCCTGAGTCCAGTTGAGCTTGTCCATGAACAGCGCGGCCCGATAGTCCCTCAGTTCGGCGGCCATCCGCTCGATCTCGTCATCCTTGGCCTGTAGCGCCAGGTGGACCTCTCTACCCTTCAACCAGGCCGCAAACCATCGGAACACGATGGTGATCGCAGCAAAGGTGAGCACGTAGGCCAGAACCGTTCCGGCGCCGAGACGCTCGACCCACTGGACGAACTTTTCGCCCGCCTCAAGCTGCTCTGGTGTGACTTCTGGCATCCGCTCCTCGACTGAATCACCAATATCATGTACCGCTCAGCCTAAATGGCCTAACAAGCCGGGATGAGTTCGGTCAAAGTAAGGCGCCCCTCCAGGAACTCGCTCTCTCACGAGGGCCGACCCGGAGCCGCGCGGACCCCGGGCCGGTCGGCCCTCTTACGGCTCCTCCGCGTTGGTCTCACTTCGCCCGTCCGGTGGCGGTCCCGGCGAGCAACGGGCCTTCCGGCCGACCAGGGCTGCGGCGAGCGTGAAACATCCGACGATGAGGGCAGCGAAGATTTCGGCGGGCATTGACGTCTCCAGCGTGGTTGGGGCTATGCACTGAACCGTCTGTTGTTTGCGCAGTTTCTCCGCACGGCCGGGGCGAAAGGGCGCAAGCGCAGGAGTCTCCTCACTCAAGAGACGGGGCGAGATCACCCGGGCTGCAAGGACTGGACGCGCCCAAACAGAAACTGATCTCTGAGCCAGGGCCCCGACCTAACTCATCAGCCGGGTCGGGGTGGTCGCCCCCACCTCGGGCACCTCTCCATCACCATCCTCGGCAGCCCGAAGCGTTTCGCACCCTGAACGGCGCTCATGCTGCGCCTCAGGCCCCACTTGTAGACTGCCGAGATGGACCTAACGCTCGGCCCCGGCACGTCGCCGCCCTTCCACCAGCTGGGCGACGGCGTCTTCGAGGAGCTCTGTCGGGACCTCCTTCGCGAGGAGCCCGGTATCGCTACCTGCGACACCCACGGCATCTCGGGCCAGACCGACTGCGGTGTCGACGTCCTCGCGACGCTCACGGGTCAGGAGGGACACGTCGTCGGTCAGTGCAAGGCCTACCGGGAGTTCAGGGAGCAGAGCCGCAAGGATTTCTCGAAGGTCACGGAGGCCTTCTTCAAGCACCTCGAGCTCTGGAAAGACCGAGGGGTCGACCGGTTCATCTTAATGGTCGGGTGCGACCTGGACCGGACCCAGCACCAGGACGCCATCGACACCGAGCGGCGACGCTTCTCCTCCGAGGGCATCGAGTACGAGGTCTGGTCGTCGGCCACCATCGCGGCGAAGCTCGAACCTCACCCCTCCATCGTCCGGCGGTACTGCGAGCCCCCTGACGCCTGGGTGGAGAGGCTGTGCGGTGCCCCGAGAGTCACCAGTACTGGCCCCGGCCTCGTCGGCGTCCCCGACCCTTCCCAGCACTTCGTCGGTCGTGAGGAGGACCTGGCGACCCTCCGTGATCTCCTGACCCAGGGCGATACGGCCGTCAGCGCCAGCATCGCCGGCCTCGCGGGGATCGGGAAGACCGAGCTTGCCATCCACCTGGCGCACCAGCTCCATCGAGACGAGGCCTTCCCGGGCGGGATCTTCTGGCTGACTGCGGAGGACCCAGACCTGACGCTGGCGTGGGGTGGGGGCATCGCGGACCGGTTGGATGTCCCCGAAGGTCCGGTCGGTGAGCGAGCTCTGGCGGTAACGCGACGTATCAGCCAGCAGTCCGATCCGGTGCTGATCATCCTCGACAACGTGGAGGAGTGGACGAACGACGCGCACCCTCATCCGTTGCCGGAGGGCGCGCACGTCACGAAGTTGGTGACGACGCGGCGGTCTGACCTGGGTGGCACGAGATTCAAGCACCAGCGACTCGACGTACTAGCGGACGACAATGCTCGCAAGCTGTTGCTCGAGCTGAGCGGGCGAGAGCCCGATGCCGAGGGTCTCGATGACCTCCTTGATTACCTCGGGGGGCATTCGCTCGCGGTAGCCCTCGCAGGCTCCTACCTCCGCGAGTACGACGAGCCCATCCCGAAGTACCTCGAGCAGCTTCGTGTGGGGGCCGACGTCGATAGGAAGGTCGCGAAGCAGACTCGGTATGAGGCCACGACTAACGCAGCCTTCGGGGCCCTCTGGGAGAACCTTGACGAGCCCACCCGACGTGCCTGGCAGCTCGCTGCCTGCTTCGCTCCAGAGTCCGTGGGCTCGGAGCTCTCAGATGCCGCCGGGCTCGATGCTGATGCGCGGCGGGTGCTACGCCGCTTCCATCTCATCGATCAACAGGCAGATGCTCGATGGAGGATGCACCGGCTGACCCGAGCGTTCGGGCAAGGTGCGGGAAAGAAGGAGGAGCTTCAGGCTGCACTGCGGGCGTTTGTAGGTGGGTGTGCAGAGCGGGTCGCTGGTGATGACTGGCAACTCCGCTTCCGTGAGTACGTCCCTGAGAGAGGTCACATCGACCTGGCGCTAGAGCAAGCGAGATCGGCTGGACTGGGAGACCGTGGCGTCGCCAGGTTCCAACGGAACGTCGGCAGTGCGCTCCACGGCCTCGGCGAGTTGCAGCAGGCGAGCGACTTGTACTGGAAGTCGCTTGAACTCCTGACTCAGTGTTTGGAGGAGGGCGACACCGAACTCGATGTTGGTCGGTCCTACCACGCGTTGGCCCTGAAGGCTCTTGGCGACCTCCAGGGCGCGAGGGAGCTGCACGAGCAGGCACTGGAGTCAGGCCTCAAGAACCTCGGTGAGGACCATCCCAACGTCGCCGCTCGCCGCTCGAACCTGGCGTTGGTGCTGAAGGCTCTCGGCGACCTGCCTCGGGCGAAGGAGCTGCTCGAGCAGGCGTTGGAGTCGGATCTCAAGAACCTCGGTGAGGACCATCCCAGCGTCACCACAAGCCGCTCGAACCTGGCGTCGGTGCTGCAGGCTCTCGGCGACCTGCCTCGGGCGAAGAAGCTGCACGAGCAGGCACTGGAGTCATGCCTCCAGAACCTCGGGGAGGAGCATCCCGAGGTCGCCAGGAGCCGCTCGAACCTGGCGTCGGTGCTGCAGGCTCTCGGCGACCTGTCCCGGGCGAAGGAGCTGCTCGAGCAGGCGTTGGAGTCGGACCTCAAGAACCTCGGTGAGGACCATCCCAACGTCGCC
>JBCCFW010000287.1:0-5033 GCA_039029535.1 Acidobacteriota bacterium
ACACGGTCGATCCTCCCTCACGACCTCGCCGCAGCGTGCAGCTCCGTCGTCTACCGAAGTGTAGCGTCGACCGGAGTGGGGCGGCTCAGCGGCGGCCCCTCACGACCTTGCCGGGAGGCTGGTAACCACCCGTCGTCGCGCAGGGGTAGAGCAAGGCCTTGCGTCCCAGGATGGTGCCGGGGTTGGTGACCGAGTTGCAGCCCGTCTGCGCGCCGTCGCCGAGCAAGGCGCCGAACTTGCGCAGGCCCGTCTCGATCATCCGCTTTTCGTGACGGATGCAGACCTCGTCCTTGGCCAGCTTGAGGTTGGCGAGCTTGGTCCCCGCGCCGAGGTTGACGTCGCGACCGAGCACCGAGTCGCCCACGTAGGCGAAGTGACCGGCCTTCGCTCCCGGCAGGAACACGGAGCCCTTCACCTCGGTGGCGTGACCGAGGACGGAGCCGTCACCGGCGATGACGTGGCCGCGCAGGTAGGCGCCGTGACGCACCTCGACGTTCTTGCCGATCAGGCAGGGGCCCTGCACGAAGGCGCCGGCCTCGATGACCGAGCCCTCGCCGAGCACGACGTCGCCCCGCACCACCGCGCCGTCTTCCACCGTGCCGGCCTCGAGGTCGCTGCGGGCGTGGTCGGCCACGTACTCCTTGAGCCGAGACCCCAGCACCTCCCAGGCGTGGAGGCAGCCGTCGAAGAGGTCGGCGTGAGGCCAGTCGTCGAGATCGAAGAGAGTCGTGGGCGCAAACGGTTCGGCAGTCATGGCCGTCATCTTCCGGCCTCCGACGCGACCCGGCAAGCCGCCTCCCGGCTCAGCCGGTCAGCCTCGGCAGCAGCACCGACGCCAGCCCCAGCACGGCGAGGAAGCCGCAGGTGTCCGTGCAGGTCGTCAGGATCGGACCCGACGCCAGCGCAGGGTCCCGGCCGAGGCGCTTGAGCAGCAGGGGCACCGTGCCGCCGATGGCCACCGCCACCATGGTGTTGAAGGCCAGGGCCACGCCGACGACGAGCCCCAGCCACGGGTTGCCCTTCCAGGCCCAGGCGACGAAGGCGAGCAGCGAGCCCAGGGCCGTGCCGTTGACGAGACCGACGGTCAGCTCCTTGCCGAGCACGTGAAAGAGGTCGGCCGGTCGGACGATCCCCAGCGACAGCTCGCGCATGGTCACCGCCACCGCCTGGGTTCCGGAGCAGCCGCTCATGTCCGAGATGATGGGGAGGAACACCGCCAGGGCGATGACCGCGGCGAGCGTGTCCTGATGCGCAGCGATGACGCTGGCCGCCACGACGTTGAGGACGACGTTCACCGACAGCCAGCCGAGCCTTCTCCGCGCACGCAGCCAGGTCGGCAGCGAGCGGAGCTCCTCACCGCCGACGATGCCGACGGTCTTGAGGTGGTCGCTGCGCTCTCGGTCACCGAGCGCCTGCGCCAGGTCGGAGCGTCGGACGATGCCGGCCATGACCCCGTCGTCGTCGACCACCGGCACGCCGAGGAAGCTCGTCTCCTCGAAGAAGGACGCGAGCTCTTCGAGCCCGTCGTCGAGCTGGACGCTCCGAGGCGACGCGATCATCAGCTCGCGGATGGGTCGGTCGGGCGCGGCCAACAGCAGGTCGCGAAGGGGGAGGACGCCGTCCAAGCGTGAGCTCGCGTCGACGACGTAGGCGTACTGCACGGCGAAGTCGGCGTAGCGCTCGGCGTTGGCGCGGAGGTCGTCGAGGACGTCCTGCACCCGGCAGTCGTCGCGGAAGGACAGCGCCTCCGTTTCCATGAGACCGCCGGCGGTGTCGGGCTCGTAGCTCGCGATGCGGCGAGCGCTGGACGCCGCCTCCGGGCTCATCGCCTCGAGGATGGCCTCGGCGTCTTCGTCGGGGAGGGGGCCGAGCACGTCGCCCTGCTCCTGACCGGGGAGGGCCTCGACGATGGAAGCGGCGGCGGCGGCGGGGAGCTCCTCGATGAGCCCCACCGCCTGGGCTGCGGGCAGCTCCTCGAGCAGCTCGGCGGCGCGGTCGGGGTCGAGGAGCGTGACGAGTCGGCGGCAGGTGCCCCGCTCGAGGTGCGCCAGGGCGCGGGCGGCCTCCGCAGGCGGGAGCCCCTCGAGGTAGAAGGCCAGACGCTCGGGGTCTCCGGTCTCCACGAGCCGCTCGAGGATGAGCCAGGGACGGGACTCGGTGACTTCGCTCACGTCGGCGCTCCGCTTCCGGGGCGGCCCGCCGTCGGAGGACGGAGGACCGGTTGGGTGTCCAGCCAGCTGGGTGTCGGACCGACGATGAGGGTAAGTTCTCCGCGGGACCGCCCGCTCCGGAACGCCCGATGTCGTCAGCTCGCGCCTCACTCTCTCTCCTGGCCTGCCTCCTCGTGCTCGCTTCGAGCGCGACGGCCCGTCCACGCCTGCCCAACCGCGACCTGCGCTACGAGGGCCGCGTGTCCGGTCCGACCTGGACGCCCCAGCAGGAGCTCGCGCGACAGCGTCTCCTGGAGGTGCTTCCGGTACCGGTGGGGCCGGGTCGGGAGCTGGTCGTGCGCCCCGGCGGCCGAGTCGGCGAGCTCCAACACCTCTTTGTCCGCGGCGGTCGCCTGACCGCGCCGCCGACGGGGGAGACCGTCGAGCAGGCCGCCCGACGCTTCCTCGGCACGCATCACGAGCTCTTTGCGACCAGCGCCGACCAGCTGCGTCGGCTGAGCGTGTCGGCCCGGCGCGAGGAACGCGACGCCCGTGCGACGCACCTCTTCCTGCAACAGCGCGTGGACGACCTGCCGGTCCTGGGAGCCGAGCTCCGACTTCACCACGACCGCGACGGCGCGCTCGTCTCCGTGTCTGGCGGGCTCCAGGTCGAGCATCGGCTCGACGATGGTCGCTTCGTGCTCTCACCGGAGGAGGCCGTGCAGGCCGCGGCGCGCTCGCTGCGCTTCACCCCGTCGGCTGAGCCCCGGCTGCTCGGTCGCGGTCATGACGGGAAGCTCGAGCTCGAGGTCGCGGGCTCGTCGCATCCGGTGCTGGCCGACCGCTGTTGGTTCCCGGTCGACGACGGCCTGCTCCCGGCCTGGCGGCTCTTCCTGGACTCGCCGGTAGACGGCGGCACGTACCGCGTCGTCGTTCACGCTGGCGATGGTCGGCTGCTCTCGCGTCTCGACCTCGTGCAAGAGATCGCCACTTCGGGCCTGGTGTTCCCGCTCGATCCGGGCAGCGGCGCCCAGGAAAGCCTCGACTTCGTCGACGACACCGTCAACGTCGACGAGGCCTCGCCCGCTGGCTGGACCTTCGCGGACGAGACCATCGGCAACAACGTCCACGTTCAAGACGACCTGGACGGCGACGACGCCACCCTCGGCCTAGCGGCGCAGGCGACCTCCGGTCCCGACCCGCTGGCCTTCGACCATGCCTTCACCGGCACGGTGGAGACGGACCTCGCCGCGTCCAGCGTGAACCTCTTCTACTGGGTGAACTGGACCCACGACCGGCTCTGGCATCTCGGCTTCGACGAGGCGGCCGGCAACTTCCAGCAGGACAACTTCGGGCGGGGCGGGCTCGGAGGCGATCCCATCATCGTCGACGTCCAGGACTCCATCGGTCTCAACAACGCGAACTTCCGGACCCTGCCCGACGGTCGCAGCCCGCGCACGCAGTTCTTCAACTGGAACCGTTCCGGTGAGCTCCGCGACGGCGGCTTCGACGTCTCGGTCATCATTCACGAGTTCGGTCACGGTCTCTCCAACCGTCTCGTCGACGGTCCGACTCAGACCGGCTGCCTCCGCGGCGGTCAGCCCGGCGCTCTCGGCGAGGGCTGGTCCGACTTCCTGGCGGCGAGCTTCCTCGACCGCCCGATCATCGGGGCCTGGTCGGTGGAGAACTTCGACCGCGGTCTCCGCCGCTACACCTTCGACGTGCACCCGGTGCACTACGGTGAGCTCTGCGGTGACGGTCCCTTCTCGGTCCACCGTGACGGTGAGGTCTGGGCGGCCACGCTCTGGGACCTCCGTGACCTGTTCATGGATCGCCACGGTGTCGACACCGGACGCTGCCGCTTCGAGCGACTCGTCGTCGACGCGATGAAGCTCACTCCCTGTCGACCCAGCTACGTCGATGCGCGTGACGCTCTCCTCCTCGCTGCCGAGCTGCACGGTGAGGACGGCGATCGTTGTCTCCTGTGGGAGGGCTTCGCTGCCCGGGGCCTGGGTGCTTCGGCCCGCGTGCGCGAGGACTGCACCGACGTCGAGGACGCGTCCTTCGCCGTGCCGCCGCAATGCCTGGAGTGCACGCTGCCCGGGCCGGTCGTCGAGGAGACGATCACCAGCGACAACACGGTCACCCTGCGCTTCACGCCGGTTGCCGGTGCCCGTGAGCACGCGTTGCTCCGCAGCGATTCGGCTTGCGGCGACTGCTACGACGCCGAGTTCATCGAGGTCGCCCGCGTCGGGCCGGGACGTGACGAGCTCGTCGACGTCGATGGCGTGAACGGCCGTCTCTCGGCCGGCGAGACGTTCTCGTACCGAATCGTCGCGCGAGACTTCTCGTGCACGTCCTACAGTCCTTGCCAGACGATCACCATCGAAGGACGTTGCACTCAGCGACCGCAGGCCGCCGACGGTCAGGCGCTGGGCGTGCTTCAGCTCGGGCGCGTGCCGCAGTTCGACTGTCAGATGGACCTCACCTGGGTCGAGGCCGAGGCCGCCTGCGGTGACGCCGCCGATCTCGTCTACAACGTCTACCGGAGCGCGGACCCCGACTTCGAGCCGGCTTCCGAGCATCTCGTCGCGGTCGTGCCAGCGCCGGCGACGACCTGGAGCGACGTCGCCGCGCCCGCCGCGACCTCGACCTGGGTCGTACGGGCGGAGGACCTGACGGCCGGCGGCGCGGGTCCCAACGGTGGCAACGAGGAGACCAACGACCGTCGCCTCACCCTCGAGCCGCTGGGACGACTCGGGCCGATCGGCGAGTTCCTCGACGACTCCGACGGCGAGCGCCCCGACGGTCAAGACCTGAGCTCCACGCTGGCGGGCGTGGGCTGGGAGCGGACCGCGGGCCCGGGTGACGGCGACGCGTGGT
>JBCCFW010000288.1:0-5020 GCA_039029535.1 Acidobacteriota bacterium
CGCAGCGAGCGCGCGATCTCCACCGCCGCTGCCTTGTCGAAGTCGTTGACCGAGAGGAAGACCCTGCCCTCCATGGGCATGACGTCTCCGGCCATGAGCTGCGCCTTGGCGAAGGCACCTCCGAAGGTCCGCGAGATCCCAATGACCTCGCCGGTCGACCGCATCTCCGGCAGCAGCACGGGGTCGGTCCCCGGGAAGCGCAGGAACGGGAAGATCGCCTCCTTCACGCAATGGGCCTTCGGAGCGACCTCCTCGGTCACGCCCTGCTCCTCGAGGCTCACGCCGGCCATGACCAGCGCAGCCACCTTCGCCCAGGGCACGCCGGTCGCCTTGGACACGTAGGGCACCGTCCGCGACGCTCGCGGGTTCACCTCGAGCACGTGGCACTGCCCGTCCTTGACGGCGAACTGCACGTTCATGAGGCCCTTGACCTGCAAGGCCCGCGCGAGCTTCCGCGTCCAGTCACGCATGGTGTCCTGCCACTGGGGCAGCAGGGCGTGGGGCGGCAGCACGCAGGCGCTGTCTCCGGAGTGGACTCCCGCGCTCTCGATGTGCTGCATGATGCCGGCGATGACCACGGTCTCACCGTCGCTGACGCAGTCGACGTCGGCCTCGAAGGCATCCTCCAGGAAGCGATCGATGAGCACCGGGTTCTGCTCCGAGGCCTTGGCTGCCTCGTGCCAGAAGCTCGCGAGCTCCTCCGGCGAGTACACGATCGCCATGCCGCGACCACCGAGCACGTAGGACGGACGCACCAGCACCGGGTAGCCGATGGTCTCGGCCTCGACGAGGGCGTCGTCGAGCTCCATGGCCGTGCCCCAGTCGGGCTGCCGGATGCCGAGCTCCTTCAGGAGCTGACCGAAGCGCTCGCGGTCCTCGGCGAGGTCGATGTTCTCGGGGGTGGTCCCGAGGATGGGAACACCCGACTCCTTGAGGGCCAGCGCGAGCCGCAGCGGCGTCTGCCCGCCGAACTGGACGATGACGCCTTCGGGTCGCTCGACCTCGACGATCTCGAGCAGGTCCTCCAGGGTGAGGGGCTCGAAGTAGAGACGGTCGGAGATGTCGTAGTCGGTCGAGACCGTCTCGGGGTTGCAGTTGACCATGATGCTCTCGAAGCCCGCCTTGCGGAGGGCCATCGAGGCATGGACGCAACAGTAGTCGAACTCGATGCCTTGACCGATGCGGTTGGGACCGCCACCGAGGATCATGACCTTGCGTCGACGCGTCGGCTCGGCCTCGCACTCCTGCTCGTAGCTCGAGTACATGTAGGGCGTGTTGCTCTCGAACTCGGCCGCACAGGTGTCCACCCGCTTGTAGACCGGTCGGATCCGGAGCTCGCCACGCCGACGACGGACGTCGCTCTCGTCACAGCGCAGGAGGTGCGCGAGCTGACGATCGGAGAAACCGTTGGCCTTGGCCTCGTGGAGCAGCTCCTTGGAGACGTCCTCGAGCGCCTCCTGTGCGAGCCGCCCTTGCAAGGCCACCAAGCTCGCGAGCTGCTCGAGGAACCAGGGGTCGATGCCCGTGCGCTCGGAGATCTCCGAGAGCGACATGCCTCGCTGCAAGGCCCGGTGGAGGAAGAACGGTCGCGAGGCGTTGGGCGTGGTGAGCCGCTCGCGAAGCCGCTCGTCGTCGACGCTCGAGCCGCCGTCGGCTCCGAAGCCACCACGTCCGATCTCGAGGGAGCGCAGTGCCTTCTGGAAGGACTCGCGGAAGGTCCGCCCCATCGCCATCGCCTCGCCCACCGACTTCATCTGCGTGCCGAGCTGGTCGGGTGAGCCGGGGAACTTCTCGAAGGCGAAGCGCGGGATCTTCGTGACGACGTAGTCGATGGTCGGCTCGAAGCTCGCCGGGGTGGTCTGCGTGATGTCGTTGTTGATCTCGTCGAGCGTGAGACCGACCGCCAGGCGGGCCGCGATCTTGGCGATGGGGAAGCCGGTCGCCTTCGAGGCCAGGGCCGAGGACCGCGACACGCGCGGGTTCATCTCGATGACCATGACCCGGCTGTCCTTCGGGTTGACCGCGAACTGGACGTTGCTGCCGCCGGTGTCGACGCCGACCCGACGCATGATGCGGGCGGAGGCATCGCGGAGAACCTGGTACTCCCGATCGGTGAGGGTCTGCGCCGGCGCCACGGTGATGGAGTCACCGGTGTGGACGCCCATGGGATCGAGGTTCTCGATGCTGCAGATGATGACGACGTTGTCGGCGAGGTCTCGCATGACCTCGAGCTCGAACTCCTTCCAGCCCAGGAGCGAGGTCTCGACCAGCACCTCACCGACGGGACTGTTCTCGATGGCGGAGTGCGCCTGGGCGCGGAGCTCGTCGACGTTGTAGGCGATGCCGCCTCCGGCGCCGCCGAGAGTGAAGGAGGGCCGGAGGATGGCCGGGTAGCCGGTGCGCTCGGCGATGGCCAGGGCCTCGTCGACGGAGGAAGCGACGCCCGACTCGGGGACCGAGAGGTCGATCTCCTTCATGGCGTCCTTGAAGAGCTGCCGGTCCTCGGCCACCTTGAGGGCGTTGAGGTCGGCCCCGATGAGCTCCACCCCGTGACGCTCGAGCACCCCGGCCTCGGCCAGGTCGACGGCCAGGTTGATGGCGGTCTGTCCCCCGACCGTGGGCAGGAGGGCGTCGGGCTTCTCCCGCTCGATGACCCGCTCGACGAACTCCACCGTCAAGGGCTGGACGTAGGTCCGGTCGGCCGTCTCCGGGTCGGTCATGATGGTGGCCGGGTTGGAGTTGACCAGCACCACGCGGTAGCCCTCGTCCCGGAGGGCCCGGCAGGCCTGGACACCGGAGTAGTCGAACTCGCAGGCCTGACCGATGACGATGGGGCCGGAGCCGATGACGAGGAGGGTCTCGAGATCCTGACGCTTGGGCACGTTGTTCTCGCCTAGCCCGGGCTGTTCGTGAACCCTCGGCGCGAGCGGCTGGAGGCGCCAGCCGTGCTCACGCAGCAGGAATCTCTCGAACCGTGTGGGCCAAAAAGGGCGGGAATCGTACCGCGGCGGCGCAGCCGGCACCAGCCAGCCGAATGACCTGATCACGACGACTGCTGTGGTGAGGGGACCGGACCGATAGACTCCAACCGGAAGGCTAGCCCTCATGCCCCGCCGAGACGAGACCACCAGAGCCTACCGGCCCCGGCAGTTCTCCCGTGACGAGCGCCCGTTCCTCGTGGTGCTCGAGGGGGAGCATGCCGGACGTCTGTTCTCGCTCGACGACCGGGAATCCCTGAGCATCGGCCGAAGCCGCTCCTGCGAGGTCTGCCTGCTCCGAGACGACGTCGTCTCCCGCCGGCACGCCCAGATTGCCCGGGACGAGAACGGCGATTACGTCCTGAGCGACCTGGAGAGCACCAACGGCACCCGCCTCAACGGCCGGGAAGTGAGCTCTCACGCGCTGAATCGAGGGGACCGCATCGAGCTGGGCGAGGCCTCGCTCTTCCGCTTCGACTACCTGGGCACTCAGGAGCGCGAGCTGCTGGAGTCAGGCCACGTCGACGGGCTCACGGGCCTGAGGAATCGGAAGGCCCTGGACGCCGCCTTCCCCCGCCTCCTGGACGAGTGCCAGGCCGGGGGCGGTCGTCTCGCCCTGCTGATCCTCGATCTCGACCACTTCAAGCGGATCAACGACGAGCACGGCCACGCCCGAGGCGACCAGGCCCTCGTCCAGGCCGCCAACTGCTTCAAGTCCGAGCTCCGGGCCGAGGACCGGGCGGAGCTCCACCGTCACGGGGGCGAGGAGTTCGCCATCCTCCTCCCGATGTCGGACGAGCGCGCCGCCCTCCCGCTCGCGGAGCGGCTCAGGCGTCGGCTGTCGGCAGACCCCAGCGGCGTCCCCCTGACCGTCTCGATCGGGGTGACCCTGTCCCAGCCCGGCGACACGCCGGAGAGCCTCTACGAGCGGGCCTGAAATCGCTGTCGATCTCTGAAAAGCGTGGATGGGCACGCTATATGGCCCATCAGGCTCATTACACGCTTCTACGGCGCGAATACGAGTGGGAACTGATGCCGCTTGCCCTCGATCAGGGAGTGAGTACGATCGTTTGGGGGGCGTTGACACAAGGACGGCTGAGCGGAAAGTACCGCCGCGATCAGCCGGTGCCAACAGGAAGCCGTATTGATCAAGGTGCCGGTGAAGGACCGCCGATCCCGGAGGAATGGCTCTACAGCGTCATTGACGTACTCGATGAAATCAGCGCCGAAACGGGCAAAAGTGTCGCGCAAATTTCGCTCAACTGGCTCCTGCAACGGCCGACCGTTGCCAGCGTTGTCATTGGTGCGCGTACCGAAGAACAACTGCGGGACAATTTGGGTGCCGTCGGATGGACCTTGACCGAAGAGCAGGTCGCTCGGTTAGATGCCGTCAGCGAACGCGAACCCATCTATCCCTATTGGCATCAGCGCGGCTCCACAGATCGGAATCCATCACCAGTGAAGCTGTATCAGTAGTCCGCAGTCGCATAGTCTCAACGTTAAAGCTCAGCAGTCGCCGTTTTGGCAAGCCGAGAAAAGTTGAAAATCGACATCTCTACAAAGGGGTGCCCCGTTTACGCCGCAGGCGGTCTGCTGCAGCGGGTGTTGGACGATTTTCCGTTCAGGTTGTCAACCCTGCTCGCTAGTACAATTCGTGGTTTCTGGGAAATATGCGATGGTGTTAATGGCGTTTTCCAATGTGCCGCCTTGCGCACGGACTAACTCATCTACTCCGTCCATCCAGTCCATGCCTGCTTGTGTGATGCTTCGATTCAGTTCGGGGGAGTAGGCCTGAAAGTAAGTATCCATATCACCACCCAATTGAATGTTAATATCTATCAGCATGGCCGGCGTAGCGCAGGAGAAATCGAAAGCACGCAAATCAAAAGTTTTGCGTTCCTGTACTCCTTTGGTGTGCCAATAGATCCGCTCTTCTTTCAAGTCGATAACATAAGACCATAGGGTAGCAGTGCCGGATTCACCCTCGCGCTCCAGATTCTTAAGGATGGCAAAGGCATCCTCCACGGTGGGGGATGCTGAAG
>JBCCFW010000289.1:0-5017 GCA_039029535.1 Acidobacteriota bacterium
CTCGCGAGATCGGCCCAGCCGTCGCGATTCTCCGCGTCCGCCAGCAGGACCCAGGTGCCGAGCTGCTCGAGGACCCGAGCGCGACTGCCGACATCGAGCCGGGCCACCTCGCGTCGACCAGCGGCCGGACCGTCGCGGAGGATCGCGGGCGTGTGGAGACGCAGCGTCGCCGGGGCGAGCAGGCCCTGACCGACCCGCTTCTCGTCGGCCTCCACGCGGTCGTCCTGAAGGACGCCCGCGATGTAGCCGCGGATCCCGTCACTGGTGCGCACCCGAATCCACGGCGGCGGAGCCGGGCCATCGAGGAGCAGTGGCTGACCGTCTCGCAGGCGTCGGAGGACCGGCGCGTCCAGGCTCGGAGCGGCGCGCAGCGGCGCGTCCCCGACGACCGTCAGGTTGGAGAGCACCTGTCCCCGGCTCTCCGTGGCGGACAGGCCGATCCCGAAGGAGGCCGCCAGCACGAGGAGCGTGGAGAGGCGAATGGAGAGAGAGAGAGGACCAGGCGTCGGCATGGAGGGGTTCCTCGGCAGGAAACGGCCGAGATCTTAACCCGGTGGACGCCTGTCACCCATGCTCGAAACTCGCCAGGAGCTCCCGATTGACGGTCGGAGAGTGGCGGGAGCGCAGCTCGTCCATCACGGATCGGAAGCGACGCTCCAGCGCACCGGGATCCTCGGCGAGCACCTCGTCGATGAGGATCTCCTGAAATGCCTCGAATCCGGGGTCGAGGGCCTCCTCCCGCTCCGTGATCTTCAGGAAAGCGAACCCGCGGGGCGTCTCGAGCAGCTCCGTGAGCTCTCCAGGCTCGAGCTTCAGGGCCGCCTCCTCGTGCTCGGCGAGGGTGCGTCCGTCGACGATCCAGCCCACGTTCCCGCCGTTGATCGAGGACGGCGCCTCGGAGTGATCGCGGGCGAGCGCCGCGATGTCCTCACCACCCCGGGCACGCTCGAGCAGCTTCTCGGCCTTGGCGCGAGCGGACTCGGGAGTCGTCGCGTCGTCGGCCTTGGCGATGGCGGGCGCCTCCGCGCGGGAGGTGACGACGACCTCGCTGACCTTGACCCGGAGGGGGCTCGTCCAGTCGTCGCGCCGCGACTCGAAACGCGCGCGGAGCTCGCTCTCGGCCACCGACGCCAGGCGAACCTTCTCGTGAAGGAAGGGCTGAACGAGAGCCCGGGAAGCGGCGGCGCGCATGGCCTCCCGCGTGACCGGTCGGTCCTGGAGCCCGAGCCGCAGCGCCTCTTCGGTGGCGGTGAGCTGCTCGGTGACCTGGTCGAGGTAGAGCTCGGGCCCACCGGCCGCCTTGAGACGACGACGCTCGTCGAAGGTGAGCACGCGCTCCCAGCGGTGCCGGAACTGGTCGAGGGTCAGCCTCTGGCTCCCCACCTCCACGAGCACGTCGGAGTCGTCCACCAGCGGCGGTGGCAGCACCGGAGCGGCGGCGGGTCGCGAGACCCCTCGGAGGATCCAGCCGCCGAGGGCGCCGATCAGCAGGGCGAGGATCGGCAGGGCCCACGAGCGGGCGGACGGAGCAGGAGCGTCGTGTTCGGAGGGAGTCGTCATGCGTGCATCGCTTCTGGTGAGAGCCCGGTCTTCAGGAGGATCGCACTGCGGGCGGACGGGTCAAGAGTCTCAAGTCCGCCGTTGGAATACCGCGACGATTCCGATGCTCACCAGGAAGAGGAGGAGCATCGGGACGGCGAAGACCAGCATGGTCGGAACGTCGCCGGAGGGCGTGATCAGGGCGGCGAGGATCGCGATGATCACCACGGCATGCTTGAGGTGCTTGATCAGGAAGCTCGAGGTCAGCAGGCCGGCCCTCGCCCCGAGCAGCGCGAGGACCGGCATCTCGAAGACCAGGCCCAGCCCCAGCAGGGTGCGGTTGAACATCGACACGTACTTCGTGGCCTGGATGTTCTTGTCGAAGCCCTGACTCGCCTCGTTGATGAGAAAGTCGAGCATGAACGGCAGGCCCACCGAGTAGCCGAACCAGCCCCCCGCCCCGAAGCAGAGCGTGGCAAAGAGCACGAACGGCACGGCCAGGCGTCGCTCCTTGGGCAGCAGGCCTGGGCTCACGAAGCCCCAGACCTGGGCGAGGATCACCGGCGCCGCCAGGAAGAGGGACACCAGGAAGGCCACTCGGACCTGCACGAAGAAGCCCTCGGCCGGCGCGAGGACCGAGAGCTGGCCCTGGACGACCTCGCGGTACGGCGCCTCGAACCAGGCGAAGATCTCCCGCGAGAAGGTGAAGCAGACCAGGAACGCCACCACCACGCCGATGGCCACCCGCAGGCAACGACGCCGCAGCTCGTCGAGGTGCTCGAGCAGCGGCATGCTCGAGGTGTCGGGAGGCGGGCTGCTCATGAGCTCGGCTCGTCGGAGGACGTGGGCGGCGAAGCCGGCGCGGGTGACTCCGGAGCCGGTGAAGGCTGGGTCTTCGGGGCCGGTTCGGAGCCGCCGGTCGCCGGCTCGGTCCCGGTCAGGCGGCGGCCCTCCTCGGCGATGTCACGGCCGGCCTCACGGAGGATGCTTCCGACCCCGGTCGCCTCCTCGGAGACGGTGCGGACCTGGGCTCCCACCTCGCGGACCTCGGCCTCGGCGCGCTCGACCGCGGCGATCTCGGCGCGGAAGGTCTGACGCAGCTCCTCGGAGCTCCGGCGGAGCACGGAGGCCATCCGGCCGGCGCTGCGAGCGAGCTCGGGGAGCCGTCGCGGGCCGAACAGGAGCAGGGCCAGCACGGCGATGAAGGCGATCTCGGAGATGCCGAACGGCCCGAAGTCCATGGTGCTCCCGCCGCGGCCGACGTCAGACGTCGCGCCGGGTCAGAGGATCCGGATCTCCTTGCCGGGCTTGAAACGGATGGCCTTGCCGGGAGGAATCGGCATCTCGTCCCCGGTCTTGGGGTTGCGGCCGATGCCGGTCTTCTTGGGCTTGACCTCGAAGACGCCGAAGCCCCGGAGCTCGATGCGCTCACCCCGGAGCAGGCTGTCCTTGATCGCGTCGAAGAGCGCCTCGATGGCGACTGCAGCCTGGGTCTTGGTCACCCCTGAGACCTTGGCGACCTTGTTGACGAGATCGGCCTTGACCATTTCACGCGCTCACCGCCAAGCCACCGAATCGGTGGCCTCCCGAGCCTCGGCCCAGGAGCCGGAAACACCGGAATCCTCTCAGGAAGACGGCGGGCGCGTCAAGCGGAAGCCCCTGCAAGGCAAGGACTTACGGAACCTTCCCCGGCTCGGCCCCGGGGGCGGCGACGGGGGTTCCCCAACCCATCGCACAGCCCCCGGGACATGTCGGTCTCAGCGCAGTCGGCGAGCGGCGCTCCGGCGACCCGACTCGATGCGGAACGGACCCTCGACGCTCGCGGAGCCGTCGGTGCGGTGGACCTCCACCTCGTAGCTCGCACCACCGCGTCGGGCCAGGAGCCGATCGGCCACCTGGTAGACGAAGCCCTCACCACCGTTGGCGACGATGCGGTCGCGGTTGACCTTGATGCGACCGTCGCGCTGGAGACGGTAGACGTCGTAGCCGGTCACGTCGGCGGTCTCGAGACCGCTGGCCAGCTCGAGCCCACCGGAGCGACCGGGGCTCAGCAACAGCCGTCCGCCGATGCCGAGCGGATCGTCGGCACGCGCGCCACGCACCGCGGCCGACAGGACCGGGCGACCACCGTTGGTCAGGCCGAGACCCGGGAAGCCACCGTGGGTCGCCTGCGGGCTGTAGAACTCGGCCACGCCATCGTTGTCGAGGTCGATGACCGGGCCGTTCTTGGGATCGAAGCCGAGAGTGAGCCGGGCGATGGCGGTCGTCTCGTCGAAGGCGTCGTGCATGCCGTGGACCACCGGCTGCATGACGTACCAGTAGTCGGTGCCGGGCTCGGCCCGCGCCAGCGGGCCCGGCGTGGGGCGACCGTCGACGTTCGTGTCCGAGAAGAAGACGTGCTCGTTGCCGTTGTAGGGAATGGCATCGAGATCGACGTGGCCCGCGTAGTCACCCTCGGGGTTCGGTTCGTCGTCGTTGGAACCGGGCATCGCGCCGAGCACGAACTCGTGGTGTGGGATGAAGCCCAGCCAGTCACTCTCGTCCCAGCTCATGGGATCGGGCGCAGCGCCACCGAGGTCTTCCTGACGGTAGACGTTGTAGCCGATGACCGCGCCGTGCATTGGGTTGCCGTGGAGCTCGACGTCACCACCGAAGCCACAACCGCTCATGGGGTCGAAGCGAATCGGCTGGAAGTCGATGAGGGCACCGAAGAGCACGTCGACCGCAGACGGGCCCGCAGCCGGGAAGCTGCGAGCACCCGCGCCGAGATCCACGCTCAGCGGCGTGCCATCGCCGGGGAAGAGCAGTCCGGTGCCAGCGTGGTTGGCGTAGGCCGAAGAGATCGTCTCGCCGACGATCTGGATGACGTTCGCCCCCATGTTGGGCTCAGCCGGCGAGCCCGAGTCGAGGTAGACGCGATCACCGGCTTCCGACGAGCTCCGCTCGTAGGTGACGAAGACGTAGATGCGGTCGGTCGGAGACTCGTTGAAGGTGAAGTTACCCCCGAGGATGCTGGTCGCCACCGAGCCGACCTCGGCGCCACCGACGTTGCCGGCGCTGCGGTTCCGAAGGTCGTAGTGCCAGTCCGTGATGTTGTTGCCGGTCTGGTCGAGCTTCAGCACGTAGAGCTCGCCCGTGCCCGAGTCGACGGGAGGAGCGCAACCTCCGCCGGTTCCGTCCACGGCGAGCCCCGACCAAACGGTCTGAGCCATCGCGCTTCCATTCCCCCCCATGAGCATCAAGAGGCCAATTAGACAAAGTCGCTCTTTCATCCTGCGTTCTCTCCCGGGCGTCGATGTCTCCCCGACGCCCCAACGAGCGGGTCGATGACACTGTCGTCCGTTCGGGGAGAGAACGCCAGCTCGAGCCGACGCGAATGTACGGTAAAGAGGCAGCCCTCCGAGAGCGAGCTCGCGCAATGACGTCGAGTGAGACGTTCCCCATTCCGAGCAGGCTGTCCGACGCCGACTGCCGAGAC
>JBCCFW010000290.1:0-4945 GCA_039029535.1 Acidobacteriota bacterium
CGAGACACGTGTTCGATCCCGCGGGACCGGCGTTCGGCGAGCCACGGCGAGGAAACCCGCAGATTCCCGCAGCGGAGTCAGCCGTTGGCCTAGTCGTCGTCGGTCGCGCTGCTGTCGCTGTCGCCGGTGACGTTGTCCTGCATACGCACCCGTGCGCCGTCGTCGACACCACACGAGGTGACGACGAGGGCGAGCGTGGTGGCCAATGCGACGGCGACGCGTCGCGGCCGGCTCATGCCGCGTTGACCTCGCGGTAGACCGCGGGCACGACCTTGCGCAGGTACGGGCCGAGCTTGATGAAGCTCTCGCCGGTGGTGCGGAAGTGGTAGCTGATCGGAACCTCGAGGTACCGGTAGCCCTTCGCCAGCAGGTCGAGGGTGATGACCTGGGCATAGTTGAAGTCGTGGATCACCTCGGCGCGAGCCGCGGCCGCCGGGGAGAAGGCCCGGTAGCCGGTCTGGCCGTCGGTGATCTTGCGGCGGGCGATGACCGACAGCGTCTTGGTGAGCCACAGTCGTCGCAGCCATCGGCGTCGACGTCTTCACAGCGGGTGGGGTCGAGGTCGTCGACGTCGACGTTGCTACCGAAGGGGCCTTGCACGCCGTCGTTGTCGGCGTCGACGTCGCAGGCGTCGCCCATGCCGTCGGCGTCGAGGTCTTCCTGCCCGGGGTTGGCATCGTCAGGACAGTTGTCGCCGATGTCGCAGGTACCGTCGGCGTCCATGTCCATGCCGTCGTTGGCAGGCAGGTTGTCGGGGTTCGGGCCGAGGCCGTCGTCGCCGACCGCGCAGTCGTCGCATCCGTCGTTGTCGACGTCTTCGCAGCGGGTGGGGTCGAGGTCGTCGACGTCGACGTTGCTGCCGACGGGGCCGTCGACGCCATCGTTGTCAGCGTCGATGTCGCAGGCGTCGCCGGCACCGTCTGCGTCGAGATCTTCCTGCCCGGGATTGGAGATGGCGGCGCAGTTGTCGCCAACGTCGCAGGTTCCATCGAAGTCGGTGTCCGGGCCATCGTTGGCGGGGAGGTTGTCGGGGTTGGGGCCGGGGCCGTCATCGCCGACCGCACAGTCGTCGCATCCGTCGGCGTCGACGTCCTCGCAGCGAGTGGGGTCGAGGTCGTCGACGTCGACATTGCTACCGACGGGGCCCTGGACGCCGTCGTTGTCCGCGTCGGCGTCGCAGGCGTCGCCCATGCCGTCGCCGTCGAAGTCCTCTTGCCCGGGGTTGGCGTCGTCAGGACAGTTGTCGCCGACGTCGCAGGCACCGTCGGCGTCCATGTCCATGCCGTCGTTGGCGGGCATGTTGTCGGGGTTGGGGCCGATGCCGTCGTCGCCGACCGAGCAGTCGTCACAGCCGTCGCCGTCGACGTCCTCGCAGCGCGTCGGGTCGAGGTCGTCGACGTCGAAGTTGCTGCCGACGGGGCCATCGACGCCATCGTTGTCGGCGTCGATGTCGCAAGCATCACCGGCGCCGTCGCCGTCGAAGTCTTCCTGTCCCGGGTTGGAGATGGCGTTGCAGTTGTCGCAGCCGTCTCCGGCGCCGTCGCCGTCCGTGTCGACCTGGTCATCGTTGTAGTCCATCGGGCAGTTGTCGCAAGCGTCGCCCTTGCCGTCACCGTCCTGGTCGCACTGCTCGCCGTCACCCTCGCCGGGATCGGGCAAGGTGTTGCCGTTGCAGTCGACGTTGCCCGAGTTGACGTCGGGGTCGTCGGGACAGATGTCGCAGGGGTCGTAGCGGCCGTCGCCGTCCATGTCGATGGGGCCGCAGACCGCGCGGAGATGGTTCGTGACGAACGGGTGGATCGCCTCGGGAACCAACGGCGTGAGGTCGGGGTCCTCGCCGAAGAACTCGGCGTCAGGGGGGAGCTCGATGGCGAGCTGGCGGGGGACCTGCTGAGAGGCGTTGCCCTGGAACCAGGCGGTGACGAAGTAGCGCTCGCTCGTGCCCGGTCCGATCGTGGGGTTGGCACCTCCGACGGGCAGGATCATCGCCAAGCGTCCGTCGACGTCGAGGCTGACGGGCGCCTCCGTGTGGACGAGGGTGTCCAGCCCGTCCTCGAAGAGCCCGGTGTCGTTGGTGTCCTCGTAGATCTTGAGTCCCTGGAGCAGGGCGCCCGCCTCGGCGGTGGTCATCGGCGTGCCGGGGGCCGACAGCAGCGCGATCTCCATCCCCCGCAGCTCCATGTCGCGATCGTTCGGGTGGCCGACGTGGATCACCTCGAGCGCGGCGAGGGCGAAGGTCATCCCTTCCTCGCCGTCGGTGGGATCGGTGGGCAGGAGATCCATCGGGATCACCGCGAACTGACCACCGGCGTTCTCGATGGCGATCACGCGTCGGTCGAAGATCGAGCCGGCGATCGTGTCGGGGTCGCCGTCGCGATCGAGGTCCTCGGCATGCACCTCCCAGGCGCCATCGAGGTCATCCACCATCACGTGGGGGATGAACGCGGGAGGAACCTGCCCGTCGTTCTCGTGCAGCAGAACCTGATCGAGGGCGTGGATCGTGCTCAGCAGGTCCAGGTCTCCGTCGATGTCCATGTCCGACGGGTACACGTCGTGAGCCCGGTCGCTGAAGATGACGTGTCGGCCCCAGGAGATGGGACCACCGCCGTCGTTGCTGAACAGGACGGTCTCGTCGGGTCCCGCTGGCTCGCGGTCGGCGGAGAAGATGTCGACGTCGCCGTCGCTGTCGGCATCGCCGATCGCGACCTCTTCCGGGAAGTCCACTGGACCGACGCCGTGCACCGTCCAGATGGGGGGGCTGCCGGGACTCTGCTCGGCCCAGTGGACCTGGGACTCCTCGAGCCCGGCGATGGCGACATCGACGTCGCCGTCGTTGTCGATGTCGCCGAGGTCGGTGGCGTTCGGGCCGGGGCTGAGCTCCGCTCCGATGCGGGTGGCCACCACGTGGTCGAAGAAGCTCGGCGGGCCCCCGCCGTCGTTTTCGAACCAGCGCACGTCGTGGTCGGTCAAGGACGGCACGACGATGTCGACGTCACCGTCGCGGTCGATGTCGGCGAGGTCGACGTCGGAGGGGTCGGGGACCATCGTCGTGACCGGGTTGGCGGAGAATCCCAGGGGATTCATCCCGTCGCTCTCGTACCAGGTGACCGCACTGTCTTCGAGGGAGACGGAGACGACGTCCTGGTCGCCGTCTCCGTCCAGGTCGGCCGCCGCCACGCCGACGACGAGGTTGCGACCGGAGTCGATGTCGTTGACCGGCCAGGGGAAGGGCGTGGCGAGGTCGTTCCGCAACCATGACACCTGATCGTCGGTGGTGAGCGGCTCGCCCGAGCCGACGAGGACGTCCGGTGCGCCGTCACCGTCGAGGTCGGCCGTGTCGAGGGCCCGCACCTCCTTGATGTTCGGCATGGCCGCGAGGTCTTCGACGAAGCCCGGCGCGGCGTTGCGGTGGATGGTGAGGTTCTCTTGCCACTGCCACTCGTCGATGGTGCGGACGGTGAGCTCGAGGTCGCCGTCACCGTCGAGGTCGACGGCGTGGGCGGGAGCGGCCTGACCCATGCCGGCGTTGCGCAGGAGGTGCTCGATCCACATCAACGGCGTCTCGTCTTGCTCGTACCACGCGAGACGCTCGTCACCGTCGGAACCGGCGAGCACGTCGACTCGACCGTCGCGGTCCAAGTCGACGGCGTCCACCTGCTCCAGGGCCGGGATGCCGTTGAAGATGACGTGCTGCGGCCAGTTGCTCGGGACGTTCTCGTTCCACTCGAGATCGAAGTTGGGACCGGCAACACGCGCGCCGAAGACGTCGAGGTCGCCGTCGCCGTCGACGTCGGCGGCTGAGAGGAAGCCGGCCTCGATGGTGGCCGCCGGCAGGTTGCCCCAGGCCGGAGGTGCGTTGCCGTCGCCGAGATGGAGTCGGAGCTCGGCGATGGCGGAGGGACCGAGGTTGGACAGCAGGTCGAGGTTGCCGTCGCGATCGAAGTCACCCGAGGCCAGCGAGTCGGCACCGGCGCCGCCGCCCTCGACCTGGAGCGTGGTGGGCGTGACCAGCAGTGAGTCGTGGTAGTTGATCTCGAGCGCACCGGCATCGGCGCTGGCGGCATCGAGCATCCCGTCGTTGTCGAAGTCGCCGAGCGTCACGGCTTGCGGGGCCATCGCGGCGGCCTGGATCACGTGCTGGATCCACGGGCCGGTGCCGTTCTCGTACCAGCTGACCGAGGTGTTGAGGGCGACCAGCACGTCGTCGTCGCCATCGGCATCGATGTCGCCCACGACCGCGTCGCGGACCGCCGGCGTCGGATCTGCGACCGGCGAGTCGATGAAGGCGCCAGCGCCGTCGTTCTCCTTGAAGCGCAGCGAGTTCACGCCGCTCACCCGGGAGTGAACGATGAGGTCCTGATCGCCGTCGGCGTCGAAGTCGGAGCTCACCACCACGCCGGTCGTGTCGTCGAGACCGACGTCGATGGGGTTGGGCGGCGTGAAGGGCTGGGCACCTTCACTCAACGCGAGCGCGGTGAGGGTCCAGACGAGGGCGACGAGGCTCGCCGCGAGAAGGGAGCGAACGAGCCAGGGGTGGCGCGAAGGAGTCATGAACTTCTTCCGAGCTGACCGCGGAGCGAACGAAACTCACTCAGGGCCGTCGTTAGTGCCTTCAGAAAATGCAGCATGTCCCAAGGGGTGGGACCTCACCACCCACCTCCCCGAGGGGCCTGAGTGGAGGTCAGTCGTCTCATCGGCAGGAGTGCTGCAGAGGGAAAGAGGCGGCTCGGCGATCGTCAGTCCGAGACGAGCGAAGCCCGAACAACCGGAGCCCCCGTGCAGGCGCGCCGTGACGAGAGGTCCCGTCGGGCAGGCCTGCGCAAGGCCGTCAGGAAACCCGAACGTCCGGGGCGAGGCGGGGCGGACTCAGCGCGGAGTCTGCGGTCGCGGCGGGGCGTTCAGCTACGGCAGGAGCCGGGGCCGCGAGGATCACCGCAAGTCCCGC
>JBCCFW010000291.1:0-4900 GCA_039029535.1 Acidobacteriota bacterium
CACCCCGCCGCCATCGACCCCGGCGGGGTGGAAGACCTCGGGCCAGGTCGTGTTGACGTCGTCGCCGTAGCGCGCCTGACGGACGTAGACGATGTCGTACGGCACGACACCGGCGACGGCGACCGAGGCGGACAGAGCGAGGACGAGCGCGAGGCCGGAGCTAGCCCACTTCATTTCATCAGTCTCCTGCTGCGTAGCCGGATCTGCCGACTGCGAAGTGAGTTCTCGCCCCTCGGGTCCTCACCGTACGATTCAGTACGCCTGCGGCCCTCACGGCTACGATCTCCCTTCTCGTCTGGCATTTCCGGCCACTCGCTACGAACACTGATGAAATGAAGCGGGCCAGGGGGCCGGGTGAGAACGTGCACGAAGACCTCCCGACGACGGCGCGCGTCGTCTCGAGTTCCTGCCGGACCAGTCCAGGGAGATCCTACTGTCTGGCTGCGAAAGTGCAGGTGGGGGGGAGTACGGAAAAGGGCCAGGCCCGGGGGCGAGGCCGGCTCAACCCCCGTGCAACGTCTCCAGCTCTTCGGCGACGCGGGTCTCGCCTCGCAGCGTCGGAGCCCCTTCCGCGCAGCGGGCTCGCACGTCCTCGGTGCGCGACAGGAGCGGACGCAGGGCCGCCACCGCCCGGTCCGTGGTGAGCCGCCGGACGGGCAGGCAGTCACCGACGCCGAGCTCGACCAGGCGCGAGGCGTTGTCGAACTGATCAAAGGCCATCGGCACGACCAGGTGCGGGACGCCCGCCGCCAGGGCCTGCGCGCAGGTGCCGACACCGCCGTGAGAGACCAGCGCCGCGCAGTGAGGCAGCACGCGGCTGAAGGGGAGGTACGCCTCGTGCCGCATGCCGGCGGGGAGCTCGGCCGGGAGGGACTCGCGACGCGAGGCGACCAGCAAGGCGCGGCGTCCCAGGCGACGGGCGGTCTCCACCGCCGTCGCGAAGAAACCCTGCCCGTGAAGCTGCGCGCTGCCGTGCGTGAAGAGGATCGGGGGTGCGTCACCGGTCAGCCAGTCGAGGAGGTCGTCGGGCACGGCGGCATGACCATCGCGGTCGTGGAGGCAGAAGCCGACGTGTCGGGCCTGCGGGGGCCAGTCCGGCTGGGCGGGGCGCGAACCACTCGGGCCAGGTGGCGAGAACGCGCTGCGGTGAGTGCAGCCAGTCGAAGAAGACGTCGGAAACCGGTGGGAGGCCAAGCCGTCGTCGTGTCGAATTGAGTCGTGGTGCGATCTTGCCGTCGGTGATCTTCCGTATCAGCCACCACGAGAGACGCTTGAGCCAGCGAGGCGAGCTCGGACCGGCGGGCATGCCGGGAAGGACGGGCATCCGATGGGCGGTGCGGAAGGCCGTCGGGGCGAGATGCACCGTCGCGAGCGGTCGGTCTTCGAGCTCGGACACGAGGCGCGCGGCGAAGCCGAGAGTCGAGCCGACCAGGATGGTGTCGTCGGTCAGGTGCTGACGGAGCAGGTCGATCGTCGGCTCCAGGCTCGGGAACACGCCCTCGTCCAGCACGAGGTCGAGGCCCTTGGTGGGATGCCAGAGCTCGGGCTTGGCGGCGGTGGCCTGGAATTCCTCGGCCGTTCCGGTCTCGACGAAGCTCAGGCCCGCGGCCTCCACGGCGTCGGCGAACAGACCGTTGGAGAGCAGGACGACGTCGTGGCCACGGTCTCGCAGGGCTTGCCCGATGGCGATGAACGGATGGACGTCGCCGGCACTGCCGAGGCTCTGAATGAGGACGCGCATGGGGGATCTCGGGGGAGGTGGGCGAACGCGAGAGTCACCGTCGATTGATTGTCCTAAGATTGAGTAAGCTGCGCAGCAGAGATCGAAGACGATCGCAATCGAGGGAGACCATGACACTCGAAGAGCTGAACGCTCTCATCGAGCAGCACCGACTCGACCGAAGCCGTGAGCGCAGCGCCCGGCTCGTCGAGGAGGAACCCGAGGGGGCTGACCTCGACCCCCAGCGGAGATCCTGGACCCGCTGGCTCGAAGGTGTCGATGCCTGGCGTCGTGGCGGGCGGATCGAAACCTGCGGCGAGTGCTGGCACTGCTCGCGCGACGTGGCCTGGCGGACGGTGTTCCTGCCCTGGCTCGAGTGTCTCGCCGAGGGCGTGGACGGCGCCCCGTCCGAGGAGGTGGCGACGGGCTGGCGGACGCGGCTGGCGCGCTACTGGGAGACCGCGGACTGACGCCAAGATCACGTCGAGCCCCCGCCTCGCGCGTGCGTCCGGTCGCGTCGAGGAAGGGGCCGCGTCGTCGTGAGGGGTCGGTACTCAGTCGGCGTTCGCGAAGCTCAGGACCGAGCTGGACGGCATCGGGTTCTGAGCAGGGCTGCCTTCGGTGACCACGGTGGTGTCGGACTGACGGTCCCAGACCTCCTGGTTGGTGGCCTCCAGCGCGAGCTGAGCGGGCGGCACGCCGCCGCCGGTCACCACCGTGAACTCGGAGTTGCCGTCCCCCTGGCTGCCATCGGCGGTCAGCAGGTTGGTGCCGTTGCGTAGCACCACGAACTGACCGTTCCCGGTCCACTGGATCTGCTTCGTGCCGGGTGAGGTTCCGTCGGGATAGACGTTGAACACGTCGGCGTCCTGACAGCGGCTGTCGGCGCGGAGCTCGAGAGTGCTCGGATCCACGCGCAGGTAGTGGTGGCCAGCAGCGTCGTCCAAGACGACGATCTTCAGGCGTTCGTAGTCACTCATGGCTCTTCTCGGCGGGAGACGCTCGAGCGGTCGAGTCGGTCGGCAGCCGGCGCTCCCGAGGCCGAGGATGCGTCGCTCCGAGAGTCCTCACCATTTCGCTCGCTTTCCTCTCATTGCAAGCGATTGCAGGGCCTGGTGGCGCTCTTGACCACGTCGCGTCGTTCGAGCGAGGGTGGGCTGCGGTGAGCGTCGCTGGCTTCCGCGGAGACGCCCTTCATGAGCTCCATCACTCTCGCGCACTCCACGGGTGAGATCTCCTGCGCGAACGCTGCCGAGGCCATCGCGGCAATCGCGACGCTCGCTTCGCGGGGTCTCGACGACCTGTGGCTGTCGAGGGCTGCGTCCTTCCCCTGCCTGGCGCTCCTGGTCGGCCAGGGTTGGCCTGCGTTCACTACGTCCCGGAGGAGGGACATCCCGGCTTTCATTCGGTGAGTGACGAGCCGGATGAAGAGGTCGTCGAGCTCAGTGCCGGTGGTCAGCCTTCGGAGGTCTCACGGTCCCGGGTCGTGATGATCGACCTGGCGCTCCGTGCGGCGCGGGAGTTCCTCGAGAACGGAGCACGTCCGGATGCCCTCGAGTGGCAGGAATTGTAGGGCCGAGGCCTCACTCGACTTGACACTCTCGCGGTCCGGCCCTACCTTCGCGCCCATGAACGCTCTCCCCCCGAGCTTCGACTCGAAGAACGCCACGCCAACGTGGGTCATCCGCATCGTCGGTCGCGGAATGGCGCGCGATGCCTGGAGCACATCGGGGGATTGAGTCTCGGCCCGCACGACGGGTCACCCAACGGCAAAGCCCCCTCGACCACGGTCGCAGGGGGCTTTTCTCGTTTGGCCCCGGACAATTCATGAGTCTTCTACTGCGTGACCAGATCCGCCGCCTGCGAAGGGCGTACTCGCCTCTCGGTCCTCAACGCACCGCCAAGTGCGATTCCGGGCCTCGCGGCTACGTTCGCCCTTCTCGGCTGGCGCCTCCGGCCACTCGCTACGAACACTCATGAATGGTCCAGGTCAAGGAGTACGCGAGAGTCACTCGCGTGAGGGAGACAGGGAGGACGACATGGAGATACTGGCACTGCGTGTCGAGAGCCGGCGGCCCCATCCGGGTGCCGATGCTCTCGACCTCTACGAGCTGGCCGCTCCCGGGCGGGAAGCCATCGTGATCGTGGGCAACCGCGACCACGTGTACGAGGAGGGCGACCGCGTGGCGGTGGCCCTCGATGGCGCCGTCCTCGCGGACGGCACCGTGATCAAGCGGAGGAAGCTCCGGGGCATCGTCTCGGCCGGGATGATCCTCGAGCCCGTCGACGAGGAGCCGGGTGCTTGCCTGCGGGAGCGCTTCGGTCGGGAGCCGGAGCCGGAGCCGGAGCCGGCGCCGGCGCCGAGCGACAGCGAGAAGCCGAGCGCTCCCCAGGACCTGCGGAAGCGCGGCATCTGCTGGCCGCACGTGGAGCAGCTTCATCAGATGCGATCGGAGCTGCTCGCGCGGCGGCGGGCGGGCTTCGTCTCGGAGTCGGCTCGCTGGCTCTACCGGGCCAAGGTCAAGCTGCACGGCACCAACGCCGGCGTGCAGGTTCACCCCGACGGTCGCGTCGTGGCCCAGGGGCGAAACTACGTCCTGGGTGAGCCGAGCGAGGCCATGGGCTTCTGCGGCTGGGTGGCCGAGCACGCTGCGAGCTTCGCTGAGCTGGCGCGGCCCGAGGAGGTGGTGGTCGTTCACGGTGAGTGGGCCGGACCGGGAGTCCAGAAGGACGTCGCCACCTGTCAGCTACCGGAGAAGATCTTCGCGGTCTTTGCCGTGCAGCAAGGTCATCACGAGCAGCAGGAGGCGACCCTCGTCTTTCAGCCCGACGAGCTCGTCGCGCTCCTGCCCGCGATCGATCGCATGCACGTGCTGCCGTGGCACGGCGACGCCTTCGAGCTGAGCTTCGGTGACGACGCGCAGCTCGGGGCTGCGGCGGAGTGGATCAACGAACAGGTCGAGGCCATCGAGACCGAGGACCCCTTCATCCGGGAGCGCTTCGGTGTCGAGGGCGTGGGTGAGGGGCTCGTCGGCTACCCGGTGGCGGAGCTCGTCTCCGACGGGGAGCGTGCGCTCGGCGCCGTTTCGCGGGACCTGCTCGACCGTCATCTCTTCAAGGCCAAGGGCGTGCTGCACCGCGGCGTCAAGCAGCGGAAGCCCGCTCTCGCGGAGCCGCAAG
>JBCCFW010000292.1:0-4803 GCA_039029535.1 Acidobacteriota bacterium
CAGCCAGGTGCCGAGGTCCAAGAGGTCGAGCATCCGGGAGAGCGAGAGCTTGTAGAGCGCCTCGAGCTGCCGGAGCGTGGGGAGCGAGGGGATCAGGTCTCCCCGCTCGATGGACGAGAGGGTGCTCTTGGTCAGCGGCTGCCCCCCGCAACGCTCGGCCAACCGGCCCGAGATGGCGACGACCTGGCGCAGCGAGCGCGCCCCCCGCCGACGCTTCAGCTCGGCCCCCAACATCTCTGCACCGCGATTCCGTTCCGACATCGGACGACCTCCGGACTGCTTCGTACATGAGGAGTCTAGGCGGCGGCGCCGGTTCGACCAGGCGACCCGACCCCGGACCGACGCGGAGCCGTCCGGCAGCCCGGACGGGCCCCCACTCCCGCGGACTGGAACGATCTTGCGAGGGGTACTGGCGAACTTTCTTTTTCTGATGCAGGATCGTCTCCACGCTCGTCAGCGCCGTGCGGGGGACGGCCCGGTCGCTCCTGGCCGGGATTGCCGCTGCTCTCCGCTCGCGCCGCCGTCGGGGGAGGTGGAGATGCCTCGCTTCACGATCTTGAAGAACGACACCGTCGAGCGGAGCCTTGCCGTGCTCGGTGACGACGTCCTCATCGGCCGTCAGGCGGGGGCCGAGATCGTCTTGCCGGGCGACACCGTCTCGCGTCGGCACGCCCGCATCCGCAAGGTCGGCCCCTGCCACGTCGTCGAGGATCTCGGCAGCGTGAACGGGATTCACGTCCGGGGTGAGACGGTCGAGCACCACGAGCTCGCGCCCGGCGACCGCATCGACATCGAGTTCTACACGGTCGTCTACGAGCCCTCGGAAGAGCTCTACCGCGACGGGCTCATCGCCGGAGACGAGGGCGACGAGAACCCGAACTTCCGGATGACCAAGGTGAGCGCCGCCGAGTTCACCCGGGAGATCCCTGCCCGCGAGCTGGAGCAGATGTAGGTCGATCTCACGGACGCGGTGCTCGCCCTCGAGCCGAGTGCCAGAGCGTCCTCACGACGACCCGCTCTCGATCCGACGTGTAGTAGAGATGGTGCCGCGTTCGAAGGAGGAGGACACGGCGAAGCGTGGGATGGCGGACCGTTGGATAGGCGCTCCCCGACTCCGGCCCATCGGCTATCCGCAGAAAGGCCGCCGCCAACTCGTCGACGAACAGGGACGGCGCATCCAGCCGATTTCTCACGCCACCAGTCGGCAGCTCGGCAAATCTCCCGCTCGGCGCGCGCCGTCACTTCGACGCTGAATCGACTCACCGCAACTGACGCTGCAACTCTGCCAGAACGTCTGCTGCCGGTCGCAAGCGTCCTGCCGCGACATCACGGTCTGACTCATCGAGCGCTGCCAGGAGGCGCTGTCGCTCTTCCTCATCGAGCTCATCCCAACCCTCGACGGGAACGAGGTCGACCTCGGCTCCCTCAGGAAGGTCAGTAGGTTCGTCGAGAAGCAAGCGACCGTTCGTGACTCGTGCCTTCAGGGGCGCCATTCGTCGCTCTTTCACCAATCTTCGAGCCCTTGATCCTGGCTCGACTCTCGCTGGAGATCTTCTCACGTGGCCGACCGACCGGCCACTCAGCGCAGCGCCACGACCGTCACGCCGTCACCACCCTCTCCGTCGCCACCCGCCCGGAACTGACTCACTCGTGCCTCATGGGTCAGCTCCTCACGCACGGCCTGCTTGAGCACGCCAGTGCCGTGGCCGTGGATGACGATGACCTGACGCTGCCCGCCCCGCTCGCAGGTGGCGAGGAAGCTCGTCATCTTGGCGAGCGCTGCCTCCACTCGCTCACCACGCAGGTCGCAGGTGTTGTGGTCACCCTGGGGCACGAAGGCGAGAACCTCCTCGTCGCTGCCCTCGGCGACCGCCGCGCTTCCCGTCGCCGCCGAGGCGGCCCGCGCTGCCCGACGCTGACGCTTGCGTAGCTTGCGACCGAGGCCGGGCACCGCCGCGTCCTCCTCCTCGACACGTCCACCGCCTGGAGCGGTGAGATCGGAGCTGGCGAGCTGCACGGTCACGTGACCGAAGCGCACCTTCCAGCGAGTGCCGCCCCCACCGATGATCTCCCCGTCCCGGCCCATGGACTTCGAGCCCACCGTCGCCCCGACCCGGAGGTCCGGGGCCCCGGTGCTTCCGCCCGCAGCGCGAGACGCACCGGCCGGCTGGGTCTCGCGCGCCTGGACCTTGAGGTCCTTCAGGCGATTGATCGCATCCTGCGCAGCCGGCAAGGATGGCTTGGCCTGGAGCTCCTTGGTGATCCGCGCCGCCTCCTCGCGGAGCTGGGTGAGCTCGGCCTCGAAGCGTCGACGCTCGTGCCCCACCAGCTCCTCGTCGGCGCGTGCCACTGCGGCCAGACGCTCGTCGAGCTCGGTGGTCTTGCGGGCGAGCTCGTCCCGCAGGCCCTCGGCTTCCGCCTGGGCCATCCGCGTGGCCGCCCGCGCCCCGTCGAGCTCGGCGATGAGCGCCTCCAACCGGAGGCCCTCCGCACCGACCAGCTCGCGGGTCCGCGTGAGCACGCCCTCCGGCAACCCCATCCGCTCGGCGAGCGAGGTGGCCGCCGACGCGCCGGGGATGCCGAGACGGAGACGGTAGGTCGACTCGAGCGTCTCCGGGTCGAGCTCCATGCCACCCGAGGCCAGCTCCTCGCGCTGCGAAGCGAAGACCTTGAGCCGACCGAGGTGGGTGGTGACGACGAAGAAGCCCTGCCCCTGCACGAGCTGCTCGATGACGGCCTGGGCCAGGGCCGAGCCCTCGTCGGGATCGGTGCCCACCATGAGCTCGTCGAGCAGGACGAGACAGCGGGACTCGCGGGCGAGCACGAGCGCATCGGCGACCCGGACGAGGTGAGCGGAGAAGGTCGAGAGCGACGACGCGATGGACTGCTCGTCACCGATGTCGGCGACGACGCTCTCGATCCACGGCACCCGCGCACCGGGCTCGGCGACCACCGGCAGGCCGATGGCCGGCATGAGACAGGCCAGGGCGATGGACTTGAGCAGGACCGTCTTGCCGCCCGCGTTGGGACCCGACAGGACGACTCCGGCCAGGGGCGGCGCCAGCTCCACGTCGTTGCGGATGACCGCCGACGGCTCCATCGTGAGCAACAGCAACGGATGGCCGAGCCCGGAGAGCTCCAGCTCGAGCGGTCCCTCGGACTGCAACACGGGGCGACGAGCTCCGAGCTCCTCGGCCAGCCGGGCGCGGGCGATGGCGAGGTCGAGATGACGATGCTCGTCGAGCGACTGCGTGAGCTCCTCAGCCCGCGCGCCGACCTCGCTGGAGAGCTCACGGAGCAGGCGCTGCTTCTCCTCCTCGATCTCGAGGGCCACCGTCGAGAGGTCGTTGTTGAGCTCGATGACCGCCTCGGGCTCGACGAAGAGCGAGTGACCCGACTGCGAGCGGCCGTGCAGGATGCCGCGCACGGCCTGACGTCGGTCCGAGCGGACGGGCAGCACGTAGCGATCGTGACGAACGGTGAAGTTGTCGCCCGACAGGGCCGCCGACACGGTGCTCTGCCTACGCAGGCCGTCGAGCCGTTCCTCGATCCGCGAGGCCACCCGGCTCCGACGCTTCTGGAGCTGACGGAGCGTCGGGCTCGCGTCGTCGCGCACGCGGCCCCGCGAGTCGACCACCGCGTCGATGGCCTCGACCAGCTCCGGTGCCCGGACGAGCCGCTCACCCCGCTCGGCCAGGGCCGGCGCCAGGTCGCCGCGACGCTCGAGGTAGCGCGCCAGCCCGTCGATGCCCTCGAGGCTGCGAGCGATCTCCGACAGCTCACCGGGCTCGAGCACCATCCCCCGCCGGGCCGCGTCGACCTGCTCGCTCACCGCACGGACGCCCGACAGGGGCGGCGGCCGCTCGTCTTGCAGGAGACGACGTCCCTCCTCGGTCTCGGTCAGGAGGTCGAGGGCCTCGGCGAGGTGAGGACGCGGCACCGCGGCTCGCGCGAGCTCGGCTCCCGCCAGGGTCGCGCAGCGGCCGGCGAGCGCATCGAGCAGCGCCGCCCAGTCCAGCACGTCCAGGGCGTGCCGGAGCGCGGCATCACGACGCGTCTCTGCTGGTGGATCCTCGGGAATCATGAGCCCTCCGGCGACGGGCCGAGCGGGCCACCGTCACCGCGCATTGAACTCGTCACCGCGCTCGGCCGCAACCGACTGGCGGCTCTCGAGCGACGAACGGAGAGCGGCTACGCCGCGCGGCCGTCGACGAGCTCGGAGAAGAGCTGGTCGACCGCGGCCCGGAAGTCGGGCAAGTCGCGGCTGGGACCGAGCAGCCGACGCCGGAGCTCGGCGCCACCCTCGATGCCGTCGAGGTGGAGGCTCGACATCTTGCGCATGCGATGGAGCGCGGCCCGCTCCGGCAGCGCGGCAGTCAGCCGATCGCAATGCGCGAGCAGGGCCTCCCGACGCATGGCCAGGGTGGGCTGCTCGACCGGACGACCGGCGAGCAGGTCGCGGGCCTGTCGGAAGATCCACGGGTCCGCCAGCGCTCCCCGCGCGATCATGACGCCGGCGCAGCCGCTCTCGCGGAGCCAGCTCACCGCCTGCTCCGCCGTGCGAATGTCGCCGTTGCCGAGGACCGGGATGTCGAGAGCCGCAGCCAGCTCGGCCACCGCATCCCAAACGGCCTCGCCGGTGAACATCTGCTTGCGATTCCGCCCGTGGAGGGTGACCGCAGCCAGACCCGCCTCCTGCGCGAGACGACCGATCCGCAGGTAGTTCGGCGTCGACTCGTCCCAGCCCGTGCGGATCTTCACGGTCAGCGGGATGGCGTCGTCGAGCTCGCGTCGCACCGTCTC
>JBCCFW010000293.1:0-4655 GCA_039029535.1 Acidobacteriota bacterium
GAAAGTGAATTGGATGAAACGGTGGAGTTGGTTCCTACATTATTATTCTTATAAGAAAATTCAATCAAAAGATTTGAAGTTCCATCCCAATTGAATGGTGTGTAGAAGTTGAAATTATTCTTACCTATGTTGCTGATAGGTGTATTTAGAAAATATACCTCCGTAAGTCCGGCTTCAATATTACTGGAGTCCAGACTGGTTTGCGTGGTATGCTTCATTTTGATTCTCAAGAAATCAAGTGTAGATCCAAGTCCACTAACATCAAGCTTCAGTCCTGTGAAATTTCCGGAATCAGTGCAGGAAATGCCGTCCTCGACCGCCCACTCGGGCATGCCGAGCACGTAGAGCTCGGGATCCACGTTGAGGTTCCGAAGCTGAACCATCTCCAGCTTCACCTCCTGAGCGAACGCAGCGAACAGCTCGAGCTCACCCGGCGTGTCCGTGACTCCAGGGAAGTAGAGCAAGTTCGTGCTCACGTGCTTGTCCCGCTTCCGCATCTCACGCGCGCTCTGCGCGACCTGCTCGAAGCCGTAACCCCGCGGTCGGTAGTAGGCCTCGTAGACCTCCGGCCGCACCGAGTTGAGGCTGATGCGCAGCGAGTCGAGCCCGGCGTCGGCCATGGCCGCCACGAGCTCCGGCTTGGACGCGTTGCTGTTGAGATGGATGGTCCCGTCCGGATTCGCCGCCCGCATGAGCTTCACCGACTCGAGCAGCACCTCCCCCTCGAGCAGCGGCTCACCTTCGCAGCCCTGACCGAACGACACGACACCGTCGGGGACGTTCTCCCAGTGCAGGCGCGCGACCTCGGCGATCTCCTCGGGCGTGACCCGGCGCGTCAGCCGCTCGTGGCTCGCGCGAAACTCGCCGTCGGGCTGGAGTGAGATGCAGCCGAGGCACTGGGCGTTGCAGGCCACCGAGGCCGGTAGTGGCGCCTCGTGTCGTGCGAGGAAGAAGTTCTGCGCCGCCCGGCAGTGGTACTCGAGAGCGCAGCGCGAGAGCTGCTGCAAGACTCGGTTCTCGGTATCGCCCACCCGCTCGACCACCGAGCGCTCGATGGCGTCGAGGTCGAAGGTCCACGGGTCCTGGCGGACGTCGGCGTCGACGCGGAGGCCGGTGGTCCAGAAACGGTCGTCGGCAAAACCCAGGGCCGCGTAGGCGTAGAGCGGCAGGTCGGGGGCTGCCTCACGGGTGACGTAGGCCGGGAGGTGCCAGCGGGTCCACGCCGGAGCGAGGAAGGCCGCCGCCGCGTCGACCACCTCGTCCCCCTCGTCCGGCTCGAGGAAGGCGAGCTCCCCGTCGGCTGGATCGAGCCCGACCGGAGAGCGCCCGGGGAGGGTGTAGAGATCGCTGCCGTCGGGCACGGGGATCCAGTCCTCGCGCGGGATGGGGACCGGCTCCGGGCCGCAGACTCCGACGGCTTCCAGCTCGGGATGATCGCGAAGCTCACCATCGGGAGCGGCGAGGACGAGTCGGGGCGGCGTCGAGGGGACGGACATGGCGCGACGATGGACCGATGCCCCGAGCCTCGTCAACACGCGTCCGAGCGGCCGGACGGCGTCCCGGGCCTCGGACGAACCGAACTTGGGCAGCACGGGCTCGGCGCGCTAACCTGATCTTGCCGACCAAGGAGTCTACGTCACGGGTCCGCGTGGCTCGCGCGCCTGGGAATTGCGGCCTCAGGCAAGGAGAGAGAAGGAAGTCGATGCTCGCCCATCGATCGACGACGAACGACGCCGCATTGAGGCCGCAAGTCCCGGCGCCCCATGGGGTTGCGGCGGCGCGGGGCCTCCTGCTTCGTTCCCGCTCCTCACCGATGGCACCGCATCGCCGTCGTCGCGGCGTCTCGCAGGAGACCCCGCGGCGCTCGCAACGCGACCGCGCCGACCCGTGACGCAGACTCCTCAAGAATCGGAAACACGGGCCTTCCGGCTTCGTTAACGCCTACACTGGCCGTTCGTCCTACCACGACGTCCCCCAAATTCGACCCCGGCCGGATCCTCGATCCGGGCGTCTCCCGGGCCCCCGAACGACCGTCAGGTTTTCGTTCGGGTCTCGCAACCTTCGTCGAGAGCGCCGACGACACCGATGAGAGCCCTTTCATGAGAGTTCTTCCCCTCGGCTCGAAGCGCCCGATCGCCGGCGTGCTCAGCCTCAGCATCCTCACCCTGGCTCTGGCCCTCCCCGCCTCGGCCCAGGTCGAGAACGTCCAGGAGATCTTCCTCGACAACGGAATGAAGGTTCTCCTCTATCCGCGCCAGGGTGACCCCAACGTCGCCGCGGGCTGGATCGCCCACGTGGGCTCGGTCAACGAGCGCCCGGGCATCACCGGCATGGCTCATCTCTTCGAGCACATGATGTTCAAGGGCACGGACGTCATCGGCACGAAGGACATCGACGAAGACCTCGCCATCATCAAGGAGCTCGATCAGATCCGAGGCGAGATGCAGCGCGAGCAGCGTCGCCTCGACACCGCCGAGCGGCGGGGAGAGATCGAGGACGCGTCGGTCCCCGAGGCCCGCACGGCCCGGCACCAGGAGCTGCGCACCCGCTTCGAGGAGCTCCTCGCGCGCCAGAAGGAGCTGCTCGTCGACAACGAGTTCGACAAGCTCTACTCCGCTCAGGGCGCCACCGGCATGAACGCCGGTACCTCCAACGACTTCACCGTCTACTTCATCAACCTGCCGGCGAACAAGCTCGAGCTCTGGTTCTGGATGGAGTCCGATCGTCTCGCCAACCCGGTCTTCCGTCAGTTCTACTCGGAGCGTGACGTGGTCTGGGAAGAGCGCCGCATGCGCGTCGACTCCACGCCGACCGGTCGTCTCGACGAGGAGTTCGATGCCCTCTTCTGGAAGGCCTCGCCCTACTCCTGGCCGGTCATCGGCTGGCCGAGCGACCTCGACACGATCACCCGCGAGGAGGCTCTCGCCTTCTACGACCGCAACTACTCGCCGAACAACCTCACCGCGGCCCTCGTCGGCGACTTCGACCCTGCCCACGCCAAGCGGCTCGCCGAGAAGTACTTCGGGCGTCTCAAGCGCTCGCGCTTCGAGCCGACCCCGGTGCGCACCTTCGAGCCCGAGCAGGAGATGGTCAAGCGCTTCGAGGGTGAGGCCGAGACCCGCCCGACCATCCGTGTTCGCTGGCACGGCGTTCCCCACGGTCACGTCGACGCCCCTGCGCTCGAGGCGCTCTCGAGCATCATGAACGGCCGCACCGGTCGTCTCTACCGCTCGCTCGTCGAGGACCAGGGCATCGCGTCCGACGCCTCGGCCGGCGTCGAGAGCCGCAAGTACGGTGGCTTCGTCCAGCTCGTCGGCGTCGCCGCCGACGGCTACACGCCCGAGGACGTCGAAGCGGCCCTCTACGCCGAGCTGGAGAAGCTGCAGAACGAGCCGGTCGCCGAGCGCGAGCTCCAGAAGGTCAAGAACCAGACTCTTGCCGGCAACTGGCGTCGTCTCGACGGCAACTTCCTCATCATGATTCAGCTGCTCATCTATGACGACGCACGGGACTGGCGTGACATGTTCACCGAGTCCGACAAGCTGCTGGCGGTCACCACCGCCGACGTGCAGCGCGTCGCCAAGAAGTACTTCCCGATGGACGGTCGCAGCATCGCTGTCTACCGCACCAAGGAGAAGGACGAGAACGCCCCCGCCGATCCGCTGTGGGACGCCCTCAACGCTCAGCAGCAGCAGATGGCCTCCGCCATGAAGGCCCAGATGGCCAGCGTGACCGACCCCGCCCAGCTCGAGGCGGCGCTCGGTCAGATCGCGGCCGGCAAGTCCCAGGCACCCCCCGAGGTCCAGCCCGTCCTGGCGTGGGCCGAGAGTTTCGTCCAAAGAAAGCTCGCCGAGCTGCGCGGAGGTGATTCGTGAGAATCCGCACCCTCAAGACCCTCGTCGCGGTGACCCTGGTCGCTGCGTTCTGCTGTCCCGAAGACGCCGACGCCAAGCGCAAGAAGCGCAAGAAGGGCCGACGTGGCGCAGCTTCGTCCACCAACACGGGCATCGTCCGTCACCCCGATCAGCTGGTTTACCCGCCGCTGACCTACCAGGCTCCCGACCGGAGCCAGTACCGTCACGAGCTGAACAACGGCATCCCCGTCTACGTGGTGACCGACGGCTCGCTCCCCCTCATCGACATCGCCATCACCGCCCGCGGCGGTGACTACCTCGATCCTCCCGGCAAGGAAGGTCTCGCGGGCATCACCTGCAACCAGATGCGGGACGGCGGCGCCGGTGACATGGATCCCAAGACCTACGACGAGGAGATCGACTTCCTCGCCGTCAGCGTCGGAGTCGGCAGCGGCAACCGTGAGTCGACGGCCAGCCTCAACGTTCTCTCCAAGGATCTCGACGCCGGTCTCGACCTGCTCTTCGACGCCCTGCGTCGGCCCCGCTTCGATGCCGAGCGTCTCGCGCTCTACAAGAAGCGCCGGCACCAGCGTCTCGAGCGCCGCAACGACTCGACTCCGGGCATCGAGCGCCGTGAGTGGCAGCGTCTCATCTACGGCGACGATCACTTCGAGTCCGCCCAGGTCACCAAGGGTTCGCTCGACTCGATCAGCCGCCAGGACATGATCGACTTCCACCAGCGCCTCTGGCATCCGGGCAACCTCATCATCGCCGTCTCCGGCGACGTCGAGCCCTCTCGGA
>JBCCFW010000294.1:0-4570 GCA_039029535.1 Acidobacteriota bacterium
AAGGGGCGCCCCACGCGAGGACTGACCAATGGCGGCCAGCAACGCACGGGCGTGGTGGGCGCGTCGTCGCCTCCGCGTGGTCGAGGAGGAGGCCTGTGACCTCCTCGCCATCGAACGTCTGAAGTCCGACCCAGCCACTCACGCCCGTGCGTTGCTGGCCGCCATTGGTCAGTCCTCGCGTGGGGCGCCCCTTCCCGCGCTGGCCTGTGGGGCCGGACATGCGCGGGACCTCAAACGGAGACTCGCCGTGATCATGACGCCCGACCTGCCCGCGACCCTCAGCCGCTCTCAGACCGTGCTGCTCTGTCTCGGCTCGCTGCTCGTCCTCGGCATCGCCCCGGGGCTGGCCGAGAAGACGACGGTCAGCAAGGAGGAGAAACGTCTCCAGCGCCGACTCCTCGAGCTCGAGCGAGAGCACGTGCAGCTCGAGACGAGGATGAAGCAGCTGCACTCGAGTCGGCTCGAGGTCGAGCGAGAGCTCCATCTCGCCGAGCGCGGTCGCGTGCTCGAGCGCATCGAGCGGAAGGCGGAGGAGCGCGACGCGGCCGGGCAGGCTCAGGAAGCCAGGCGACTGCGTGAGGAGGCTGCCTTCCTCCGTCGTGATTCCGAGCTCGAGCTCGAGCAGGTGGAGCTCGAGAGGGCGAGGATGGAACAGCTCGCGCCCCTGGAGCTCGGGCTCCGCGAGCTGCAGCTCGACATGGAAGCCGCCGCGCAAGCCGAGGACACGGAGCGTCAGCGTCGCCTGAAGCGTCGTGCCGAAGAGCTCGAAGTTCAGGCCTACGAACGACAGCTCGTGTTCGAAGAGAGGGCAGCCGAGCTGGAGCAGGCGCACCTGGAGCGTCACCAACGACAACTCGAGCGGGAGCTGGCGCGGGCCCAGGAGCTGGGCATCGACGACGAGACTCGGCGGCGCTACCTGAAGGAACGCCGGGCGGCCGATCGACAGGGGGAGAAGCGCGTACGCGAGCAAGCGCGTGGGCTGCGTCTCGAGGAACGCGCCGCGAGGGAGGCCGAGCGCGCCGTCGAGGCGGCCCAGCGTCAGCTCCAGCGCCAGCAGCAGGAATTCCGGCGCGCCGTCGAGCAGATGCAGCGTCAGCAGGCCGAGATGGCCGCGCGGCTGGCGGAGCTCGAGCAAGAGCGACGGGCCCCCTCTGAGACCCGCTGAGACCGCGTTTCAGGGCAACCTGCGGCGAGACACCCCGGTGCCGGATCGGCGCCCGGGGTGTCCCGCTCACGAAAATGTCACGCGGCTTTCTTCGTCGCGATTTCTACAGGTCGGCGCTCCTCGGATAGGCTTTCCTCAAGACCGGGGGGCCCGCAATGGATGCGCTGACCCGAGAGCTGGAGCACTGCCTCCGGCGACTGAGGGGGGAGGACCGGCTCACCGCCCAGGTGGAGCTGAGCTGGCGGCTCCGGGAGTACGACCCCCTCCGATCCCGCTCCCTGGCCGAGCAGGTCGAGCGTCTCTCTCACCCGAGCTCTCCCCGTCTCGTCCTCGCGAGTCGAGTGGTGCGAGCCGTTCTCCTCGCACTGGAAGGTGACGGCTCCAAGGTCCTCGGCCTGCTGGACGGAGTGGAGGACGACCCGAACGCCGAGCCGAAGACCCGCGTGAGAGCCGCCTACGCCAGGGGCTGCGGTCACCGTCTCCTCGGTGAGGCGGAGTCGGCGCTGACGGCCATCCGCCAGGTCCGCGAGCGCTCCGTCGAGCTGTCCTCGCTGGATCTCGAGCTCGAGGTCGGGCTGCTCTTGCTCGAGGCTTGGGCCGAGCGCTATCTCGGTCGCAACGAGCGAGCTCGTGAGCTGGGTGAGCGCGCGCGAACCCTGACGCTCGATCACGACCTGCGCGCGCTTCAGCCCCGATGCTTCCTCGACCTGTCGCGGACCTTGGGTTGCCTCGGCAACGATCAGGAGCGCGTGACGCTCCAGCTCGCGGCGCTCGAGCAGCTTCGTCAGTCGGATCCCTGTGGCGAGCTCGCGCGGGCCGAATACGACATCGCCCTCACGTTGTCGCGGGGTGGGCGTCAGGCCAGCGCGCTCGAGCACTGCCGTGCTTGTCTCGCGCTGGCGACGCGGCCGATCGATCGCCTGCTGCGGGTCACGACGCTCGGCTTGATGGGAGAGCTCCTGCGCTCGGATGGTCGATACGAAGAAGCCCTGCAGACTCTCGAGTCGGCGCTCGCCGAGGACGTGCTGCACGAATTGAGCCCGCAGCGGATGGCGACTCGAGCTGCGCTGGCGATGACCTTGGTCGACCTGGGGCGTCCCGACGAAGCCTTGCACGAGGTCGAGGAGATCCTCGCCAAGGAGAGCTCGCCCAGCGTGGCGATTCTCGAGCCGACGTTGCAGGTCAAGGGACGGGCCCTGTTGGATCTCGACCGTCCCGATGAAGCGCGGGTCGTCTTCGAGCAGGCCAGCGAGCTCGTCGCGGGAACCGACTTCGTGCAGCGCTGGCCGATCCAGGACGGGCTGGCCACGGCGCTGGAGGCCCTGGGAGAGTCCGAGCTCGCGGCACGGCACCGGGCCGAGAGCGAACGGGCCAGGTCGGGAATTCGAAAGGAGGCCTCGGGCAAGCGTCTGGAGTTGCTCGACGTCACGGCCCAACTCGAGCGTTCGGCGAGCTGCTCGGGTGGAGACGAAGCGACGCTGGTGGAGCCGGCGGTGACGCCGAGCAGGTCACCGAAGCCGCCGCGCCCAACGGAGTCGGCCGAGGGCGGTCTCGACGGGCGGCTGGCGACCGCCGAGCGAATGGAGTTCCTCGGTCGTGTCGCGAGCGGCTTGACTCACGACTTCAACAACTTGCTCCAGGTGATCCAGGGGCACGCCTCCGAGCTCGTGAGCACGACCGAGGACGACGACACCCGACGCAGCGCCGAGGCCGTCCTGGAAGCCGCCGAGCAGGGCGCGCGCTTGACCGCGCAGCTCATGAGCCTCGGGCAACGGGCTCCGGTTCGACGTTCGGTCCTCGATCTCAACGAGGTCGTGCAACGCACCTTGCTCCTCGGGGGCTGCTTGTTGCCCGACGAGGTGACTCTCGAGACGTCGCTGGGGCGTGGGCTCGGACCGGTGCTCGGTGACGCCATCGTGCTCGAGCAAGCCTTGCTCAACCTCATCCTCAACGCGCGCGACGCCATGCCGAACGGAGGCCAACTGCGCGTGGCGACGAGTCGAGGTCGGGGAGTCTCGGAGGAGCGCGAGTCCGACTTCCGGCAGGTGACCGTGACCGATACCGGCTGCGGCATGACCAAGGAGGTGCTCGCGCGTTGTTTCGAGCCCTTCTACACCACGAAGGAATCCGGTCAGGGCAGCGGGCTCGGGCTGGCGAGCGTGCTGAGCTCGCTGGAGGCCCTCGGTGGAACGATCGAGGCGCGCAGCGAGCCGGATCGCGGCTCGGTCTTCACCATCTCGATCCCGAGCGCCGCGGCCGTTCGGCTCGAAGAGCGCGCGGTCGACCCCTCACCGAAGGAGACCGTCGAGTGGCCGACCCGCGTGCTGGTCGTCGATGACGAGGACGCCGTGCGCAAGGTGGTCGCGCGGATGCTCGAGGCACAAGGCATCGAGGTCGTCGAGGCGGCCGATGGTGCGGCCGCACTGACCATGTTCGAGGAGGCGAACGAGTTCGACGTCGTGTTGACCGACGTGAGCATGCCGGGCTTCGGTGGCCTGGAGCTCGTGCGTCGTCTGCTCGACCGCGATGCGTCTTGCGCCTTCCTCCTGATGTCGGGCCGCTCCGTCCCGCCGCACTCCGACGACCGGGTGCTGGACAGCAGCGAGGTGCTGCCCAAGCCGTTCACGGCCGACGACCTGCGCAAGGCCCTCAAGCGCTCGATGGCACGACGCGTCGAGGCCTCGAGCTGAGGCGGAGCTTCAGACCGTCTTCGGGTCCAAGGCGTCCTGAAGCGAGTCGGTGAAGACGTTGAACGCGAGCACCAGGCCGAACATGAGCACGGTCGCCGCGCCGATCTGCCAGTAGAAGTCGATGGCGAGGTCGGTCTTCGCCTGGTCGATCATGAGCCCCCAGGACGGTCGGTTCTTCACGCCGAAGCCGAGGAAGCTGAGGATGACCTCGGCCTTGATCGCGCCGATGAAGGACAGCGAGAAGTAGACCAGGCTCAGGTGCAGCACGTTGGGGATGACGTGCCGGAAGAGGATGCGGAAGTTGCCCGCGCCGAGGGCCCGCGCCGCGACGACGTGGTCGCTCTCACGGAGCTTCATGACCTCGCCGCGCACGACGCGGCAAGGGCCGGTCCAGAAGGTCGCGCCGAAGGCGACGAAGATGGGTAGCAGGCCGGAGTTGGCGATCGAGCTCACCCAGCTCGTGAAGAACTCCGGAGCCGAGCTCAGGCCTTCGACCCAGATCACCAGGTTCTTGGTGAACTCCGCGGCGGAGTACGACAGGACGAGGAGGAGCAAGAGATAGGGGATGGACTCGACCGTGGAGTAGAGCCACACGACGAACGAGTCCACCCAGCGACCGAAGTAGGCGACCGACACGCCGTTGGGGATCCACTCGACCGGGCGATCGCTGCGTCGCCGGGCCTCGGCGGCGACCCGCGGGCTCACCGCGACCGCG
>JBCCFW010000295.1:0-4486 GCA_039029535.1 Acidobacteriota bacterium
CAGATGGTGATGCCGGGCGACAACGTGAGCATGACGGTGAAGCTGATCACGCCGATCGCGATGGAGAAGGGTCTCCGCTTCGCGATCCGCGAGGGCGGCAGGACCGTCGGCGCCGGCACCATCACCGAGATCATCGAGTAGTTCGCAGGACCGAGAACGGCCGCTTCGGCGGCCGGACCGTAGGGCAGTAGCTCAATTGGCAGAGCATCGGTCTCCAAAACCGAGGGTTGGGGGTTCGAGTCCCTCCTGCCCTGCCACAAGTTGGTAGAGGCTTCGCGGCAAATGGAATCACTCAAGCGCTTCATCACCTTCGTCAAGGAGTCGTGGCAAGAGGTCCGGTACCAGGTCACGTACCCCTCCAAGCAGGAGGTGATCGGGACTTGGAAGGTGGTGATGGCCACGACGGCCTTCTTCGCCTTGCTTCTCTTCGCGATCGACTGGGTGATGGCCAAGGGCATCAGCGAGATCTTCAAGCAGTTTGCATGAACCCGAGACCTCTCCGGCACGCGCCGGAGCATGAGGGGCCAACGCTCCTCGAGGTCTCGCTCACTCCGTCCCCACGGGGGAGGTCAGCGTGAACGAAGCCGGGCATCAGCCGGAGAGCACCGGAAAGGAGTGGTTCATCGTCCACACCTATTCGGGCTTCGAGGCGAAGGTGAAGCGAAGCCTGCTCGAACGCGCTGAGGTTCAGGGGCTTCAAGAGAAGGTCGGCGAGGTCCTCATCCCCATCGAGAACGTGATGGAGATGCGGGGCGGCAAGAAGCTCGTCACCTCCAAGAAGTTCTATCCCGGATACATCTTCGTCGAGCTCCTTTGGGACACCGACGTCTACTACCTCGTGAAGCAGACCCCCAAGGTCACGGGCTTCGTGGGCATCTCCACTGATTCGCGTGGCGTGCCCCAGAAGCCGCCGGTGGTCTCGCGGGAAGAAGTCGAGCGCATCGTCAACCACGTCGAGGAGTCGAAGGAAGAGCCGAAGCCCAAGTTCACCTTCGACAAGGGCGAGACCGTTCGCATCACCGAGGGTCCCTTCGCCTCCTTCCAGGGGAAGGTGGAGGAGATCAATGAGGACAAGAACACCCTCAAGGTGATGGTCACCATCTTCGGCCGGGCCACCCCGGTCGAGCTCGACTTCCTGCAGGTCGAGAAGCTCTAGCTCAGGACGGGGCCTCGGCCCCGTGAGGAACCGCCATGGCCAAGAAAGTCATCGGCCTGATCAAGCTCCAGATTCCCGCCGGCAAGGCGACCCCCGCGCCCCCCGTGGGCCCGGCTCTCGGTCAGCACGGCGTGAATATCATGGAGTTCTGCAAGGCGTTCAACGCCAAGACCCAGCAAGACGGCGACACGATCATCCCCGTGATCATCACCGTCTATGCAGACCGGTCCTTCTCGTTCATCACCAAGACGCCGCCGGCGGCCGTGCTCCTCAAGAAGGAGGCCAAGGTCGCCAAGGGCTCGGGTGAGCCGAACAAGAGCAAGGTCGGCAAGGTCACTTGGTCTCAGGTCGAAGAGATCGCCAAGATCAAGATGCCCGACCTGAACGCGGTTTCGATGGACGCGGCCAAGAACACCATCGCAGGCACTGCCCGTTCGATGGGCATCGAAGTCGAGGGCTGAAGTCATGGCCAAGCGCGGAAAGAAGCACGCGGAAGCCCTGTCCAAGGTCGAGGCCAAGCTGCACGAGGTGGCCGAGGCCGTCTCGGGCGCCAAGGCCGCGAAGTGGAGCAAGTTCGTCGAGTCCGTCGACATGGCGGTGCTGCTCGGGGTCGACCCGCGCCACGCCGACCAGATGGTCCGCGGCACCGTCCTCCTGCCCCACGGCACCGGCAAGACCAAGCGAGTCGTCGTCTTCGCCCAGGGCGAGAAGATCGCCGAGGCCGAGGCGGCCGGCGCCGACGCGGTCGGCGGAGCGGACCTCGCCGAGAAGATCCGCGACGGCTGGATGGACTTCGAGGCCGTCGTCGCGACTCCCGACATGATGCGGGAGGTCGGCAAGCTAGGTAAGGTCCTCGGCCCTCGCGGCCTGATGCCGAACCCCAAGTCCGGCACCGTGACCCCCGACGTCACCAAGGCCATCGGCGAGATCAAGGCCGGTCGCGTGGAGTTCCGGGTCGACAAGAAGGGCGTCGTCCATGCGCCCGTCGGTCGCATCAGCTTTGACGAGGAGCAGCTCGTCGCCAATGTCGAGGCCTTCCTCGAGGCCCTGGTCCGCGCCAAGCCGGCGGCGGCCAAGGGCACCTACATGAAGGCCATCTACCTGTCGTCGACCATGGGTCCGTCCTTCCGGATCGACCCGTCGGTCACCCGCGCTGCCGCCGCGGCCTGAGCCCGGCCCGCACCGACCCAGAAGAGACCGGCTCCTCCGAGGAGCCACGGTTCGAGTCGAGGAGAGCACCATGAAAGCGAAGGCGGTCAAGCATGCGGACCTTCAGGTCCTGACCGACGAGTTCAGCGAGACCCAGTCGGCGTTCCTCGTCGAGTTCAGCGGCCTGTCGGTCGTGGACGTCGACGACCTGCGCGGCAAGGTCCGCGGGGCCAGCGGCTCCTACCGTGTCGTGAAGAACACCCTCGCCCGCAAGGCGAGCGAGGGCACCAAGTTGGAAGCGATTGCCGACTCGTTCACCGGCCCCACCGCGGTGGTGCTGGCGGATGAGGACGCCCCCGGGGTGGCCAAGGCCCTGGTGGACTTCGCCAAGGCGAACAAGGCGATCAAGCTCAAGCGTGGCATCGTCGAGGGTGCGCCGCTCTCCGAGGAGGAGTGCAAGGCCATCGCCGACATCCCGAGCCGGGAGACTCTCATCGCCCAGCTCGCCGGCGTCCTTCAGGCGCCGATGTCCCGTCTCGCTACCGTCCTCAACGCCCCCATGCGCGACCTCGCGGTGGTGGTGGGCCAGGTGGCCGAGAAGCAGGGCGAGGGCTCGGGAGACTAGAAGACGTGAGGTCTCGACGCGGGGTCGCGGGAGCGGTCTCGGTCGGGGCAGCAAAGAGTTTGGACTCGAGGCCGGGGGAAGCCCCGGCAGGCACTGGATGCAAGGCGGCCGCAGGTCGCCAGGAGAGCACGGAAAATGGCGGACATCGACAACCTCATTTCGCAGATCGAGGAGCTCAACGTTCTCGAGCTCAACAACCTCGTCAAGTCCATCGAGGACAAGTGGGGCGTCTCGGCCGCGGCCGCGGCCCCGCCGGTCATGAATGCGGCCCCCGGCCGCGGCGCCCCCGCGGAAGAGAAGACCGAGTTCAACGTCACCTTGAAGGACGTGGGCGCCAAGAAGATCAACGTGATCAAGGCGGTCCGTTCCGTCACCGACCTCGGCCTCAAGGAGGCCAAGGAGCTCGTCGACGGTGCTCCGAAGGTCCTCAAGGAGGGTGTCTCCAAGGACGAGGCCGAGGAGATCAAGAAGGCCTTCGAAGAGGCTGGCGCCACGGTGACGATCGACTGATCACCGAGATCTTTCTCGGTGTCAGGGAGGCCTCACGGCCAAGTCCAGCCCGCCGATCCGGGTCGGCGGCGCCGCGTTGCGGCGTCGATGCCCTCGAAGTTCGGCCTCAGACTCCGCCATGTCCGGGTCCCGAGTGGTCGCTCGATCGCTCGCGTCCCGGGCTGCTTGGTGTCTCACGCGTGATCTCGGCCTCGACCGAGCACGGAACGCCCGCCCCCTCTCTCGGCGCCCCGCCGATCGTCCCCATGGAGCGTGAGACGGCATGAACGCCATCGAACCCCAGACGCGTCCAGCCTCCTACATCCGCCGACATCCCGAGCGGAAGTCCTTCTCCAAGATCCGCACCTTCGTCGACCTGCCGAGCCTCATCGAGGTGCAGCGACGCTCGTACGAGCGCTTCCTGCAGATGAACATCCCCGGCGCCAAGCGTGAGCCCCAGGGACTCAAGGCGGTCTTCGAGTCGGTGTTCCCGATCACTGACCTTCGCGAGACCTGCGAGCTGCAGTTCGTCGATTACGCGATCGGCAACTGGGAGTGCAAGTGCGGCACCCTCGAGGGCAGCCACAACCTGCCCTCGCACTGCAGTACCTGCAACGCGACCCTGCTCCACGACGGCAACTTGACCCGAAGTCTCGAGTGCCAGGAGTGCGGGACGAGCAATCGCATCGAGGTCCTCTGCGAGGAGTGCGGTGACCCCGTCTGCCTCCAGCACAAGTACAGCGTCCGTGAGTGCCAGGAGAAGAGCATGTCCTTCTCCGTCCCGCTCAAGGTGACCTTCCGCCTGGTCATCTGGGACAAGGACGCCGTCACCGGTCAGAAGTCGATCCGGGACATCAAGGAGCAGGAGGTCTACTTCGGCGAGATCCCGATGATGACGGAGCGGGGCACCTTCATCATCAACGGCACCGAGCGAGTCATCGTCAACCAGCTCCACCGCTCCCCGGGCGTGTTCTTCCAGTCGAACAACGAGCGCTCGGAGTTCATGGCGAAGATCATCCCGTACCGCGGCTCCTGGGTGGAGTACGAGTACGACCTGATCAAGCACA
>JBCCFW010000296.1:0-4485 GCA_039029535.1 Acidobacteriota bacterium
CTCCCGAGTCCAGGTGACGTCCATGACCACCTCATTGCCGGGCCCCCCGGGGTCGTTGCGGCCCGCCCCGTCGCAATGCACGGCGCTCCAGCAGACGAAGTCCGAGCCGCCGGGACCGCCGACCTCGTCGAAGCCCACGCCGTTGGTCACGTGAAAGTCGATCGGCTCCCTCGTCTCGTCCAGGATGCGGATGCAGCCGGACTCGACGTCGAAGAGCGGCAGGTGCATGTCGGTCCCGCAGTCGGCCACGACGTACATCTCGAAGACGCAGTCGGTGGCGTCGACGAGAGCGTTTCCCGGATTGGGGTCCTCCAGCTCTCCGCCCGCCGAGAGCCGAGAGCAGGCCAGGCCGGGGCCGCCTGCACAGAACCGGTTGTCATCGAAGATCCAGAGGTTCTGCGCATCGATGGGATCGATGACCTCGCCGACGTTCTCCCAGGGCGCCGGGCGACAGGGATCGACGGGCACGTCGGGTTGGCAGGGGTCGAGCCCGCCGTGACGGACCGGGAGCTCCTCGTCCGTGAGACCGACCCCCGGCGCGCTGGGCAGGAGTGTCGTCTCTCCCCCCGCGTCGAGGTGAAGCTCGACCAGCTGCATCCAACGACGGGCGCTCGTCTCGGGCGCGTCTGGCCGCGCGATTGACGAAGCCGGTGTCGCCAACGCGGCCAGGACCACGACGCGAACGAAAACCTGACAAGACCTTCGACGAGACGACATCAGCACTCCTCCCTGCTACGGATGTTCGATCGCTTTCCTTGCTCTCGCGCGCCGGGAGGCGGCTGGCCAGCGATTCGCTGCCTTTTGGCGAACCGCTGCGGCGTCGGCAATGGGTAAGCTGGGGCCTCGACAGAACGACGGAAGACCAGCTCACCGAGACCTGCGGCCGCCCTCAGGTCCAAGCCGGCTCGGTCCTCGTCACGGAGTGCTCGCCGGCTGCACGGTGGGCCCAGCCCTCGGGAGAGCGTTCGATGCGCCAGTTGCCCACCCTCGTCGCCCTGACCGCGCTCGTCATCGGAGCCGCCTGCGCTCCGGTCCCCCAGGACACTTCGTCCGCGGTCTCGGAGCGCCCGGACCGAGGCAACCGCTTCGTGGTCGGTCTCCAGCAAGAGCCCGACAAGCTCAACACCATGCTCAACGCGATGGTGACGGGCACCTACATCAACCAGACGATCTACGGCTACTTCGCCAAGTTCGACGAGGCGATGGAGCTCATCCCCGAGCTCATCACCGAGATCCCGACGCTCGCCAACGGCGGCATCAGCGCCGACGGCCTCACCTACACCTACAAGCTGCGTCCAGGCGTCCTCTGGCACGACGGCCAGCCCTTCACCTCGGCCGACGTCACCTTCACCGCCGAGGTGGTCCTCAACACCAACCACGAGATCGAGACCCGACTCCCCTACGACCGCATCGACCGGATGGAGACGCCCGACGAGCACACCGTCGTCTTCCATCTCAAGGAGCCCTACGCTCCCTTCGTCACCGAGCTGCTCGTCACCAGCCATCTCCTGCCCCGTCACCTCCTCGAGGAGCACGTCGGGCTCGGCTTCGGCAACCTGCCCTTCCACCGCGCACCGGTCGGGCTCGGTCCGTTCAAGTTCAAGGAGTGGAACTCCGGCTCCTCGATCACCGTGGTCCGCAACGACGACTACTGGCGGGGCAAGCCGGGTCTCGACGAGATCACCTTCCGCTTCATCCCCGACTCGAACACGCTCTTCCTCGAGCTGCAGGCGGGCGGCATCGACCTGCTCGACAACGCCGACACCGACAAGAACGACCAGCTCGAAGCGATGAACGGCATCGCCGTCTACCGCACGCCCGCCCTGCAGTGGGAGCACCTCGACATCAACAACGAGGACGCGATCCTCGAGGACGTCCGCGTCCGGCAAGCGGTCCAGCTCGCGATCGACCGCGAGGAGATCGCGCGCGAGGTCTACCGCGGCATCTGGTCCCCGGCCCACGGCGACGTCCACCCCGACCTGCCCTGGTACAACCCCGAGGTCGAGAAGCACGTGCGCTTCGACCCGGAAGCCGCCAAGGCTCTCCTCGACGAGGCCGGCTGGACCCCGGGCCGCGACGGCATCCGCGAGAAGGACGGTCAGCGGCTGAAGATCTCCATCTCGACCACCAGCGGTCGCAACCTCCGCATCCTCACCGAGGAGGTTCTCCAGCACCACATGCGACGCGTCGGCATCGAGCTGGAGATCCAGAATCACCAATCCACGGTGTTCTTCGCTCCCTACGAGAGCAACGGCGTGCTCAAGCGCGGCAAGTACCAGCTCGGCATGTACGCGTGGATCACCTCGCCCGATCCCAACCGTCACTCGCTCTATCACTCGTCACAGGTCCCGCCGCCCTCGGGCCAGAACAGCCCTCGCTACCGCAGCGCCCGGATGGACGAGCTCCTCGACGCCGGCTTGCGTGAGGTCGACCCGGCCAAGCGCAAGGCGATCTACGACGAGGTGCAGGTCCTCCTCGCGACCGAGCTGCCCATGACCCCGCTGGTCTGGCGCACCGAGGTCGACGCCACCGACTCGCGCCTGCAGAACTTCAAGCCCAACCGCACGCAGGTCGGCGACAGCTGGAACGCGTGGGAGTGGTCCCTGACCTCTCCGAGCGACGCCTAGCTCGACCGAGTCAGACCGTGCGGACCTACATCCTCAGACGTCTCTTGCAGGCGATCCCGCTGCTCCTCGTGATCAGCGGGATCTGCTTCGCCCTCATGCACCTCGCGCCGGGCGGCCCTCTCGCCCACCTCGAGGGCAACCCGAACATCCGGGCCGAAGACATCGAGATCCAGCGCAAGCTGCTGGGTCTCGATCGCCCGCTCCACGAGCAGTACGGACGCTGGCTCGGCGGCATCGTCCTGCGGGGTGATTTCGGGACCTCGTACAAGACCGGCGAGCCGGTCCTCCAGATGATCCGCTCGAAGATCCCGGCGACGATCTGGCTCATGGGGACGGCCTTCCTGGTCGCTCTCTCGGTCGGCCTCGCCGTCGGCATCATCGCCGCGCTCCGACGCGCGGGGGCCCTCGACTACGCGGCGACCTTCTTCGCCTTCATCGGGATCTCGCTGCCGGTGTTCTGGGCCGGGCTGATGGCCCAGCTCATCTTCGGGATCCGGCTCGGCTGGCTCCCGATCAGCGGCGCGCCCGACGTGGACTCGCCGTCGGTCTTCGACTGGTTCCGACACCTCGTCATGCCGGTGCTCGTCCTGAGCCTGCTCTACATGGCCTCGTGGAGCCGCTACATGCGGGCCAGCCTCATCGAGTCGATGACCGCCGACCACGTGCGCACGGCCCGCGCCAAGGGGCTGTCGACGGCTCGGGTCGTTCTCCGGCACGGTGTCCGCAACGCCTTGATCCCCGTCGTCACGGTCATCGCCCTCCAGGTGCCGAACCTCTTCACCGGCGCGATCATCACCGAGACGGTGTTCTCCTGGCCGGGCATGGGCCGCTTCTTCTGGGACGGCATCAACAAGGGTGACTACCCGAGGCTCATGGCGATCCTGCTCATCAGCTCCTCGCTCATCGTCGTGTTCAACCTCATCGCCGACTTCCTCTACGCCGCGCTCGACCCGCGCATCCGGTACGAGTGATGACGACCGCTACCGAGGCCACCACGGACGGAGCAAGGCGCCCCGTCGTCGAGTCGCCCGCCCGCATGGTCTGGCGTCGCTTCCGTCGTCACCGCCTGGCGCTGCTGTCGGCCATCGTGCTCTTGGGCCTGGGCATCGCCTGTCTCTCGGTGCCCCTGTTCGTCAGCGAGCAGGAGAGCCTGCAGGTCGACTTCAGCCAGCGCGAGAAGCCCCCGTCGTTGGCTCACCCCTTCGGCACGACGACGCTCGGCCGCGATTACCTCGTCACCTGCCTCTATGGCGGACGCATCTCGCTCGAGGTCGGCCTCTTCGCCACGCTCGTCGCCGTGTTCGTCGGCACCTTCCTCGGCGCCATCGCCGGCTGGGCGGGCGGCTGGGTCGACAACCTCATCATGCGCGGCGTCGACCTGATGCTCGCGATCCCGATCTTCTTCGTGCTGCTGCTGCTCGCCTCGTACTACGGCACCAGCCTTCTCATGGTCACGCTGATCATCGGGTTGACGTCCTGGACCGACGTCTGTCGTCTGGTCCGGGCGGAATTCCTCTCCCTGCGTGAGAAGGAGTTCGTCGAGGCGGCTCGCGCGCTCGGCGTGCCGGCTCCGCGCATCGTCATGCTCCACCTGCTGCCCAACGCGGCCTCGCCCCTCATCGTGGCGGCGACCCTGGGCATGGCACGGGCGATCATCGTCGAGTCGGCGCTGTCTTACCTGGGCTTCGGCGTGCAGCCCCCCATCGTGAGCTGGGGCTCGCTGCTGCGCACCGCCCAGGCCGACCTCCAGACGCTGCCCTGGTTGGCGACTTTCCCCGGCGCGCTCATCTTCATCGTGGTGCTCGCCTGCAACTTCCTGGGCGACGGCCTGCGCGACGCTCTCGACCCGCGCACGGTC
>JBCCFW010000297.1:0-4468 GCA_039029535.1 Acidobacteriota bacterium
AACCGAAGTGGGTCCTTGTTGATTGTTTAAGATGGAGGAAAAGGTTTTTGAAGGATTGCTAGAGGATAAAGCAGGTGCAACTCAGGGGGTCGCTTCGATCGCCCACCGCCACCAGCGAGCCATCGAGCGCGATGGAGGTCAGCCAGTCGTCCGGTCGATCGAGTGACCAAGGCGGCAGGTCGTCGGGAACGAGCTCTCCCTCGGGACGCCAGACACCATCCTCTCGGACGAAGACGTGCAAGACGGAGTGGTCGTCCCAACGAATGGCGGTCGCCACGAGTCGATCACCCTCGACGACCAGTCTCGCTCCGAAGAAGGCGTGGTCGGGATCCGGAGCGACCAGGGTGGTCTCCAGCGACCAGCTCCCATCACCGGTCTCGACGTGAATGCCGATCCCTCCCTCGATGCCGGTGCCCGTTCTTCCCACGTACAGACGACCGTCGGCGAGCGCCACGTCGTCGCAGGGCTCCTGGCTTTCGCTCGAGAGGGACCAACCACCATCGGCCGCGCGCCGGTACACGGTGACCCAGCTGACCAGGACGGAGTCGGGAAGCTGCTGTCTCGAACACGTCGCTGCGAGATCTCCCTCGATGTCCATCCCGTAGTGATCGTCGGCCGTCGGCTGAACGAGACGTCCCTGCTCGATCCAGGAGTCTCCCTGACGAACATGGACGACCGGATCGGACTCGCGGTCGTAGATGAGGACGGCCTGACCATCCGTAGCGAGATCGACACCGAACACGGGGAGCCGGTCGACCTCGTGCTGCACTTGCGCGAGTGCAACCGTTGCGAAGAGCAAGGACGCAGAGACGGTGAACGCGTGTCGGTGACCTGGGCTCATGACGATGAGCGTAGTCCCCGGGTCTCGGCTCGACAAGCGGCCCGAAACAACCCTCTTCTTCGTCCATTTTCTAGACAAGTGAAGAGATCGCCGTTCGTCGCGACTCCACTCGTCTCTCGCTCAAGGCAGCGTGAGCGCCACCAGCTCCGCCGGATGACCCGCACCCCCGATCGCCACCACGACGTGCTGCTTGCCGCCGATGGAGTACGTCATCGGCGAGCCGGTGGCGTTGCCGGGAAGCGGCACCTCACCCAGTTTCTCGCCCGTGTCGGGATCGAAGGCGAGCAGGGCCGGGTCGTCGCTCTCGTGGCGGAACTGATCGGAGATGACTCCGGGGGGAGCATCCCTCTTGTTCATCTCACCCATCTGACCCACGAGGAGGAGATCGGGCGTCGAGAGCACGAAGGCCCGGCGACTCCATCCCAGCGGTGGCAAGTCGACACCCTCGAGCTCCGGATGATCGCGGGGACCGTCACCCACCGCCGTCATCCATCGATGCTCACCGGTCTCCAGGTCGATCGCCGTGAGGCGACCCCAGGGCGGCTTGACGATCGGAAGACCCTTCGGTCCGTAGGGGCCCGGCCGCGTGGGGTAGACGTACCTGCCCGGCGGCGCGTCGAGCTGCTCCAAGCGAATGACCACGGGCAACGTGACCGATGGGACGAACAGCGTCTTCCGGACTGGGTCGAACGCGGCACCCGCCCAGCTCGCTCCGCCGACCCAACCCGGCACGACGACCGCCCCGCGCTCGCTCGGAGGCGTGTAGAGGGGACCGTGGTCGAGGTCACGCAGGATGCGGAGAGCGTCGCGACGGAGACGAGGGGTGAAGTCGATCAGGTCGTCCTGCCCGACGCCTTGACGATCGAAGGGTGCCGGTCGCGTTGGGAACGGCTGCGTGATGCTGGCTGGCTCACCAGGCACCGTCGACCTCGGCACGGCGCGCTCGACGATGGGCCAGATGGGCTCACCCGTCTCGCGATCGAGCACGTAGGTGAAGGCCTGCTTGCTGACCTGCGCCAGGATCTTGCGTGGCTGTCCGTCGATGACGACGTCGGCGAGGTTCGGTGCGCAGGGCAGGTCGTAGTCCCAGAGCCCGTGGTGCACGGTCTGGAAGTGCCAGCGTCGCACGCCCGTCGCCAGGTCGAGGGCCACGATGCTCTCGGCGTACAGGTTGTCGCCGGGACGCGACGTGCCATGGAAGTCGTTGGTCGGCGCGCTCGTCGGGAGGTAGACGAGCCCGAGCTCCTCGTCGCAGCTCATCCAGGTCCAGACGTTGGCCTGACCCGCGGTCTTCCACGAGTCGTCCTCCCAGGTCGCGGTGGCGGGATCCCCTTCGCGGGGGACCGGGTGGAAGGTCCACAGGAGCTCGCCGCTGCGCACGTCGAAGGCCCGAACGTCACCCGGCGGCATGACCTCTTCCAGCGGTGAGTCGTGGATGGACGAGCCGACGACGATGACGTCGTTGCAGACCGCCGGGGGAGACGGCACCGAGTAGTACTTCCGGTCGAAGGCTCGACCGAGACCCTGAGTCAGGTCGATGCGGCCACCGTCGCCGAAGGACGGGATCGGCTCGCCGGTCGCGGCGTCGAGGACGTGAAGACGACCTCCGAGATCGCCGTAGACAATGCGGCGGTCGTCACCGTCCTCCCAGTAGGACGGACCGCGATGAACCCAGCCGACGTTGCCCGGTGGCTCGCCCTCGTGGGCCTTCGGGTCGAAGACCCAGAGCGTCTCGCCCGTGACCGGATCGAGCGCCGCCGCCTGACCGAGCGAGGTCGTGGCGAAGAGCTGCCCGCGCGCCATGAGGGGCGTGACCTCGAAGGTCATGGTCCACAGCGAAGGGTCCGTCGCGAGAGGCTTCTCGTCGACGGACGTCCACCTCCACGCGACCTCCAGGTCCGCAAAGTTCTCTCGCGTGACCTGTTGAAGGGTCGAGTGCTTGGTGCTCGCCGGATCCGCGCCGTAGCACCACCATTCCTCGGGCGGCACGGGCGCCCGAGTCGGTGACCGACTGCAGCCGACGACGAGCACGCAAGCCAAGACCGTCCACCAGGAGCCTGTCGTCGCCATGAGTCCCCACCGGATCTCGTGCGGGCGATCGCACGAATCGGGGCGGACTCTATCCCTTCGAGCTCAGCGTGGCGATGGGCAAGTCAGCGCGGGCGTGAGCCGTGATCGCAATCGCTAAAGTGCCGCAAGCGCAGCCACCACGGCTCGTCTTCTTCGCCATCGCCATGATGTCGTCGCACGGCTCCGCGCTAACCTAGGGTGGCACCGCGATCTTGGTGCCACCGAACGGACCACGCCGATGTCGCCTCGTCGCAGCCTCGTGCTCGTGACCTCTCTCCTGATGCTCGGCTGCCAAGCCGCCGAGCAAGCTCCAGTCGGCTCGACATCCCAGCAGGAAAGCTCGACCGATCCTCGGGACGACTGCCATCGCCCGGACTGTCACGTCCGGCTCGGACCCTGGCAGGAGGCAGCATCGGCGCCTCACGTCCACCTCGAGGGAGGAGTCGCCCTGGTGCGGGGAGAGCTCCATCTCCTGACCGGTTTCCAGGCCATGGCCGATCACCTGCTCACCGGCACGACGGTGGACATCTACGACCCTCGGTCGGATCGCTGGCGCTCCGGCACGGCCTCCCCGCTCTCCAACAGCCACGTCGCGGCGGTCGTCGACGGTGACGACGTCTGGATGGCCGGTGGCTTCGTCGGCAATCACCCGGGTGTCGCAACCGACCAGGTCTGGCGCTATCACGCAGATGAAGACCGCTGGCAGCAAGAGGTCTCGCTCCCTGCACCTCGGGCAAGCGGAGGCTTCGTTCGGGTGGGCCGAACCCTGCACTACATCGCTGGTCTCGCCGCTGACCGGGAGTCGAACCCTCCCGATCACTGGACCCTCGACCTCGACGATCCCGTGCGCTGGAAGGAAGCGCCTCCGCTGCCTCGTCCACGCTGTCACTTCCAGGCCGTGGTCGTCGACGAGGTGATCTACGCGGTCGGTGGTCAGACCGGTCACGACGTCACCTGGGTCGACCAGACCTCGGTCGATGCCTTCGACACGCGGACGAACAGTTGGTCGACCCGGGCCGACCTGCCGGCGCCGCGCTCGCACGCCGACGCGGCAACGCTGGTCATTGGCGACCGCATCCTCGTGATCGCCGGGCGCAACGCCATCGGTCGCACTCATCAGCCCGACGAGTGGCAGATGGATCGCATCACCGAGTACGACACGGTGGCCGACACCTGGACCCAGGTCGCCAAGACACCAGCCCTCGTCCTCGCGGTCAACGCCTCGGTGATCGGAACGCGGGTCTACCTGACCAGCGGCGGCTACTTCTGGAACCAACCGATGAAGAAGACCTGGTTCGCCGAGATCCTCGACGATTGTCGCTGTTGAATCGTCGGGTCAGGCCGCTTCGAGGTAGCGCAAGTCGGTGAGCTCCGACGACAGCTCCCAGAGCTTGCTGGCCTGCTCGGCGCTCGCGGCCTCTTTCGACCGACCGACCTTCACCGGCCAGCCCCGCATCTCCATCCAGCCGTCGGGTCCGTAGTAGTCGGCGCCCTCGGCATCCGGAGCCACGGCCGCACGCAGCGTCGGGAGCGCGCCCTGGTCCGCAGTCATGGCGA
>JBCCFW010000298.1:0-4447 GCA_039029535.1 Acidobacteriota bacterium
AGCTGGAGGTGACCGCGACCTCGGTGATCACCACGCCCGTGTTGCCGTCCGACGGCTGGTGCTCGGTGCCCTCCGGAGATGCGGCCCTCAGCCCCTGCGACGGTCGTCTCTACGTGAGCCAGCTCCCGTGCTCGGAGTGCCGACCCTTCGGCCTGCCCCCGGCCGACTCGCTCGTGCGACTCGACCCGGCGACCGGTGACGCGATCAGCTCCAACTGCCTGGAGACGGCCGACGCAGGGGCTGAGGGCCGCATCTCCGGAGGGCACCGAGCACCAGCCGTCGGACGGCAACACGGGCGTGGTGATCACCGAGGTCGCGGTCACCTCCAGCTCCAGCAGCCGACTGGACGCCGGTGCGAGGACGAGGCCGGGCCCCAGTCCCGGTCCGATCGAGTTCACCGACTCGGTGAGAGCGCCCAGGAAGGTCGACGAGAGATCGCAGGTGTCGATGGCATGGATCTCGGCCCCACGATTCGACGACACGATCAGGCGCCCGTCGGGGGTGACGCCCACGTCGAAGGTCTCCTCGGGAAGCGGACCGAGGAAGGTCGCCTCGAGGGTGTCCGGATCGATGACCCAGAGCTCGTCCATGGTCGATGCGTAGATGAGACCCGGCACGAGACAGGGATCGACCGGACCGCCGGCGGCTCGCGTGCGGATGGCACGTCGGCCGGAGCGCACGCCGGGCGATCGTTCGGTGGACGCGGTGGAGGTCGCCGGGACCGAGGCCTCGCGTCGCGCCGAGGCGGAGCGATCGCGATCCATCCAGCGGCGGGGCGCGGGCTCGGAGGGCTCGGCAGGCTCAGCAGGTGGGTCGAGAGCCTGAGCCAGGAGAGAGCCCGAGGGCATCGACAAGAGGAAGGACAGGATGACGAGACCGGACCGCATGACGGCTCCCTCGGGCTCGGAACCCGCTGCCGAGGTCGTCGTCGGTGCGGGCCGAGACCGAGGATCTTGTCACGTCTCCGGAAGCGGTGGAGGCTCCGAGGCCGGGCGGGCCCTTGGCTGCGACGGCGTCGCATCGTCTTCGTTCCCAGCCCTTGCGGAGTCGTCCTCGGTCTCCGTCTCGTCGTCGTCTCCGTCCTGGAAGTCCGGGGCCAGGAGTCTCTCCAGCTCGGGGAAGAGCTCGGCCTCGCCGTCGACCACCCAGTCGGGGAAGAGCCGCTCGGCCGCGCACCAGGCTCCGCCGATGAGCGCGAGATACACGACGCTCTTCACGCCGAACTGCAGGCCGTCACCGACGAAGGGACTCAGGAAGTCCAGCCACGAGAGATCGATGAGGCTCCTGACCATCGATCGAATGACCTTGAGGAAGATGCCCTGGACCAGGTCGAGGACGAAGAAGGTCACCCGCAAGAGGATGGAGAAGACGAGGAAGCGCCAGCCGATCTCGAAGAGCGAGCCGAACCAGTTCGTGCTCCCGGTGAACACCGCGGTGCAGACCGCGACGCCGGCACCGTGCGCCAGCAGGGACAGGACGAGGCGCAGCACGCCCGCCACGAGGCCGAAGGTGCCTTCCCCGGTGTCGAACGAGGGCATCCCCCAGGTCAGCTCGGCGGTGAGCACCATGATGAAGCCGGCCAGGATGAGCGGCACGCTGAGGGCCCGGAAGGCCTGGAAGCCGCCTCCCGTCAGGGCCCCCAGGGAGGCACGCGCCGACCGCAGGCGCGAGGCGGCCACGGCGGAGAAGAAGATCACTGGCCAGGCCGTGGGGGTCGAGAACGGGACCATCTCCAGGTAAGGCGCGGCCCAGACGCCCGTCACGGCTGCGCCGACGGCGACGAGCCACAGGGTCAGCCACGGCAGGGGCCCCCAGGCGGCGCGGAGGAGTGGACGGAAGCGGGGGTTGGTGTCGAAGGAGGCGGCCGAGACCACGAGGTCGCGCATCCCCGTCACGGCGACTCGTCGGAACCTGCTCAGGTCGTACATCAGACCCCCTCGTCTCCCTCGTCTGCACTGCGCTTGCCTGAGCATGTACTCCTGAACCGGCCGCGGGTTGCACCTGCGCGACCCGCCGTCACGTGGCCGACGCCGTCGCCACGCGCTAACCTCCACTGGATGGCCGGAATTTTCTCGACACTCACTTCCCTGCTCGCCGCCTTGTCGCCCCGCGACGCCGATCCCGCTCGACAGCGGCGTCTGGCCGTCTATCGCGACCTCGCCGCGGCCGTCGAGCAGCCCGGCACGACCTTCGGGGCGCTCCAGAAGCGAAGCCGCTTCGGCCAGCGATTCCATCGAGGTCCTGGCACCGCGAGCCTGCTGGTCGTCCGTCCCGGCGAGCTCGAGGTGCTCTGGCAGGACGGCCCGTTCCGACGGACCCGACGACGGGTCATCCCACTCGAGGCGTCCACCGTCCACGCTCCCGACCGACGGGGTTGGATCCGTGTCGACGAGGGTCCGCACCACCTGCTCTTCTGCCCGGACGGTGCGGCTGACGAGCTCTGGGAGACGGGAGAGTCCCGTCGTCTCCACGACGCCCTCCGCGACGCGTCGGGTCTTCGCATCCGGCTGCGCACGGCGAGCTGAGCCCGAGCCACCTCACTCCGCGGTTCCGCTCCCGTATCCTGCTCGGATGGGTCGACCGTTCGAGCAGCTCACGCCTCGGGGGCAGGTGCGTCGGCTGAGGGCCGTCGCGTCCGTCGCGCTCGCCCGCTTCGGGCTGCCCGATGCGGCCTTCGACAAGCTCGACCACTTCGAGAACACGACCTTCCGCGTTCGCGGCCGGCCCGGCTACCTACTCCGGCTGCACCGCCCCGGCTATCAGACGCCCGAGACCATCGAGTCGGAGCTCTGCTGGCTCGACGCTCTCGATCGCGACACCGACCTGCGCGTGCCGCGACCGGTGACGAGCCCCGACGGCGAGCGAGTGGTCCTGGCGCAGTCGGACAGCGGCCCCGAGTCCCGGGCCTGCACGCTCCTCCAGTGGATGCCCGGCCCCGTGCTCGGGCGTCGGCCGGTCACCGCCGACGAGCTCGCCATCATCGGCGAGCTGCTCGCGAGGGTTCACGTCCACGCGAGCTCCTGGACTCACCCGTCGGGCTTTCGCCGACGCCCCTTCGACTGGCGCTCGCTGCTCGGTGAGGGCACGGGCTACGGCGATCTCGACGTGGCCTGGAGCCGCCTCCCCAAGAAACACGGAAGCGCGCTTCGCGACCGCGCCGAGGAGTTGCGCGACGAGCTGACGACGCTGAGCCGAGCGTCCGAGCACCACGGTCTCATCCACGGCGACTTGCACCGACACAACGTCATCGTGCTCCGCGGCGGTCACGGCATCATCGACTTCGACGACTGCGGTGCGGGGTGGTTCCTCTACGACTTCGCGTCGGCGCTCCACGGCTGGCAGAGCCGACCCGACTACGCCGAGGCCCGGGAGAAGCTCTTCGAGGGTTACCGACGCCATCGTCCGCTCGACGACGACCAGGTCCGCGCCGAGCTCCCCGTCCTGCTCGAGCTGCGCGAGCTGTCCTGGCTGCTCTGGGCGGCTGATCGTGCGGCCGAGCATCGGCACTTTGCCGAGCACCTCCCCGAGTGGTGTCCGATCATCGCGAAACGACTGAAGGCCGGCTACTGGTAGTGGTCGAGCGCCTCGTCGGACGACATGCTCGACGCGATGGTGTTCGGAGGGAGAGACGACGAGGGATGGAGGAGGGTCCTGGGCGGCCTCCTCGTGGGGTCCGTGCTGGCCGCGGCCGTGCCTGTCCTCGTGCCCGTGCTGCGTCACCTGCGAGGCCACGAGTCACCGGTGGTGCTGGCGTCGGCCAGTGACGGCAAGGACAGCGTCACCTGGGTCGAGGCGGTGCTCGTCGACGTGCCGTCGGTGGACGTCCAGCCCGGCGACCGCGTGCTCGCCATCGACGGCCGCGTCCTCTGGTGGGCGACGAGCCTGCACCGCGGACTGCACGAGGGCCCGGTCCCGCCGCGGTCCGACCTGCTCTACCTGACCGCGGCGCGCGACCGCCCCGATGGCGACCAGGTGATCCCGTGGACGCGCGTGCCCTGGCCGTGGACACGTTGGCTTCACGTCGGGGCGAGCCTCGTGCTGGTCGTCAGCGTCGGCGCGGTCGGACACCAGGCGCTCGTGTTCGGCCGACCGGGTGCGTGGATCGCTGCGGCTTGTCTCGCGGTGCTCATCTCCCATCTCCTGGTGCGCACCGGCACCCTGCCGCACCACTGGCACGTGCCCAGCGACGACGCGCCGCGCCCCTTCACCGGCGTCTTCACCGTGCTCCCCCTGGTGTTCCATCCGCTGGGAAGCACGCTGGCCCTGCTGGGCGTCGCGCGCAGCACGGGCGTCACGCCCGGTCGAGAGGCGGCACTGCCCTGGCCTTGCTGGTTCCTGCTCGGCAGCGCCGTCGTGGGCGCGCTCGGCGCGGCCCGCCCCCAGGCGCAGCCCGGCGATACCCCCACACCCGGGCCGGGGTCCCGGGCCGGGCCCCCCCGCGCCCGCC
>JBCCFW010000299.1:0-4444 GCA_039029535.1 Acidobacteriota bacterium
CAAGACGGGTTGACTAGAGCCCTTGCGTGATAAAAATACGCCGGCGTCGAGTCGAGCTGGGAATCGACTCGACGCTGGAGCGTGACCACTCCCAGGGTCGTGGAAAGGGGGTGGCTACGTCAGCGTCGGAGACTCGAGAGGGATTCGAGGTTCCGACGACGATGCGTCCAAGTCCGCCTGGACCTGCACGTCGAGCGAGGTCCGGTCGACCCCGGAGTCGGCGTGCCCAGGGTGGGACGCAGCGAGCTCCAGGGAACCGGCAGGCACGAAGAGAAACATCGGGAGACTCCCTTTTCCAGGTCGTTGGCCGGGAAGTGCCGTTCGACCCGTGCCCGAACGTTCGCTCCGGAATCGGACCCCGACAACTCGGGCTGTCCTGAAGCCGGAGCGGACGCGGCTCACGGGCAGACGATGCCGTCGGGCCTGGACGCGTAGAAGCGGGGTGAGGCCCCTGGCTCCAGCGTGAGGAGCGCCGACTCCCCCGGTGAGAGGTCGAAGGGTGGTTGTGGGAGCAGGGCGTCCCCCGCGAATCCGGTGATGTTGGAGTACTGGAAAGCGGGGATCGCGTTCACGTAGCGCTGCATGATGTAGTGGCCGGCGAGCTCGTAGATCCCGTCGTCGCAATCGACGACGCCACCGCCGACGTCCCAGTCGAGACCGCAGTAGATGTCGACGCTGTCGTCGAGGGTCGTGTCGTAGGGAACGTGCAGCAGCGTGGTGATCGCGGCCGCGTCCGGGCACAGGGCGCCGAGGTCGCGACCGGTGAAGCCAGGCTCACAGGGACCCGACAGCGTGAAACGATGCTCGGTCACGCCGATACGAGGGTCGTAGGGCACCTGAACGGCGTAGCCGATGCCGGCGATCAAGTCGAAAGCCGGCCCTGAGCGGTAGGCCAAGGACCCGATGCGCACGAGCTTGCGCTCCATCCAGCGACAGGTCTCCGGATCGACCGTCGCCACCTGGAAGGTCCCCACCTGAGCCTCGCGCTCGCCGCCTCCCCACATCGCGCAGATCGCGTCATCGACGTTGATCACGCCGTCGGGAGTGGTCGCGCTCAAGTCGCAAGGGTCGTCCTGGCTGCTGTTGGCTCGATCCTCGAACGAGGGCACGTCGGGCAGGGAGATGAAGTAGAGGTTGGCGTGCTCTCCGGGAAGGGACTGGAGCACGAAGTCGCGGGACTGCACCTGGGCATGGGCACTGGTGCCGAAGACCAGGATGGTCAATGCGACGGCAGCTCGAGAGAGAGAGAGACGAAGCAACTGGACGAGGCTGGCGTGAGTCATGACGTGGGACCGTGAAGAGCCCGATGGGCGGATGACGAGGTCGTGATCGGAGCCGAGTCGGTGGTGGCGTGAGCACGTGCTGTTCATGGGCAGGACTCCGCAGGCGCTCGCACGGCGTCGAGTGAGTTGCGACCGAGGGGACCCTCACTCAGGCATGAGTGTCCAGCGACCAGGTAGAACCAGCCTCGCCGGGGTGGGGGCAGCGCCGGATCGACGTGGCGTGCGTCCAGGAGGTCGGTGGCCAGGCAGCTCCCGAGCAGGCCGTCGAGAGCGCCCAGGTCTCCCCGGTAGAGACGTGCGCTCGTGGCCCCGCTCCGCGTGCCGTCGGCCCAGGTGAGGACGTCGCCGGCCTCGACGAGCAGGGGAGCGTCGTCGGTCCCGGAGAGCTCGCCAGGCGCTGGCCCGGGAGTGACGGGAACGCTGAAGCCCGCGAAGCTCTCTTCGATGACCTGACCGGCGCTGGTCCCGGTGACCGTGAGGTCCGCGAAGACCAGCTCGGGCGTGCGCTGGATGCCGCCGAGCACGGGACGCAGCACGAGATCGACGACGAGCAGGTCGCGGAAGACGGTGGCGGGACCCGGTGTCTCGAAGCGGTAGGCGAGTCGTCCCAGCTCCACCACGAGCTCGCGATCCGCCAGGCGCACGCTCGCCGGCGCCGCCAGCTCGGCCGCGCTCGGCGTGACGTCATCGAGGGGGTTGTCGTGATGGTGAGCGTCGGCGCTCACGAGCTCGAGCTCGGGTGGGAGCAGGGCCGTGAGGGTGACGTTCTCCAGTGGGCTGGTGAAGGGGTTGCGGGCCTCCAGTCGCAGGTGCAGCGAGGCGTCCTCGCAGCCTTGCAGGCTGCCGTCTCCAGAGCGCTCGAGGAGCTCGACGAGCTCGTAGCGACCCAGCGGCGTCTCCGAGATCTCGATCCGGCCGGGAGCTTCCTGACGGTCGATGAGGCTGCTCCAGAGCAAGACGTCCTCGTCGTGGATCTCCACGTGGAGGTCGTTCGCCATCCCGGCGTAGCACGGGAAGTGCGCCCGACAACCGAGAAGGAACGACTGCTCGTCCTCACCGGCTTCGAGGAGCAAGCCGCTCCCGCCGGCCTCCGGGGGATCGAGAGGAAAGAGGTCGGCGGGATCGAGAGAGTTCTCCGAGCGCACGACGACCCGGAGCGGGCGATCGAGGGGGTAGCCGTTGCGTCGCACGCTCAGCGTGAGAGGCGCCTCGCCACCAGCCGGGATCTCGAGCAACGGGGGCTCGAAGTCCGCGATGGGGTGGGGCGGCGCCTCGCCGTCGAGGAAGGTGATGCAGGCGCTCTGACAGCTCGTGATCCGCAGGGTGCGACCGTTCATCGGCTCCTGCGGAGTGATCGTGTAGACGACGGAGTGTCGAGTCGGACCATCGGCGGACGGGCTGGTCGGATCGTCGAGGAAGACGGTCGACGGTTCCGAAGGCTCGATGGTCGGGAGCACTCCCGAGTCGGGCAAGACGTTGCAGGCGTTCTCCGTGGTGTAACCCAGGCCCATCGAGAGCTGGGGTGGTTGGACCCACACCGGGTGGTCGTCGAGGAAGTCGACCCCGTTGCGAGCCGGGTGTCCGAGATTCGTGTAGGTGACGGTGACGTCGAAGGGTTCCAGGTCGTTGACGACGCGTGGTGCCGTGAGTCGGCACTCGACGTCGGCGGAGACCGGATGGAGCTGGCAGCCATCGGCAGGACCGGCCGCAAGCGACAGGGCGAGCGCGAAGGCGCTCGTGGAAGCGCGGAAGAACATGGGGTGACCCTCTCTCCGCCGAACACTCGCCTGGCGAGTGACCGAACCAACAAGAGGTCGGCCACGCGTCACGAGCGGGTGAGTCGAGCGGGCTGAGAACTCGGGCGCGACGGTCGTGTCGCGTCCAGCATCGACGTCATCGATGACGTCGATGCCCGTACTTCGGACATGGTCAGGTCCATTGACAAGACTTGAACTTTCCGAAGGCGATGGCGAATGGAAGAAGCCCTCAGCCGAGCCCGAACACGAGGCCTCGACGCTCCGCTTCGCGATAGCGCGTGCGGTCGAAGGAGTAGAGCCGTGCCGCGCGATGGGCGACGTCCTTCTGGACCTCGTCGAGCTCGATGAGGATGTCCATCGAGAGGACCTTCTTGCGGAAGTTCCGCTTGTCGAGCGCACGCTCGAGGACCTTCTCGTACATCCGCTGGAGCTGCGTGAGCGTGAACTTCTTCGGGAGAAGGTCGAAGCCCACGGGGCGACGCTGCACTCTCTCGCGCAGGCGTTCCCGTGCGAGGCTGACGATGCTCTCGTGGTCGAAGGCGAGGCTGGGCATGTCGCTGGTGGGGAACCACGCCGCGTCGCGCGCGTCGGTGGCCGCCTGCACGCGATGACTCGACAAGCGGACCAAGGCGAGGAAGGCTACCGACACGACCCAGCCGCGGGGGTCGCGCTCGGGATCGGAAAACACCTGGTACTGCTCGAGCGGCGCCCGGGCGACGCCGGTCTCCTCACGCAGCTCGCGCAAGGCGGCGTCTTCGACGCTCTCGTTCTCCTGGACGAATCCCCCCGGAAGGGCCCAACTTCCCTCGTAGGGAGGGAGACCGCGCTGGATGAGCAGGACCTTGAGGTCGTTCTCGTCCACGCCGAACACGACGACGTCGACGGTCAGGGCCGGGCGGGGGTACTCGTAGCTGTGGCTCATCCGTCCTCGCGGAGACGCTCTCGGACATCCATGAGCGCGAAGCCGAGCAAGTTGTGACCTTGCCACTGGCGAGGGTCGCTGGCACGCGGATCCTTCGCGGACATCCCGATGCCCCAGATGCGGTCCATCGGGCTGGCCTCGACGAGGACCTGACGTCCCGTCCCGAGGAGGAAGTCACGGAGCCGTGCGTTCTGACTGAACTTGGCGTGGTTTCCCGCGGTGACGATGTCCCTCCGCTCCGCCTTCCAGCGGACGTCGTCGAACGGCTTCACGCGCCGACCGAGCTTCTTGGCCTGAGCCGGCTCGCTGGCAGCGAGGATCTCGGCCAGACGCTCTTCATCTCCGAACAACCGGGCTTGGGAGTCTGCGTCGCGGGTCCGCGTGGCTCGCGCGCCTGGGAATTGCGGCCTCAGGCAAGGAGAGAGGAGGAAGTCGATGCTCGTCCATCGATCGACGACGAACGACACCGCGTGAGGCCGCAA
>JBCCFW010000300.1:0-4399 GCA_039029535.1 Acidobacteriota bacterium
CACCGACCTGGAAGAGGACGACGAGCTGAGCCTTCAGGACCGTCACGTGGCGCTCGACCTCGCCTTGGCCAGAGCCCTGGGACGCAGGGCTTCCGGATCTCATCGCCTGACGTCGCCAGGCCACTGACCTGGCGACGTCACTCACACCACGTCACGGCTCGATGCGATCTCCGGGATCCAAGGTCGGATCGAGCAGGAAGAACGCGAGGCCGGGATCGCAACCTCCACCAGGCGGGAACGGCGACAGCTCGAGCTGACATCCGCCGAGCGTGGCCGGCCAGTCCAGTGGCTGTCGTCGGGGATCGTGCTCGCGGAGCACGCTCCCCGGTGCGAGCGCGTCGAGCCCCAACCCGGGTACTGGAGACGTGGGGAGATGACAGCTGTGGCAGAACTCCACGCCGCTGAAGTCGCCTCGCGGTTGCCCTGCCTCGATCGGGATCATGTCGATGCCGAGCACGCGCTCTCGGATGCAGGTCTCTGCGATCTCGGGATCGGGATCGGGGTTGGCGTGGACCTTGTCGACGCAATCCCCCACCCCTCGCTGTGGTCCGAGCTCCAGGGGCGTGTCATGGCTCTGGAGCGCGAGCTGCTCACACCAGCGAACAGGAGGCTTGGGCGCGGGACCACCACCACCTCGTGGGCCGCGGCTCGGGACGTCTCCGCGAGAGCCGTGCGTCGCGATCCCGGCATCGACCACGATCCCACCCGCACGACGCGTGGCCAGCTCACCGGAGAGCTCCTGCTTCCGCATGCTGTCAGCGCGGGCGACCTCGTACCTCGCCGCGGTCTCCTCGAGCGAGCGCTGCTCCCAGAGCCTCTCCAGCTCGGCGACCACCGACGGATCGGCCGTTGGGAGGACGGGCTCCGGATGCTCCTGGTGAGCGTGCTCGAACGCTCGCCCCAGGACCGGACGCCCCTCGAGCTGCTCATCGTCGTCACGCATCCCCACCATCCTCGCCGGCGAGAGAGGCTCTCCCTGCCGCCGGGCAAGGTCACGCGTCGCCCCTGCCTGTCCTCCGTTGAGGGGCCAGTCCGGCAGTGACGCACCGGCCCTCAGGCTCGCCGAGCCGATGTCCGGATCGGGCTCCGGCCTGAAGGTGTCCTCCTCACGAAGGGTCCCGAGAGCCAGGTTGCAGGCGAACTCGTCGAACCACCCATTGCCTCTCTTGCTCGCATCGAGCTTGTAGATGCGAAACTCGTCCATCCAGCCTCGCCACGTGAAGCGCGCGCGGAGACCCGGTGAGCGGAAGCCGGGACCGGGATCGCCGAGAACGAACCAGGACCAGCCATCGAGGTAGTCCAGGTCCATGCTGAAGCCATCGTTCCAGGTGCTGCCTCCTCCACCGCGCCAGCTCACCGAGCCGACCGCCCGCGGGTTGCCGTTCAGGTAGACACGAACGGTCCGCTGGTTGCCGTCGTGAAGCGACTTCACGCCGAGGTGGTACCACTCGCCGAGCTCCAGCCCGTGCCCGCTGATGTCGATGTCATGGTAGGCAGGGCTCGCGCCGACGGCACCGTTGTGGATCCGGATCTTCGTGCGCGACATCCCGAGCCAGGAGCCATCGGGCCAGAAGAACACGTTGCGGATGCCGTTGCGGTTCGGCTCTCGGCTCTCGAGCCAGATCCCGTAGTACCAGTCGTCGTGATGGGTGTTGCGATAGCCCATGTCGACGAAGTCGTTGGCCCCGTCGAAGTAGAGCCCCTTGCCGAGCACGCCACCCATCGCCACCGGCTCGACACGTGCTCCTCCTCGGACCCGGAGCGTCCGGGGCCCTTCGGCTGCATCGGCGGAGTAGGCGGGATCGGCACAGGAGGCGTTCTGCAGACGGGGGCTCTCGCGGAACCGGAAGCCGGGGTCGATGTCGTTGACCAGCGAGCCAGGCAGGACGTCGTCGTCGTTGGGTTGGCCACTGCCGGGAGGCAGGAAGCCATCGCGATGGAAGGCCTCCCAGCGCCCGCCCGCGAGCGTCCAAAAGACGGTGGAGTTCATGTGGGCGACGACGAAGGCGTCGTTGCGGAGGTACTCGTCGAACGGCAGCTCGGCGTTGAGCTGAGCATCGGTCGACACGAGCCAGCTCACGTCGAAGGGGAGCTTCGGCGTGAGAGCGTCGTACAGGTTGAGATGATTCTCCGGCGACATGATCCGCTGTCGGCCGAGAGGTCGGATCCAGAGCGGGTCCGAGTCCGAGTAGATGTCCATCGCGAACATGTGGTGGAGAAAGCGATGTTCCGGTGCGGACAAGGTCTCGATGAAGTTGCTCTCATCCCGATCGCCGCTCCACACCGTCGGGTTGAGCATGTTGTCGAGGATGACCGTCTTGCCCTGGGTCCAGGCCCCCACGACCGAGACGGCCTTGCCGGTGCCCTGGTCCGGATCGCCGGCGTAGTACGGCTTGCTCCCCTGGGGCGGAGCCTGGTCGACCGAGTGGTAGGCGTCCCGGCTCGCGTTCACCTGAGCCCAGACCATGTTCTTCACCTCGCGGTCCACCCACGGATAGGCACCGAGCATCAGCCAACCAGGACGGATGGGACGGCCATTGGCCGTTCGAAACACCTTCTTTCCCTCGAAGGTGGTCGCCGTCTTCGCCAGGTCGTAGTCCTGGGTCAGCGGATCACTCGGGAAGTGAGACAGCGGCTTGAGCACCCGGAAGCCCTCGGCCTGGCAGGGCGCGACCTCGTTGACCGAGTAGTAGATCCCGCGTGAGGAGTTGAAGAACAGCAGCATCCCGTCCGCGCTCGTCACCATCTCCATGAGACCGAGCGCGTTCTTGGGGAAGCCGTCCCACATCAGTGGCTCGATCGGGCCGGTGGCGTCGTCCATGGCGGTGCCGTCCCAGGTCTCACCGGGGTCGACGACGCCATCGCCGTCGTCGTCGAGATGGAAGTCACCGGCCATCCAAGATTGCATCGGAAGGAACTCACACCAGGCGGGAGGAGTGGGGCTGCTGCACGTGCTGGTGAAGTCCGAGACGTGCATGCCCACGTGGTAGGTCGGAGGTCGTCCGATCTGGTAGGCCGAGGTGCGTGGATAGATCCAGTAGGCGTCGTCGGCAGTGGGCGGGCTGGGTGTCGAGCGCGGCACGTCGGCCTGCGCGGTCTTGGGCTCGGACACGAAGACGGTCAGGTCGACCGAACGCAGCTCCCAGTGGTAGGCATCGTCGCGGTCGTAGGCGCTGAAGGCGGTCAGGACGGTGATGTCGTAACAATCCCCCTCGACGGGACTCGAGGATGGCACCTCGGCCAGGCACGGGCGTGGGTTTCGCTCATTGGCGATGTCGGCCGAGAGGTCATGGCCCGAGCCGCTCACGTCGCAGATCGTCAATCCGACGGTGTCAGGGCCCTGAAAGGCCGGAAACTGCGTGGGCGAGTAGTCGAGATCCGTGCGCAGCGGGTCCGGATCGTGGAGCATCGCGAAAGACATGAAGGCCCGCTCCCCGACCGGCCCCGGGGCCGACTTGACCTCGAGATCGTGATCGAGACGATCGGGGCGGAAGAGCCACAGCTCGGGTCTCGACGCTCCTCCGATGAAACTCAGACGTCCATCGTTCGTGATGCGGGTGAACGGCAGGACCTGAGTGCCGCCGGCAGCCTGAGGACCCCGCGGCCAGGTGGTGGTGTTCGCATCGATCGGCAGCGGGTGTCCGACCGCAGCCCGCTCGGCCTGGTCGACCACTCCATCCATGTTGGCGTCGAAGTTCGCGACGAAGCGCGCCGGGTGGAAGTCCGGGTCCGGGGTGGAGACCGCCCGGACCAGGCTCGGCAGGGGTGGCGAGTGGTAGTTCGAACAGTCGTCGACGGTGCCGTAGTCGTTCATGTTCGGGCTGCAGTAGCTCTCGATGACCGCACTGGCATCGTAGGGCGTGAGCTGAGCGTGGGCAGAGCCCACGAAGAGGAAGACGAGAGACAGGGCGAGAGCTGAGCGCATGAGCTCCTCCGACACGGGCGTGTCTGAACTTCGTTCCAGAGCGGGTCGTGGGGGCCCCCGCCCGGGGGGCCGAGGGGGGAACACCCCCCAACCCCCGCCCCGCACGCCGCCGGCCGGTGGAGGGGGGGCCGGGGTCGATCGGCTCCCCCAGCGGGCGCCTGACCGGATGCCCAGTTGAGTCGCGTCAAAGACCGCTACTGTTGGGTGACGAGACGTGTTTACCGGATCTTCACTTGTTGGCTTGGGGTGCCCGTGGTAATGCTTGATTGGGGCGCGCTGGCATGCACGCCGTTGCCCGAGCCGCGGCCACCGCGCAGGTGTAAGGCCAAGCGCGCACTACATAAGGCGCGCAGGAGTGGTCGCGGATCTGTACAGTCAATTGACTCTGTTCGGGTTGGTCAGCTCGCCATAAAGCAATTGAAGCTGCCCTTCTTAGCCGCAGATTCTGTTTCCCAAGTTGCCCTACTCAATGGC
>JBCCFW010000301.1:0-4388 GCA_039029535.1 Acidobacteriota bacterium
GCGCGCCGTTGTCGGGCACCAGCGGAAGACCGAGCAAGCCGCTCCAGGCCTCGGGGAGAGTGTTCTTGAGCTGCTCGACCGTGACGCTCACGACCCGCCTCCCCGACGCGGTCGATAGACCGTGGCGCCGCAGAGCACGAGGCGCTCGAAGCGATCCGTCAGGTTGACGGTGCTCTCGGAGCCGCCCAGGAAGAGGAAGCCGTCCGGGTCGAGCTGGGCGTGGACTCGCTCGAGAACGTCGCGCTTGGTGTCCTGGTCGAAATAGATGAGGACGTTGCGCAGGAAGATGAAGTCGAAGGTCGGGAGCTGGCTCCAGGGCTCGACGAGATTCAGCACCCGACTCTCGACGAGCCTGCGGAGGGGCTCCGCGACGCGCCAGCGGGCACCCTCTCTCTGGAACGAGCGGCTCAGCGACTCGGGAGGGAGACCGCGGTTGATCTCGAGCTGACTGTAGAGCGCGTCTCGGGTCCGCGCGACCATGGTCGGCGAGATGTCGGTGGCCACGACGTGACCCGAGCGACGCGTGATCTCGGGGATGCACTCCGAGAGCAGCATCGCCAGGCTGTAAGGCTCTTGGCCACTCGAGCAGGCCGCGCTCCAGATCTTCATCCGTGGAGCCCGACCAGTGGCGACGAGCTTCGGGATCACCTCCTTGCGCAGCGCGGTGAACTGCTTGGGCTCACGGAAGAAGAGCGTCTCGTTGGTGGTCATGGCGTCGACCACCGAGTCGGACAGCTCGCCCGAGGGATCGCGGTCGAGGCGCGTGGCGAGCTCCTCGAGGTTGGCGAGCTCGTGGTCGTGAAGCAGCGGTTGCAGGCGCGACTGGAGCAGGTACTCCTTGCCGGCAGCGACGGCGATGCCCGAACGGCTCCTCACGAGCTCGGTGATGGTGGTGAAGGCACTGGCGGTGACCGTCATGCGACCCCACTTCCGACCGGGGCCCGGGCCACGATCTCGTCCACGCGTCGTCGAAGCTGATCGGGATCGCCGGTGGTCTCGGCGAGGCCGGCCCTGACCACTTCGCCCGGCATTCCCCAGATGACCGAGCTCTCCCGATCCTGTGCGAGCACGGTCCCGCCGGCGGCGCGCACGGCGCCGGCCCCAGCGAGGCCGTCACGGCCCATGCCCGTCAGGACCACGGCCAGCACGCCGTCACCACGGGCACGGGCCGCGGAGTCGAAGGAGACGTCCACGGAGGGGCGACAGGAGTTGACCCGGGGACCGTCGTCGAGCACCGTGCAGAGCTGGTGGCCACGACACTCCACGCGAAGGTGGCGGTCGCCGGGAGCGAGCACCACGCGTCCGGACCGGAGCGGTTCGCCGTCCCGAGCCTCGGTGACCTGAAGGGTCGTGCCGGCGTCGAGACGTTCGGCGAGCATCGTCGTGAACATCGGAGGCATGTGCTGAGTCACCACGATGGGGAGGGGAAAGCTGGCCGGGAAGCCGGCCAGGAAGCGATGAAGGGCCTCGGGGCCACCAGTCGAGGAGCCGACCACGAGAATCGAGGGGATGGGTCGGGCTCCCGAGCGGTGCCGATGTGGGGTCGCGCTCGGTCGCCCCCACTCCTGGAGACTTTCGGTCCGAGAGACCCCGTGGATGAGCTGGCACAAGCGAGGAATCAGCTCTTCCCGGAGACGCTCCCTCGAGGCTGCCAGCCCGGATTGAAGGTCCGGCTTGAGCACGCAGTCGCGGGCTCCCTTGCTCAGCGCTTCGAGCGTGGCGGCCGCGCCGCGCCGCGTGTGCGAGCTGAGGATGACCACCGGGAGATCCGGGGCGAGGGTCTCGAGCCGGTCGAGAACCGCGAGTCCGTCGAGGACCGGCATCTCGAGATCCAGCGTCACGGCATCGGGCTGTAGGGCGTCGAGCTGATCGAGCGCGAGCTGGCCGTTGGCGGCGGTTCCGGCGACGACGAGATCGGGGCTCTCGGTGATGAGCGAGGTGAGGATGCGTCGGACCACCGAGCTGTCATCGACCACGAGGACGCGGCCGCGCCCCCGCGGTCGGTGGCGCGGGCGACGGGTTGATGAGGGCGACGCTGCTTTCAAGGGATTCTCCTGGCTTCGTGAGCGAGCCTTCGGGCCGCTCACGCCGTGAGCGACTCGCTGTTCGTGACGAACGTGGCGCGCTGCTCGTCCAGCAAGAGGAGCAGGCCCCGGTCGAGCGAGTGGGTGCCTCGCAAGAGCTCGCGTGGCGGACCGTCGACATTGACCGGCACGGGCTCGAAGCTCTCCTGATCGACCTCCAGGACGTCACCGATCTCGTCGACGAGGAGGGCGAAGGCCTCGCCGTGACAGCGGACGACCACGTTCATCCGCTCGTCGTCTTGGTCGGCCTCCGGGAGCTGAAGCTGCCGGCGAAGGTCGATGGCCGTGATGACCTGGCCTCGGAGGTTGATGAGTCCCCGCACCGCCGGGTGGGCCAAGGGGACCAGCGTGAGCGGCTGGGGACGCAGCACCTCTTGAACGTGCTGCACGTCGATCCCGAAGAGATGGCCATCGACCGAGAACGTCGCGACCTGAGTCGTGACGGCCACGTCGTCTCCCTCCGAGCCGCTCATGCTTCGACTCCAGCCAGCGCGGTTGCCCGAGGTCGGGAGCTACGGTTCAGCTCGATGAGATCCAGGATCTCGGTGACCCGCCCCTGAAGCACGGCCGTTCCGAGGACCTCGGGTCGCTCGGACTCTGCCTGCAGCAGGAGGGGCTCCCGCACGATGTCGATGATGCTATCGACCACCAGGCCCATCAGCCCGAGAGGACCCGAGTGGACGACGACCTGAAGTCGATCGTCGTCGGCTGGTGAGGTCGAGCGCGTGCCGTCCGTGGCCTGCTGGCCGGTCAGGCGGACGAGCCGCAGGAGCTCGCCCCGGTACTGCACGACTTCTGCCTCGCCGGCGTGCTCGACACGATCGCGCTCGATCTCCTCCAGGCGGGCCACCGAGGAGAGCGGAATGCCGAGACGTCCCTGGTCGCCCCGCGACACGAGCAACACGCTGGTCGCATCCGCGGCGGCCAGCGTGGACGCTTCGGGCTCGGACAGCGAGTGGCTGGCCTCGTCCAGCACGTGGGCTCGCTGAGCGAGGCCGAGCACGTCCAGGATGAGGGCGACACGACCGTCACCGAGGATCGTCGCGCCGGCATAGACCGAGAGGTCCTGGACCTGACGCCCCACCGGCTTCACCACGATCTCCTGCGTGTCGGCGATTTGATCGACGAGCAGGCCGAAGCGGCTGCCGTCGGCCTGGAGGACCACGATGTTGAGGACGATCTCGGAGGCGCCCGGTCGCGGAGACAGGCCGAGCTCGTCCCGAAGATCGACGAGAGGGAGGAGACGGCCGCGGAGCCGGTAGACCGGCGTCCCCTGGATCGACTCGATGCCGCTTCGAGCGTCCGCGCTCTCGAGTCGGACCAGCTCGAGCAGGTTGACCTGCGGGATGGCGTAGCGCTGACCGGCACAGTCGATCGTGAGGGCCGGGACGATCGCGAGAGTGAGGGGGATCTTGATGCGGAGTGTCATCCCACGACCCTCACGACTGGCGATGTCGAGAGCACCGCCGATGGACTCGATGTTGGTGCGGACGACGTCCATGCCCACGCCGCGTCCGGAGACGCTGGTCACCGAGGCGGCGGTCGAGAAGCCAGGCTCGAAGATGAGTCCCGACAGCTCACGCTCCGTCGCGACGTCTGCGTCCTGACGTGAGATGACCCCACGCTCGACGGCTCTCTCGCGGATGCGATCGAGCCGCAAGCCGGCGCCGTCGTCGGCGATCTCGATGTTCACCTGGCCTCCTTCGTGCCAGGCCTTCAAGCGCACGACGCCCTCGGGCTCCTTGCCTCGGCCGCGTCTTTCTTCGGGACTCTCGAGCCCGTGATCCACGGCGTTGCGGACGAGGTGGGTGAGGGGGTCGCGGATGGCTTCCAGGATGCTTCGGTCCAGCTCGGTTCCTTCGCCCTCCATCTCCAGCCGGACTTGCTTTCCGCACGCCGTCGCGACGTCTCGGACCAGGCGATGGAGCTTGCTCCAGAGGCTCCCGATGGGTTGCATCCGGGTCTTCATGACTCCCTCCTGAAGCTCCCCGGTGATGAGATTCAGCCTCTGTGCCGTCGTGTTGAAGGTGGGGTCCCGTCGAGCGTCGCCGAGCGCGAGCACTTGATTCCGCGCCAGCACGAGCTCGCCGACCAGGTTCATGAGCCGATCGAGAAGCCCGACGTCGACGCGGATGGTTCGATCGGCTGCTGCCTGACGTGGAGCGGGTCCGACATCGCGAGCGGCCTGCGTCTCGGCCGGGCCTGGGCTCACGGTCGCCGCGGGTGCGACCGGACCCTCGGCCGGTGTTTCGACGACCATCGCCTCTTCGTGGGGGCCGACGATGGGAGCGACGTCGGTCGCAC
>JBCCFW010000302.1:0-4273 GCA_039029535.1 Acidobacteriota bacterium
GCCAGTCCGAGACGACGACAGGTCTCAGCCGTCGTCCCGTATACATCCACGGCACCCCGAGCGCCGATGAGGTCCGCGCAGTCCCATCCGGCAGCCACGCCGTGACGGCGCCATAGTCCTCGTAGGAGTAGCGCTCCTCCACGACCCCGTCGGCCGTCGTCGTCGCGAGCACGTTGCGGAGGTCGTCCTGGTGCAGGAAGTGCTCCTGACCTGCCGAGCGCCAGCTCACGACCTCGTCCACACCAGCACCGTGGATCGTCAAGCCCACGACCGCACCGGTCTCGTCGCGCTCTTCCAGCTCTCCCAGGCCCACGTTCACGAAGCGATGCTCGCTCCACGCCGAGCCCGCCGTCGTCGTTCGCAACACCCGTCGCCCGAGCGCGTCGTAGCGGTACTCGACCTCCAAGCCCTGGCCAGGCCGTGACAGCGACACCGGGCGGTTGAGGTAGTCGTAGGCCCAATCGGACTGCAGGTCCGTGCCCGGAGCATCCGAAGTCAGGTTGCCCGCGTCGTCGTGATGCCGGGTGCCCCAGGGCGTTTCGCTGTACTGATGGACCTGCTGGTCCAGCAGTGGAGCGTCGGACGACTGCATGTAACTCGACGACACGCCGTCGACCGTCACGCTTCGCCGATTGCCGCCCAGGTCCAGGTCGTAATCGAGGACCGTGCTCACGGCTCCGTCGACCCAGTGGCTTCCGACCAAGCGGTCGAGGCGGTCGTAGCTGAACGTCGCCTGCTCGTCGTTGAGCGGGTCGTCACGAGTGGTGCGATTGCCCCAAGCGTCCCAACTCGTGGTCAGGTTCGCGATGGTCGGCTGCTGTCCGGCCACGCCGATCGCCACGCTGGCGCTGCCGGAAGATCGGGCTGCGGCTGGATCGCGAGCGTCGGGAGCGCCGCATCCGGTCGCGCCTCGACGTCATGCTCGAGCAGAGATGGCTCAGCATGCTCGAGCAGAGATGGCTCAGCGAGGTGCAGGGCCTGCTCGATCGTCCCTTGTCGCCCGACGCTCCGGCCTGGCGGGCGCTGGGCTACTCGGAGCTGGCCGCGCACCTGCGGGGGGAGCTCGGGCTGGCCGAGGCAAAGGAGGCGATCATCATCCGCACGCGTCAGTACGCGAAGCCGGGCATGGAGCGGCTCGACCCAAGAGAACTACATCGAAACCAGGCGGGACACCAGCCGCCTCCCCACGAATGCCGCTCTGGTGACGAGTGGGCTGAGTCGTCGAGGCGATGATGATGCACCTCCGCCTACTCGCGCTCCGGCACAGCTGTCAAGACCCGACCGTGAGGGTAGTATCGCGCTCGCTGGTAGTAGTACTCGACAGGCTTGTCGTCATTGAGCCCACGAAGGCGCTCCACCTCCTTCTCCGCATCCTCGCTCGTCGGAAGCGCCTCCTTGATCGTCACGAAGTTATTGATGTCGGTCTCAGATGAGTCGCGCCATGCATCTCGATCGAAGCGGTAGACAATGAAGAGATATTCCCAAGGAACTTCAGACATGAGCTACCTCCTGCCCCTAGCACCACCCTGCGTGAGGCTGCCCAGCAGGTCTCCGGTTCTTGCATCGTAGACGCCACCACTCCAGTCGAAGATCACGTTGTCTGCACCGCCTAGCCCCTCGGCCTTCTTGATCGCGTGAAGCCTGTCGCTTGCCAAGCGTAGGTTAATTTTGTTGTGGTCGCCGAGGTGGCGAAAAACATCGTCCACGTTGGTGGTCAGACGCGCATCCGCAGGCAGGCCGTTCACCTCGCGCACGAGATCGAAGCAGTCGCCATTGTGCACCCAGATCGAGAGCTCGCCAACAAAGTACGTGTGCCATTCGTCCACCTCGACGTTGTAGACAGGTGCACGCCCAGCCTCTCGCCGAAACAGCAACTTCACCAGACCACTCAAAGAGGCCACCTCGGCGCCTGGCAGCAAGTCACCAGCCTCCACCCAACCTTCGCCAAGGCGAAGCGGATGTCCCGCCGTGAGCCGCAGCACTTGCCGTCCACCTGCAGCATTTCCGAACACCAGCTCGATCAACGGCTGATCTGAGTTCGTGAAAGTCCTGACAACCGGTCTCCATCCCGACCGGCCCGCCCCCTCGCCCTGAGACCAGACCAAGTCCCCAATCTCTAACTCCTCGATTGGTCGCAGACCAACTTCAGTACGAATCAACGTGCCGGCCGTGAAGCAGACTCGGCCAGCTGCTTTCCGTGCCGCTCTCCTGGCAGCCAACTGCCTCCAGACCCACTCCCCACCGTTCTTTAGAGCCTTGAGTGCACCGCCGATTAGCAACCACTCGCCAACCTCGCCACCGTAGCCAGCGATCTGAATCACACGCCCACCATCGCGGCTGAGCTCGTAGACGTCTTCGTGCCTCTGCGCGAAGATGGGAAGTTCGATAGCGTCGTCGTACTCGACCGCCTCTTGGCTCAGTGGCGTTGTCGGCTGGTTCGCAACCTCACTGCCAACGCGAATGACCGCCCCAGCTGGCTCGAAAGCATCGCTAGCACCGACTCTCGGAGCATTCGCTTGCTCGGACTCGGGAGCAGTGCCCCGTTGCTGGCGCCGCTTCTCAGCGTCCGCAGCCAGCGACGCGTCGATTCCCTCGGGCGAAATCGCATCCGCGAACCCTGGCGCCCCTAGGTCTCGGACCCACTGCTCGTTGTCATCGAGGTCGCGATAGATCTGCTCCCTTAACGCCTCCCAATCAGTGGCCAGTCCCAACGGATCCATCCGGCTCCACGGGTTGTTCCCTACGTAGGCCAAGCCGTTCCCGAAGTTGACCTCGTCACCCCACTTCCCGATCGGATCCCGCGTCACGAACCGACCTGCGAACGGATCGAGCGTGCGGTTCCGGAAGTAGTAGAACCCTGACTCCACGTCGAGCCGTCGTCCCGTGTAGAGCCACGGCATCCCGAACGCCGATGACGTCCGGGCCGTCCCATCAGGGAGCCACGCCGTGACGGCACCATAGTCCTCGTAGGAGTAGCGCTCCTCCACGACACCGTCGGCCGTCGTCGTCGCGAGCACGTTGCGGAGGTCGTCCTGGTGCAGGAAGTGCTCCTGTCCGCCTGAGCGCCAGCTCACGACCTCGTCCAGGCCAGCACCGTGGATCGTCAAGCCCACGACCGCACCGGTCTCGTCGCGTTCTTCCAGCTCGCCCAGGCCCACGTTGACGAAGCGATGCTCGCTCCACGCCGAGCCCGCCTTCGTCGTCCGCAGCACCCGTCGTCCGAGCGCGTCGTAGCGGTACTCGACCTCCAGACCCTGCCCAGGCCGTGACAGCGACACCGGACGGTTCAGGTAGTCGTACTCCCAGTCCGACTGCAGGTCCGTGCCCGGAGCATCCGAGGTCAGGTTGCCGGCGTCGTCGTGATGCCGGGTGCCCCAAGGTGTCTCGCTGTACTGATGAACTTGCTGGTCCAGCAGCGGAGCGTCCGACGACTGCACGTAGGCCGACGGCACGCCATCGACCGTCACGCTTCGCCGATTGCCGCCCAGGTCCAGGTCGTAGTCGAGGACCGTGCTCACGGCTCCGTCGACCCAGTGGCTTCCGACCAGCCTGTCGAGCCGGTCGTAGCTGAACGTCGCCTGCTCGTCGTTGAGCAGGTCGTCACGGGTGGTTCGATTGCCCCAAGCGTCCCAGCTCGTGGTCAGGTTCGCGATGGTCGGCGGTTGTCCGGCCACGCCGATCGCCACGCCCGTCGGACGACCTCTCTCGTCGTGACTCCAGCTCGCAAGGAGACCATCGCCCGTCTCACGGGTCAGCACCCGCGACGGGCCGAGATAGGTGTAAAAGGCGAGCTGCCGCGTCCCGTCCCAGACGCCCGTGAGACGGTTGAGACAGTCGTGCTCCTGGGACAGCACGAGACCACTCGGGTAGGTCAGGGACTCGACGTTGCCGCTGAGGTCGAAGTCGAAGTGCGTGACGAGCCCGTCAGTCCCTTCCTCCAAGACTCGGCCGGCGCTGTCGTGGGCGAAGGTCACGACCGCCGACTCGTTCTCGGCTCGCACCTTGCGACCCAGGCCGTCGTGATGATGAAACTCCCAGCTCCCCAGGGGCGAGACCCCTGGCCCCACCGTGACGACCTTCGAGGTGAGCCGACCGAGCTGGTCGTGGAACTGAGTGGTGACGCTCCCGTTCGCGTCGATGAACTGACCCGGCTGACCGAACACGTCCCGGACCGTCACCTCCGGTGTCTGGTCGGCGTGCACGACCCGGAAGGGCTGCCCGAACGCATCGTGCTCGTAGCTGGTCGGGTTGCCCTGACCATCCACGCGACCGA
>JBCCFW010000303.1:0-4261 GCA_039029535.1 Acidobacteriota bacterium
CTTGGGCAAATCCTTGAAGAATCCAGCGCTCCTGTCTCCCGAAGGGTATCTGGGACTGGGTCGACAGTACGGGCGCTGGGGTTCTAAATCTGAGGGGTTTAACACCCTCGTGACGCTTCTGGCGAAGGGCAAGGAATCGTATCGTATGGTGGAGACAAAGGCAGGGAGATTCGTCATCCAAAAACGGGGTGAAAAGCTGTTTGAAGACTTCATCGAACTGGAAGATCACCTCTCCAGGTACAATGGGTCCAGGTTGGTCGATATCTTGGAGCAACCCAAGGTTGTGGCGGTATTGCTGGCGGGCAGGAGCGGTTACCTCTTTCACCGGTTTGAGCTCAAGGACGGGAACTGGGTTGGGAGCTATATTGGCGAGGCCTACAATCCTGATTTTGAGATTCTGGGGTACGATCCGGAGATCAAAGGGGTTAAGATCGATGGGAGGGACAAGTTTCACACCGAGGGCAAGACGGGGATATTAGATACCTTTGTGTTTGGTGCGACGGTTCAGAAGAACGGAGTCCGCGATCCTCTGAGCCGGGTTGTGAAGGGGCGGCGATGAGGCGTGGCGGGTGATGGAGCGAGGTTATCCGGAAGAGCCGGCTGCGGAGAAGTAGTGCCGGGCGTTTGGGGGAGGTCCGCTCACATGATCGAGTCAGTGCTCTGGCGGGATGCTCCTCGGTGGTTCTGGACTTTTCCTCAGTTATCGGGAGGCGATGGTGATGCCCCGCTCGCGCTCCAGGTCCATGGAGTCCATCGTGGCTCCGACCCCGTCCTTGCCCTTCACGTCGTGGATGGCGTGGATGCGGTCGGTGTAGAACAAGATCCGCTCGGTGAGAGTGGTCTTGCCCGAGTCGATGTGGGCACTGATCCCGATGTTGCGGATGCGGCTCAGGTCGTTGATCATGGCTAAAGGGCCCTGGGGTCTCTCTCGAGAATTCCCGGTGGCGAGAACGCGGAAGGCGAACGTGCGCGACGGCGAAGACGTGTCGATTCCCGGGGGAAATTCAGCGCGCCGCGGACGGTGGGGTGCGACCGAGTCCGGATCGGTCGAACCGATGATGGCCGGACTGGGCCGCAAAGGGTAACCGACTTGCGCGCAGGATCAAGCGCCTCCGAACATTTGTTTTCGGCCGTGATGGCGGTCGGAGGGCTCGACCCGGCCGGACGCTCCGGCCTCGCCGCCGACCTCCGAGTCCTGGCCGCTCGCGAGATCCCCGCCCTGCCGATTCCGACGGTCCTCACCGTCCAGGGGCAGGGGGGGGCTTTTCGACTCGCCCCGGTCGCCCCCGAGCTCCTCGAAGAGCAACTCCGGGTGACGCTCTCCGAGAACCGGGTCGGTGCGATCAAGGTCGGCGCCTTGGGCTCGGTCGACGCCGTCCGCGTGTTGGCGGAGTGCCTTTGCGACCGACCGGCGCCGCTGGTCCTCGACCCCGTGCTCGCCACGTCGTCGGGTCGTGCTCTCCTTCCAGAAGAGGCCTGGGAGCCACTGCGAGCGACGCTGCTTCCTCGAGTCTCCCTGCTCACGCCGAATCGGCCCGAGGCCGCCCTCCTGCTCGACCAACCCACGGAGGACGCCGGACGTTGGGATGACGACGCTTGCCTGGATGCGGCGCGAGGGCTGCTCGCTCTCGGACCGAAGGCGGTGCTGCTCACCGGGGGCCATGCGGACGGAGCCCCCGAGGATCTCCTCGTCACGGCCGAGAGTGTCGTGCGCCTGTCCGGCCAGCGCGTGGCGACGCCGCACGCAAGGGGCACCGGCTGCGCGCTCGCCACGGCGGTCGCCGCGGGCTTGGCCGAGGGGGACACGCTGGAGGAGAGTTGTCGTCGAGCCAAGCACGAGCTGGAGGAGGCCCTCCGCTCGGCACGGAGCTGGGGCATCGGTCCCGGAGCTCCCGACCGCTGGCCCCGGACTGATCGCCGATGACCCGAGCACCCGACACCGAGCACGCCACCGCCAACCTGGAGGTCACGGGGATGCACTGCGCGTCTTGCGTGGCGAAGGTCGAGGGAGCCCTGGCAGAGCTGCCCGAGGTGGCGGAGGCCAGCGTCAGCCTGGGCTCCGGTCGCGCGCACGTGCGCCTGAGCTCGGACGTGGACGACGCCCGACTGATCGCTGCCATCGAGGGCGTCGGCTTCGGCGCAGAGCTGAGCGAGGCCGACAGCGGTTGGGAGAAAGCGGCAGCGGCCGGTGCTCTCACCGCGGCTCAGCTCACGCGTCGGGCGATCGTCGCGTTCATCGTCAGCCTGATCGTCATGGTCGTGGCCATGGGGCTGCCCAGGAGCCTGACGACCGACCTCGTGCAGGCACTGCTGTCGACCTTCGTGCTGTTCGGGCCGGGGCGCGACATCTTCAAGGCCGCCCTGGCTCGGCTCCGGCATCGCAGCGCGGACATGAACGTGCTCGTGAGCCTGGGCAGCGGGGTGGCCTGGCTCGCGTCGCTGGTGGCCCTCGGGCTGGCCGGCTCGAGCTCGGAGCGTCCGCTCCTCTACTTCGAGAGCGCCGCCGTGATCTTCGCGTTCGTGTTGCTCGGGCGAGCGCTCGAGACGCGGGCCAAGCTGCAGGCGAGCTCCGAGATGACGGCGCTGGCTCGACTGGCGCCGTCCACGGCACGTCGCATCGATCCGACGACGGGAGCGCTCGAGGAGGTGCCCGTCGAGACCCTCATCCTCTCCGACCGCATCCTCGTGCGGGCCGGCGATCGCCTGCCGGTGGACGGCGTGGTCGGGAAGGGCAAGGGAGAGATCGACGAGTCCACGCTGACGGGTGAGCCGCTGCCGGTGCTGGTCGAGGACGGCGACCGCGTTCACGCGGGCACGACCAACCTGTCCACCAGCCTGGAGGTCGTCGTGCGCGCGGTGGGATCGGGGACGACCCTCGCGCGGGTGCTGCGGCTCGTCGAGACCGCGCAGGCCAGCAAGCCACCGATCCAGCGTCTGGTCGATCGCGTGGCTGCCGTGTTCGTGCCGGTCGTGCTCGCCCTGGCGGCGCTCACCCTGCTCGGCTGGTTGATGACGACGGGGCTGGCGGCGGGCCTGTCACCGACCGTCGCGGTGCTGGTCATCGCCTGCCCCTGCGCCCTGGGGCTGGCGACGCCGACGGCCATCCTGGTCGCGTCAGGTCGTGCGGCGGCTCTCGGCCTGTTGGTGAAGGAGGCCGCAGCGCTCGAGGCCCTCGATCGCAGCACGGACATCGCCTTCGACAAGACCGGCAGCCTGACGGTCGGCCGTCCGACCGTGCTGGCCGAGAGCGGTGACGTCGACGCAGTGCTGCCGCTGGTCGCTGGCCTCGCGCTGGAGTCGGCTCATCCCGTGTCAGCGGCAGTGCGCTCGCGCGCCGAGCGGGACGGGGCTTCGCTGCCTCGCCTGCTCGAGGTCGAGACGCGACCGGGAGAGGGGCTGCGCGGTCGCACCGACGACGGCCGTGCCGTCGTCTTGGGCAAGCGTCGCTTCCTCGAGTCCGAGGGAGTGAGCACGGCGGTGCTGACGAGCCTGTCCGACTTTGCGAAGAGCGAAGAGGAGCGAGGTCGCAGCGTCGTCTTCGGTGCCGTGGGGGAGGGAAGCGTCGCGGCTTTCTCCCTTGAAGACCCGCTGCGCGAGGGTGCGGTCGAGTCGATCGCGCGGCTCGAGCGACGGGGGCATCGCTGCTGGATGGTCAGTGGCGACGGACGCGGTGCAGTGCGTCGCGTGGGAGCGGCGCTCGGTCTCCCCGAGGAGCGGCTGCTCGCCGGTCAGCGACCGGAGGACAAGGCGGCGTGGATCCGCGACCGACAGGCCGAGGGTGCGTCGGTCGCGTTCGTGGGCGACGGCATCAACGACGCGCCGGCCTTGGCCGAGGCGGAGGTGGGCATCGCCGTCGGCTCGGGCACGGAGCTGGCGTTGGAGACGGCGCGGGTCAGCCTGCTGCGCGAGGACGCGAGCGCGGTGGCCGACGCCGTGGAGCTGGCTGCGGCGACACGTCGGACGATCCGCCAGAACCTCTTCTGGGCGTTCATCTACAACGTCATCGGGATCCCGCTGGCTGCGTTCGGCGTCCTACCGCCGATGTTCGCCGCCCTGGCCATGGCGTTGTCGAGCGTGTCGGTGGTGACCAACAGCCTGAGGTTGCGGACGAGCCGCTTGAGCTGAGGCTTCGGAGCAACAGCCGAAGACTGGATGGATCGGGAGCTCGAGTGCGTCAGGCGTGGCTTGCGAGGAGGAGCCAGGGTTTGTCCTGGCGACGAGGAGCGAGTCGCGAATGGCGTGCTCGAGCTCCCGAGCCTCC
>JBCCFW010000304.1:0-4171 GCA_039029535.1 Acidobacteriota bacterium
CGTGGCGCCCACCGAGACGCGTCGTGGCGAGCTGCTGGCCCGTGGCGACGGTGAGCTGCGCATCGACGACGTGGTCGCGATCCTCCGTGCAGCGGTCGGCCTCGCTCCCATCGCCTGGCCCGAGCACGAGCTCGTGGTCGTTCTCAATGAAGCGGCCGCGCCGGCGGTCGGCTTCGGCGTGCACGTCGACGGCTGGCCCTCCTGGGCGGTGCCGACCCTCACCGAGGCGGCTCCTTGCTCCCTCGACGGTGGTGGCGACTGGGCGTTCGGCGCCGACGGCTGGTCGATGTCCTGCGTGACCGACCCCGAGCCCTTCGAGGCGCCGGCCGAGCTGCTGACGGTTCGCTACCGCGCGCGGCAGGCGGTGGACTCCGACAGCATCCGCTGGAACGTCGAGCTCCTCGACGAATCTCTCCGGGACCTGCCCGGCGACATCCAGCTCTTGGACTGAGCCGACAGCGATCGGCTCGCGGGCCCGTCGACGCGTCTCCCGGCAAGGGCGCGGCGGCGGGCCCTCTTTTTCGTGCCGTCATCGGTCAGTCAGGGACAGGACGATCCCATCGCCCAGCTCGCCGCCGTGACCGTGGTCTTGCCATGACCTGAGATGGACCCATCGTCAGGCTGACGAGCTTGGCGCCAGCGAAGGGTCGATGAGACACGGAGGGGGACTGTCGCATCGGCACGGGAGCGTGGGACGATCGGCCGATGCGATGTCTGCTTCTCGCAACCCTTGCGATCCCGCTGACCGGATCTCTCGTGCGTGCCGAGCCTCTCCTCGAGCTGTCACGCGGCGAGAGTGGCGTGGTGATGGCTCACTGGTCGCCCGCGGTTGGCGCCGATGACCCGACCTCCTGGAACCTCTACGGCGGTGACCTGATGCGACTCGGCGAGGGAGGGCACGAGGGCTCGCCTGTGGGGCGCTGCGGACTGGCGGGAGCGACGCGTGAGCTCGTGCTCGAAGGTCACGCCGACCAACCGGGCCACGCCTACTACCTGCTCACGCGCTTCGAGCACGACGGTGTCGAGACGGGACTCGGTACCGACTCGTCCGGCGGTGAACGAGCGCACCTTCATCCTTGCCGTCATCTCTCGGCCTGCCCATCCGGCGGACCACTGATCGCGCGAGGAGTCGACTGGTCCGCCCTGCACGGCAGCGAACCGCCGGAGACCTTGCCGGTGCCGGACTTCACGGTCACGGCCATGGATGGCACCCCACGCAGCATGGTCGACCTCGTCGGCCACGCCACGGTGCTCTGGTTCTATCCGGCCGCGGCCACCGGCGGCTGAACGATCGAGGGTTGCGGGTACCGCGACCTCCACGAGTCCTTCGAGGCGCTCGACGTGCGCATCGTCGGCGTGAGCTTCGACTCGCCCGAGGAGAACCTCGCGTGGGCCGAACGGGAGGGCTTCCAGTACGAGCTCTGGAGCGACGTCGATCGCGAGCTCGCTTCCTACTTCACGGCGATCGACAGCCCCGAGCAAGCCACCTGCAACCGCGTGACGAAGCTGCTCGACTGTGACGGCACGCTCCAGCTCGAGTACGTCGGCGGGATCGTCGTCGGCGCCCATCCGGCCCAGGTCCTCGAGGACTGCGCGGCCCTGTTCGGGCCCTGAGAGAGCGAATGAGGCCGTTCTCTGCCCATTCGGCCAAGAATCTTGCGGTCTCGTTGAAATGAGACTATCTTGTCTCAAGTGAGACAAGATGCTCTCAAATCTAGACAGTCCCTTCTCGACGCGGCGGCGGTCGTCCTCTCTCGGGAGCCGGCCGCGTCCCTCGAGGCGATCGCGGCCGAAGCCGGCGTGGGGCGTGCCACCCTCCATCGTCACTTCCGCAACCGGCAGCACCTGCTGAAGGTCCTGGCCCTGGACGCCATGACGGCTCTCGACCGGGCCTTCCTCCGCCTCCTGCCGGCGGGCGCCGCTGCCGGCACGGCGCTGCGGGTCCTCTTCGAGGCCAGCCTTCCGCTGGGGCCGCGCCATCACTTCTTGTCGCAGCAGTGGTCGGTCATGGAGGACGAGGAGGTCGCGACGACCTACCGCCGACAGCTCGACGACCTCGCCGGGATGGTCGAGGCTGCGCGACGAGCCGGTCTCATCGCGCCCGAGGTGCCGACCCGCTGGGTCGTGAGCGTCCTCGACGCGCTCATCTACGCCGGCTGGGCCGCCGTCCACTCTGGTGAGCTGACCGTGGCTCAGGCCGCCGATCTCGCCTTCCGCACCCTCATGACAGGGGTGGGGTGTTCATCAATGCAAGGAGCTGCACCATGAAGCTTGCGGAGCTGTCCGGTCGTCGTCAGGGGCTCATGCCGCTGGAGGCCTACCTCTCGCCCGAGTGGTTCGAGTGGGAGCTCGACGAGATCTTCGGCAAGCACTGGCAATTCGCCGGTCTCGTCGAGGACGCCTCCGAGCCGGGCGACACCATCACCGCCATGGCCGGTCGTCATCCGCTGGTGGTCGTGCGAGGGGAGGACCATCGCCTGCGCTGCTTCCACAACATCTGCCGTCATCGCGGGACGCAGCTCCTCCGCTCGGCGGGCAAGGCGCAGAAGGTGATCACCTGTCCTTATCACGACTGGACCTACTCGATGAACGGCGAGCTCATCGACGTCCCCGAGCGGGCCTGCGAGTTCCCCGACCTCGACAGGAGCCAGCTCGGCTTGCACCCGGCGTCCGTCGAGACCTGGCGCGGGATGATCTTCGTCCACCCGCAGCCCGACCCGCCCCCGTTCAAGAGCTGGCTCGCCGGCATCGAGGAGCACCTCGGTCCGCATCGTCCCGAGGAGCTGGTGGAGTACGAGGAGGGGCGGAGCCAGCACCGCATCGCGGCCAACTGGAAGATCGTCGTCGAGAACTACATCGACGGCTATCACCTGGCGCACCTCCACTCCGAGACCCTCTCCATGTACGACCACGCGAAGCTGGAGTTCGGCTTCGCGGGTCAGCACTTTTGGTTCCGGGAGCCGCTGGCCCCCGACTACCTGGCGAAGGTCGAGGAGGCGTCGCCGCTGCCGCTCATCGACCACGTGCCGCGGGCAGAGATCGCCGCGTGGGTTCCGATGCTCTTCCCCAACATCGGTCTCAGCGAGACCGAGTCGAGCTGGTCGACCTTCCACGTGGTTCCTGTCTCGGTCGGAGAAACCCTCGTCGAGGTGCGCACGAAGGTCATGCCGGCGTCGAGCTGGGAGTACCTGAAGCAGGGATGGTCGTCCTGGGCCAGCTTCCCCTGGAAGGGCGGCGGTCGACACGGCGACGACCCGGACGACCCGATGGCCTCGGGTGACTTCATGGCCGAGGACGTCTTCGCCTGCGAGCAGCAGTACAAGGCGATGCGTGCTCCCCGCTTCGCCGTGGGGGCCACGGCCCAGCGACTCGAACAGTCGATCCTCGGCTATCAAGAACGCATCCTCGGCGCGCTGGGGCACTCTCCTTGACGACGCGGAAGCAGGGGCTCCGGCTCCTCGAGAAGCGGCGCGAGACGGAGGACGCCGTCAGCCTGGTCTTCGAGCAGCCGACTGAGCCCTACCGCTACCGTCCCGGTCAGTTCCTGACGCTCGAGCTCACGATTGCGGGCCGGGTCGTGCGTCGGGCCTACTCGCTCTCGAGTTGTCCGACCCGGGACGAGCACCTCGCCGTGACGGTGCAGCGCATCCCCGGTGGTCTCGTCTCCAACCACCTCCATGACGAGCTGGCGGTGGGCGACGAGGTCATGGTCCTGCCGCCGGTCGGACGCTTCTGCATCGACGTCGACCCGGAGCGCTACCGGACCTACTACCTGTTCGGAGCCGGCAGCGGCATCACGCCACTGATGTCCATCCTGGAGACGGTGCTGCACTCCGAGCCGGACGGACACGTCCGCTTGCTCTACGGGAACCGGAACGAGGATCGAGTCATCTTCCGAGATCGGCTCGCCGAGCTTTGCTCACTGCACCCCGAGCGCCTGACCGTCGTTCATTCGTTGAGCCGGCCCCTCCGCGACACGTGGTCGTCGCTGTGGCGGTGGGGGGACGTCGACCAGGAGGCGAGACAGGGACGCATCGACGAGGAGACCCTGCGCTGGTTCTTCCGCGAGCATCCGCCGGTCTCTCAGGATGCCCAGTACTTCACCTGTGGGCCGGGCGCGATGATCGAGACCGTCACCGACGCGCTGCGTCGACTCGGTGTCCCCGACGAG
>JBCCFW010000305.1:0-4086 GCA_039029535.1 Acidobacteriota bacterium
GAGGAGCTCGGTCTCTTCGAGCTCGGCAAGCTGGCCGGCGAGATCGACGAGAAGCGGATTGCCTCCACGGTGAAGGCCACGCTCGACGCGGGTGCTGGCGTGGTCGGCACGATGGAGCTCTGGGAAGTCCTCTTCGGTTCTCGCACGGGTGCGGAGTGGAAGGCCCTGCGTCCCGAGGTCAAGTACGTGCCGCCGGGCATGGTGCAGCAGTGGACGACCGGCGCCGACCAGCGCTCCCAGCAGCTCGGCCAGCACCCGAAAGCCGTCGACAACATCCTTCAGCTCCGGAGGAAGGTGCTGAAGGCGTTGCACGACGCCGACGTGCCGGTGCTGCTCGGAACGGACTCGCCCCAGGTCTTCAGCGTGCCCGGCTTCTCCATCCACCACGAGATGCGGCTCATGACCGAGGCGGGCCTGACGCCCTGGGAGATCCTCGAAGCCGGCACGCGTCGAGTGGCGGAGTTCTACGGCCAGGCCGACGACTTCGGCACGGTAGCTCCCGGCCGCCGCGCCGACCTCGTGCTGCTCGACGCCAACCCGCTCAGCAACGTCGCGCACTTCGCGAAGCGAGCTGGCGTCATGGTCGGCGGCCGCTGGCTCTCGGAGAAGGACATTCAGGCGCGGCTGGTGACGATCGCGGCGTCCATGGCCAAGGGAGGCTGAGGCTCACCCGACGGGTGGATTCGACCCGACGTGACCAAGGCCGCTGCCTGCTGACGTGAGGTCGGACACGTTCCGGCTCGACGCCCAGCCTCCGACCCGCTTCCACCCGCGCCGCCGTGCCATGCTCGGTGGATGAGCTCGCGCTTCCTTCATTCGATCCTGATTCTGCTCGCTCTCCTCGGCCTCGCCTGTGGTGAAGCCACGATGGAAGAGGTGCAGGGTGAACAGCTCCTGTCGGCTTGCAACCAGCACAACTGGCCGCTGGCGGAGCACCTTCTCGAGAAGGGCATCAGCGTCGACCATCGCGTCTCGCAGTTCGACGGTCGCACGGTGCTCATGCTCAGCGTCAGCCGGCCGAAGGCCGTCGCGTTCCTCCTCGACCGCGGCGCGAACCCTGACCTGCGCGACATCCACGGAGGCACAGCGCTCATGCTCGCGGCCGAGGAAGGCAAGGCGCAGACCGTCGGCCTGCTGCTGGCGGACGGCGCGGACCCGAATCTGCGTGACTCGTCCGGGCTGAGCGCGCTCGACCGCGCGACCAAGGCGCGTCGTCACGACGTCGTCGAGCTCCTGAGACGCCAGCTCCCGCCAACTCCCGAGCACTGATGCCGGAAGGCCCGGAGATCCGTCGCGCCGCGGATCGCATCGCGGCAGCCATCGCAGGCAAGACGACTGAGGAGGTCTGGTTCGCCCACGACGTGTTGGAGCCTTGGGGGCCCGAGCTCACGGGTCGGCGCGTGAAGACGGTGGAGGCCCGAGGCAAGGCCTTGCTCGTTCGCTTCGAGGGCGACGTCTCCGTGTACGCCCACTCCCAGCTCTACGGACGCTGGTACGTCATGAAGGCGGGCCAGGAGCCGCGCACGAACCGGACGCTCCGCCTGGCCATTCACGTTCCGAAGTCGTCGGCCTTGCTCTACAGCGCGTCGGAGATCGCCGTGCTCGACGACGAGGATCTCGACGCCCATCCCTACCTCGCCAAGCTCGGCCCCGACGTGCTCGACTCCCGCGTGCGCTCGCGAACGGTGCTGAGCCGACTCGGCAACGACCGCTTCATCCGACGTTCGCTCGGCAGCCTCTACCTCGATCAGTCGTTCCTCGCCGGCGTCGGCAACTACTTGCGCAGCGAGATCCTGTTCGTGGCCGGGCTCGACCCTTCACGTCGACCGAAGGACCTCACCGACGACGAGCGTCGCGAGCTTGCGAAGGCTTCCTTGAAGGTCTGTCGACAGTCCTACCAGACAGGTGGAATCACCAATGACCCGGCCATCGTGCGTGAGCTGAAGGAGGCCGGCTGGACGCGTCGCGCGTACCGTCACTTCGTCTTCTCGCGCGACGGCGCCGAGTGTCATCGTTGCGGCGAGATCATCGTCAAGCAGGAGACGGCGGGTCGTCGGCTGTACCTGTGCCCGGGCTGTCAGCGGTGACTCCCGAGCCCAAGACCTGCGCTGCTTGCGGACGGACGATGACCTGGCGCAAGTCCTGGGCGAAGAACTGGGAGCGGATGCGCTACTGCAGCGCGGGCTGTCGACGTCAGCGCGGCACGGCGCGCCTGGACCGCGATCTCAAGAACGCGATCCTCTCGCTGCTCGATCAACGCGCGAGTGGGACGACGATCTGCCCGCCGGAGGCAGCACGGCTCGTACGAGAGGACGGCTGGCGAGAGATCATGGAGCGGACGCGATCGGCAGCGCGCCGCCTGACGAGCCGTGGTGCGATCGAGATCGTGCAGGTGGGTCAGCGTGTCGACCCCTCCAAGGCACGAGGACCGATTCGGCTGCGACGTGTCGACTCTGGTTCAAGCTAGGCCGAGTCCTCGCCGTACTGCGCCCGATCGATGCCTCGGGGACAGCGAACCGGCTCTCTCATCTCGTAGTCACCCACCCACAGCTCACACGATTGGGAACTGGTGACCGGACCAAGACGCGGCACCGGCACGTCCTCGGTGAGCGGAGTCAGGTGGATGAGGTAGGTGAGGAGCCCGTGGTCACCGTGAGACAGTCCGTCCGACTTCAGAGCGGACTCGATCCAGGCCGGCTCTGCCTCGCCCGGACGCGATCGCGACCACCAGTCTCGGAGACGAGACGTGACTCCGGAGTCCATCCACGCGCTGGTGATCGTGTAGCTGCCCACGTAGGCCAGCACCTCGACCAGGTAGCTCCCGGGCTCGACGCGGAACGTCTCGAAGGTGGAGAGCTCGAAGTCCGACTCGAGACCCTCCATCGGCAGCTCCCAGTTCTCCTCTTCGATGCCATTGGCGAGGACCAGGAACTCGCCACACGGGATCTCGAGCCGAGACCGGACTCGCCCGACCCACTCCTCTTCTTCCACGTCGTTCAAGTCGCCGATGACGACGGCCGCCTTGTCCATGGCGCAGTCGAAGGGAAAGTGCAGCGGAAGGCAAGCTCCCTTCGACAACAAGTCGCGGTAGGTCGCCTCGTCATCGCCTGACAGCGCCAGGGAGATCTCGTCGGCGCTCAGCCCGATACCGCCCAGGCTCGTCGAGGACAACACGTACAGGGGCCCGTCATTGAAGAACTCCTCCGCGAGGAGCTTGGCTCGACGCATCCCAGTCCTGCTCACGACGACCTCCCAGTCCATGCCGGCACGAGCCGGCAACCCATCACCCCAGCACCACGGCCCCGATCACGCCCACCAGCACGAGCACCGACACGGTCACGTTGGCCTGGAAGAACGCGACGCCCACCCGCGACAGGTCGTCGGCTGACACCAGCGAATGCGACCAGGCCATGACGCCGGCGGCGAGCCCCACTGCCAGGAGATAGGGCCAGCCGAGACTCCACGCCGGTCCGAACACGACCAGAGCGATCGCCGCGCCGACATGACAGGCCCGCGCCAGCAACAGAGCTCGTGCGACGCCGAAGCGCGCCGGCAACGACCGCAGGCCCGCGTCGCGATCGAAGTCCGCGTCCTGGCAGGCGTAGAGCGTGTCGAAGCCCGCCGTCCACAGCAGCACGCCCAGCCCCAGCCAGAGCACCTCGACGTCGAGCCGACCACGCACCGCGATCCAGGCGCCGATGGGCGCGATGGACAGGGACAGGCCGAGCACGAAGTGACAGGCCCAGGTGAAACGCTTGGTCAGCGAGTAGAAGAGGACCACCGCCAGCGCCACCGGCGCGAGGATGAGCGTCAGGCGGTTGAGCGAGGCGGCCGCCCAGGCAAAGCCGACCGCCGACACGAGCAACAGCGTCCACGCGCCGACCAGGCTCACGCGACCGGCCGGCAGCGCGCGCTGCGCCGTGCGGGGATTCTTCGCGTCGACGTCGCGGTCGGCGATGCGGTTCCAGGTCATCGCCGCCGTGCGAGCAGTGACCATGCAGGCGATCACGAGCAGGACGACCGACCAGCCCGGCCAGCCACGAGCGGCCGCCAACATCCCCGAGAACGCGAAGGGCAGGGCGAACA
>JBCCFW010000306.1:0-4057 GCA_039029535.1 Acidobacteriota bacterium
CGCGATCGCCGCTGGCCTCGCTGCGATGATCGTGTTCCAGGTCTTCCTGGGTGCGGTGATGATGGCGATCGGCGGGGTCGCGATCTGGCTCTCGACCTGAGGCGCCGATGGAAGCGTGGCTCTCGATCCAGGGGTCCGCTCTCGGCGGATTCGGCGCGGTCGCCGCGCTGTTGCTCGTCGCTTCCGGGCTCGGACGCGGACTGACCCGTCGACTCGGCCTTCGGGCCTCCCGCCATCCGCTTCGGGCGTTCCTCGTCGAGCTCGTCCTCGGCCTGGACCTGCTGGCAGTGCTCGTTCTCGTCGTCGGCAGCATCGGGCTCCCACCTGGCTGGTTCATCGGGTTGCTGCTCGCGGTGGGTGCCGGCATGCGGGCGTGGCTCGATCGAGCCGACTTCGTCACGAGCGCCGCGGTTCTTCGGCGCCTGCGTCACCCAGCGGGCTGGCTCCTGGTCCTTGCTCTGGTCGTGCCGGTGCTTCCCATCGCCGGCACGCCGCCACATGGCTGGGACGACCTGACCTACCACGTCGAGGTCCCGACCCGCTGGCTCGCCGAAGGGCGCTTGATCGTCCTCGCCGACAACCCGTACTCAGCCTTCCCCGCGCTGAGCGAGCTCCTGTCGACGGTCGTCCTGGCGGCCGGTGGCAACCGCGCGCCGGGAGCGCTCACCGTCGCCTGCTGGCTGGCGTCGGCTGCGCTGCTTCATCAACTCCTGCGACGTCGGTTGCCGCCGTGGTCAGCGATGGCCCTGACTCTCGCTCTCTCCTGGTCCCACCTCGCCTTCATGCTGGCGAGCGAGAGCTATGCGGAGGCCTTGCTCGGCCTGCACGTCCTCGCGCTGGTCGTGTTGGTCGACGAGGGACGCCCCGGCGCACGGGGAGCCGTGCCCCTGGGGCTGCTCCTCGGGGGAGCCATCGGGGTCAAGCTCACCGCGCTGACGTGGCCCGCCCTGGTCGTCCTCCTGGCGTGGCGTCGGAGGCCCTGGGTGACACCGTCGCGGCTCGTGCTGAGCGTAGGTCTCGCGGTCGTGCTCGCGTTGCTCTTCACGTCTCGAGCGTGGCTGGCCACCGGCAACCCGACCTGGCCCTTCCACGCGGCGGTCTTCACGCCGGACGACCCGGTCGCCCTCGCCGTCTCCGAGCATCACCACGCCATCGCCACCGAGCGCTATGGCGTCGACGCCTGGCACGCGCCGCTCACCGCGCTGCCTCGACTGGCGAGGGAGGGCCATCTCTTTTCGGGCAACCTCGGTCGGCAGTGGTGGCTCGTTCTCGGACTGCTCCTGCTCGGGCTGGCCGTGCCACGGGGCCGTCGTCTCACCCTGGGCTTCGCGCTGCTCGTGCTCGCCTGGGCGTTGACGTCTCAGCAGGTCCGCTTCCTCTGGCCGGGAGTGCTCCTGGCCGGCCTCGCCGCCGGTCAGGGGCTCAGGTTGCTCGGACGTCGGTGGGGACTGGCGGTGGCGGTGCTGTTGCTCGTCGTGACCGTCGCCGAGGTGCCGGCCTCACGCTGGCGGGCGACCTGGAGTCACGCCCAGGCCTGGCTCGGGGTCGGCGCGGCCCCGCGTGAGATCGACTTCCTCTACACGGGCACCGCCGCCGGCTACATCCCGGCCTGCCAGGCCATCGAGCGGCGCACGCCGGAAGACGCCGTGGTCATGCTGATCGGGGAGACCCGAGGCCTGTACGTGCCACGAGAGCACGTGCTCGGCAGTCCGCTCCTGCAAGGACGGTTCTTCACCGAGGCCGAGGGCCAGGCCGCGCCCGAGCTCGCATGGCGGGAGCTGCGGGAGGCCGGGGTCACGCACCTCCTGCTCGGCGATCCTCCGCGGCACCCGGACCGACACGACCGCCAGGTCCAGCGCGAGCAGGAGCTACGGGAACGATTGCACCAGCTCGCCATGGCGGGACGGCTCCGACTCGTGTGGTCGGGCGCGTCCGGCTACGGCCTCTTCGAGGTGACGCCCTGAGCATCCCCACGGAATAATGTCTTTCATGCTTCGCTGGCTGACTCCACTCGTGAGCGCGCTCGTCGTCACCGCCGCTGCGGCAGAGCTGCGCGTCCACCCGCTGGTGCACGAGTCCCTGAGCAGGTCGGAGACCGTCGAGGTCCTGCTGCTCTTCAGCGCCCAGGTCGACTGGAGCACGCCCACGCCGCCCTTCCAGGACCACCTGGAGCGACGACGCCACGCCTTCGAACGGATGGCCGAGCTGGCTCGGCGTGAGCAGGGGCCCGTGCTGGCTTGGCTGAGGGAGGCCGGTGTTCCGCACCGACGCTTCCTCTCCGTCAACGCGGCCTGGGCCCGGGTCGACGGCACGCAGCTCGCGTCGCTGGCGCAGCGACCGGAGCTGGCCGCGGTCCTTCCCAATCCGCGAGTCCGGGTGCAACTCCCGCTTCCGGAAGCCGAGATCGACACCGACCACGTCGAGCTCGGGCGGGACTCGCTGCCCGACGGCTTGCGGCCCCACGCGGCCGAGCCCGGCCTCGAGCGGACCGGCGCCACGGAGCTCTGGGCTCGTGGTTTCACCGGCGACTCCTTGGTCGTCGGAGTGGCCGACACCGGCATGCAGTGGAGTCACTTCGCGCTCCGCGAACGGTACCGCGGCAACCAGGGGCCCGACGTCGATCACTCGGTTAGCTGGCACGACGCCATCCACGACTCGGTCGACAGCGACTGCCCCAACGACTCGCCGGTTCCCTGCGACGACGTCGGCCATGGAACCCACGTCACCGGCACGACGGTCGGCGACGACACGGTGGACAATCAGGTCGGGATGGCTCCGGGTGCGACGTGGATCGGCTGTCGCAACATGGACGAGGGTCACGGCACGCCGGCGAGCTATCTCGAGTGCTTCGACTTCCTCCTCGCGCCCTACCCGCAGGGAGGGGACCCTCTCGACGGCGATCCCGACCTCGGGGCCGACGTGACCTGCCACTCCTGGGGCTGTCCGCCGGAGGAGGGCTGTGAGCCGGAGGTGTTCCGGACAGCGCTGGCCGCCCATCGAGCGGCCGGCCTGCTCACCGTGGTCGCCGCGGGCAACTCCGGACCCGAGTGCGGGACGGTGATCTGGCCACCCGCCATCGAGGCCGACGCCTTCGCGATCGGCGCCGTCAACGCCGATGACGCGATGGCCGACCTCTCCTCACGCGGCCCGGCGGCGACCACTGGCTTGCTCAAGCCCGACCTCGTCGCCCCGGGCGTGAGCGTCCGGTCCTGCTACGCCGGCTCCGACGATCGCTACCGGCGCAGCACGGGCACCTCGATGGCGGCGCCGCACGTGGCCGGCGGCACCGCCTTGCTCTGGTCGGCCGTTCCCGAGCTCCGCGGTCGGCCCGACGAGACGATCGAGCTGCTCCAACGCACGGCCTACCGAACGCTCGCGACCGACGGCTGTGCCGGCGATCAGGCCGTCGGCCAGAACGCGACCTGGGGGCGAGGTCGTCTCGATCTCGTCCAGGCGCTCGAGCACGCCACCGCTCCCGAGACCGAGGTCGATTGCGGCGACGGCCTGGACGACGACGGCGATCGACTCTTCGATTGCGTCGATCCCGACTGCACCGGCACCGAGGCCTGTCCGCTGGTCGTCGTCAACCGCCGCATCGCGCTGACCGCTGCGGGTCCCGAGCCGGCGCTCGCCACCGTCTTCGACCCGACCTGCCGTCTCTTCGACGCACCCTGTCCGGACGAGCAGCGCGATGGGGTCGGTGGCGAGCTGCGTCTGCCTGGCGAGATGAGTCGGCCGGCGGCGACCGCTTCGTCTCTCTGGTTGTACTGGCGCTCGGGTTCGGTGGAGCTCCGCCTGAGCGCGGATGACGACGCCCTGCTCCTCACCTGGCGCTGAGCTCGCCGAGCTCCAAGGAGGCCCCCGATGCCCAAGTCCCCCGAAGAGATGGCCGCGGCCATGAAGGCCAACCTGAAGGAGAAGACCGGCAAGACGCTGGCGCAGTGGGTCAAGATCGCCAAGGCCACCGGTGCGGTGAAGCACGGCGAGGTGGTCAAGGCGCTCAAGACCGAGCACGGCCTGACCCACGGTTACGCCAACCTCGTCGCCCACGAAGCCA
>JBCCFW010000307.1:0-4048 GCA_039029535.1 Acidobacteriota bacterium
CGCCGAGCGTGCTCTATCGGCTCTCGCGTTTCGTTCGCCGACACCGGGTCTTCACCGCGGCGGTGGCTGCGATCTTCGTGACCCTCGTCGGGGCGGCGAAGCGATCGCCTTGCTCCACGGCCGCCTGTGCCGCCGCGAGCTGCGCCCGGTACTGGGCGCGTCGCGCCTCCTGCTCGCGCAGGCTCATCAGCTCCGCAGTCTCGTCCGCCCGACGACGCTCTGCGGCCTCCGAGAGCGCAAAACGCGTGGAGACCACCACCGCCCCGACGAGGGTCACGAAGATCGCAGCCACCGCCGCGGTGAAGACCCGGTGTCGGCGAACGAAACGCGAGAGCCGATAGAGCACGCTCGGCGCTCGTGCCTGAACGGGCTCGTGGCGGAGATGCCGTCGGAGGTCGGCTGCCAGCTCACTGACGGAGGGGTACCGACGCTCGGGGTCCTTCTCGAGGGCCTTCGCGATGATGACGTCGAGGTCCTCTCGCTTCCGTCCGTCGATGCTCGGGAGCGGCTCGGCCTCGAGATCGCGGATCCGCCCGAGGGCATCGGCCAGCGACAGTCCCCGGACGTCGTGCGGAAGACGTCCGGACAGCAGCTCGTAGGCGACCACCCCCAGCGAGTAGAGGTCGGAGCGCTCGTCGACCTGGTCGGAGTGACCACAGGCCTGCTCGGGGCTCATGTAGCTGAGCGTCCCGACGATGTCGCCGACCATGGTCAGCTTCGTCGTCGTGGCCTCGGGCTCGGTCATCGCCCGCGCCACCCCGAAGTCGAGGACCCGCACGCGACCCGAATGATCCACCAGGATGTTGTCGGGCTTGAGGTCCCGATGAACGATGCCCTTCGAGTGGGCATGGGAGACGGCTTCACAGGCCTGGAGGATGAGACCGACGCGCTCCGACGACCCGAGCTCGAGGGCCTCGGCATGCTCTCGGATCGGACGCCCGTCGACGAGCTCCATCGCGATCCACGGCGTCAGCCCGCCTCGCTAGTCTCGATGCAGGCCGCTCTCGATGACCCCAGCGATCCCCGGATGACTGAGCTGCCCCAGGAACTCGGCCTCCCGCTCGAAACGTCGACCGGCTGCGTCGGAGCCGAGCCACGACTGGAGCAGCTTGACGGCGACCCGTCGGTGCGGTCTCTCCTGCTCGGCCTCGTAGACCGAGCCCATGCCCCCTTCTCCCAGGAGCTGAAGCAAGCGGTAGGGGCCGACCTGCGCAGGTCCGTAGCTCGTCCTCGACTCGCGTTCCCCCTCCTCCTCGTCACGAAAGAGCTGCCCCGGTCCGCAGGCACCGAGGAGGTCGTCGCGAGTCTCCTCGGCGGCCAGCAAGGCCTCGACCTGCGCTTGGAGCTCGACATCTCCGGCGCAGGCGTCCTCGAGCCGGGCCGCCCGCTCGTCGAGGGGCACGCGTCGGAGCATCGCGAGGATCGCCATGCTCTGCTCGAAGCGCTCGCGCTCTCGATCGACCGAATCAGACAACGGACCTCCGTCTCCCTGGTCGCAGGATCGCCCGGTTCAGGTCGACGACGCAACGCTGCCCGAAGCGTGCGTCAGGGGCTCGACTCGGTCGCCAGCTCGAGGAGCAGGTCGAGCGCGAGCTGACGTTCGGTCTCGGTCCAATCGGTCCGTCTCCACAGCGACGTCATCGCGTCACCCACGTGCGGTGCCCGCTCGAGCGCCACCTCCACCGTCGGGAGAAGGGTCGCGCGCAGCCGCTCCCGCTCGCGTCGCGCCTGAAGACGTTCCGACCGGGGCCGCGCGTCCCAGAGACGGACCGTGGTGTCCCCGGACCCGGAGACGAGCACGTCGCCGTCCGGGCTCCAGTCGAGGGTGTAGGCGTAGAGCTCGTGACCGCTCAGCATCGCGAGCTCGTCACCGGTCGCTGCGTCCCAGATCCGCACGATGCGATCGCTGCCGCCCGTGGCGATCCGCGAGCCATCGGGGCTCCACGCCAGGCCGTGGGCCTGCACCGCGTGGGCCTTCAGCTTCAGCAGCTCCCGGCCCGCGTCGACCGACCACGCGCGGAGGAAGCCGTCGTCACTGACCGCGGCGAGCTGTTGGCCGTCGGGAGAGAACGCCAACTTCCGCGTCCTCTCAGCCGGCGCGCAGTCGTGCTCGACGAGACGGGTTCCCGAGGCCACGTCCCACAAGCGGACCTTGCTTCTCATGGAGACCGCGAGCAGCGTGCCGTCCGGGCTGAGCTCGGCGGCCTCGCCCAACATCGGCCACAGCTCCGGCTCGGTCAGCTCGCCTCCTGGGGTCACGCCGAAGGCGTGAATGGGGCACCACACCGAGCCGACGACGAAGAGGTCGCAGGAGGGATGCCAGTCGACGCTGACGGGCTCACTCGACGACGTGACCGCTGCCACCGGATCTTCGGTGAGCCGTGTCCCCCGGAGCTCTCCGGTCCACGCATCCCACAGGGAGACCTCGTGACCATGCACGGTCACCAGCCATCGCCCATCCGGGCTCCAATCGAGCTTGCCGTAGAAGGGCACCAACCCGGGAGCGCGGAGCGTCGCGATCGGTCGCCCCGTCTCGAGATCCCAGAGCCGCGTCGTGCCATCCCAGGCTCCCGTCGCCAGGCGTCGCCCCAGCGGACCGATCGCCACGTCGTACACGTAGCTCTCGTGATCGCTCAAGAGCGTCGTGTCGGCAGCTCCGGCCAAGTCCCAGAGCCTGACGTGCCCGGCCAGGTCGACGGAGGCCAGGAGCGAGGCGTCGTCACTGATGCGCAGGTGAGCGATCGGGTGAGCGTGTCCCCGCAAGCTCTGCTGTCTCACGCCCGTGGCGTCGGCGACGACGATCGCCTGCTGACCGCCCGCGGCAGCGACGAGCCCGGCCTCTCCATGAAGGGCCGGGCCGGCGAAGGTCGTGGCCGAGTCGGCTTGAGCGATCACCGCGATGTTCCGACCGCTTTGACCATCGAGAAGCCGCGTCACCCCGTCGACGTGAACGAGGGCCAACAAGCTCTCGTCGGTGCTGAACGCGGCCTTGTTGACCTGAGGCAACGGCGCCCCCACGTCGTCCCACGGGAGCAGGCTCCCGTCGCGCAGGTCAAAGGCCACCGTCCGCCCCGGCGAGTCGGCCGGCGCTCCGAGCAGACGTTCACCGCGAGGTGCCTCGTCCATGCCGACCATCAGGGGCCCCGGATGGGTCCGCTCCCTGCTCCCGTCCGAGAAGTCTCGGATCGTGACTCCCCTGTAGCCGACAGCCGGATTCGCCAGGACCGATCCCACGACGCTCGCTCGTCCGGCATCGCTCCAGAGCCTCTCGCGCCCCAAGAAGTCGCCCTGGCGAACGTCCGCGATGGTCACCACGCCGATCCCGGTTTCGTCTCGCGAGAGCACCCAGACCATCCGGCCATCCCGGGTGAACTCGACACGCTCCGGTGGCTCGGCATCGAGCAGGACGCTCTCCCCCGTCGACGGGGTCAGCAGGTGACTCGTCTCCCCACGGCGGATCACGACCCGCTCACCGTCGTCCGACATCGCGAGCACCGCCTCGTCATCCCCGGCTCGCCACGTCCAGCTCGGTTCCTCATCGAACGATGCGCAACGCGCGACCCCACCCTGCGTCGCAACGAGGACCGAAGCATCGTCTCGATCGAAGGCGATGCCGATGGGAGCTCCGAGGTCCACTCGCCAGCGCGCGAGACTCTCGTCGAGCTGGGAGTGGAGCTGTCGCCACTCCCATCCGCGGAGGTGCTCGGGCGCCGCGTCGAGGAGCCGCGTCGCTGCGAAGCGGTCGCCCTGCTCGACGGCCGCCTGGGCCGCCGCGAGCTGTGCCCGGTATTGGGCACTCCGCGCTTCCTCTGCCGTCGCGTCGGCCCGTCGACGCTCCGCCGCCTCCGAGAACGCGAAGCGCGTGGAGACCACCACCGCCGCGATGAGGGTCAGGAGGATCGCCGCCGCCGCCGCGGTGAAGACCCGATGTCGACGGACGAAGCGCGAGAGTCGATACGACGCGCTGGGCGCCCGCGCCTGGACGGGCTCGTGCCGAAGATGCCGCCGGAGGTCGGCTGCCAGCTCATTGACGGAGGAGTACCGACGC
>JBCCFW010000308.1:0-4043 GCA_039029535.1 Acidobacteriota bacterium
CGTGGTGCGGAACACGTAGCACGTGGGAACGTGTCTGACTGCTTGGACGGAAGTAGCACTACTTGAGCAGGTACTCACGTGCGACCGACGACCCAGAGGGAGCCGTCGTTGCCGATGACCACGCCCGTGAGCTCGTCCCTGGCCGTGCCTCCCAAGTAGGTGGAGAACACGAGGCTTGCACCATCGGGCGCGATGCGTGCCACGAACGCGTCGGAATCGCCAGCGAGCTCTGCTTGATGAGCATCGACCACGGGGAAGTCCAGGCTCCACGTCGTCCCGACCACGATGAGACCGCCGTCGGGCGCCTCGGTGACCGCATGGGCCCGGTCCAGCTCCGAGCCGCCGAGGAACGTCGAGTAAGCCAGGCTGCCGTCCGTCGCGTCGAGCCTCGCGACGTAGGCGTCGCCCGTGGTGCTCAAGTAGATGGATGGAGACAGCGGATCCTGACCGAGCTCGGTCTGGAAGCCGCCGATGATGGGCAGCTCATCATGGCCCGTGCGACCCACCACGACGACGGTCGAGCTCGTCAGGAGGAGATCGAAGGCGTCGCCCCTCGTGACGGCGGCAGCGAAGTGCACGGCTTGGCCATTGGCGCTGAGATGCTTGACTCCGATGGCGAAAGCGGGCTCGAACCCATTGGCGCTGAAGTAGGTGCTGCCGTCGTCCGCGACTGCGAGCAGGCCGAAGCTGCCCCGCGGTGAATGGGACACGTAGGTCGGTGCGTTGATGTAAGTCGAGCTGCCGATGACCGCCTGAGCCCGAACGGTGCCGGTGGCCGTCAGGAGACCCATCGCCAGGACCAGGTGCTCGAGCCTGGGCGCCCACGTCGCACATCGTGACTGGAACACCTCGCCTCCTTGCTTTCGACGACGTCTCCCACGATGCGTTCGTGGGTCGTGTCGAACGAAACATCGCACCGGCCCCGAAGAGGGTCAACGCGAGCCAGGCGAGGGTGCATGGCATGCTGCCATGTTCGAAGCGAACCGTGAAGACTGCTGTCCACGATCGACGAGGGGAGCGAGAGTTCAGGACATGGAGGACGAGCACGCACCGAGCGAGGCGACCGGCCTGCTGCACCAGGCCCGGCTCGCGGCCGGCCTGAGCAAGCGCGAGCTGGCCGCCCGGATGGGCGTCGCCCGCGGGACGCTGCGCGCGGCCGAGGACGGCAAGGACCTGCGGCACTCGACGCTTCAGGCTTACCACGCGACCTTGCCCGCGCTGAGCCCGCCCGTGCTGCTCCTTCCCGGTGAAGGCCGGGTGCCGCCGGCCTCGGACGCCACCTGGGCCTTCCAGCGCGAGGCCCAGGGCTTGAGCGTGCGTCGCCTGACGAAGACGGTGCGTCACGAGGCGGACGGCTCGCGGGTGGAGCTCGAGCTCGCGGGCGTGAAGAGCCTCGGTGCCTCGTTGGTGGACCTCGAGCTGCGCGAGTCGCTCATGCGCAGCGCCTGCCAGGGAGCGCCGAAGGTGGTGGCGCAGGTCCACGCCCGACCCAGTGACCTGAAGGGGCGTCCCCTGATCGTGGAGGACGGCGACGAGACGCACGAGTTCCGCTTCGCTCGTGACCTGCAGCGCAGCGGCTTCACCTACCTGCGCAATGGTCGTTGTCGCGAGCAGCCGGAGCTCGAAGAGGGTGACTGGGAGGTCACGAACTCGCGAGCCTGTGCCCGGCTCGACTGGCACGTCGAGGTGGTCCATCCGATCGAGACGCTCGAGCTGATCGTTCATCTCCCCGGTGCCGTCGAGGTCGAGTCCATCGCGCTCGCCTGGCCGATGGCCCTGGTCGACGACGGTGACGAGAGCCTCGTGCCCGGTCGTCTCCACGACCTCCACGGTGGCCTGTCCTGCGAACGGAGAGGCCGCCGGCTGCGGCTCCGCGTGAAGCGACCGCTGGTCGGCGCATGCTACGGGATCGGTTGCCGGCCGGCCGCGGAAGGAGCGGACGTGGAGACGCGAGTCTCGCGCGAGGACGGCGGGACGTCTCCGGGGCCGGCCCTCCGGACCGCTCGGGAAGCCGAGGGACTGTCGCTTCGAGGCTTGGCCGCACGGACCGGCCTGAACTCGATGACCGTCCGCGCTGCCGAGCAGGGGAGCGATCCCTTCCGCTCGACCTTGACCGCGTGTCTCGAGAGCCTGCCGGCGCTCTCACCTTGGGCGCTACTCGACGATCCGGACCGACCCCTCGTGCGGTCCGAGGTCTGGGAGTACGTGCGCGATCTCTACGGTTGTGAGGTCGCGTCGGAGACCAAGCGGGTCCGCATCGTCGCCGACGGTGGCTCGCGCATCGACATCGTGACCGACGGCCTGCGTCGGCTGCGCAACCGCGGCGCCGACTGCGTCGTGAGGCTGGGGATGAGCCCTTCCATCCTGCGAGCCACTCGGGCCAGCCTCCAGGCGGTCGACATGTCCGAGCGCTCGCGGGCACCGCGGCTGCGGATCGCTCGGGTCCGCGAGGCTGGCGGCGACTCGCACCAGCTCCGCATCCCCGCCGACCTCGCGGCGACCGGGGTCGGCTTCACGCGTCGTCTCGAGCACGCGGGAGCCTTCGTCATGACGGCCGAGCGGGCCCGTGAGCTCACGGGTCAGGAGGGCACCTTCAAGGAGGGGACGAGCTTCGCGGCGTTGCTGCCGACCCGACGCCTGCACGTCGAGGTGCGCTTCCCGCCCGGACGCTGGCCCCTGGAGCCGGCTTGCCATGTCTGGCCCCTGGCGCGCATCCCGCAGCCCGATGACCGCGACCTCACCGAGCGTCTCCATCCGGAAGGGCTGGAGCTGACCGTCGAGCCTCGGCGTCGGCGGCTGCACCTCACCGTCGAGCTGCCGCTCATCGGCTTCAAGTACGCCTTGGGCTGGACCCTGCCCTGAGCCGCTGCGACTCCGGCACGGCAGGGGCGGGGGGCTGTCGGAATGCTGCCTCGCCGGGTTAGGGTAAGGCGACTGCGAGGGCCCTCTCCGGGAAGAAGAGGCCCCAATGGAGTCTCAAGATGAGCATCTCGAGAGTGACCCGAGCGATCGTCCCGGCCCTGTTCCTGACCGCCGCGACGGCAGTGGCTCAGCCTGCCAACGACAACTGCGCCACGGCCACCCCCATCGCCGTTCCATCGACCACGGCGGGTGAGATTCTCACGGCGACGATCTCCTTCGACCTTCCCAAGACCTGTGACTCCTTCTTGGGGGTGTTCGACCCCGATGTCTGGTACACCATCACGGGCGATGGGAACGACGTCACGGTCTCGACCTGCGCCGATCTCGGCGGCGCTGCCGACTTCAACACGCAGATCGTCGTCATGACCGGGGACTGTGCGGGGCTCGTCTGCCTGGCGGGCAATGACGACGACGGCACCTGCTCGGACCCGTTCGCATCGACCGTGACCTTCTGTGCCGAGAGCGGCGTGGAGTACTTCATCGCCGTCACGGGCTTCCTCGAGACGGGGAACTTCACTCTCGCCGCCCTGGACGACGGGCTCTGCACGGAACACGGCGCGTGTTGCTTCGACGGGGCTCCCTGCGAGCACCTCCTGGAGGCCGACTGCCTCTTGGCTGGTGGCATGTTCCAGGGCATTGGCGTCGAGTGCGGAGTGGTCTGCGGGGACGTCACGCCGGTGCCGCTCCCGGCCTGGGCCAAGTCGCTTCTCTTGCTCGCGGTGGCCCTGCTCGGGGTCGTGTTCGTGAACGGCCGCCTGCGCTGAGACTTGCAGCCGCGTCCTTCCCTCAAGGGGAAGTGCGGCGCCGCGTCGGCCCGGTCATCATCGGGGCATGAGCACGGTCAGCCCTTTCGGACAGCAGCTTCGTTACTGGCGTCGTCAGCGGGGCCTGAGTCAGCTCGACCCAGGAGCCTGCGTCACGGGTCCGGGTGGTTCGCGCGCCAGGGAATTGCGGCCTCAGGCAAGGAGAGAGGAGGAAGTCGATGCTCGTCCATCGAGCGGCGACGAACGACACGGCATGAGGCCGCAAGTCCCGGCGCCCGAAGGGTTGCGGCGGCGGGGGGGGGGCCGCGGGGGGGGCCCGCCGCACCCCCAAACCCCCAGCCCCCCCGCGCCGGGCGC
>JBCCFW010000309.1:0-3963 GCA_039029535.1 Acidobacteriota bacterium
CGATCATCTGGTCCTTCCCGTCGGGGAAGTGGAAGTAGAGGGATCCGCGGGGCGTGCCGCTCTCCTCGACGACCTGCTTCATGCCCGTGGCGTGGTAGCCCTGGCGCTGGATCAGCGTCACGGCCGCACCGAGCATGCGTTGGCGGGAGTCGGACTTCCTGGGCATCGCTCGCAGATCCTTCCGTCCGTCGCCGGCGCCGTCGGCTCGTACCGACGACACGGTTGACGGTAGCAGAAACTATGTCTAGCGTCATACTTACCGTCGAGTAGCCCACTCGACGTGAGGAGCCCTTTCGACAGGGTCTGACGGGGAGAGCCACATGACCGATTCCGCACCCGACTGGAAGCAGACGGCCTGCGTGCTGTGTTCGATCAACTGCGGGATCGAGGTGAAGACCGAGGGGCGGGAGATCGTCCGCGTGCGTGGCGACAAGAGCCACCCCGCCAGCAAGGGGTACACGTGCGAGAAGGGTCTGCGCGTGAACTTCTACCAGAACGCCCGGGACCGGCTGACCTCACCGCTTCGGCGCCGCGAGGACGGCACCTTCGAGGAGATCGACTGGGACACCGCGATCAGCGAGATCGCAGCTCGCTTCACCGAGGTCAAGGAGACCCACGGCGGTCAGTCGATCATGTACTACGGCGGCGGCGGCCAGGGGAACCACCTCGTCGGCGGGTACTCGGCGGCGACCCAGGCCGCCCTCGGCATGCAGTTCAAGTCCAACGCGCTCGCCCAGGAGAAGACGGGCGAGTTCTGGGTGGACGGCCAGCTCTTCGGCGCGCCCCGGTGTCACACCGCTCCCGACTTCCACCACGCCGAGGTCTCGATGTTCGTGGGCAAGAACGTCTGGCACAGCCACGGCTTCCCCCGCGCCAGGGTCACGATCAAGGAGATCGCCAAGGACCCCGACCGGTCGATGATCGTCATCGACCCCCGCCGGACCGAGACCGCCGACCTCGCCGACTACTTCCTCCAGGTCCGGCCCGGTGGTGACGCGTTCCTCCTGACCGCCATGCTGGCCATCCTCGTGCAGGAGGATCTCCTCGACGACGCCTGGCTCGCGGAGCACGCGAACGGCGTCGACGAGTTCAAGGCGCTCGTGGCCGACGTCGACGTCGCCGCCTTCTGCCGCAAGGCCGATGTCGACGAGGACCTCGTCCGAGCCGCGACCCGACGCCTCGCCGAGGCGTCGAGCGTGGCCATCCTCGAGGATCTCGGCATCCAGATGGCGCCCCACTCGACGCTCAACTCCTGGCTCGAGAAGCTGATCTACCTGGTCACGGGCAACTTCGCGAAGCAGGGCGGGATGAACCTGCACACGGCGATCACAGCGATCAGCAGCGGAGGCGGCGGCAAGCCGAAGGAGAGCCCGGTCCAGGGCGAGCGCATCCTGTCGGGTCTGATCGCGTGCAACCACGTGCCCGACGAAATCCTCACCGACCATCCCGATCGCTTTCGAGCGATGCTGATCGAGTCGGCCAACCCGGTGCACTCGCTGGCCGGCAGTCAGCAGTGGCGCGACGCCCTCGACGCTCTCGACTTCGCCGTCTGCATCGACGTGGCGATGACCGAGACAGCGCGTCGATGTGACTACGTCCTGCCGGCCGCGTCGCAGTACGAGAAGGCCGAGTGCACCTTCTTCACCCTCGAGTTCCCCGAGAACGACTTCCAGCTGCGCCATCCCGTGTTCGAGCCGCTCCAGGGGACACTCCCCGAGCCCGAGATCCACGCCCGGCTGGTCAGGGAGCTCGGCGTCTTCACCGACGAGGACCTCGACCCACTCCGCGAGGCGGCGAAGCAGGGCCGCCCTGCGTTCGCCGAGGCGTTCTTCGCCACGATGGGGGAGAAGCCGCACCTCAACCAGGTGATCTCCGTCGTGCTGTACGAGACCCTCGGCAAGGAAGGGCTCCCGGACGGCCTGGCGCCGGCGGCCGAGCTCTGGGGCCTGGCCCACCGGTTCGCGGCGGGCAACGGCCCGTCGCTGGCTCGGGCCGGCTACGACGGCGACACGCTCGAGCAGGGCGAGAAGCTCTTCCAGGCGATCATCGACAATCCCCAGGGGATCGTCTTCTCGGTCGACCCGTACGAGGAGACGTGGAACCGGATGGTGTACCCCGACCAGAAGGTCTCCCTCGTCGTCGACGAGCTCATCCCGGAGTTGCAGGGCCTGGCCGACGAGGTCATGGCCGAGCCGAGCGTCGACTTCCCCCTGGTCCTGTCGGCCGGAGAGCGGCGGTCGTCGACGGCGAACACGATCATGCGCAACCCCGAGTGGCGCAAGAAGGACAAGGACGGGGCCCTCCGGATCTCGATCGCCGATGCCACCCACCTGGGCGTCACCGACGGCAGTCGTGTCCGCGTCGTCACGCGCTCCGGCGAGGCGGAGACCGTCGCCGAGGTGTCCGAGACGATGCGGTCGGGACACATCTCGTTGCCCAACGGCTTCGGGCTGGAGTACCCGGACGAGGTCGGCGAGCACCGCATCAGCGGCATCGCCCCCAACGAGCTGACCTCGATCGACGATCGGGACTGGTTCGCCGGCACGCCACACCACAAGCACGTCCCGGCACGAGTCGAGCTCGTCGGCTGAGCCGACCCACGGCTCACCTTCCGCTGCCATATTGTTTGGTGCCATACTGTTTTGAGGGCTGCGAGGACGATCCTGGCAGCCATCCATCACTTGATCGCTCGCGATGTCCCCCGACGCAGGAGAGCTGACGCATGAGTACCCCCACCCCCGCAGAGGTCGAAGAGCAGGTCGCCGCCTGGGTCGACGAGAACTGGAGTCCGGACCTCACCTGCGCCGAGTGGTGGCAGTTGCTGGCCGATGCCGGCTACTCGGCTCCGATGCTCCCGGAGGAAGCCGGTGGCAAGGGCTGGACCCGTGACCTGGCACACGCGGTCACGCGTACCCTCGCCGGCAAGGAGGTGCTCGGCCCGCCGACCGGCCTCGGCATGATGCTCGCCGCTCCGACCATCGCCGCCCACGGCAGCCCCGAGCAGATCGAGACCTACGTCAAGCCGATCATCAACGGCCAGCAGGCCTGGTGCCAGCTGTTCTCGGAGCCCGGCGCCGGGTCCGACCTGGCCGGCCTGCAGGCACGGGCCGAGCAGGACGGCGAGGAGTGGATCGTCAACGGCCAGAAGGTCTGGACCTCCGGCGGCCAGGTCGCGGACATGGGCATGCTCATCGCCCGCACCGACCCCGATCAGCCCAAGCACCAGGGCATCACCTACTTCGCGTGCGACATGCACCAGGACGGCGTCGACGTCCGCCCGCTGACCGAGATGACCGGTCGGGCCCTGTTCAACGAGGTCTTCCTCACCGACGCCCGCGTGCGCGATGACTCGATGATCGGTGGCAAGGGCAACGGCTGGCGGGTCGCCAACACCACGTTGATGTTCGAGCGGTCGAGCCTGGGCAGCGGCACCGTGCCCGTCGCCTCGGCGCAGTGCGGCACGATCGCGGGCAACCTCGATCGTCGTGCCGGGGACTTCACGCAGCGCAAGCGCGGCGAGAGCGGCGTGCCACCGGTCGGCCCCGTGCTGTTCGACCGGCTGGTCGAGCTGGCCCGCAAGCTCGGGCGGTCCGACGAACCGGTGGTCCGCGACGAGCTGATGAAGCTCTACCAGATCGTCCAGGTGAACAAGCTCAACATGCTCCGCGCCAAGACCGGCCAGAACCGCACCGGCGCCGAGGGCAACATCGGCAAGCTGCTCGTGTCCGACCTGTTCCGTGGCTTCCGCGAGGCCGGCAACCTGATCCTCGGGGCCGAGGGCATGGTCGGCGAGCGCGAGTCGACCGCAGGATGGGTCCAGGAGGTCACCATGTTCTCGCCCGGACCGTCGATCTACGGCGGCACCGACGAGATCCAGCGCAACATCATCGGTGAGCGCGTCCTGGGCCTCCCCAAGGAGCCGGGTTTCGCCAAGGAGACCCCCTTCAAGGACCTCCCCAAGAA
>JBCCFW010000310.1:0-3807 GCA_039029535.1 Acidobacteriota bacterium
ATCGACAGGTCGGAACCCTCATCCTCGTCGCGACCGGCGCCGCCGCGGTCCTCACCGTCGTGGCCCTGCTGCCGGTGCTCGGGCCCTTCGCGCCCCTGGCCGGGCTCATTCCGCTGGGCCACGACGGTGAGGACCGCGGCGGCGCCGGTCGCGACGAGGATGAGGGTTCCGACCTGTCGATGACGGTACATGGCTCGACTCCGTGAGAACGAGCCTACGCCCCTGGCTCGCCCCGGTTCTCCGATTCGGCATCGTCCGCGAAGCGCCAGTAACGCTCGGCGTGCCCCTCGGTGACCCCGAGCTCGGCGGCCGCCTCGGCGGTCTGCTCGGCCCAGCGGTCCAGGTGCCCGAACAGCGGACCGACCTGGCTGCGGTAGCAGGCCACGGATTCGCGCAGGCGCGGGAGGACGTCCGGCTCGAAGCGATGCACCTCCGCCCGGGCGGTCTCCCTCTGCTGTCGGCGCAGGCTCGCCACGAGCGCCCAGGTCGCCCGAAGGGTCAGCGGGAGGTCCCGGGGACCGACCATGGCCCGAGCGAAGCGCGCCCGGAGCAGGCCCCTCACGTAGCGCCAGGCGGACGACGGCCAGGACCGAGCGGGCAGGTCGTCGCCCGGCGAGACCGCGAGCTCCGCCAGGCGGAGACGGACCGACTCGTCCACGAACGAGTACGGCCGGTCGTCGTAGAAGGACGCCGCCGTGCCGGTGCGTCGGGCGGCGTCGCGCGTGGCTTGATGACAGTTGCGATGGTCGACGTGACCGCCCACGCCGAGCGGTCCCACGATCTCCTTCGGCTGCACCTGCTCGAGGATCCGGACCAGCAGCTCGGCGGTCTCGGCGGCGACCTCGGCGTCCTGCGGATTCCGTGCGAAGAGGATGGCGGCGAAGCGACGGTAGGCCGGGTCGCGATCGGGCGCGTCGATGAGCCTGCCATCGAAGCCGGTGGCGTCGAGGACGGCCAAGGCCTTCCGCTCCTCCTTGCGACGACCGTGCGCCGGCTCGGTGAACAAGCTGACCACCAGCACCCGACGTCCCGCCTCCCGGTCGGCCAGCACGCGTCCGCCGCACGACAGGGCGACGTCGTCGAGGTGAGGCGAGACGTAGAGGATGTCCGCCGGCTCGAGGCCGGACACGGCGTCAGCAGTCATCGAGGCGACGCTCCAGGCGCTCCGCGATGACCCGACCGATCTCGAGCGACGCGGTCGCCGCGGGAGAGGGTACGTTGAGCGCGTGGACCTCGCGCTCCCCGTCGACGAGGAGGAAGTCGTCTTCCAGTCGACCGTCGCGTCGCACCGCCTGGGCCCGCACGCCCGCCGGCGCCCGACGCAGGTCGCCGAGGGTCAGGCGCGGGACGAGACGACGCGCCGCCGCGAGGAAGGCCCGCTTCGAGAGCGAGCGCGCGACCTCGACGAGCCCGGGGCGCCAGTGACGGCCGGCCAGACGCCAAGTCCCGGGGAAGCCCACCGCCTCGACCAGGTCGCGACCGCGGAGGTCACGTCGGCGGTAGCCCTCACGGGCGGTGGCGAGCACCGCGTTCGGTCCCACCTCGACCTCGCCGTGGACGCTGCGGGTCAGGTGGACGCCGAGGAAGGGGAAGCGCTCGTCGGGGACCGGGTAGATGAGACCGCGGCAGAGCTCGGCGGCGCTCTCGGTGAGCACGTGGTACTCGCCGCGGAACGGGAGGATGGAGACCTCCGGCCGCAGCCCGGCCCAGCGGGCGATGCGATCGGAGAAGAGACCTGCACAGTTGACGAGGTAATCGACCTCGAGTCGCTCACGAGCCGTCGACAGGACGAGCGTCTTCCCCTCTCGCTTCAGGCCGTGCAAGCCCTCCCCCAGTCGGATCTCTCCGCCCTTCTCGACGAAGCGCTCGGCCAGCCGACGACAGGCCTCGGGGAAGTCGACCACCGCAGCGTCGGGCACGTGGAGGGCCGCGAGCCCGGCCGCAGCGGGCTCGATCTCGGACAGGCCTCGCGAGTCGACCCGCTCGACCCTCACTCCGTTCTCACGGGCCCGCTCCGCCAAGCCGCCCAGCCGGTCGAGCTCGGCCTCGGTCACGGCCACCACGACCTTCCCACAGCGATCGAGGGGGATCCCCTCCTCTTCGCAGAAGGCGGTCATCGCCGCGCGCCCGGCCAGGCAGGTCTTCGCCTTCAACGAGCCAGGGCGGTAGTAGAGCCCGGAGTGCAGGACACCGGAGTTGCGTCCAGACTGGTGACGAGCGAGCGCGCCCTCCTTCTCGAGCACGGTCACCCGGAGCTCGGGTCGGTCGAGGAGAAGTCGATGCGCGGTGGCCATCCCGACCAGTCCCCCGCCGACGACGGCGACGCGGGCGCTCATGGAATCACGAGCTCGGGAAGGGGTGACGGGGCCATGACCGCTATCATCGGCTCTCAACGACACGAACGAAAGAACGATGGCCAGCATCCTCGACCGAGACCAGCTCATCGACGCCCTCGCGACCGACCGCGCGGAGGGACGGAGCATCGCCTTCGCCAACGGCTGCTTCGACCTGCTCCACGTCGGTCACGTCCGCTACTTGCAGGCAGCCTCGCAGGAGGCCGACCGCCTCGTCGTCGGCATCAACGCCGACGCGTCGGTGCGCGAGCTGAAGGGCGAGGATCGGCCCCTCCAACCAGAGCACGAGCGGGCCGAGCTGGTGGCAGCCCTCCGGGGCATCGACTACGTGACGGTCTTCCCCGAGCTGGACGTCCGCCCCCTGCTGCGAGCCCTGCGCCCAGACGTGCACTGCAAGGGAACGGACTACACGCCGGAGACGGTGCCGGAGCGGGACGTCATGGCCGAGATCGGCGGACGCATCGCCATCGTCGGCGATCCGAAGGACCACGACAGCAGCGCGCTCATCGCGCGGCTGCGAGAGACGGACGCGGGCTGAGCGGGCTCGTCGTTCCGTGGAGGCAGACTGATGGGTGAACCAAGTGGTGACCAGCAGGCCCGTAGCGTTCTGGCGATGCTGCCGAATCAGCGACTCGTCAACTGGTTGGTGATCGGATGGACGCTCTTCGTGATCGTCATCGTCAGCCTGTCTGGTGCCGAGGAATCAGGCTTCGGGCTGGAGAGCAGCGTGCTGAACACCCTGCTCGGGACCGTGATGATCGAGTTCGGCGGTCTGATGGTCATGAGCGTCATGACAGCACGAGCTCAGAGTGAGCCTCAGTCCACGTAGCCCAGCGACTTGAGCGCTTCGAGGTCGGCCTTGCTCGTCTTCTTCTGGGCGAGGATGGTGCGCGTGGCCTCGTACCACTCGAGCAGCTTGGTGACCCGGGCCGCCTGCGCCTGCCGACGCGAGCCCGTCAAGGGCGTGAACTCGCCGGGGTCGGTGCTGAGGTCGTAGAGCTCGAACTGCTTGGGCGCCTTCGGATCGACGATGAGCTTGTTGGTCCCCTCGAGCGAGGCGAGATAGCGCGGGTTCGCCTGCTTGACCCTCTTGTTCTGGAGGAAGCGGAAGAGGTTCCAGGTGTTGCCGGTCGCACCACCGAAGGCCATCGAGTAGCGGATGCGTCGCTGCTGACCCCAGGGCGGCTCGACGTCGGGCTCGCGGAGGACCTCGGCCAGGTTCTCGCCGACGACGTCGGCCGGCCAGTGCTCGGGGGTGACGCCCGCCAGGTCGGCCAGGGTCGGGAAGAGGTCGACGTGCGCCACCGGCCAATCGATCTTGCGACCGCCGGGGATCCGCGACGGGCTCCAGAAGATGAGCGGCGCCGCCAGGCAGGACTGGTAGGTCCGGCGTCCGTGCTTGCCCTCGGGACCGCCGTAGCCGTGCTCGCCGAAGCTCTGACCGTGATCGGCG
>JBCCFW010000311.1:0-3763 GCA_039029535.1 Acidobacteriota bacterium
CGCCGCCCCGCCGTCCCCGGAGCCCACCACCCGCGCGCGCGGGGGCGCGCACACCGCGGGGCCTCCGCGGGCGGGCCCCGCGCCCCCAAGGCCCGGGCCTCTCCCGTGAGGCCGAGTTGGTCGGCCGCCTGCGCGCAGGCGGCCAGCAGCGAGGGTCCGGCCGCCTCCTCACGCAGCCAGTCGAGCCCACGTCTCAGGCCCTCCTGCGCACGTCCGGCAGCGACCAGGGCCTCGACGAGGGCGACACGCGGCTCGGGACGATCGTCGTGACGTCGCAACGCGTTCTCGAGGACTTGCAGTCCCCCGTCGGTGTCGCCCAGCTCGAACAACACCTCGGCGAGATAGAGCCGCACGCGGAGGTCGTGCGACTCGTCGTCGTAGTGGAAGCCCCGCGACGGTCGTGGCAGGAAGAGGACCTGTCGCAGCAGCAGCCGAGCTTCTTCCAGCCGCCCCGCCGACCGCTGGGCGCAGGCCAAGGCGTAACGGGCCACCGGGTGGTCCGGCTCGGCGGCCAACGCTTCACGAGCCGCTTCGCGCGCGAGCTCGGCCTCTCCCGATCGCGCCCAGGCCATGGCGGCGACCGACAAGGCTTCGGCCGCCCAGGGACGACGTCGTCGCAGGGTCTCGCTCTCGGCGAGCAGCAGCATGGCGCTCTCGAGGAGCTTCCACTCCGCCGCCTCCGACGGGGCCAGCTCGCGGGAGAGCTTGTAGATGAGATACGGGTCCGCCGGGTCTTCCTGGATCGCGCGCTGCAGGAGACGCAGGTTGCGCTCACGCTTGGCGCGCTGGTCCTTCACCTGCGGGTCGTAGCCGTGGTGCTCGATCCGCACCGAGCCGAGGGTCTCGACCCTCCAGCTCGACTCCTCACGCGCGATGCGCTGGAGGTCGGCGCCGACGTGCTCGTGGATGCGTCCCTGGAAGCGGAGATCGTCTCGCCGCCGGAACAGGCGGTGCGCCCGGTGCACGCCGAAGCGCCCCCCACCCAGCGCGTTGCGGATGGCGAGCTCGTAGGCGAGCACGCCGGGTCGGTCCAACGCCTGGCGAAGATCGCGAGACGCGGCGAAGACCTGCTCGTCGGCGTCCAGGACCAGGATCCAGTCGCCGGTCGCCAGCAACAGGCAGCGGTTGCGGACGCTCGCGAAGTCGTCGTCGAAGGGTTGGTGCGCGAAGCGGTCCGCACAACTCTCCGCGAGCTCGCGGGTTCCGTCGGTGGAGCCCGTGTCGACGATGCAGATCTCGTCGACGAAGGGACGGGCCGACTCGAGGGCTCGTACGAGCAACCCCGCGTCGTCCTTGACGATCATCGTCAGCGACAGCTTCCCCATGACACCTCGGCCGAACGCAGCGGGCCACGGGCCGCCGTCGTGAGGGACGAGCGTGGCAAGCCACGTGCCAGCCTCGAGAAGGCTTCAGAGCACCGTCGAGGCACGGCCGAGCCGAAGCCGACCGACGGAAGCGTCAGGGAGTGGTCGGGCAGGCGTCAGCGCGATGGCGCGACCTGCATCTCGAACTCCTCCTGCAGGCGACGGTAGACCCCACGTCGGAATTCGATGGTGCCCTCGACGATCTCGTCGAAGGTCATCCAGGACCAGCCCCTGAACTCGGGGGCCTCTCCGTGACCCGACAGGTCGATGCGCTCGGTGGAGCTGGTGAGACGGAAGAGGTACCAGCGCTGGCTCTGGCCACGCCAGCGGCCCCGACGATGCTGCTCGGGCAGCTCGTAAGTGAGCCACTCGGGATGCTCGGCGACGAGCTCGACGTCGTCGGCGGTCAGGCCGGTCTCCTCGTGCAGCTCACGCAAGGCCCCGGTGGCCGGCTCCTCGTCCAGGTCGAGACCACCCTGAGGGAACTGATGCGCGCCGGGTTGGTGCTGGCGTTCGAAGACCAGCACGCGGCCGTCGTCTCCCGCGATGACCACCCCCACTCCGGCCCGAAATCCCTGCGACGGCACTGTTCTCTCCTGTCACGTCCAACGGTCGTCGACGACTCGCCAACGACGATCATCGCTCATCTCGTCCCGTCGACGCTCAACCGGGTCGCGCGCTCGAGAGCAAGCGTCCACCGAGCGGCCCGGCAGCCACCGGTGACGGCGGCGGAGGCACGACGAGCCCGGCGAGGTCGTCCAGGCTCATCGGCTCGATGCGGAACCACCAGTCGTCGGGAAACTCCGAGCACCCCAGGGATCGAACTCGGTGCTGGGCGCCGTGCAGGGTCGGCATGAGCACGCCCCCACGACGTCGCCACCGCTCGAGCGGCAGCGTGAACAAGGACGTCTCCGCCTGCTCGTCGACGTAGTGCGCCCAGGCCACCGGGAGCCCGCTGGCCGCGAGCTCGAGGTGATAGCGCGGCGGCGCCAGCCGCTTGCCGCCCTTGGAGAAGACGACCTCCAGACGCTCCAGGCCGTTCTCGCCCGGCCCGAGGGCGCGGAGGCGACAGTCGTCGCCGTGGAGCCGGACCGGCAGCAGGATCCAGTCACCGTCGGTGAGGAAGGCCTGCTCGTACTCGTAGGTCCACTGCAGGAGCGCCGTGCCCGAGAGCTTTCGTCCCGCTCGATAGCCCCGCGTCACCCCCGTCTGCCGCTCGAGGAAGAGGGTCATCTGCAGGCGGGGCACCTCGATCCGCAGGAGGTCGTTGTAGCGGTCCCAGAAGTAGGTCCGCATGCCGAGGTAGTCGAAGGCCACGTGCTGCGTGCGCCACCAGCCGTCGCTTCCTCCGCAGGCCTCCAGGACGCGGTCGGCGAGGGCCCGAGCCGCTGCTTCGGTGGCCTCACCTTCGGCCGGCGCGGGCTCCTGCGCCACGGCGCTGAAGCCGGGCGCTCCGACCGCCGACAGGAGGATGAGGCAGGGGATCAAAACGCGCATCGCGTGGCAGGGTAATCTCAGACACCATGCCGAGGCATCCGAGAACCGCCTCACGGGGCGAGCAACTGAAGGACAGCGTCTTCCAGGCGCTGGTGCGCCGGGCGTCGACTCACGACGGCCCCGTCTTCCCGCTCCACGTCGGCGACAGCTGGCGGGAGCCGCCGCCCGCCGCGCGCGCGGAGGCGCTCGTCACCGAGACGCATCCCGGCCTGCACCGCTACGCGCTCCCGCAGGGCGAGCCGGCCTTGCTCGACGCCATCGTCGAGCGTCTCGGCGTCCACGCTCCGGTCGAGCGCAAGCAGGTCCAGGTCGTGTCGGGCGCGACGGTCGGGCTCTCGATCACCTGCCAGGCCCTGCTCGACCCGGGTGACGAGGTGCTCCTCCCCTCCCCGTACTGGCCTCTCATCCGGGGCATCATCGCGTCGGCGTCCGCCACCCCCGTGGAGATCCCGTTCTTCACGCGTCTCGACGAGGACGACCTCGACGCGGAGGCGTTGCTCGAAGCCGCTGTCACCGAGCGCACCACGGCGATCTACCTCAACAGCCCGCACAACCCCACCGGCCACGTGCCCTCCGAAGCCGTTCTCTCGGCGATCGCGCGGGTCGCCGAGCGTCACGACCTCTGGGTGTTCTGCGACGAGGTCTACGAACGTCTCTGCTACCTCGACCCGCAGCCCGCACCGACCTGGTCGCGGGACGACCTCCGGCACCGCGCCGTGGCGACGCACTCGGTCTCGAAGTCCCACGCGCTGGCGGGTGCTCGCGTCGGCTGGACCCACGGCCCGGAAGAAGCGATGAGCGCCCTCCGCAAGGTGCAGGCCCATCAGGTCTACTGCGCGAGTCGTCCCATGCAGGCCGCCGCGCTCGCGGCGCTCACCGAGGGGGAAAGCTGGCTGAGCGAG
>JBCCFW010000312.1:0-3737 GCA_039029535.1 Acidobacteriota bacterium
AGTTCTTCCAGGTCAGCCAGGACGGCTCCATGGTCGTCTACCGCGCCGACCAGGACACCGCCGGCGTGCGTGAGCTCTACAGCGCTCCGATCACCGGTGGCGGCTCGACCAAGCTCAACGATCCGCTGGCGACCTTCGGCAACGTCGAGACCGACTTCCAGATCAGCCCCGACGGCAGCACCGTCGTCTTCCGGGCCGACGCGAACATGTTCCTGGTCTTCGAGATCTTCTCGGTGCCCATCGGTGGCGGCACGGTCACTCGCCTGAACGACCCGCCGATCGCCGGCTCGGACGTCCTGGCCCTCTTCCAGATCACCCCGGACAGCAGCCGGGTCGTGTTCGTCGCCGACGCCACCGTCAACGACCAACACGAGATCTACTCGGTGCCCATCGGCGGCGGCCCGATCGCGACCATCAATGGTCCACTCACCGCCGGAGGCGACGTCGACGGCGCCCCCTTCCTCATCACCCCCGACAGCGCGAACGTCATCTACCTGGCCGACCAGGACACCAACGACGTGCAGGAGCTCTACCTGGGCGCGATCGAGGGAGGCTCGGTGAGCACGCTCAACGATCCGCTGGTCGCCGACGGCGACGTCATGGACGACGCCCTGATCTTGAGCGACGACGGACAGTCCGTGCTGTACCTCGCCGACCAGGACACCGACACGGTGGTCGAGCTCTACCTCGCCTCGGTGGCCGGTGGCCCGACCGTCAAGGTCAACGATCCGCTGGTCAACGGGGGCGGCGTGCGAAGCGAGATCGGCTTCAGCCCCAACGGCACCACGATCATCTACCGCGCCGACCAGGACGAATTCACCCAGTTCGAGCTCTACGCCACGGTGGCTCGCGAGAGCGACTGCTTCAACGGCGTCGACGACGACTGCGACGGGCTCATCGACTGTGAAGATCCCGACTGCGGTGGCTGTCAGAGCTACGACTTCGACGGCCTCGACGCCGGCACGGTCGTGGACGAGCAGTTCCAGGGTCTCTCGATCAGCGGCACGACGCCGGTCATGAGCTTCGACAGCAACTCGCCGACCTGCGACGACGAGGACCTGTCCACGCCCGGCACCGGTCCCGGCAACGACGCTCCTCGCGACGACGTGCTCATCCTGTCCGAGCCGAGCTCCGACTGCAGCCCCGACGACAACGTCGACGGCGGCGTGATGGTCCTCGTCTACGACGTGCCCCAGCGGCTCGATTGGGTCGGCCTGCTCGACATCGACGACCTCGGCGGTGCCACCGTCCGCGTGTACGACAACGACGGCGGGCTGCTCGCGTCGGTGGCGGCGGCGGTCCAGCTCGTCGACAACGGCTGGCAGCAGGTCGCCATCAACGAGTGCGGGGTCAAGACCGTCGAGATCGAGCTGACCGGCTCGGGCGCGGTCACCGACCTGGCCTGCTCGGTCCGTGGCGGCCGCAGCCGGGTGAGCGACCCGCGTGAGGGCAACCGCAGCCGCAGTGGCCGCACCGACGTCCTCTCCCGCCGGGGCCAGCGCCGCTGAGCAGCGGACTCGCCCCATTCCCGTCGGGCCCGGACTCACCGTTCGCGGTGGCTCCGGGCCCGTCTCATGTCCGGCCTTCGGGACGCTCGAACGGGCTCACGGCGTCTCCTCACAAAACTGATCACCGGTCGATTCGAATGGGTAGCGTGAGATCGCTGCTGGCCGCACGTTCTGTTCAGCGGGGGCCAGCGCGGCCGCTTTCTCTCGCTCAGCACGACTGGAGGTCACAAGTGAGCACTCGTCATCTCTTCTCGAGCCTCATTCCGGGGCTCGTCCTCATTTCTCTCTCTCTCTCCACTACCGCCGAGGCCGGCATCGACCTCACGCAGCCTTTCGATCCCACGAAGGGCGGCGTGGCGCCGGACGGCGCCGAGGTGGCCGGTGGCTCCGACCCGGCGGGCCCCGCCTCGACCGGCACGGCTCCCGGCCGTGGCAAGCCACCGACGGCACCGGGACGCGGCGGTCTCCGCGACATCCCGACCTTCCCCGGCGACCCCAGCCTCGGCGACCCCGACTGCCCCGTGCCGCCCGGCGTCGCGCTGAGCATCCTGTCGACGGGATGGAGCATCGACGTTCCGATCAGCACGACTGACTTCCTGCCGACCGTCGCCCCGAACATCGCCCACACCTGGTACGACCCTCAGTCCAACGACCCCAACCTCCCCTCCCACTTCCAGGACTGCTACAACGCCCTCGCCGAGGGCCAAGTGCGCCTCGGTTCGATCACCTGCCACTGCCGCTTCGAGGGTTCCTGCACGCCCCAGTCGGCGGGACGTGACCTGGGGGTTCCTCCCTGTGGCCCGACGCAGGTCGCCAACCATCCCATCTGCCCCAAGGGATACAACGACGGCGTCCGAGTGGTCGGCTGCGACTTCAACCCCGAGCTCCCCACGGTGGAGCTCCAAGTGGTCGTCACCCGGGAGCCGTCTCCCTACGCCACGCCGCAGGTGGGCTACTTCATCGGACTCGTCAACCGCGTCACGGGAGCCAAGGTGGTCCAGCAGTGGTTCACCATGACCACGCCGCAGATGCAGTTCGGCCAGCTCCTCCCCGGCATCGCCACGCACTCGCTTTCGGTCCCGACCGGCAAGTACATGATGCAGGTCTCGATGATGCCGCTCATCACGGCCAACTCGTTCTCCTTCGGCTCCATCGTGCCCTCGGACACCATCCATGGCGGCGAGACCGAGACCTACCTCCTCACCGTGGACAGGACTGGCGGCACGGTGCGTCTCGAGCCGATGTACGACGGCATCATCGGTCAGGTCTCCGAGTGCCTCGGGCCGGGAGAAGACCCCGGCGAGTGAGTCTCCCGAGACGCTGAAGCGAAGACCGGACTCGAGCTGGGGGGCTCGACTCCGGTCCCGCCCGGATCATTCATGAGTCTCCTGCTGCGTGACCAGATCCGCTGCCTGCGAACGGCGTACTCGTCCCTCGGTCCTCAACGCACCGTCGAAGTGCGCCCCCGGGGCCTCACGACTACGTTCGCCCTTCTCGGCTAGCGTTTCCGGCCACTCGCGACGGACCCTCACGAAGGATCCGGGCTAGTCTCCTGACATGATGCCGCCACGAGGTGATCCGCGGTGGCTCTGTCCGTCTTCGACATGTTCACGGTCGGCATCGGTCCGTCCAGCTCCCACGCGGTGGGCCCCATGCGGGCGGCCCGTCGCTTCGCCAAGAGCCTGGAGACGGCCGGCCTGCTCCCCCAGGTGGCAGCGGTGCGAAGCGAGCTCTACGGATCGCTCGGAGCCACCGGCAAGGGCCACGGCAGCGACCGCGCGGTGGTCCTCGGGCTCATGGGCGAGCGCCCGGCCACGGTCGACACCGACTCGATCGGACCACGCTTCGATCGCGCCTGCGAGGAGGGCACCCTCGACCTCCTCGGTCGACAGTCCATCGTGTTCCGCTACGACGACCATCTCGTCTTCGAGAAGCGGAAGAGCCTCCCCGGTCATCCCAACGGTCTCCTGTTCACCGCCATCGACGAGGCCGACGAAGCCCTGACCTCGAGCATCTACTACTCGGTGGGCGGCGGCTTCGTGGTCGACGAGAGCGCCGCGGCCGACGATCGCATCGTCGAGGACACGACCGAGCTCCCACATCCCTTCCGCTCCGGCAACGAGCTGCTCGAACGCTGCCGCACGAGCGGACTCTCGATCAGCGCCCTGCAGCACGCCAACGAGGAGACCTGGCGTGACGAGGATGCGATCCGCGAGGGGCTGCTTCACA
>JBCCFW010000313.1:0-3725 GCA_039029535.1 Acidobacteriota bacterium
ACCCAGGTCTCCCCCGCCAAGCTCGCGAGATCCACTGCGGCGCCGGCCGGATCGGTCGCAGCAAAGACGGCGACCGGGCTCCCGGGAGGTGGCGGCGGCGGGACCCGGACCATGAACGGGCGGACGCAGGTCACCGCCGCGATGCCGATCACCCCCGCCCAGAACCACGGGTTGCGGTAGAAGGGACGAGCGTCGGTGCTCTCGGAGTCGTCCGGTCGAACGGGCTTGCGGCTCACGCGGCCCTCCGTCGGCAAGTCCAGCTCGCCAGCGCGAGCATGGCGATGCAGTACACGCTCAAGGCGATGAGGCTCCCGGCCACCGGACCGAGCACGCCGATGACACCCAAGGCCGTCGGGTCGAGGCTCGCCCGCACGCCGTCGACGGCATGAGTCACCGGGTTGAGGATCATGATGTTGCGCAGCCACGAGTGCGGCGGCGGGAACAGCGCCCCCGACAGGAACCACGTCGGGATGAGCACGACGCTCATGACCGCGTGGTACGACTGCACCGAGTCGAGAACCCAGGCGAGCGTGAAATTCATCGCGGTCAGCCCCACCGACGCGAGCAGCACGACGGGGACGAGACGCGCCCAGGCGATCTCGGCCAGGGGCAGGTCGATGAGCGGCGCCATGAGCACGAACACGCCGACCTGGATGAACACCAGCGTGGTCACGCCGCAGACCTTGCCGAGCACCAGCGCGAGCCGCGAACCGGGGCCGGCGAGCACGCCCTGCAAGAAGCCCTGCTGACGGTCTTCCACCACCGAGATCGTCGTGAAGATGCTGGTGAACAGCACGATCATGACGAGGATCCCGGGGAAGAAGTACTGCAACGCCGACACGCCTTCCGCGCCCTGGATGCGGAAGCTCTCGGCCATCCCCGAGCCGATGATGAACCAGAACAGCAGGGGTTGAGCGAAGGCGCCCGCCCAGCGCATCCGCTCGCGTCCGAGCCGGAGCATCTCCCGCAGGTAGAGACACGAGAAGGTGCCCCAGTTGCGCTGCCAGGCCGTCACGCGCGTCGTCTCCGGAAGGGCGGCCCGCGGCGCTGCTCCTTCGGGGGATCGAGATCGACGTCGAGGCGGGTGCCGACGATCTTCAAGAACGCGTCGGCCAGGGTCGGGCTCCGCAGGCTCACCGACTCGAGTCGGCCGGTGCCCAAGGCCTCGACGATGCGCGGGACCTGCTCGTGACCGCGGTCGGTGAGCAGGTGCAGCTCGTCACCGGTGGTCCAGGCGTCGAAGTCGAAGCGCTCGGCGACCTCCGTCTTCAAGGACTCGGGATCGCCGCCCTTCACCGTGACGATGTCGCCTCCCACTAGGGCCGACAGCTCGTCGGGTCGGGCCACGCGCTCGACCGTGCCACCGGCGAGCACCGCCAGACGATGACAGCGCTCCGCCTCGTCGGGACGATGGGTAGCGACGAGGATGCTGAGATCCTCGCGGGCCTGACGCTCCTCGAGCCGCTCCCAGAAGTCTCGCGTCGACGCGGCGTCGAGCCCGGAGGTCGGCTCGTCCATGAGCAGCAGCCGTGGCGTGGTCAGCAGCGCGCGGGCGAGGTCGAGTCGACGGGTCATCCCGCCCGAGTAGGTGCCGACCAGCTCGTCGGCCCGACCCGAGAGCCCGACCGCGGCCAGCTCGGCGTCGGCGCGCTCGCGGGCGGGCTTGCCGAAGAGACCGTGCAGACGTGCGCAGAGGAGCAGGTTCGCCCGAGCGGTCAGCTTCGGATCGAGGCTCGGCGTCTGGAAGACGACACCGAGCTCTTCGTGAACCGCCGAGGAGTCGAGCAGCGACCGACCTCGCCAGGTCGCGCTCCCTCCCTGACACGGGAGGAGCCCGGCCAGCACGGCGAAGACGGTCGACTTGCCGCTGCCGTTGGGTCCGAGCAGCCCGAAGACCTCACCGGGCTTCAGCGAGAAGGAGAGCCCGCGCAGGACCTCGCGCTCACCGTAGGAGTGAACCAGGCCCTCGACGGTGAGGGCCGGCGCGTCGCTCACGAGATCGCGAGGTCCGCGAGGAAGGCGAGGACGATCCCCACCGGGTAGACCAGCGAGGCGGCGAAGAAACGTCGCGCCCAGGGGCGGCCCGAGGAGTTGATGACACCCGAGGCGCCCATGCCCATGAACATGAGGTTCACCACGACGGCCACCGCCGCGTAGGCCCAGCCGGCCACGTGCAGCGGCACGAGCAGCAGGCTGATCGGGAGCAGCGCCGTCGCGTAGGCCACGGCCACCCGTCGGGTCGCGTCGTCACCGTGCTCGTGGGGCGCCACGACCAGGCCGGCCGCCGCGTACTCGTCCTGACGGAACAGGGCGATGGCCAGGAAGTGCGGGAGCTGCCACACGACCATGAGCGAGAAGAGCACGAGTCCGGCGGCCTCGAAGCCACCGGTCATCGCCGTCCAGCCCATGAGCACGGGGGCCGCACCGGAGAGCGTGCCGACGTGAAGGGCCCAAGAGGTTCGTCGCTTGAGCGGCGTGTAGACGAAGACGTAGTTGATGAGGGCGAGCAGGCCGACGAGGGCCGTGATCGCGTTGCCCTTCAGCCAGAGCACCGCCAGCGCGAGCACGGCCGTCACGACGGCAAAGCCGAGACCGACCGCCGGCGCCAGACGCCCCTGCGGGAGGGGGCGCTGCCGCGTGCGGTTCATCTTCGCGTCGACGTCGCGCTCGAGATACTGATTCCAGGCGTTGGCCGCGCCGACGATGAGACCGATGCCGAGCAGGGCCCAAAGCAAGGACGACAGCTCGGGCGTGCCCGGAGCCAGGCCGGCCGCACCAGCGGCCACCATCACCGACATCATGGTGATGCGCGGCTTGGCGAGGAGCGCGAGGTCGCGCAGGAACTGCATGGGGGCGCTCATGCCGGCTGCTCGGTGAAGGACGGCACGGAGGTCTCGGTGGTCGCACGCGACGTCGGCGCCTCCGACAGCGAGAGTCGCGCCAGCCAGAGAGAGCCGAGCAAGAGCGCGGCTCCCCCGGTGTGGGCCACGACGGGCGCGACCGCGACGTTGGTCATGACCGTCAGCATGCCCAGCGCGACCTGCACCACGACGAGGATCGGCGCGGCCAGCACGGCCATGCGCGCCAGCGGCCGCCCGGCGCTCTTGGCGCCGCGGATCAAGCGAGGCGTCGCGGCCAGCACGGCAAGCAAGATGAGCGCACCGCAGGCACGGTGGAACATCTGGAGCTGCTCGGGTGGCTGGACCGGCCAGAGGTCACCGTGGCAGGTGAAGGGATTGTTGCCGCAGGCGAAGCCGGCGCCCAGGTGTCGGACGAGACCGCCGAGGACCATCTGGAAGAAGACCGCGCCGAAGAGCCACGTCGCCAGTCCGCGTCCCGGAGCCGTGCTCTCCCCTCCCGCGCCGCCGAGGCGAGCGCAGGTGGTGAGCAGCACGAGGAAGAACGTCATCCCCATCGCGAGGTGGGCGGTCGAGACCATCGGAGGCAGGCGGTAGAGAACGGTGATGCCGCCGAGCAGTCCCTGGGTGATGACGAGCACGAGAGCCAGGAGCACGAGACCCCGCTGTCGGCGCCAGCCGGCGATGACGAGGGCGATGGTCAACAGCCCGATGGTGGCGCCTGCCATCCGGTGTCCGTGCTCGATGGCGATGTTGCCCTTCATGGCCGGAAAGGCCTGGCCGAAGCAGAGCGGCCAGTCCGGACAGACCAGGGACGATCCCGTCGGGTGCACCAGGGCTCCCAACAGGAGGAGCCCAAAGGTGGCG
>JBCCFW010000314.1:0-3698 GCA_039029535.1 Acidobacteriota bacterium
GATGCGTGATGCTGGCGACCTCTCCCCAGGCGTCGGGGCCGCCGGTGTTGCGTTCGCGGATGGAGACGGCTCCGCCGAAGCTCGAGCCGATGGCGGCCTGATCACCGGAGATCGAGACGCTCTTGCCGAACTGATAGAACATTCCAGAGCCTCCCTGCATCTCGGTGACTTGCGTCCCTTCGATGGCGGCGTCGGCGAGAGTCGACATCGAGAGGGCGAGACCGAGCGCGAGCGCGGCGACACGCGTCGGGGAAGCGGGATCGTGGGGTCGTGGGGTGCTGGTCATGAGGCGAATTCCAGCCACTGCGCCACCGGCGGATCGGCAGGTGCCGATTCGCGAGCAGCGCGTGACGCGATGAGGACGTCGGTGACGTCCGGCCGTGGTTGCGCTCCCGGCCAAGCGCAAGCGAGCGGGCCGGGAGTCATGACGTTCGCAACCGAAGGGTGGCTGGAAGCTGACTGAGAAAAATCGCGGCCGAAGAGGGTGAAGCAGGGGAGGACGAGGCCGGCGGGCCCGAGGACCGCGGCCTGCCGTCAGCTTCCCGACGGCTCCCGGAGCAACGCCAGCATCGCGTCGCGGTCGCCACCGAAATAGTCGCCCAGGAATTCCGTCAACGCCTTCCGCCGGGCTTGATCCAGGCTGACCTTGGGGCGATAGAGGTGGGCGCGCCCCAGGGCTTCCCGCTCGAGAAAGCCCTTGGCGTGGAGGAAGCGTACCTGGGTGAGGACGGTGTTGTAGGACACCCTCCTCTGGGCCGGGAGGGCCGCGTGGACGGCCGCCACCGTGCCCACGCCCAGTTCACAGAGCGACTCGAGCACGGCGAACTCCGCCGGCGTGATGGCCTGGGCCCGTCCCTTCTTCGGCATGACCCGATTCTCGGAGAGAGACGGCCGGCTGGCAAGGGGCGCGCGAGGCCCTCGCCGGGGTCGCCCGCACGGGGCCCATTGCCGTGACGTGGGCCGCCCTGGTCGGCTAACATCCCGCCCTCTCCCCGTCCGAAATCGACGCCCAAGGAGTCTCCCCATGACCGCCCGGTGGCTGCCCGCCCTGACCTGTCTTCTCGCCGTGCTGACCGTCTCCTGCGCCGGAGACTTCCGCGCGGTCGTCATCCTCCCCGAGAGCGGTCGGCTGGCTCACGTCGGCTCCGAGGCTCGCAAGGGCATCGACCTCGCCCTGGCCAAGGTCAACGAGGGCCGCGAGGTCCCCCTCGTGCTCGAGTTCGCCGACGATGGCTCCGATCCCGAGCGCGCCCTGTCCGAGTACGCTCGGGCCATCGAGAGCAAGGCATTGGCGGTCATCGGCCCCGTGGGCGGTGACGCCATGATCACCTGCCTGAGCGCCCGCGACGAGCGCGACCGCTCCCTGACGGAGTCCAACGTCGCCCTCATCTCTCCCTGGGCGCCCACCACGATCACCGGCCGCGGCTTCGAGAACGCCTTCCGCAACCACCCGACCGACACCACCGAGACGGGCCGGCTCTCGCAGTTCATGCGCCGGGACATGACCCCGCGCATCAAGGACCTCGTGCTGATCTCCGAGCTCTCCGACTACGGTCGCGGCTACAAGGCCGAGTTCGCCCAGACCTTCAAGCGTCACCAGGGCACGGTCGAGAGCTCGATGAACTTCGAGCCGGGCATCACCGACGAGGCTGCTGCCGAGCTGGTCGCCGAGCTCAAGAACCGACCGGGCGACGGCTGCCTCGTCGTGTCGCAGGGCCAGGACATCCTCACCCTCATCAAGGCCCTTCGCGCGATCGAGTACCGCGGTGAGGTTTTCACGACCTCGGCGTTCCATCACCCCGAGCTCATCAGTGCCGCCGGCACCGAGGCGGGCGACGTCTTCTGGGTCGCGCCGCAGTGGGATCCAACAAAGGCCGACGATCCGCCCAACCCCACCAAGACCGAGTTCGTGGCCGCCTACGAGCAAGCCCACGGCAGCAAGCCCGGCTACTGGGCGGCCTTCGGCTACGACACGGTCATCGCCCTCGCTGCCGGCACCGACGCCGCCGGTGGCCCCTACTCGTCGGCCATTCCCTCGACGCTGAGCTCGCTCAACTTCGAGTACCCGGGCGTCCTCGGGACCGCGCGCTTCGACAGCTCCGGCAACTGCGCCGAGTGCCCGGTCGCCATCTACGGCATCTCCGGTGGCGAGGTGAAGGACTGGCTCGAGCTCTCGAAGATGTTCTCCGCCTCCGAGAGGCAGGGCTGAGCCCTCCTGGCGGCGGCTGAGCTCGCCATGCCGGCTCGATCGGGGTAGCGCGTGCATCCGCTTCGGGCCGCAGTCGAGGAGCTCCGCCGCAGCGAGTCCTTCGCCTGGACCCTCTCGCACCTGCGCGAGGGTCAGCGAGGTCTCCGTGTCCACGGCGCGGCCGGACCCTTCGGTCCGCTCGCCCTGGCCCTCGCCGCGTCCGAGCTGGGGCGTGATCTCGTCCTCGTCACCCCCGACCTCCGACGCGCCCGCGTTCTCGAGCGCGATCTCGAGTCGCTGGTCGCTTGGTTGGAGCGACCCTTCGAGGTCTCGATCCTTCCGCCCCTGGAAGGCGAGCCGTACGCCCTCATCGGCGCCCACGGCAAGGTCCAGCGCGAGCGTGTCGCCACCCTGGAGCGCCTCGGCGTGCCGCGTGGTGACGAGGACCTCCTCCGACTGCTGATCGTCCCGGCCCGCTCGCTGCTGCTCCCGGTGCCCTCGCCGAAGGAGCTCAGCACCACCGCGGTCGAGCTGAGAGTCGGCGACGAGGAAGCGCCGGCCGACCTCGCCGAGCGGCTCGTCGAGTCCGGCTACAGCCACGCCGATCTCGTCGCGGCCTGGGGTGAGTTCAGTCATAGGGGCTCGGTCTTCGACATCTTCCCGCCCGACACCGAGCAGCCGGTGCGCGTCGAGTACTGGGGTGACGAGGTCACCGAGATCCGGCACTTCGATCCAGAGACCCAGCGTTCGGTGGGCAACGTCGACCGGGTCGTGCTGGGGGCCGTGCGCGAGGCCGGACCGGACGCGTCGGTCGCTCACCGCTTCGCGCGCTCCATCCGCGAGCATCCGCACCTCGACATGGCGCCGCCGCTCATCCAGCAGGTGCTGGAGGCGCTCGACGACGAGGCCAGCTTCCCCGGCTTCGAGACCCTGCGCTGGTCGGAGCAGGAAGGCGTCTCGGTGCTCGAGCACCTGCCCGGTGCTCTCTGCTGCTGCGAGCTTCCGGATCAAGTCGATGCCGAGCTTCGGGCCGGACGCGAGCGGCTGGAGGCCGCCTGCCCCGAGGAGCTGCGCCCCTTCCTGCCGACGCCCGGCGACATCCTCCGCGATCACGACGAGGTCCACGCGGAGGCCATCGACCAGGCCGACCTGCTGCTGCCCGACATCTCCTGGGCCGACGCGGTCGAAGAGGACCGTCTCGACCTCGAGAGCCGCGTGGTCACCCGTCACGGCGGCGACCTCCAGGGCTTCCTCGACGAGCTGCGTCAGCACCTGGAGCGCGGAGGCAGCGCGGGCCTGGTGCTCGCGTCGGAGGGACGTCTTCAGCGGATGAAGGACGTGCTGGTCGAGATCGGTCTCAGCCCGCACCTGGCCTGGGTTCAAGACGGTGAAACCGGCGAGCTCGACGAGCTGCCCGAGAACACGCTGACCCTGGGCCAGGGACTGCTGGCCGAGGGAGCGCGACTGGGCGGCTTCGCCCTCCACTCGGAGGCGGACATCTTCGGCGAGC
>JBCCFW010000315.1:0-3657 GCA_039029535.1 Acidobacteriota bacterium
GGCGACGAGGACGGTGACGGCGACGTCGACTGTGCCGACGACGACTGCGCAGTTGTCCTCGGCGTTGACGACGCCGTCACCGTCGGTGTCGGCCTCGTCACAGGCGGCGTCTCGCAGACAGTCGACGTCGGCACAGTCGATGGCGCCGTCACCCTCGTCGTCGAGACCGTCCGCACACTCGGACTCGATGCAGCCCGCGAAGGTCGCGCAGTCGTCGTCGGCACAGTCGACGTCGCCGTCACCGTCCTCGTCGCCCGCATCCTGGCAGTCCATCTCCGGCGGCCCATTCGGGTCACAGGGATCGCCCAGGCCATCGCCGTCGCGGTCGACCTGACCCGGGTTGAAGGTGTCCGGGCAGTTGTCGAGGTCGTTCGGCACGCCGTCGGCGTCACAGTCGACGCAGGCCGCGAAGCTGCCGAACTCCACCGCACCGGCATCACAGGCGCCGTCGTCGAGGGGACGCAGTGCGCCGCGGCCATCGGTCTCCCAAAGCTCGGTGCCGCAGCGGCTGCCGTTGGCCTCCTGCCCTTGCAGGTCGATGGCCGGGCTGCCCGCCACCAGGGCGTGCGAGGGCAGGATGCCGCCGTTGTCACGCAGGACCGGGTCGAGGACCGTGTCGATCCCACCGTCGGGGACCACGGAGGCACCGCCGACGACGCAACCACCTGCCTCGCCGTCGAGACCGAGCACGCTGGCAGAGGCACCGACCGCGTTGAAGGGAGCGCAGTCGTCCTGGTCCGCGGCGACCCCGGAGGTGTTGCCGGCGATGATGCTGCCCCGGAAGGTGAGGCCGAAGCTCTCCTGGTAGAAACCCCCACCCTCGGTACCGGCGTGGTTGCCGGTGATGGTGGCGCCCTCGAAGGAGAACGGACAGCAGTTGCTGTTGTGGAAGATGCCGCCAGCCCGCTCGGCAGCCGTGTTGTTCGAGATCGTCCAGTTGAAGAGGCGGTTCGTGCCGTTGGTGTCGGTCAGCAGACGCCAGCCGTCGATGCCACCGCCGTGCTTGCCGGCGACGTTGCCGTCGATCACCACGTTCGAGCCCGAAAGCACGTTGCCGGTCGCCGAGAGGCCACCACCGCTGCAACGAGACTCGTTGCCCGTGATCCGCAGGTTCTCCAGGTGGTTGAAGTCACCGGAACGGCTGCGGATGCCCCCGCCGTCGCCCCGATCCGCCGGGCCGGAGTTGTCACAGGCGACGCTGTCGTCCACCGCGTGACCGCCGGTGATCGTGAGGTTGCTGATCTCGTTGCGACCGCCGAGGAGATCGAAGACCCGGTCGAGACCGTTGCCATCGATGATGGTGAAGGCCGGGCCGGCACCCCGGACCCGGATCTTGCTCCGCAGGTCCAGGTCACCGGTCGCCGCCTGGTTCTCGTTCTCACCGGCGATCGTCAGCACGTAGTGACCCGCCGGCACGGCGACGACGTTCACGCCCTCGCCCGTCTCGCAGTCGCCGGAGGTGAGCTCGCCGTCCATGTTGGCGTTGATGATGGCCTCACGCAGCGAGCACTCGCCGTCGCCGGCCGTCAGGTCGTCGGCAGTGGTGGTCACGTTGATGAAGTTGATGCAGGACGGGTCGAACTCACACTCGTTGTCGGCGCAGTCGGTGTTGCCGTCCTCGTCGTTGTCGACGCCGTCCGTGCAGTTGAGCGACTCGTCGCAGGCGACCTCGGCACTGCACTCCGGATCGGCACAGTCGATCAGGCCGTCGACGTCGTCGTCGAGGCCGTTCAGGCAGTTCTGCGACTCGTCGCAGAAGACCTCGTCCGCGCAGTCGTCGTCGGCGCAGTCGGTCATCCCGTCGAGGTCCTCGTCGACGTCGTTGTCACAGACCGGCTCGGGGATGCAGGTGACGTCGGCTGCACACTCCGGATCGTCGCAGTCGACGAGACCGTCGCCGTCGTCGTCGAGCCCGTCGCGACAGAGATCCTCCGGAATGCAGTCTGAGTTGGCCGCGCAGTCCGGGTCGTCACAGTCGGTCAGCAGGTCGAAGTCGTTGTCGGCGGAGTCGCTGCAGGCGCTCTCCGGCGGGCAGGGCGGGCAGGCCGCGTCGGCGCAGTCGGTGTTGCCGTCGAGGTTGTCATCGATGCCGTCGTCGCAGTTCGCCTCGGGACCGTTGAGGTCCGAGAGAACCAGGTCGTTGCCGTCGCCACCCGCGTAGCTGATGGTGCCGCCGGCAATGGAGCCGCCCTCGGCGAGACCGCTGAAGAGCGCACCACCGATGGGGTCGACGCCGTCCTGACCGATGACGAGGATCGGGATGGTCGTGTCGCCGGTGATCCGCAGGTCGAGCTCGGCGTCGTCGATGGTCACCGCGCCCTGCACGGTGAGGAGGTCGTGATCGACCGAGACGATGTCTCCCCCGACGTCCACGACGAAGCTGCTGCCGGGCTCGAGGCTCAGGTTGCCGACGATCTGAAGCGCGCCGGGCGAGTCGCCCGGGGCGAGACCGCCGCCGTCCATGATGGTCACGTTGCCGGTGAGCTGGCCGTTGCCGCCGATGGTCCCGCCGTCGGCCGTGAAGGTGCCCGCGGTGAGGAACTCGTTCTGGACGCTCCAGGTACCCTCGGTGACCGTCACGCTGGTGAAGGTCTGGTTGAAGACGCTGAAGTCCACGATGCCCGAAGGCTTGGCGATGACGAGGTTCCGAGCCTGGCCGGCGCCGGTGAAGGCTTGGTCACCATCGCCGACCAGAGCGACCGGAGCCAGCGGCAGGAGAACCTCGGTGGCGACGTCGCCGTGGACGCGGAATTGGCCGGCACCGCTCACGTTGGCGACGCTCGGAATCATCAAGTTACCGAGGATGACCAGGTCCTGAGACAGGGTGTTGTTGCCGCCCTGGAGCTCGAAGTCCTCGACCGTGCCGGCGAAGTCGACCGTGTGGCTCGTCGTGACGATCAAGTGACCAGCGCCCGTGATGACACCGTCACCGGACAGCGTGCCCGCGCTCATGTCCATGTCGGCCGGCAAGATCACGTTGCCACTCGGCTTGTCCACGTGCAGGTTCCGAAGCCTCCCCGTCTCCGACCCCGAGATCGTCTGGTCGCCGTCACCCACCAGGCGCACCGTCACGTTCGGTGCGTGCACGTCCAGCAAGAAGTCGCCGTCCAGACGGAACTCGCCGGCACCGCTCACGTTGGCGACGCTCGGAATCATCAAGTTACCGAGAACGACCAGGTCCTGGGACAGGGTGTTGTTGCCCGCCACGAGCTCGAAGTCCTCGACCGTTCCGGCGAAGTCCATGATCTGGTTCGAAGTGACGACGAGGTGACCGGCCCCGGTGATGACACCATCACCGGACAGCGTGCCCGCGCTCATGTCCATGTCGGCCGGCAAGATCACGTTCCCGCCCGGCTTGTCCACGTGCAGGTTCCGGAGCCTCCCCGTCTCCGACCCCGAGATCGTCTGGTCGCCGTCACCCACCAGGCGCACCGTCACGTTCGGTGCGTGGACGTCCAGCAAGAAGTCGCCGTCCAGATGGAACTCGCCGGCACCGCTCACGTTGGCGACGCTCGGAATCATCAAGTTGTCGAGGATGACCAGGTCCTGGGACAGGGTGTTGTTGCCGCCTTGGAGCTCGAAGTCCTCGACCGTGCCGGCGAAGTCGATGATTTGGTTCGAGGTGACGATGAGATGACCGTCGCCGGTGATGACACC
>JBCCFW010000316.1:0-3637 GCA_039029535.1 Acidobacteriota bacterium
GGAGGAGTTGAGTCGGTCCGGGAGCGGCGCGTAGTCTCTGCCGTTCTTCCACGTGACTGGCTCCGTGACGTGGTGCCCAACGGGAGGTCTTTGGTCACGGCGAGAGCGGAGCCCAGGAGCCCTCCATGTCGGCAGCCACCCTTCGCTTCGGCCTTTCCCTCCTTCTCCTCGCTCCACTCGGCCACGCCGCACCGACCGGTTTCGAGCCGCTTGGCCCGACGGCGCGTGGTCGGATCCTCACGCAGCTCGAGGCCGAAGCCTTGCGGTTCGCGAGCGGCTCGGACGGGGCCTTCGTGGCGACCAGCCCAGCTCACCGGATCCGCGCCACCCTCGACGGCGGGGGCGTGGCGCTGACGCCTCGGACCGACGCGGCCTGGCAGGTGAGCCAGCGTCTCCTGGCGTGGGGGCGTGACGACCAGCTCGCGGTGCTGATGCCGACGCGGCCGGTCGTCACCAGTGAGGACGATGAGGACGACCGGGTCGAGTACCGGCACGAGGGGCTGACCGAGTGGTACGTGAACCGTCGGGAGGGTCTCGAGCAGGGCTTCACGATCCCGAGACGACCGCATGGCGAGGAAGGCGAGCTGGTCGTCGAGATGGGCCTGGCCGGTGACCTGACGCCCGAGCTGTCCGGCGACCGGCTGACCTTCCGAGACGACGACGGTCGAGCCGTCCTGCGCTACGCCGGGCTACTGACCTGGGACGCGACGGGCCGGGAGCTGCCGAGCGTCATGGAGCTGCGTGACACCGGCTCCGACGCGAGGATCCGACTGTCGGTGGACGACGCCGACGCGGTGTACCCGGTGACCATCGATCCGACCTGGACGGAGGTGACCAAGCTCATCGCCGGCGACCCGATGGCCTCCGCCTTCTTCGGCGATGCCGTCGCGGCGTCGGGCGACACGGTGGTCTGCGGTGCCCCGGGGGCCGATGGGACGGGTGCGACCCATGTCTTCGAGCGGAACGAGGGCGGGCCTGACGCGTGGGGCCAGGTGGCCAAGCTCACCGCGAGCGATGCCGCGGCGGCCGACCTCTTCGGAATCTCGGTCTCGGTGTCGGGTGACACCGTGGTCTGTGGGGCCCAGTTCGACGACGACGACGGCGATCGGTCCGGATCCGCCTACGTCTTTCAGCGGGACCACGGTGGGGCGGGAGCCTGGGGGCAGGTGGCCAAGCTCACCGCGGGCGATGCGGCCGCCGGCGACCAGTTCGGGCGCCGCGTCTCGGTGTCGGGTGACCTCGTGGTCTGCGGGGCTCACCGCAACGGCGATGCCGGGGCTCGGTCCGGCTCGGCCTACGTCTTCGGCCGGGATCACGGAGGTGCCGATGCGTGGGGTCAGGTGGCCAAGCTCACGGCGGATGACGCCGCTGCCGGTGACCAGTTCGGCTACAGCGTCGCGGTGTCGGATGACATCGTGGTCTGTGGGGCCAACAACGACGATGGGGTGACCGGTGCGGCCTACGTCTTCGGGCGGGACGTGGGGGGAGCCGATGCCTGGGGTCAGGTGGCCAAGCTCACCGCCAGCGACGGCATGCCCAACGAGGAGTTCGGCTTCAGCGTCGCCGCCTCGGGCGACACGGTGGTCTGTGGTGCCGCCAGCCCCATCAACGGCTCGGTCGGTGCTGCCTACGTCTACGAGCGCGACGAGGGGGGAGCGGACGCCTGGGGCGAGGTGGCCAAGCTCGTCGCCAGCGATGGGGAGGCCGCCGACATCTTCGGCGTCAGCGTCGCGGTGTCCGGCGACTGGGTGGCCTGCGGAGCCCACGAGGAGGACGAGGGTGCCGACGCCGCCGGCGCGGTGTACGTCTTCGGCCGGGATGAGGGAGGGACGGGAGCCTGGGGGCAGCTGGACAAGCTCCTCGCCAGCGACCCCGGAGACTCCGACCGCTTCGGAGCGAGCGTCGGTCTGTCCGGCCTGACCCTCGTCGTCGGCTCGTCCGGGAACGATGACGATGGAGACGACTCGGGCTCGGCCTACGTGTTCGCCGGGCCAACGCCGCCGTCTCCCATCCCCACCCTGCCCGAGTGGGGCCTGATCCTGCTGGCCGCGTCGGTGGCGACCGTGGGAGCGGCCGTCCTCCGCCGCGCCGGCTGACTGGACGGTGCCAAGGCGCGTCGGGATTCACTCCCGAACGCCGCCAGTCTCGAGCCCTCAGTACTCGAGCGACAGGTAGATGAACGCGCCGTCTTCCAGGTGCCGGAAGACACCGCCGAAGTGCAGGTCCATCTCGCTGGTGACGCCGGGTCTGAGCGAGGTCAGCGACGGTCCGGTATTGGCGGCCGCGAGGAGGTAGCCCTCCTCGTCGAAGACGGCGATGGCCACCGACGGCTGGATGCGACGGTCGGTGCGGTTGGTGACCGCGATCTTCGCGCGGTTGGCCTCGTCGTGCTTGGTGAAGAGACCGCGGACCCGGCCCGGCGGGTGGAGCTTGAGGCGGTCGACCGTCACGCCCTGGACATCGAGGTCGACCACCAGCCACTGACGGGCGGCGAAGCCGATGCGCTTGCTGCCCGTCGTCGCCTGGGTGTCTTCGAGACGCTTCTTCGCGAGGGAGCTCGGGGCGCTGCCGAGCATCAGCAGGAGGGACAGGACGACGCAGGACGAGACGTTCAGGCGCATGAGAGATCTCCGGTGGGGGACCGGGCTGGCCCGGACCTCATCGAGTGCCCGAGCAAGGGAACCGTAACACCCGCTCCCGTGCTCGAAGAAGGACGCCGAGCAGGCGTGTCACGTCACCGTGACGAACGCGGGCAGGCGGGGGTTCAAAAAGGGCCTGAGATGCGCGAAAATCGCGTTCTCACGACAGGCCGTCACGAACCGCCAGGCCGTGACGAAATGGTGACTGACAATGGGCCTCCCTGAGTGGGCAGCGGGCTTGCTGTCATGCCATGATTTTCGAGAACCAAACGCCGGTTTCACGCGCTCAGACCGTCGACCCCGGCTCAGTCGGGACCCGGGGCACGGGCGCCCAAGAGGAACAACGCCATGAAATGTTGTCGCCGTCTCCTACCTCTCCTCGCGCTGACGCTGGCCTTCGCGGCCGGCTCGGCGATGGCCTGTGAAGCTCAGAAGGCCGCCGTCAAGACTCAGCTCATGCAGGCGCACGTCCACGCCGCCATGGGCTGCAAGAGCTCCGCGGCCAAGGTCGCCACGCTCGAGCAGGAGCTGGGTGTCGCCCAGGTCCGCACGAACGCCGTCGCCGGCTGCTCCAAGTCCGCTGAGCGTCTCGCCCAGTACAACCACGACGTGAAGGTCGCCGTCCTCACCGCCAAGGCGGACAAGGGCTGTGACTCCTCCAAGGTCGCCCTCGCCAAGATGACCGGCGTCGGCTGCTCCAAGACCCAGGCCCAGGCCGCTCTCGCCTCCAACGGTGGTGGCTGCTCCAAGGCCGCCAAGGCGAGCTGTGCCAAGTCGGCCAAGGCCGGCTGCGGCTCCAAGGCCCAGGCGACCCTCGCCAGCAACAAGGCTGGCTGCTCCAAGACCCAGGCGACCCTCGCCAGCAACAAGGCCGGCTGTGGCTCCAAGGCCCAGGCGACCCTCGCCAGCAACAAGGCTGGCTGCTCCAAGACCCAGGCGACCCTCGCCAGCAACAAGGCCGGCTGTGGCTCCAAGGCCCAGGCGACCCTCGCCAGCAA
>JBCCFW010000317.1:0-3579 GCA_039029535.1 Acidobacteriota bacterium
CCTACTATCATATTAACATTCCCCCCCCCGCGGGGGGGCCGGGTGGTCGCCGGGGGCCCCCCCCCGTGGGGGCCCGCGCCGCGGGCCCCGACGCCGCGGCGCTCGAGTGCGTCGCCACCCTCGACGGCGACCACTACGTCCTCAACGGCGCCAAGAACTGGGTGACCAACGGCGTCGCCGCCGACCTCTCCGTCGTCTACGCGACCACCGATCGCGAGGCGGGACACAAGGGAGTGATCGCGCTCCTGGTCGAGAAGGGCACGCCCGGCTTCGAGGTCGGACCGCACGACGACAAGCTCGGCATCCGCTGCAGCGGCTCCTGCCAGTACTTCTTCGACAACTGCCGCATCCCCGTCGCCAACCGGCTCGGTGACGAGGGCAGCGGCTTCAAGATCGCCATGCGCACCCTCGACTCCGGTCGCATCGGCATCGCCGCCCAGGCGGTGGGCATCGGTCGGGCGTCCTTCGAGGCGGCGCTGGCCTACTCGAAGGAGCGCGAGGCCTTCGGCAAGCCCATCTCCAAGCACCAGGCCATCCAGTTCATGCTCGCCGACATGGCCACCGAGGTCGAGTCCGCGCGGCTGCTCACCTGGAAGGCCGGCTGGACCAAGGACCAGGTCAAGCACGACAAGAAGCAGCGCTGGACCGCGGCCGCCTCGGTCGCGAAGCTCCATGCCTCCGAGGTCGCCAACCGTGCGGCCACCAAGGCCATCCAGGTCTTCGGCGGCAACGGCTACGTGAAGGACTACCCGGTCGAGCGTCACTTCCGCGACGCGCGCATCACCGAGATCTACGAAGGGACCAGCGAGATCCAGCGGATCGTGCTGGCGGCCGATGTCCTCGCCCGCGCCTGAGCTCGTGGGCACGAGCGGCGGCCTCGACTTCGGCTTCGACGAGGACCAGCTCGCCGTTCGTGAGCTGGCCCGCGAGTTCGCCGAGAACGAAATCGCGCCCGGCGTCCTCGAGCGTGACGCCGAAGGTCGCTTCCCGACCGAGGTGCTCGAGCAGGCGGCCGAGCTCGGCTTCTGCGGGATGGTCGTCCCGGAGGAGTGGGGTGGCTCGGGGCTCGACCCCATCAGCTACTGCCTGGTGCTCGAGGAGATCGCCCGGGTCTGTCCCTCGACGGCCGTGACCCTGTCGGTCACCAACAGCGTCTGTGCTCAGCCCATCCATCGCTTCGGCAACGACGACCAGCGCGAGCGCTTCCTGCGGCGGCTCGCCAGCGGTGAGTGCCTCGGTGGCTTCATGCTCACCGAGCCGGGCTCGGGCTCCGACGCCAAGGCCATGGTCAGCACCGCCAAGCGTGACGGCGACGACTGGATCCTCGACGGCACCAAGGCCTGGGTGACCAACGCCGGCGCCGCCGAGGTTTACGTGGTCATGGCCCGCTCCGGCGAGGGGCCGAAGGACATCACGTCGTTCATCGTCGAGGCCTCGGCGCCCGGCCTGTCCATCGCTCGCTACGAGGACAAGATGGGCCTGCGCGCGAGCAAGACCGCGATGATCACCCTCGACGGCGTGAGGGTTCCCGACGACCAGCGCCTGGGCGAGGTCGGTCAGGGCATGAAGGTCGCGCTCGGCTCTCTCGACCGGGGTCGCCTCGGCATCTCCGCGCAGGCGGTGGGGATGGCCGAGGGCGCCCTGGAGGCCTCGGCGTCCTACGCCAAGGAGCGCAAGGCTTTCGGTCGTCCCATCGGCGACTACCAGGCCATCCAATGGATGCTCGCCGACATGCGTCTCCGCCAGGAGGCCTCGCGGGTGCTGCTGCACGCCGCGGCGGCCGACTCGGCAGCCGGTCGGCTCGCGCCCGAGCGCGCGTCGATGGCCAAGCTGACCTGCACCGAGAACGCCAAGTGGATCTGCGACCAGGCCGTTCAGGTGCACGGGGGCAACGGCTACAGCCGCGAGTACCTCGTCGAGCGGATGCACCGCGACGTCCGGGTCACCACGATCTACGAGGGCAGCAGCCAGATCCAGCAGCTCGTCATCGGCCGCTCGCTGCTGCGCGACTGAACGACCGTGACCGACGCTCCGGTTCTGGCCGTCTCCCACGACGACGGAATCGCCCGTCTGGAGCTACTCCGCCCGGAGCGTCGCAACCCCCTCGGTGCCTCGCTGCGGCAGGCCCTGCACGACGCCTTCGACGAGGTCGAGGAGGCCGGCTCGCGGGTCGTCCTCCTCACCGCGGCGCCGGGTGAGCAGCCGACCTTCGCCGCCGGCGCCGATCTCCGGGACATCGGCGCCCTCGACCCGCTGGCCGCGGGGCCGTTCGCCGTCGCCGGGCAGACCCTCATGCGACGCGTGGCGACCTTGCCGGCGCTGGTGCTCGCCGCCGTCGACGGTCCCTGCATGGGGGGCGCCCTCGACCTCGTGCTCTCGACCGACCTCGTGGCCTGCACCGAGCGCGCCTGCTTCGCGCACCCGGGCATCCGCCTCGGCCTCGTCACCGGCTGGGGCGGCACGCGTCGGCTCCCCGAGCGGCTGGGGACGGGGAGGGCCGCCGGACTCCTGGCCTCGGGCCGACGGCTCGGCGGAGAGGAGGCCTGGGCCTGTGGCTTCGCGAGCCGACTGCCCCCGCCGCCGGAGCTCGGGGAGGCGGTCGAGGCCTGGGCCCGACGCTGGCTCGACGGCGTCGCCTCGCTCCGGCCGGCCGAGCTTGGTCGGATCAAGCGCTTCTTCGCCACCGCGGGAGCCGGGGGACCGATCTCGGAGACTCCGGTCAACACGCTGTTGCGGCGGTCCCGTCGGCTTCACCGGTGAGGAGCCGACGTGGCATGATGACTCACGACCAACGGGGTGGGTCGGTGCGAGTCCCGGCTCGCCGTCAAGGGCCGTGGTCGCCACCCGCCGAGTCCTAGCAGGGGTCTGAAGACATGGTGTCGATCCTCGTCGCGGATGACAGCCCGACGATCCGTCGTCGTGCGACCGCGACTCTCGGTGATGAGGGTTTCGACGTTCAGTGCGCGGAGGACGGTGAGGGCGCCTGGGCGCTGCTGTCGGGTCCGGAGGCCATCCGTCCCGGCGTCATCCTCTGTGACATCCTCATGCCCAAGCTCGATGGCTACGACCTCTGCCAGCGCATCAAGGGTGACGATTCGCTCAAGGACACGCCGGTCATGCTCTTGCGCGGCACCTTCGAGCCCTGGGACGAAGACCGGGCCCGCGAGGCGGGCGCCGACGGCTTCATCACCAAGCCCTTCGAGCCCGAGAACCTCGTCAGCACCGTGAAGGAGATCCTCGCGCTGGGAGGCGCGGGGAGCGGTGAGTCCCTGGCTGAGCCGGTCGCACCGGCTCCCAAGGCCGAGCCGGTCGAGGACGTCGGCAACTCGACGCACGCGTTGCCGCAGGCCCCGGCCCCCGAGCCGGCGGCGCCAGCCTCCGACGATCCCTTCGGCTCTTCCGACGAGGCGCCGGCTCCAGCGCCGGCCTCTGACGACCCCTTCGGTGCCTCGGACGACGATCCCTTCGGCACCGCCGAGCAGCCCGCTGCGGCGCCGGCCTCCGACGATCCCTTCGGCTCCTCGGATGACGGGCCCCTGTCGTCGGCCGCTCCGGCCCCGGCGGCCGCCGCGCCGGCTC
>JBCCFW010000318.1:0-3225 GCA_039029535.1 Acidobacteriota bacterium
CCCGGGACCCGGATGCCGCGTCTGGTCCGGACTAGTGAACGCAGCGCACGCCGGTCGAGCCTTCGACCAGGGCACCGACGTCCGCGCGCAGCAGGTTCAGCCCGATGAGCGGCTCGACGACCGAGAGCTCGTAGGTTTCGGACCAGCTCAGCACCGTGTCCGCCGCGTGGATGCCGTCACGCGTCACGAACTGAGCGGCCAGCCCGTCGATGTCGGCGACCCCATCGATGTCGGCGACGCCGCTGCCGGCCGGCCCGATCTGGTTGTGGGTGTCGCTGATGATGAGGCCGTGGACACCGATGCCAGCCCAGGTCGTCGTGACGACGTGGTCGTCGATGCGCGTGAGGTCTCCGGCCGTGCGACCGGTGGAGCTGCCGATGTCGTGGAAGCCGACGAAGCCGATGCGACCCCCGTCGTCCACGCCGAGCACGTAGCCACCGCCCTCGTTCCAGAGCCCGTCGCCGTGGGAGTACACGCGCTGGTTGAGACCGAGCGCGATGAAGGCGGCGACGGGGTGGGTCGCAGCAGCGGTGTCGAAGGAGAGCTGATCGGCGACGAGCACCGACAGCCGCAGGTAGCCGAGACCGGACAGGGGCTCCTGCTCGACGAGAGAGAAGACGGAGACGAGGTCCTGGCTCGACTTCAGGTCGTGCGCGACACGCGAGACGAGGTCGCTGACCTGAAGCCCGACCCGGAGGCTGGCGAGGGCGACGAAGGGATCCGCGGCGATGAGCTTGTCGAAGTCACCGAGACCAACCACGCCGCCGACCGCACCGTGGGCGAGGAAGGCGAAGTACGGGTCGTCCCGGACCTGCGCACGGAAGGCCAGCCAGTCGATGCTCGGCTGCTCGACAACGAGCTTGGCGAACGCGGCGTAGGGGTCGGAAGCTGCGGCTGCGAAGAGGTCGTCGAAGGAGAGCTCGTCATCGGCGAGCTGCTCGGAGAAGACGGCGTGGACCGATCGGGCGTCGACACGAGCGATCACCTCGGTCCAGTCGATCAGGCCGCCAGCGATCTCCTCTGGGTGGTTAATCTCGTCGCCGGACTCCTCCATGATGATGCCCATGATCTGGCAGCGGCCCTCGTTGTTGATGTCGAGGATCGCGGCCGAGAGCAGTGGATCTTGCTCGATGAGAGCCTGGAGGTCGGAGAAGGTGAGGGACTCCTCTGAAAGGGCGATGAGCTCGTGAGCCTGGATGACCTTGCCGGCTTCGATCAGGTCGAGTGCGTCCTGAAGCAGGCCATCGTAGCCGGCGTCGTACTGGGCCAAGGCCGGAGCCGTCAGTGAGATGAACAGGAGCGAGACGATGAGCGGGCGCATGGTGGGACCTCCTGAGAGAACGGTTCCTCCACGATGCGGGTCGAACCGTCTTCGGCAGGTCATGCGCACCCGACCCACCGTGTCCCTCACGATTTCGTCGTGTCGTAGGCTTCACCCGTGAGCAACGAACGAGACTGCCCCGACTGTCGGGTCCCGACTGGTTTCGTGACCCGGAGCGACATCCACCGACTCCCCAGCACCTGGCAGCCGGTCGCGGAGGCTCCCCCGTGGGTTCGGACCGGCCGTGAGGGACCCCTCGTCGCCTGCACGGCCTGCGGTACCTGTTGGTATCTCTTCTTCGATCCCAAGGAGATGCACTACACCGACATCTTCGTCCTGCCAGAGCACGCGCTCCCGCTCCTGAAGCAAGGACCGCTCGACTCGGTCTGGCCGGCGGTCGACAGGGGAGGGCGCTTCGTCGACGGGTTGATCCAGGCCTGGTTCGGTCAGGCCGAGTACGAGCTGCAGGCCGCGGTGGAGGGCTTGATGCACCGACTCGAGCGAGGGGTGAGCGACGCGGAGCTGTGGTGGCGGCTCAACTACCTGCGGTCGGTGCTGGGCGGCCAGGTCGCTCGTGAGGCGTGGGAGCGCGGTGGTGATCCTCCCTCGAGGCTCGACACCCTCCAGCCGTTGCTCGCATGCCTCGAACGGACAGGCGCCGTGGCCGAGAAGATCCGGGATGGCGTCGGTGAGGTCACGCGGCGTCTGTTCGGCCGGCTCCACGGAATGACGATGAGCCTCGCCGTGGCCCCGGAGGACGAGCTGGTCGAGCTCCTTCGGCGCACCGGTCACTCCGATCCGGCCGTCGTGCTGCGGAAGGGAGTTGGTCGCGCGAAGCCATGACTCGACTGGTGGGCGTCATGGCCTGCGGCAGGACGGAGTCGATGGCTGACGGGCCTCAGTGATGCGTTGGCGAGCCTGAAGGTCTCCTCTCCAGGAGACGGACGACTGCCGTCGCAAGACCCCGTCCCGACCGGTCACCCTGCCGGTCGTCCGGGCCCGTCGGACTCGATCAGCCCTGACCCGGCGTGGTGGCCGACAGGACCTTCTCGGTGGTGACTTCGCTGGCGACCAGCGGGATCACGACCTCTTCGTAGAGGGGCTGCACGGCCGGGCGCGGGAAGTCACGGGAGCCGGCGTTCGTCAGGACGTCGGTGAGCTCGGTGGCGTCGACCTTCTCGGACGGCGCCTCGATGGGGCTCGGCGCGGACAGGCCGATCCGCTCGGGGGCCTGGATGAGCGGGAGCATGACGCCGACCGACAGGACGGCGAGGAGCGTGAAGGCGATCCCCGTGAGGAGGAGGTCCTGGCGCGACGCGGTCGCAACGGCACCGCCCTCCGCCGGTGACGTCTCGATGACTGGCTGACTTTCGATGTTCTTCATGGTGCAACTCCTTTCGACGCGTCCTCAGCACCGTCGGAGGGGCCGGTGACTCGTCCTCTCAACTACCAATGCGCAGAACCGAGGAGCGATCGTCGGAAAAAACGTCAAAAAAGTTCGGCGCCCGCCTCCCGGAGGAGACGGGCGCCGTGGCCGATCCTGAAAGTGCAGCTCAATCAGGGAACGGAATGCCGGAGGCTGCGAGTGGGCTCAGCCCTGAAAGGGACGCTGATGAAGGCGAATTCGGCGGTCTGAGCGTTCCCGTGACCTACTGGCAGGTGACGTTGGTGATGGCGCCGCTGCCCTCGAGCCGGACATCGATGACGGCGATGCCGGGGACGTCGAGGACGATGGCCTGCTGCTCGTTGTCGGAGCCACGCGGGATGTCGACCTCGAGGAGCACGGCACCGGTGTCGTCGTAGCAGGTGATGGAGCCACCCACAACCACGACGTCGTGGATGCCGACCCATACGACGTGGCTGGGGTCGACGAAGGCGAAGTTGACGATGCCACCGTCGACCAC
>JBCCFW010000319.1:0-3191 GCA_039029535.1 Acidobacteriota bacterium
CACGCGAGGCGAGAACGCCGTCGCGATCTCGCGGGCCAGGGCCACCGACTTGGCGTGCTCCTCGCGACAGCGATCGACGAGGCCGATCTCCTCCGCCAGCGGCGGGAGGCTGCAGGCCGCGTCGAGGTCGTACTCCTGCAGGTGCTGATGGCAGCGGCGGTGACGGTGCATGTCGCGGAAGCCGCCGACGTCCATGACGATCTCGTAGACGAAGAGATGTCCGGCCCGGGCGCCCCGCGGCATCTCGTCGTGAGGCCCGCGTCGCCCGAGAAGGTCGGCGATGAGCTCGCCGCGACGCTCGGGCCCCAGGTCCTCGACACGGTCGGCCAGCGAGTCCCAGGTCAGTCGGCTCGCCTCGTAGAGCAGGCCGGTGAGCAGCTCGACCGGCGCCGAGCGACGACGGACCAGGCCCGTGCGCTCCTCACGCGGCGGCTCGGCGACGTCGGCGGCCAGCTCGTTCACGAGCTCGACGGCGCGCTCGCGCAGCTCCACGGCGAAGGCGTCGCGACGAGCGTGGCGGGCCAGGGTCGGAGCCGGTGGCTTGCCGCCCCCGTAGGTCTCCGTGCGACAGCCCTCGGTGAGCGCCTCGCCCAGCTCCTGAACCTCACGCAGCGGCGACGCGAGCAGGCGGGAGATCTGCTTCTCGAGCGTGCGGATGGAGGTGACCTGTCCGACGCTGGTGGGGATCGCCAGCGGCAGGAAGCCACGCGCCACGTCGAAGGCCCGAGCGGCGATGTTGCGTCGGTACGGGCCCTTCTTCATGTCGTCGGGCCGCGGGTGCTCCTTCTCGAGCCAGCCGCGCGCCGCGTCGTGGACCTCCAGGTAGGTGGCGACCATCTCCTCGACGCGCTCTCGGTAAGCTGACTCGAGCGCGTGTCCCTCGAGCTCCGGTGGCGTGACCTGCCCCGTGGTCGAGAAGTCCTGGTAGCGCGTGGAGCGGGCCTGGCCGTCCCAGAGCTGCTCGTCCAGGACCTCGATGGCGGCGAGCTCCGAGAGCCCCTCGAAGCAAGCCGCGACGTGGCCGAGGTCGGCGATGGAGGCGTGGCCGTAGTCGAAGTAGAAGGTCTCCCAGAACCGCTCCTCGGAGTGCTCGTCGACCCAGGCCAGGCTGTCCTCGACGGGGTCGGCGCTCCTGCTGTAGCGGGCCAAGGCGTAGGCCAGCTTCTCGGGGGCGAGGGGGGGCAGGAAGACGACGCGGGAGGGCTGGGGCTCGCTCATGGCAGCAGAGCGTACTTCACCCCGGCACCACGACCGATCAGGTCGAGGGCCTGCGGCAGCTCGTCGAGCGGCATGGTGCCGGAGAGCATGGCCGCGATGTCGAGCTCGCCCTCCACCAGGAGCCGCCGCGCCTCCGCCACCGCCCGCGGCGCGAAGTGGAAGATGCCCATGAGCGTGATCTGGTCGTAGTGGACCCGTTTCGTGTCCACCCGCACCTCGGTGCCCGGCTTGCAGCCGCCGAACCAGAGCACCCGACCGCCCTTGCGGGCGAAGTCGATGGCCAGCTCCCAGCCCTCGGGCTGCCCGACGCACTCGATGACGACGTCGGCACCACGGCCGTCGGTGGCGTCGAGGACGGCCGCGACGGTCTCCTCCCGCGAGCCGGCCTGCTCGTCGATGACGAGGTCGGCGCCGAGGTCCCGGGCGGCCTGGAGACGAGGCTCGCGTCGACCGACCATGACGACCTTGGAGGCGCCGGCGGCCCGGGCGAGCTGCTGGTGGAAGAGCCCGATGGGGCCGGCGCCGAGGACGACCACCGTCTCGCCGGCCCGCAGGCCGATGTCCTGGATGCCCTGGACGCAGCAGGACAGCGGCTCGAGGAAGGCCGCGTGCTCGTAGGGCAGGTGGTCGGGCTTGGGGAAGGCGTTCCGCTCGACGACGGGAGCCGGAAGGAGGAGCTGCTCGGCGAAGCCCCCCAGGGTCATCGAGCGCATGGCCTCGTCGCAGAGGTTCTCCTGGTCGGCCTCGCAGAGGAAGCAGTCACCGCAGGGGGCGGTGTGCACGCTCATGACCGGCTCGCCCACCGAGAAGCGCGCGCCCTCTCCGGCGGCGATCACCCGCCCGGCGAACTCGTGCCCGATGCGGGTCGGGAAGGGCATCTTGGGGTGCCCGCGCCGGAAGAGCTTGAGGTCGGTGCCGCAAGTGAGGGCCGCTTCGACCTGAAGAACGATCTCACCGGGACCGGGAGTCGGCGGCTCGAGCTCGACCAACTCGAGGGCTCCGGGGGCCGTGACGCGGAAGGCTCGCACGTCGTGTCAGCTCGCGCCGGGGGGGGAGGAATTGGAGCGGGAAACGGGATTTGAACCCGCGACCCCAACCTTGGCAAGGTTGTGCTCTACCACTGAGCTATTCCCGCTCTGAGGGCGGCAAACGATAGTGCCGCCCCGGAACACTGTCAAGCGGCCGCCCGAGCGTTCTAGTTCTCTTCGTCCGACAGGGAGCCGGTCACCAGGGCCGGCCGCTCAGCCTGGGCGGCGGACCAGCGGTCGTCGACCCACTCGGGCGGGGCGTCGACGAGCCGGCGGACTTCGGAGCAGCGCGAGCGCAGGCCCTGGGCGTGGTAGCCCGTGCCGGGCAGCATGCTCACGCGGACCTGGCGTCGGGCGTCGGGGACCAGTGACTGGTCGGTGACGGCGCGCTCCGAGGTCGCCGGGATCTCCTGGCAGGCGCTCTCGTACACGAAGCCATCGATGGACTCGTACACGTAGGAGACCCAGATGGTCCGGTGGGAGAGGTTCTGCACCACCAGCACGGGTCCTTCCCAGCGCTCGCGGTAGACCGGAACGTTGCAGCTCCCGCCAACGATGGTCCGACCGTCGAACTCGATCAGGCAGGCGCGGGCGACGATGGGCGCCGCCCGGTTCCGGGCGATGTCGCGGGGCACGCGGACCTCGCCCGTGGCGGCGAAGGCACCGCTGGCGATGGTGAGAGCGAAGACGACGAGGCTCGTGCGGATCATGCTCAGTCCTCCCCGGCCGTCGGGCCGGCGCGTCTTCGATGGTACCCCTCACGGCCCCAGGTGCCGAATCTCACGAGACACCCGCCACGGACGCCGGCGAGGAGTTTCGTGTCCTGAGCGCCGAAGGGCGAGCGACGTGGACGCTCTGGTCCACGAGCGAGCCGTGAGGTGCTCAGGGCGCGAAAGACCCGCCGGGTGCCGAAGGAGGAGCGACGTGGGCGCTCTTGGTCCACGA
>JBCCFW010000320.1:0-3183 GCA_039029535.1 Acidobacteriota bacterium
AGTGTCTTGCACAGCATCTATTCCTATATGGATCTGTCACCACTATATTTGTTGGTTTCCGGACAACTCATGAGTCTCCTGCTGCGTGACCAGATCTGCTGCCTGCGAAGGGCGTGCTTCCGCCTCTCGGTCCTCAACGCACCGTCAAGTGCGCCTCCGGCTCTCATTCCCCGGTTCCCACCGAATTGAGCCGCGGGCCTCGATGCTACGTGGGCGGTGTCCCTTCGGGTCACTTAGCGGGCCAGGGCCCGAGCGGCCCTTCTCGGCTAGCGTCTCCGGCCACTCGCGACGAACACTCATGAATGGTCCGGGCTAGAAGTCATCAAATGCGCCGTCATCGAAGTCACTGTCTCAGCCTCTCCGAGATGCTCGGCATCGCTCTCATCGCCGGCCTCATCGGCGCCATCGCTGTGCCGAACCTCCTCAATGCCATTCAACGGGGCAAGCGGAAGAGGACGCTGGGCGACATCCGCAGGGTGGCCACCGCCGTCGAGTCTTACGCGGTCGACCACGGGAGCTACCCAGTGCTGACTCCCGAGACCGATGGAGAGTCGCCCTCCACCGTCTTGCCCGATGAGGAGGAAGTCGAAGACGTGCCGACCACGGACTTCGGACACGACGTCGTGTTCGAGCGCGGGAGCTTCACGGTCATGCCGGAAGGACAGTGAGGTCGTTCCAATCGGTGAGGAGGCTCGGCGGGAAGTGCTTCCGGGCCCCACGGCTCGACCTGGTCGAGGGGACCTGCCTCGCGCTGCTGCTCGCCGTGGCCGTCGTGGTGGCCATCACCACCGGCTACGGCAAGTGGCAGCGCAACAAGCAGAGACGGACGGCGAGCGACATCCGCGACGTGGCCATGGCCGTCGAGTCCTACGCGGTCGACCATCGGAGGTATCCACCGAGCGCGCGGTCGAGGACGGTGGCAGCCCTGGCGTCCTGGATCGAACCGACCTACCTGGAGGTGGTCCCGAGACGGGATGCCTGGGGAGGCGAGCTTCTCTACGAGGCCACGCCAGACGGCGACTCGTACGTGATCCGGTCCCTCGCCAAGGACGGAGTCGTCAGCGGCCCGACGGTGGGCATGACGACGGACTTCCGCCACGACATCGTGTTCGCCGATGGGAGCTTCCTCGTCTCTCCCGATGGCCGCCGGCACTAGGACGTCGGAGCCCGACCCGACCACGGCCGACCTGCCTCACTGGAGGACCCTGCTCAGCGTTCGCCGTGGCGTGGTCGGCGCCCCTTGCTGTGAGCGAGCGCCGCTACTGGGTACGCTGTCCGAGCCAGGGCACGAGCCTGCTGCCAGGACGGCGGGGCGCCCCTGGCTTCGTGCCTCGAGGATCGGACGTGAAGCTCTACCTGACGCCGCTGTCTCACTTCTCGCGCAAGGTCGTGATCGTGCTGGCCGAGCTGGGGCTCGACCACGAGCGGGAGCACGTGCCCGACCTGCTCTCGACCGACCCGGCCGACTTCGGTGGCAACCCGATCTTGCGGGTCCCCGTGCTCGAAGACGGAGAGAACTGGGTCGTCGAGTCGGACGCGATTGTCCGCTACCTCCTGGAGCGCCACGACCCGGGCGATCGCCTCGGGTTGGGCTCACTTCAGGTGCCGCAGCGCAACACCCTCTCCGTGATTGCGTCGATCATGGGAGCAGAGGTCGAGCTCATCCTCTCCCAGCGCAGCGGTGCGTCTCGGGGGCGTCTCTTCGATCGCCACGGCGAGGTCATCGAGCACTGCCTGGCTTGGCTGGAGCGTCACGGGCCGTCGGCCTGGACCGACCTGCCGTTCTCCTACCTCGACGTGTCTCTCACCTGCATGTGGGATCACCTGAGTCATTCGGGCTTGCTGAAGGACGTCGAGTGCTTCCCGTGGATCGCCGAGACGGTCGCTCGTCATGCCGATCGACCGAGCGTCCGTGAGTCTTCACCGGAGGCCATGCAGGAGCTGCAGTGGAAGCTCTACCCGAGCCAGCGTCCGAGCTAGCGAGGGCTCAACTCACCGATGACTGCTCGGAGGTCCGACGCGACGAGCCGGAGCTGCGTGCCCAGCGTCGCGGCGTCGACGGGCTCCCTCGCTTCGTAGCTGACGACCACGAGCTCGACGGGCTCGGCGAGCGGGGCGGGGTCGGTGACGCAGGTCAGCGCGATCACGTCGTCGAGTCGGTCGACGGCGGCGTCGCCGTCGTTCTCGCACGAAGGGGTCGCGATCTCGGTGACCGCTGCCCAGGATGGCCAGCTCTCGAGACGGAGGGACGCGCCGACGGCGGAGGCGTCCGTCTCGTCGACTCCGAAGGAGAGGCTGCGCTCGGGCCAGGCCAGTGAGATGAGACCGACCGACTGACGGAGCGCGACGACCACGTCGGCGATGTCGACTTCTCCGTCGCCGACCACGATGGTCGTCGTGTCCTCGGTTTCCGTCGGCGAGAGATCGAGCTGGAGCACTTCCTCGCGCGTGGGCGGCACGAGGCCCACGGCAACCTGGAGCGCCAGCACCACGTCGCCGATGTCGACGACTCCATCCGGGTTCTCCCGCGGAGCGACGTCACCCGGCGGCAGGGGCCCACGAGCCTCCGGACCGGGCGGACAGTCCTCGCAGCCCTGCTCCACGAGCTGGAGATGGAGCAGGCGGATGAGCTCGACGTCGTTCTCGTCGAAGCTGCCATCCCCCTCGACGCACCAGCGCTGGGCCGGATGGCCCTCCTCGCAGGACGACGTGCCGGGGTGGAGGTCGCCGCAGGCGATGTCGTCGGGCGTGATGGCCTCGAAGCCCAGGGCCTTGCGCCGACCGTGCACGAGGTCGGCCAACGTGATGCCGTCGTTCACACCTGGCGGCCAGATGTCTCCGAGCTGACAGGGGACGGGCTCGCAGGCTGGGTCGTCGACGCAGTCGGGGTCGTCGCAGTCGGCGAGCGTGTCACCGTCGTCATCGGTGGTGTTGTCGCAGACCTCGACGGGGGGCGGGAGACAGGCCGGGTCGTCAGAGCAGTCGGGGTCGTCGCAGTCGGCGAGAGTGTCGCCGTCGTCATCGATGGTGTTGTCACAGACCTCGACGGGAGGCGGAAGGCAGGCCGGGTCGTCGTCGCAGTCGGGGTCGTCGCAGTCGGCGAGGGTGTCGCCGTCGTCATCGATGGTGTTGTCGCAGACCTCGACGGGAGGCGGGAGACAGGCCGGGTCGTCGTCGCAGTCG
>JBCCFW010000321.1:0-3179 GCA_039029535.1 Acidobacteriota bacterium
GAACAATCGACTGGAACCCCGAAGACGCGTTGATCCTCAGCCGGGTGGTGCTCGAGGGCAGTTTCACGGCGGCTGCGCGGGCGCTGGACTTGCCGAAGTCGACGGTCAGCCGGCGCGTGTCACGGTTGGAGGAGGAGCTCGGCATCGAGCTGCTCCAGCGGACGACCCGGCGTCTGAGCCTCACCGACGCTGGTCGGGTCTTTCACGAGCGAGCGCTGACGGCGTTCGAAGAGCTCCGGGCTGCCGAGCACGCTGCGACGTCGACGCTCGACGAGCCTCAGGGACGACTGCGAGTGACGGCGCCCGTCGAGTTCGACACGCGAGCCTTCGAGGCGATGCTGTCGTTCAGCGCGAGGTACCCGGCGGTCCACCTCGACCTGGATCTCACCAACCGCTACGTGAACGTGATCGACGAGGGTTATGACGCGGCCCTGCGCGGTGGGGTGGAGCCGGAAGGACCCCTGATGGGGCGCTCGCTCGGTCCGGTCGAGATCATCGTGGTCGCCAGCCCGGGCTACTTGAAGCAACGGGGAGCACCGCGTCGGGGGAGGGACGTCGTCACGCACGAGACGATCCTCTTCCCGAGCTGGGTCAGGGACTCGGCCTGGCATCTCGTCGGTCGGCGCGGGGAGGTGCGCGTGCCCGTGCGCGGCCGATTGACCGTGAACAACCTCGAGGCCGTGAGGCTCGCGGCGCTGGCCGGCGTGGGGCTGGCGCTGCTGCCTCGCGGACACTGCGCCGGTGAGCTCGAGTCCGGAGCGTTGCAACAGGTCCTGCCGCAGCTCGGTCTTCGCGGCTCCGGGCTCTGGGTCGTGCATCCCCGGACACGACACCAGAGCGCGAAGGTCCGCGCCTTCGTCGAGCACCTCGTGGAGACGGTGGTCGGCGAGACGTGAGGTCGGTGGCCTGAGCCCTCCAAGGCGTCTCTTGACCGGATGCTGACAGCGCTGCAGCGTGCCGGCGTCGACACTGAGGGTGATGGCGACGCTGGTTCACACGCTGGAGAGACAACCCGGGGCTCGGGCCCGGGATTCGCGGCGTCGGCTTCGTGCCCTGGTCTGGGCGGCTCTCGCCGTCCTGGCCTTGCAGACCTCCGGTCAGGTCCTGGTCTTTCTCGGGGTGGGGCCGTCACCGCCCTTGCTGATCGTGCACGCGATCGCGAGCGCCATCGCGCTCGGCGTCGGCCCCTTCCTCTTTCTCGGTCCGCCGAGAGGAGCACGGGGAGCGGCCTGGCATCGAGCTCTCGGTCGTCTCGTCGTCGTCGGCATGGTGGTCGGGGCGGTGACCGGCTTCGTGCTCGGTCTCTCAGCGGCGGGCAACTTCTTCGGTCGCTTGGGCAACTGCCTGATCGCCGTCGGCTGGTTGGCGACGGCGTGGCTGGGAGTCGTCGCCATCCGTCATGGACGCGTGGCGGAGCACCGGCGCTGGTTGATTCGGGCTCACGCCTTCTCCTTCGGGGCGGTCGTGCTTCGAGTTCTTCAGGGGGCTGTCTCGCTGACTGGCCTCGAAGCGACCGTGCCGATCCCTCTCCTTCCCTGGCTCGCCTGGCCCGGCTGTCTCCTGGTCACCGAGCTCTTCGTCATCGGCCCTCGAGGTGTCTTCACGAGGTTTCTCACGGGAGTGTTCTCAATGCGCAGTGCTCGATCCCACGGTCTCTCCTTCGTCGAGGTGCTCGGCATCGTGCTCATCCTCGGCCTCACCGGCGCCATCGCGTTGCCCAACCTCATCAACACCATGGACAGGCGGAGTCAGAAGAAGACGACCGGGTTCATTCGCACGGTGGCCACCGCCGTCGAGTCGTACTCGATCGACCACGACGAGTACCCGCTGCTCGTGGGACAGGTGCCGGTGGAGCGACTCGTTCCGTTCGTCGAGCCCACCTACATCGACGAGCTGCCTCTCGAGGACGGGTGGGGAAGGCCGCTTCTCTACGAGACGCCGAACGGTCAGACCTACGTGATCCGGTCCTTGGCCAAGGATGGGGTGCCGAGCGGGCCGACGGTGGGAGCGACGACGGACTTCCGTCACGACATCGTGTTCGACACCGGCAGCTTCACGGTCGTGCCAGAGGGGCCTCGAGGCTAGCAAGCCCCACTTTCCATCGACATCGACCCTCGGTTCTCTCACGGGAGTGTTCTCAATGCGTCGTCATCAAGCCCACGGTCTCACCCTTGCCCAAGTGCTCGGCATCGTGCTCGTTCTCGGCCTCGTCGCCGCCATCGTCGTGCCCAACCTCCTCAACGCCATCAACCGTGGCAAGCAGAAGAGGACCACCGGGGACATCCGGACGGTAGCCACCGCCGTCGAGTCTTACCGGATCGACGAGAAGACGTATCCAGTGTTCGTGGGGCGAGTTCCAGTGGAAATGCTCATCCCGCTCATTCAGCCCACCTACCTCAAGGCGATACCGCTCGTGGACGGTTGGGGAGGGCCGCTCCTCTACGAGAGCGCGGACGGGACGAAGTACGTGATCCGGTCCTTGGCCAAGGACGGGGTCCCAAGCGGTCCGACGCAAGGGGCGACGACGGACTTCCGACACGACATCGTGTTCGACACTGGGAGTTTCGTGGTCGTGCCAGAGGGCACGCGGGGCTAGAACAGAAGCCCACGAGCTCGTGGGCCATTCGTCACCGATCTCTCGGGGCTCCGCGAAGCCTCTCGAGGAGAGTTCTCAATGCGTCGTCATCGTCTTCATGGTCTCTCCCTCGTCGAGATCCTCGTTCTCGTGCTCTCCCTGGGATTCATCGCTGCCATCGCAGTGCCCAATCTCGTGAACGCCATTCATCGGGGCAAGCAGAAGGAGACTCTCCGAGACATGCGCACGGTGGCCACCGCCGTCGAGTCCTACTCGATCGACCACGAGGCCTACCCGCTGCTCGTGGGGCAGGCCCCGGTGGAGAGGCTCATCCCGTTCCTTCAGCCCACCTACATCAAGGCGGTTCCGCTCGTGGATGGGTGGGGTGGGCAGCTCCTCTACGAGACGGCCAATGGCCAGTCGTACGTGATCGTGTCCTTGGCCAAGGATGGGGTCCCCAGTGGTCCGACGACAGGGACGACGACGGACTTCCGGCACGACATCGTGTTCGATACCGGCAGCTTCACGGTCGTGCCTGAGGGCACTCGAGGTTAGCCCGGACAACTCATGAGTCTCCTGCTGCGTGACCAGATCTGCTGCCTGC
>JBCCFW010000322.1:0-3137 GCA_039029535.1 Acidobacteriota bacterium
ACCGAGAGCACGGGATCCTGAGGGACGCCCAGCTTCTCGCGGAAGCTCCGCAGGCCGCCGTGGGGGGGCTCGCGCTCGAGCCCACGCTCCAGGACCCGAATGGCCCGCTTGCGGTCATGACGCAAGGCGTGGACGTTGGCGAGGTTGAGGTAGTGCTCGGGATGGAAGAACTCGAGCTCGAGCGCACGATCGCAGAGATCGAGGGCATCGTCGAAGCGACGCTCGCAGCGCGCGAGCGCCTGGCCGAGGTAGGAGAAGTAGAGGCTCGGCCGCTCTTTCTCGGGGGTGAGCTCCGCGGTCTTTCGGAGGTAGGCGAGGCCTTGATGCCACTCGTCCTTGCGGCAGTGGTAGAGCGCCAGCTCGAAGACGTCCGGTTGTCGTGCGAGGATGCTGCTCACGTCGGCTCCCTTTTCTCCCCCCGCGCGTCCGACTGGACACCAGAGCAAGAGGAGTGCCGGGTCACCGACTGACCCTCCACGTCAGTCAAGTTGACGGCCTGATGGGAGAGCTTCCCAGTTTTGGGAAGGCTTCCCAGTGACCAGGTGGGGGAGGAGGCCCGCCCGAAGGGGTGGGGCTGCCCAAAGCGGGGGAGGCGGGCCGCCTGGCCATCGGCGGCCGCGAGAGTCGACCCGCTCGAAACGAGAGGACCGAGCCTCGGGATGAGAGGCTCGGCCCTCGGGTCGATCGATCGTGCCGCCGACTCCTGAGTCTCGGGAGGGTGCCGCCCGGGGTCCGCCTGCGCAGGGGCGGACCTGTTCACCCGAGACCGATGAGCTGGAGTCGACGGCGCTTGCCGTTACTTCGCGTTGGCGCGACGCTTCCCGAGCCAGCGGTTGATGACGTGCTCGCGCGGGAGGAAGGCGAGGACCGGTGGGTAGGCCTCCTCGTTCAGCTTGCCCTGGAGGGCGAGCAGTCGGGCGTTGGCCGGCTCGACGGCGAGCCCGCGCTTCACCGCGTCGAGAGCACGCTTGCGATCCTTCCGCAGGGCGTGGACCCCCGCGAGATTCACGTAGTGCTCGACGTGGTAGAACTCGAGCTCGATCGCCCGTTCACACAGGGCGAGCGCCTCCTCGTGACGCCGCTGGCAGCGCGCCAGCGCGTGGCCGTAGTAGGAGAAGAAGAGACTCGGGAGGCCGTCCCCCTTCATCTCGTAACGGGCCCTTTCGAGATAGGCCAGGCCGTTCTGCCAATCACCGCGGCGGCAGAGCTGGATCCCGAGCTTCAACGGGCCGGCTATCGGAGCAGTTGCCGTGCTCACGTGACCATCCGATCATCCCTCGCTTTGGAGCTGAGGCTATTTTCTGAAGCAAGAGAGGTGCCGGAACAGAATTCGGGCGAATTCAGCGTTCTCACGCTGATTCGTCCCACGAACAGGCGAGGTCAGTGAGGGGAGAGGACCACAAGTGGGGGTCCTAACCCCGAATTCGCACGACCAAGCGCGAGTCAGCCCGCCTCGGACGGGAACCGTTCGAGACGGGCTGAGGTGTGGGCATTGAGTTGGTGAGGGCTCAACTCCCTCCAGCCATCCTCTTCTTCTGCCAGCCGTAGTCGATCTCGGCCTCGCCCCAGAAGCGGTCGGGGGCCTCGAGGGTCCAGACCTGCTTGCGGATGAGCCAGTTGTCCGGGTCCTGCTCGAGGGCTTCCTGCCAGAGTGAGAGGGCTTCGTCTCGACGACCGGCGTCGAGCGCGGCCACCCCGCGAGCGAAGAGCGCCGCCGCGGCATCGCGTGCGGGAGGGTCGGCGGTGGCGGAGGCAGCCGCGACCGCCCGGGCCTCGGGGCTCATCGGTGGCTGCTTCAGGGCTTCGTCGAGCCGTTCGAGGACGTCGCCCTTCGGGCCGCCGCTCGACTTGTAGACCAGGCGACCGGTCTCGTCGAAGAAGAGCTGCACGGGGACGACCTTGAAGTCGTAGGCGTCCCAGAGCTCACCCGTGCGATCGACCAGGGCCGGGAAGGTGATCTCAGCCTTCTCGACGTAGGGAGCGCAACGAGCTGCTCCCTGGCCGTCGATGGCCACCGAGACCATCGTGAACGGCGGATGTCCGTCCAGTCGCTCGCGGCGAGCTTCCCACGCGGCCTGCCACCCGGGCAGGTGCTGACGGCAGCCTCACCAGGAGGCCCAGGTCACCAGCAGGACGCGGTGGCCCCGGTAGTTGGCGAGCCGGAAGTCCTTCCCGTCCATGGTCGTCAGGACGAGGTCGTCAGTGAGGTGATGCGGGGTGTCCATGGGCTCGTCCTTCACGCGGGCGTCGGCGGAGAGCGCGGTCATCCCGAGAGAGAGCGTCAGCGCGGCGGCGGGCAAGAGCTTCGACGTCATGTGGGGTCCCTTTCCTCCCGGCGCGATCATGACAGCTCCCCCCGACGGACTCCACGCCGACCGGTTCGGGAAGAGATCGCGCTCGAGACGCGATCCAGCACGTTCAGCACTCGATGACGTTGACCGCGAGGCCCCCGCGCGAGGTCTCCTTGTACTTCGTCTTCATGTCGGCGCCGGTCTGCCGCATGGTCTCGATCACCTCGTCCAGGGAGACCGCATGCCGTCCGTCACCGCGGAGCGCCAGACGCGCGGCGTTGATCGCCTTGACCGCGCCCATGGCGTTGCGCTCGATGCACGGCACCTGGACCAGCCCGGCCACGGGGTCGCAGGTGAGACCGAGGTTGTGCTCCATGCCGATCTCCGCCGCGTTCTCGACCTGCTCGGGCGTGCCGCCCAGGACCTCGGCCAGCCCGGCGGCCGCCATCGAGCAGGCCACTCCGACCTCCCCCTGGCAGCCGACCTCGGCTCCCGAGATCGAAGCGTTGGCCACGTAGATCGTGCCGATGGCACCGGCGGCGAGGAGGAAGCGGCAGGTCCCGTCGTCGTCGGCGTCCGGCCAGGTGCGACGGTAGTGCGAGAGCACCGCGGGGATGATCCCGGCCGCGCCGTTGGTCGGGGCGGTGACCACGCGTCCGCCGGCGGCGTTCTCCTCGTTGACGGCCAGGGCGTAGAGGTTCACCCAGTCCAGGTTGGCCAGGCCGCCCGGCTCCTCCCGACTCGCCCGGAGCTTGCGATGAAGACCGGGAGCACGACGCTTGACCTTGAGCCGCCCTGGGAGCAGACCCTCGCGTCGGCAGCCCCGCTGGATGCAGTCGTCCATGG
>JBCCFW010000323.1:0-2910 GCA_039029535.1 Acidobacteriota bacterium
TCCACTCATGGAACAGTGATAACAAAAAACGACATCTAGTCGCAATGGAGCAACACCGTTACCTTCACTTCAACGACGAACTGGAGGTTCCCCGATGAACAAGTTGCTCGCGCTCGCCCCCACCGCCGCCCGCCTCCTGCTGGGCCTGGTCTTCACCGTCTTCGGCCTGAACGGCTTCCTCAACTTCCTCCCCATGCCCCCGCATGAGGGCAACGCGGCCGCCTTCATCGGCGGCCTGGCCGCGGCGGGCTACTTCTTCCCGCTCCTCAAGGCGACCGAGGTGCTCGTCGGCATCGCCCTGCTGGCCAACCGCTTCGTGCCGCTGGCCCTGGTCGTCCTCGCACCCATCACCATCCACGTCCTCGCATTCAACATCCTCTCTCCCGCCGGTCTCCCGCTGGCCGTCGTGATCCTCGTGCTGCACCTGATGGTGGCCTGGCACCAGCGACGCGCCTTCGCCCCCCTGCTCACGCCGCGCTTCGTCGCCGACGGGGCCGTGTCATGAGCACCGGAGTCGATCGAGCACCTGCCCAATTCACCCGAGAGACCGACACGCGCGGCGCCTTCCAACGTCAGCCGAGCCGCTTCCGAGCCTGGGTGCGAGCCGACGCAGGCGCCGAGTTTCCGGCCGAGGCCGGCCGCTACCACCTCTACGTGTCACTCGCCTGTCCCTGGGCTCACCGCGTCATCATCGCCCGCCAGCTCAAGGGGCTCGAGGACGTCATCGGGATGACCGTCGTCGACCCGATCCGCGACTCGCGTGGATGGGCGTTCACGGACGAGCCCGACACGGTGAACGGCTTCCATTTCTTGAGCGAGGCCTACCTCGGCAGCGACCCGGGCTTCGAGGGACGCGTGACCGTGCCCGTGCTCTGGGACCGGACGACCAGTCGCATCGTGAACAACGAGTCGGCCGACATCCTGCGGATGCTGAGCTCAGAGTTCGACGCCTGGGGTGACGCGAGCGTCGACCTCTACCCCGAGTCGCTGCGTGCCGACATCGACGCGATCAACGACCGGGTCTACACGACCGTCAACAACGGCGTGTACCGGGCGGGCTTCGCCACGACGCAAGAAGCCCACGGGGAAGCCGTCCTCACGCTCTTCGAGAGCCTCGACTGGCTCGAGTCGGAGTTGTCTCAACGACGTTACCTGGTTGGTGACGCTCCCACCGAAGCCGACTGGCGTCTCTTCACGACGCTCATTCGCTTCGATGCCGTCTACCACGGTCATTTCAAGTGCAACCTGCGCCGTCTCGCCGACTACCCCGCCCTGTCGCGCTACCTGCGTCGGCTCTACCAGTACCCGGGCGTCGCCGAGACTGTCGACTTCGATCACGTCAAGCGGCACTACTACGTGACGCACCGCGCCCTGAACCCGACCGGCATCGTGCCCCTCGGGCCGGAGCTCGACTACACGATCCCCAGGGAGGAGCCATGATCCAGCTTCGCCCGAGCGAGGAGCGCGGTCACGCCGATCACGGCTGGCTGCAGGCTCGTCACTCGTTCTCCTTCGGTCAGTACCACGACCCGCGCCACCTCGGCTTCCGCAGCTTGCGCGTCCTCAACGAGGATCGCATCGCACCGGAGGCCGGCTTCCCCCCTCACCCCCACCGCGACATGGAGATCCTCACGCACGTGCTCGCGGGCCGGCTCGAGCACCGTGACTCGATGGGTCACGGCTCGGTCATCGAGGCCGGCGAGTTCCAGCGGATGAGCGCCGGCACCGGAGTCACCCACTCCGAGCTCAACGCCTCCGACTCCGATCCGGTCCACATGCTCCAGATCTGGATCCGGCCCGACGAGGCCGGTCTCACGCCGAGCTACGAGCAAGGCCGCTTCGATGACCGTCGAGGACGCTTCCGGGTGGTCGCCTCCCCCGACGGGCGTGAAGGTTCCCTCACGATCCGTCAGGATGCCGTCGTGGCCTCGGCCCTCCTCGACGCCGGTGCCTCGCTCCGACACGAGCTGGCACCGGACCGACATGCCTGGCTCCAGGTCGTCACCGGCGACGCGCGCCTCGACGAGCACGAGCTGAGCGCTGGCGATGGCGCTGCCATCAGCGACGTCTCGACCCTCGACATCACGACCCGTGCGGGAGCCGAGCTCCTGCTCTTCGACCTGGCCTGAAACGAGATCAGAGGACAAGACCCCATGACCAAGGCGAAGATCGCAGACCGCAAGCCCATCCGAACCGAGCTCGAGGCCGGAGAGCACCACTGGTGCTCGTGCGGTCGCTCGGGCTCCCAGCCCTTCTGCGACGGCTCCCATCGCGGCACGGGCCTGACGCCCCTGGCATTCTCCGTCGAGGAACCGACCGAGGCCCACCTCTGCGCCTGCAAGCAGACCAAGAACCCGCCGTACTGCGATGGCTCGCACGCTCAGCTCCCGGCGGACGTCACCGAGCTCCCGCCACCGTCCGCGGACGTCGACGGACCGCCGGCTCCTCAGGCCACGCCCGAAGAGCCGCACGTCGAGCTCATCCACTCGCTTGCTCGCGACGGCCTGGAGAAGGTCGGCCACCACGGGCCGATGGGCGCCATGGGCGTCCCTCGCGCCGAGCTCCCGAAGTGGGACGACCTGCAACTCCTCACGGCCCAGCTCGCGACCAAGCCGCTGCTCGACGACGCCGAAGTCGGCACCGAGCTCGTCATCGGACCGAACGCGAAGAAGCCCCTGCGCCTGGAGCGCCCCCTCTTCGTCTCGGACATGAGCTTCGGCGCGCTCTCGGAGGAAGCCAAGGTCGCCCTCGCGCGAGGCGCCGAGCTCGCCGGCACTGGGATCTGCTCGGGTGAGGGCGGGATGCTGCCGGAGGAGCAAGCAGCCAACTCACGCTACTTCTACGAGCTCGCGTCGGCCCAGTTCGGCTACCGCGAGGAGCTGCTCGAGCGCGTGCAGGCCTTCCACTTCA
>JBCCFW010000324.1:0-2819 GCA_039029535.1 Acidobacteriota bacterium
CCGGGTGGTTGAGATCCCCTCATGAGCCACGAAACGTCGTCTCCAAGGTCGTGTCGACTTGACCGGAGCCTCCCTCCATCCAGATTCTGATGTCGTGATGGTGCGCGCGCCGGACGCAACCGGCCAGAAGCGGACATCAGTACAATTTGCTCGTTTTGGTGAACGATGTTGCCTCCCTCGTCGAGGGAGGCGAACAAGTGTCGCAAGTAGTATCGAGACATGGCTGGTCAGCGACGCCTGCGTCGTGACGTCCTGCGGACGGCTCGGCAGCGGAACAGGGTTCGGCAAGCGGACGCGGCGGTGGCCCTGGCCATCGCCGAGCGTCACTACCGCCGGATCGAGAATGGGGAGCTCGAGCCCGGAGCCGGGCTTCTCGAGCGGATCCTGGAGTGGGCGTGGACCGAGCTCGACCTGCCGGAGCACGAGCTGCTCGGGCCCGAGAGGCCGGTCACCCCTCCACCGACCGCGACGCCGGTCGACTTCGTGGGGCGGCAGCGCGAGCTCTCGGTCCTGGCCGATCGCCTCGAGCACGGAGCCCGTCTGCTGACCGTGGTCGGCCCGCCCGGCGTGGGCAAGACCCGTCTCGTTCGTGAGCTGGTCAGCTCCCGCTCGACCTCGGAGCCGGCCGGTGGGGCCTGGTTCTGCGACCTGTCGGAGGCGCGCACTCTCGAAGAGCTCTTGCAGGGCGTGGCCCGCACCCTCGGCGTGCCCTTGCGCGACGACCCGCTCACGCAGCTCGGTCACGTCCTCGCCGACAAGGGCCGCTGCCTGGTCGTCCTCGACAACCTGGAGCAGCTGGCCGCGCATGCCGGCGACGTGCTCCGGTCCTGGCAGGCGCTCGCGGCCGAGGCCTGCTTCGTCGTGACCAGCCGCGTGGTCCTCCAGCTCCCCGGAGAGGAGACCTTGGCGGTGGAGCCTCTCTCCCTCGAGGACGAGGCCGTCGAGCTGTTCGCCCTGCGAGCCCGCGCCCGCAACGCCAAGTTCGTCGTGACCGACGAGAACCGAGAGGACGTCCGGGAGGTCGTGCGGCTTCTGGACGGCTTGCCGCTGGCGATCGAGCTCGCGGCGGCCCGCGCGCAGGTGTTGTCTCCGGCTCAGCTCCTCGAGCGGATGCGTGAGCGTTTCCGCCTGCTCACCGGCGGGCGAGGGCCCAAGGGGCGTCAGGCCACCTTGCGAGCGGCGATCGACTGGTCCTGGGAGCTGCTCGAGCCAGATGCCCAGGTCGCCCTGGCCCAGGCTTCGGTCTTCGATGGGGGCTTCAGCATCGAGTCGGCAGAGGACGTGCTCGACTTGTCGGGGCTCCCCGATGCCGACTGGCCGCTCAACGTCGTGCAGCGCCTGGTCGATCAGAATCTCTTGCGAACCTGGACGTCGGGTCCCAACGGTCCGCCCCGCTTCGGCATGTACGTGAGCATCCACGAATACGCGGCCGAGCGTCTCCGCACGGAGGGTGCGCTCCCGGCGGACAAGAGCGGTCCGGCCGCCCTTCGAGCACTTCACGAACGTCACGGTGCTCACTTCGCGGGCTTGGGTGCCGAGTCGTCTCTCGATTCGCTGGACGTCAGTGGCGGCCCCGAGCGTCCGGAGCTCCTGAGCGAGCGTGACAACCTGATGGTGGCCTGCCGGCGGGCGATCGACCGGGAGGATGCCGGGATCGTCGTGCCGACCTTTGCCGCGACCTGGTCGCTGCTCGAGCTGAGTGGGCCCTTCGAGCTCGGCTGTGAGCTCGGGCGCCAGGCCCTCGACCTGCCGAAGCTCGAGCCGGGAGAGCGCAGTCAGGTGCTCGGCCTGCTCGGCATGGCCTGCCTGGCCGCGGGGGAACGTGATGAGGCGCGGCAGCGCTACGAGGAGGCGTTGAGCCTGAATCGGGAGCTCGGCTTGCGATCACGCGAGGCCAAGGTGCTCTCCAACCTGGCCACTCTTCATCACCAGCTCGGTGCCCTGGACCTGGCTCTCGACCAGTACCAACAGGCCCTCGACATCGATCGTCGGGAAGGGCACCGCTCGCAGGAAGCGACGGTGCTCGGCAACCTCGGGATCCTCTACAAGAACCTGGGCCGGATGGAGGACGCCCTGCAGCACGCGCAGTCGGCCCTCGAGCTCCAGCGCGAGGTCGGCAACCGTCGTCGGCAGGGCTACGCGCTCGGCAACCTCGGCTCCATCCATCACGAGCTGGGCGACGTGGCCGAGGCGCGTCAGCACTACGAAGAGGCGCTGGGCATTCATCGCGAGACGGGACACCGAGCGGCAGAGGGACAGGTCCTCGACAACCTCGGGCTGCTCGCGGCCTTCCAGGGCGAGCTGGAGGACGCCCGCGATCGCCACGATGCCGCCCTCGCCATCCATCGCGAGGTCGGTCATCGGGCCCTGGCCGGTCGCTCCCTGGCCAACCTCGGACGCGTCCACCACCTGCTGGGACATCACGACGTGGCCCGCTCCTTCCTGGACACGGGGCTCGCGATCCATCGCGAGCTCGGGACCCGAACGATGGAGGGCTACACGCTCGGCACGCTCGGCAACATCCACCGGGCGCTGGGACAGCAGGAGAAGGCCCGAGAGCTTCACGAGGCGGCACTGAGCATCCATCGGGAGCTGGGGGATCGCAGCGGCCAGGGCACGGCGCTCACCGATCTCGGCGTCCTCTACTGGGAGCACGCCCGTGGGGACGAAGGGCGGGAGGCCTTCGCCGAGGGTGAGCAGCTCCTGCGCGAGGTGGGGGATCGCTTCGGGCTCGGCCTCCTCCTCGCCGAGCGTGGAGTCCTGGAGGCCGCTCAGGGAGACCGCGAGACGGCGACGGCCCGGCTCGACGAGGCCGCGAC
>JBCCFW010000325.1:0-2785 GCA_039029535.1 Acidobacteriota bacterium
GACGACCTGGTGGCCGCGCTGTATTCCGGCAAGAAGGAGGGGCTGCGACCGATTCACGATGCGGTCATGAAGGTGGTCTCAGGGCTGGGCAAGGACGTCGAGGTGGCCCCCCGCAAGACCTACGTGAGCCTGCGTCGCAGCAAGCAGTTCGCGATCGTTCAGCCTTCGACGCAGACTCGGGTCGATCTCGGGCTCAAGCTGCCAGGCACCGAGCCCACCGAGCGGCTCGAAGACTCGGCCAAGTTCAACGAGATGGTCACGCACCGTGTCCGGCTGACGACCGCGAAGGACGTGAACGCCGAGCTCGAGCGCTGGATCAAGAAGGCCTACGAGCAGGCCTGAGCCGGACGACACTCGGCACTGGTCCGGGCGCAGCCCTCAGCGGCGCGGCGGCCAGGGAAAGAAGGCGCTCGTGTTTCGCTGATAGTCGCGGTAGGCATTGCCCCGACTCTCCAGCAGACGGGCCTCGGTCACCGGGATGCCCGTGATCCTGTAGAGGAAGAGCAACATGAGTGGCACGCCGAGCACGGCCATGACCACCCAGTGCACCTCGGCTCCGGCGGCCAGGAACGGGTAGGCGAACCAGTGCAGCCACTCGAAGAAGTAGTTCGGGTGGCGTGACCAACCCCAAAGCCCGTCCCGACAGACGCCCTTCCCCGGCCCCGTCCTCTGGCGGAAGCGACGGAGCTGTCGGTCGGCGATGGACTCGCCGATCACCGAGACGGCGAAGAACACGACCCCGACCGCATCGAGCAGGCCGAGCGGTCGCGGGTTCTTGGCAGCCGATGCCATCGGCACCGCGAACAGCAGGGCCCAGACCGCTTGAACCTGGAAGAAGACGAACAGGTTGCGCTGGGTCTTGGGACCCCAGAGCGCCCGGGCCCAGCGATAGCGGACGTCTTCCTCGGGGTCGGCCAGGAGCCGACGCCAGAGATGGATGCCGAGACGGCCGGCCCAGAGGAGGGCCATCACGGCGATGAGGTGCCGTCGCTCCGGGAGACCGTCGGCGGCCGCCGCGAGGGCGGCACCGGTGAGCCCGGTGGCCAGCGACCAGGCCAGGTCGACGATCCCCGCGTTGCCCCGCCGTCGCTGGACCTCCCAGAGCACGGCCATGACGACGGCGATCACCAACCAGGCGACCAGGGTGGTCTGGGTGAGGCTCACTCATCGTCTCCGTTGCTGGTGTCGTCCGGGGGCACGGTCGCCTCGGGGGGAAGCTGACCGGTGGGCAGCAGTCGGTCGCGGACGAAGACGAGGGTGGGCAGCACGAGGAGCCAGGCGATGGCGATGAAGGCCACGCCTCGTTTCCCGTCGATGGTCACCACCCCGAGGCGCTCACCGGCCAGGTAGGACAGCGGCGCGAAGACCCCGCCGAAGATGGCGGCCAGGCCCAAGTGCCTCACCCAGGACCACGAGTGGTAGAGAGTGGCGGCGAAGGCGACCCACAGCGAGATCATCCAGGTCGTGGTCGGGCCGAACCACGAGAGGGCCCGGACCTCGTCGGGGAACTGAAGGATGCCGAACGCGGTCAGGGTCGAGTCCGTGACGTAGCCGAGCAGGCCCGCGACCAGCAGCAGCCAGCCCTCGGGGCGCGGTGCGTGGACGTAGCGGAAGTGGACGACGAGCCAGGCCGCGGTGCTGACGGGGCCCAGCCAGGGGAGACCCCAGCCCGGACCGAGCAGGCAGGCGAACCAGATCAGGTTGAAGAGCACCGAGTTGAGGACGCGGAATCGAAGGGACACGCCCCCAGGCTAACGCCAGTTGCCACGAACGCCAGTGACCATGTCCTCGGAAACTCGGAACGAGCGATAGGCTTGGTCCGCCGGCGGGCGTCCGGCCCAGAGGCGGACGAGCAGTCATGGCCAAGGATCCCAAGAGCATGGTGACGCTGGAGGCGTTCCGGGTGGCACCGGAGCTCCTCGGGACCGCCTTGGCGCGACCCTGGCGTCGCTTGATGGCGCAGCTCGTCGACCTCATCGCCATCGCGCTGCTGTCGCAGGTGTCCTCCTTCGTGCTGGGCATCGGTGCGTCGCTGGCCTTCTTCTGGGCATCGCGAGGACGACCGTCCGGACGCCGGCAGTCGTGGATGATGCGCTGGTCGTTGCGGGGGCTCGGTGCGCTCATCGCCTTCGTGACGGTGAGCCTGGCCTGGAGCTTCTACGAGCGCTCCGAGGAGCAGGCGGAGGCCGCGCAAGAGTCCGTTCAGGAGCTCATCGCCGAGGCCGATCCGGACGCGAAGGTCGCCGAGGTGCTCGAGGCCGCGGCCGCCACTTGGCGGGTGAGCGAGCACGTCGGTGGCAGCACGAGCTGGGCGCCCCACGTCGTGGACGAGATCGTCGAGGCGTTGATGAGCTCGGGGCTCGACCTGTCCCAGCTCGAAGAGGCCGCGGCCGACATTGACGGCGGGCTGCCGAAGACCCTGCGTGAGGCCATCACCAAGGCCTGGCAGGAGCGCACCGGTGCCGGCGTGGTCGAGGACGAGGAACAGCTCGCTCGTCGTCGACGCCTGGCCGAGGCACACCTGGCTGCCCTCGACGGCGACGATCCGTTCGAGCGGGAGCGGAAGGGGAGAGAGCTCGGTGAGGAGCTCCTGGCCCAGCGCCTGGACCGGCTCGAGACTCGGGTGGAGAAGGTGACCGAGCTCAACCGGGGTCTCGCCGATCACCTGGCCGAGGAGACCGAGGAGCTCAGCCTGCTCGACCTCCTGCGTCGCTTCGCGGAGTTTCGGTACAGCTGTATCTCATGGGAGATACGGTCGATAGGGGAGGCCTCGAATGCAGCAGAA
>JBCCFW010000326.1:0-2780 GCA_039029535.1 Acidobacteriota bacterium
GCGGCATCGAGGCCGAGGCGATCTTCAAGGTCAACGAGGGCCGACCGCACGTCGTCGACCGGATGCTCAACGGCGACATCCAGCTCGTCATCAACACGCCGCTGGGCAAGGACTCTCAGTGGGACGAGAGCGCCATCCGCAAGACGGCGCTGCCGCTCCGCGTGCCGCTCATCACCACGCTCTCGGGAGCCGAGGCGGCAGTCGAGGGGATCAAGGCGCTCAAGGAGGAGAGCCTGGGCGTCATCTCGCTCCAGGAGCTCCACGCCGGCGAGGACCCGCGGGTCGAGGACTGACCTCTGGCATCGGGCCGGCCAGCGTGGAGCATGGTCGCTGCCTCAGTGCTGGACGGCCAGCGCCCGACGGTCGCCGAGAGGACGACGTCGGACCGGCGACCGCACGGGTCGTGGAGTGACGCGATCGCCTCGTCTCGCGAAGCGGCGCGCGTCGGCGCTGCAGGCGATGTCGGTCACGGCACCGCTGCCGGCCAGGACGATCTCCAGCGAGACGACCTCCAGCGAGCCCACGCCGATCCGCTGCCAGGAATTGTCATCGAGCGCGGGGATGTCGACCTCGCTGATGAGCTCGCCGCTGGCGTCCCACGCCCGCACGATCGAGCCCGGCTCGTCGACGTCGAGCAATCCGATCCAGGCGACGTCGGTGGGGACCTCGTAGTCGATCGTGATCACGCCACCATCGCGGTCGTCGTCGGGTGCGCAGCCGCTGCCGGTCTCCTGAAGAACCAGCACCATCCCGCGGGAGACACCGTTGTCCGTGCCGGGACCGGGCGTGAGCAGGTCGTCGTCCGCGCAGGTCGGGTCAGTGCTGTCGAACGCGACCACCGGTCCGCTGCCGCCGATCAGCACGCCGGGGAGCTGCCCGTCGATCTCGTCACCCAGGGTGAGGGAGGCGAAGTCCTCGGAGTGACAGTCGGCGGGGACCGGACCCAGAGCGGTGGTCTCGGCGTCCGGTCCGACCAGGTCCGCGAGCCTCGCCGGGACGGTCTCGGGCCCCGCCGTCGAGCAGACGAAGAGCTGGCTGGCGACATCGCCGCTGCGGATGGCATTCGGGGGCTCGAAGCTCCAGCCGACGGAGCTCGGCTCGACGGTGAGCATGGTCGGGTCGCGCAGGCCCGGGAGATGGCCGGCGGAGGAGACGACGGTGGTGTCGAGCTCGAGCTCGAAGAGTTGGAGGTCGTAGGTCGTGTACCAGCAGAAGATCTCGTAGACGTAGGTCGTCTCGCCCACGGAACAGGTGCCTGGGGCCGAAGGGTTGTCGGGGAGGTAGACGCTGGTGAAGAGATCCCCTTGGTAGTGAAAGAACGGATCGAGGAACTCCGCGTGCGAGGTCTGGTCGGGTAGCGCAGCCGCCGACGTGCCGCTGAGCACGACGAGCAGCGTCAGCAGGCGGCGGACCGGTGAGGTCGTGATGCACGGGAGCGCGTGGGTTCGAAGACTCATGAACATCTCCTCGGGAACGCGGCTCGGGCGAGCTGCGGGTCATCCATCCAGGACTCATGCGTCCGAGACCGCTCGACTCCCTCAGGGAGGCCTTCGCCGACGCCGCGCCCAGCGCAACGCCGAGCCGGCGCCGACGGCCATCGTGGCCGCCAGGACGTTGAAGACGATGTCCTCGGGATCGAAGACCCTGCTCGGGATGATGAGCTGTAGGCACTCGTCGAGGAGCCCGAGCAGCGAGGTCACCGCGACCGCGAGCACGCCGGGAGCGGGGACGCGACGTCCCTGACCGGCCCGCTCGAGAAGGGCCTCGTGCACCAAGCTCGCCACGACGCCGTACTCGATGAGGTGACTCCGCTCCGGGAAGGCCAGCCGCGACAGCGCGAGCAGGTAGACGGTCCCGACCCCGAGCGCCACGGCGAGCTCCATGCCGCCCGGTCGGACCTGCAGGCCTTGCGTCAGGATCGTCAGGCCGACCAGGAGCATCCCGAGCAGGAAGGCTGCGGTGATGACGTCGTGAGGGACGACTCCGGCCAGCGTCGCAGCAAGCCCCAGCGTGGCGTAGATCGCCACCACGACGCTGAGCGTCCAGGCCCAGAGCCGACGCTCCCGAGCGGAAGCGAAGAAGGAACGCGGGGGAGGGTCGTCAGGCCCCTGAGCTCGGGTCACTCGTCGGGTGCGACGATGAAGTCGATCTCACCCGAGCGTGTCTTCTCCAGCCGAAGCTCGACCGCTGCCGGTGTCTCGTCATCGTGATGAACGGCGAAGCACGCGAGCGCCGACGAACCTTCGGCGGAGCGAACGGTGCGGCCGAGGTAGGGAAGAGGTCGCGGCCACGAGTCCACGCGATCGGCGTCCCCGACGTCGAGAGGTCCGAGTCGGGCATCGAGGGTCGCGAAGCTCCACCGGTGCAGCACGAGCTCGGGAGCCTCCAGCGCCTCGAGGGTCGTGAGCGCGACGCGGGGACCGCTGAAGCAGCGATCGTCCTGGCCGCGGTATCCGACGGCCAATCGGTCGCCCACGACGTCGAGGGCGAGCTCGGTGTCCAGGCCCGGGGCGGCGGACCCGTCGACGCGCTCCGTCGTCCAGCGTCGGCCCGTCCATCGAGACACCGTCACGTCACCGTCGATGCGATGAGCCACCACCGGCCGGTCGTGCTCATCCAGGACGAGCTGCGCATCCGGGTTCTCGTCGGTGGACGAGGACCCGTACCTTCTCCCCCAGACAGAAACGGTCAAGAAGACGCACCACAACACCTGCCACCGTCCCTAACTACACCCAGCCATCGGAGAAAGGCACTGCCATGACCAAAACAGCACTGGCAGC
>JBCCFW010000327.1:0-2731 GCA_039029535.1 Acidobacteriota bacterium
CGTCGAGACGGTCGCTCGCGACGGCGACGGGATCGACGTGCTGTTCCTCAACGCGGGAGTGGCCACGGCCGCGCCGCTGACCGAGACCGACGACGAGACCTTCGACCGTCTCGTGAACGTGAACTTCCGCGGCCCGTGGCTCGCCCTGCGGGCGGCCGTGCCGCACCTGAAGCCGGGCGCCTCCGTCGTCATCAACACGTCGGTGTCGAACGTGAAGGGCATCCCGGGCTTCGGCATCTACGCCGCCACCAAGGCGGCCGTCCGTTCCCTCGTGCGCACGGCGGCGGCCGAGCTCTCCGGCATGGGCATCCGCGTCAACGCGGTGAGCCCCGGACCGGTGGAGACGCCGATCTTCGGCAAGGTCGGTCTCACCGAAGCGCAAGTCGACGAGTTCCAGGAAGGCATCGCGACCCAGGTGCCGCTGGGCCGGATGGGCAAGGCGTCGGAGATCGCGGGGGCCGTCGCCTTCCTGGCCAGCGACGACGCGGCCTACGTGCAGGGTGCGGAGCTCGCGGTGGACGGTGGCATGACGCAGGCGTGAGGTCTTGCCGATCGACCTCACGCGGTGAACCGACCTCTCCGACCGGCGGAGTGCCTCCCGCCGGCCGGAGAGGCGTGCGTTCGGGGGCGCCCCGAGGCGTCCGCTCCCTCGGTGCAGGCGACCGCAGGCGGGTGCGGGACGACCGCTTCCTTGCTCGGCCTGGAACCGTAGCGTTCCAGTCAGGACATTGAGAGCACCACGAGCGTGGTCCGAGCTCTTTCGCGCTCGGGATGGAGGCTCTCATGAACCCGACGAAGATCGCGTCTCGCATCATCACGTCCACTGGTGTCGTTTGGACCCTCAGCCGACTCGGCGCTCTCTTGCTGGCCGTCACGCTCGGCCTGAGCGGTCCCGTCCGCGCCCAGGTCTCCTCCACCTGTGAGGACTTCGAAGACGGCTTGGGGGAGTGGGGGCCCTGCGTGGACTGGCCCAACATCGACGTGAGCCTCGACACGCCCGGGCCCAGCGGCGACCCCGACGACCAGTTCGTCAGGACCGTGGACTTCCCCAACGAGTCCTCGCTCTGCGCTGCGTCGGAGTACCTGGGCGACTGGTCCGAGGTCGCGGCGACGGGCTGCGGCCGCTTCTGCTGGGACTTCCAGCTCATCGTCGACAACTCCGGTCGACCCGATCAACCGGCCACCCTGGTGTTCCGCTCCGACGACGGCCCCGGTGGAGACCCGACGACCGAGGCCGTGTTCACCTCGAGCCTGCGCTTCACCGTGGACTCGGGCTGGCACCGCGTCTGCGCTCCCGTCCGGCCGCTGAGAGACGGCGCGCTGCCCGGCTCCTCGGAAGGCACGTGGACGATGCGTGTCGGCGATCCCGAGGACTGGAACGACCTCCTCGCCGACGTCACCCTCATCCGCTTCGGCACCGACTACCCGGATCTCTTCGAGAGTCAGGGTTTCGACAACGTCTGCATCGAGCAGGTCAGCGGCTGCCTCAGCCATGACTTCGACGGGTTGCCCGCGGGCACCGAGGTGACGACGCAGTTCGCCGGGCTCATCGTGAGCGGGACCGCGCCGGTGGTCAGCTTCGACACGAGCACGCCCAGCTGTGGAGACGATGACCTCGCCACGCCCGGCGTGGGGCCTGGCAACGACTTGCCGCTCGGCGACGTGCTGATCCTCTCGGAAGAGGAAGGCTGTCTCCCCGATGACGCACGGGATGGCGGCACCTTCGTCTTCGAGTACGAGCAACCGTCGGACGTGAGCTGGATCGGCCTGCTCGACGTCGAGGAAGAGGGAGGAGAGATCCGGCTCTTCGACGTGCAGGGCGTCCTCATCGACAGCGTCGTCATCCCCGGACAGGCGGCGGACAACGGCTGGCAGCGGGTGGACTTGAACGCGTCCTGCGTCACCTTCCTCGAGGTCGAGCTCGTGGGTTCGGGCGCCGTGACCGACCTGGCCTGTGCGTCCGCCATGGTCCGGCGGGGTCGGCTGGAAGGACCCCGAATCAGCCATCCGGATCGCGACGCCTCGCGTGCGTCGGAGCCTCCGCGGCATCGCGGACGAGTGAGCGGGCCCGAACGACCGGAGCTCTCCCGCCGGCTGGCGAACTGGAACTGATCGAGAGCGAGTGAGGGGGGCCTGCGCGGGCGTCTCGTCGTCCTGGCCGGAGGGCCGCGAGACGAGGCGACCGCGCGGCAGTCGTTACCCACGCGTGACGCCACTCGGTCCCTTCCTGCACCATGATCACCGTGGTTGGCGAGCCCCTCCGCCGACCCGGGGATCTCTCTCATGCGTCTCGCCACCTCCGCTGTTCTCGCGTTCGTCTTGCTCACCGCGCTCGTCGACTCGGCCGAAGGGCGAGGCGAGCGGGTGCGGCGCACCGCTCTGGCTGCCGAGCTGCCCGAGCCCAGCGCGATCCTCAGCAAGGACCCATCGCTGCTCTTCTCCGAAGGTGGGTTGGCTCGGCTGCGCGTGCTCGCGCTGGGTCACGAGCTGGCGAGTCTTCCGAAAGGCGAGCTGCAGTCCCTTCGGGTGGACACGGCCGAGCTGCTCGAGCTCTGCCCGCTCAGCCGTGGTGGCGTTCAGCTCTCGGGAGTCATCGCCTCGACCGAGCCCATCTCCGTACCGTCGGCAGGCGACGCCACCAGTTGCGCAGCGCCAACCTGATGCAGGAGCCGGCGGTGGGCGGTGACGATGCCCTGCAGCTCGCGCAAGCCGTCCGCCAGCTCGAGCGCGA
>JBCCFW010000328.1:0-2725 GCA_039029535.1 Acidobacteriota bacterium
AACGACGACCACGACGACGTCCTGAGGAGCTGCAACGACCCCAGCTACAACGCCCTCTTCCGGGGCACGAGCACGGGCTTCGTCGGCGCCGGGTACGTGTTGACCGGCTCGGTGCTCCAGAACTCCGCCAACACCTGCCGTGTCCACGTCGGAGACTACGACGGCGATGACCACGACGACATCCTGCGGAGCTGCGACAACCCGAGCTACAACGCGCTCATCCTGGGAACGAGCACGGGCTTCGTCGGAGCCGGCTACGTCCTCACTGGCTCGGTGCTGCAGAACTCGTCCAACACCTGCCGCCTCCACGTCGGTGACTACGACGGCGACGATCACGACGACCTCCTGCGGAGCTGCAACAATCCCAGCTACAACGCCCTCATCCACGGCACCGGCTCGGGCTTCGTCGGCGCCGGCTACGTCCTCACTGGCTCGGTGCTCCAGAACTCCTCCAACTCCTGTCGTGTTCACGTCGGCGACTACGACGGCGACGACCACGACGACATCCTGAGGAGCTGCAACGATCCGGCGTACAACGCCCTCTTCCACGGCACCGACACCAGCTTCGGAGGCTTCGGCTACGTTCTCACGGGATCGGTTCTCCAGAACTCCGCCAACACCTGTCGTCTCCACGTCGGTGATTACGACGGCAACGGAACGGACGACCTCCTGAGGAGCTGTGACGACAACTGCTACAACGCTGCCTGGCGTGGCTTGACCGGCGGCGGCTTCGCCAGCCATGGCTACGACCTCATCGGCTCGGTGCTTCAGAACAGCAATGGGACTTGCCGTCTCCACCTGGGCAACTTCGACCTGGACGACACCACCGATCTCTTGCGTAGTTGCGACAGCGAGACTTTCAACGCTCGCTGGCACGGGCTACCCTGACCGTTCGGCGGGCCGAAGAGCTCGGCTCCGGGCGGCAGGTGTCGGGCCCCTGAGCCAGGCGACCTGCCGCCAGGATCGAGATGACCTGCCCGGGCGCGCGCTCGGGCAGGTCGAGGGGTCGAGGAGGGGCGAGAAGCCGGGAGCTACGCTTCCATCGCGGCGCGACGGCGATCACGGCGGGCACGGATGCCGTCGATGTCGTCCTTGGGCACCGCGGCGATGAGACGCTGCGTGTACTCCTCCTTCGGGTCCTCGTAGATCGCGTCCGCAGGCCCGTACTCGACGAACTTGCCGTCCTTCATCACGGCCATCGTGTCGGAGAGGAACTTCACCACCGACAGGTCGTGGCTGATGAAGATGTAGGTCAGGCCCCGACTCTCCTGCAGGTCCTTGAAGATGTTGAGCACCTGCGCCTGCACGGACACGTCGAGAGCGCTCACGGACTCGTCGCAGACCAGGAACTCGGGCTCGACCGCCAGCGCCCGCGCGATCGAGATGCGCTGCCGCTGACCGCCCGAAAACTCGTGCGGATAGCGGTTCACGTGGGTGGAGTCGAGCCCGACCTCTTCCAGGAGCGCGACGGCTCGATCCCGTCGTACCGACGAGCTGTCGTGGAGCCGGTGGATGATCATCGGCTCCATGATCATGTCGCCGACGGTCATCCGAGGGTTCAAGGACGAGTACGGGTCCTGGAAGATGATCTGCACCCGCCGCCGTAGCTCGCGGAGCTCCCTGCCCTTCACCGCTTGCAGGTCGACACCGTCGAACACCGTCCGGCCCTCGACGTGGACACGCGAGCCGTGCTCGAGCAGGCGAAGCAAGGCGCGACCGGTCGTCGTCTTGCCGCAGCCCGACTCCCCCACCAGGCCGAGTGTCTGGCCCTTCCAGACCTTGAAGCTGACACCGTCGACAGCCTTCACCCAGCCCCTGACTCGCGACAAGAGTCCTCGGCGAATCGGAAAGTGGACCTTCAGGTCCTCGACGACCAACAGCGGGTCGCCTTCGGGGTCGATCAGCTTGGGACGACCCGCCGTCTCGAGCGCCTCGAGCTCGCCCGGCGCGACCTCCTTCTCCTCGATGTGGAGCTGGCCGTCGTCCTCCATGCTCCAGTCCATGAAGGTCTTGGTCGTCGGGAGGCGCCGGTACTTCGTGTCGAGGCTGGGTCGGCAGGCGAGGAGACTGCGCGTGTAGGGATGCTGCGGGTTCTCGAAGATGTCGAGGGTCTCGCCGTACTCCACCAGATGCCCCTTGAACATCACGGCCACGTGATCGGCGATCTCGGCGATGACCCCGAGATCGTGCGTGATGAACAGGATCGACATGTCGCGCTTGTCGCGAAGCTGACGCATCAAGTCGAGGATCTGAGCCTGGATCGTCACGTCGAGCGCCGTCGTCGGCTCGTCGGCAATGAGCAACTTCGGGTTGCAAGACATCGCCATGGCGATCATGACGCGCTGCTTCTGACCACCCGACATCTGGTGCGGGTAGCTGTTCATGCGGGTCTCGGGCTCCGGGATCTCGACCTCACGGAAGAGCTTGAGCGTCCGCTCGCGCGCTTCCTCCTTGGTGACGTCTTCGTGGGCGAGGATCGCCTCCATCACCTGGTCACCCACCGTGAAGACGGGGTTCAGCGAGGTCATCGGCTCCTGAAAGATCATCGCCATGTCGCCACCGCGCAGCTTCCGGAGCTCCGCAGGAGGCATGCCGATGATCTCCCGGTTCAAGAATGAGATCCCCCCCCGATGGAAGCGCGCAGTCTCCATGGGCAAGAGCTGCATGATCGACATGGCCGTCACCGACTTGCCCGACCCGGACTCGCCGACGACGCCGAGCGTCT
>JBCCFW010000329.1:0-2725 GCA_039029535.1 Acidobacteriota bacterium
GTCCACTGGCTGCGCTGAGGCTCCCATCGCCGAAGTAGACCTGCTTCTCTCCGGCAACCCAGGGGTCGGTCGTGCTGCCCTTGAACAGGAAGCCACCGGCCTGGCTCCCCGCGGGCTTGAGCCAAGCGCAGATGGAGTAGTCCCCACGGCTGAGACCGGCCACGAAGTGCGGGACGTGCACGTGCGCGTCGTCGGAGCCCGCGCCGAGGTCGAGAACGGTTCCCCGCTCTGGATCGTCCGTCACCCAGGTCGCCCCCTCCAGCAGGCCGTCGGCGCTCCTGCCGGTGACGTCCTCGGTCACCGTGCCGCTGCCTTCGTCGAAGGGCCAGTGCCCTCTCAGGTTCTCCGGCGCTGCGGTCGGCGGAGGCGCCGGCTCCTCGCCAAACTCGGTGTAGTCACCTCTCAGGACGGCCTCGACCTGGCTCGGGCTGAGCGCGATGTCGAAGATCGCGACATCGTCGACGAGCCCCGCGAAGTCGCCGTCGACACCGTCGGACCCGTCGTGTCCGATCCGGACCGTGTCACCGGGCCGATCCACGACATTGGCGTCATGGATGTCGATCGCCAGGCCGACGTCCGTGCCGTTGAGGTAGACGCGAGGCGTTCCTGCGGCGCCGCCCACGTGGTCCCAGATCCAGCACGCGTGGGACCAGGTGTCGGCCGCGACGTCGGAGCTCGCCACGTACCAGCCGTTCCCCCAGCCGACGAAGGTCGGCCTGAGCCCAGGGGACGCACCGAGTCCTCCGTCGCCGAAGTAGACCTGCTTCTCGCCGGCGACCCAGCCATCGGTCGTGCTGCCCTTGAACAGGAAGCCCCCGGCCTGGCTTCCCGCGGGCTTGAGCCAGGCGCAGATGGAGTGGTCCGTCAGGGCGAGGTCGGTCACGAAGTGTGGGACGTGCACGTGCGCGTCGTCGGAGCCCGCGCCGAGGTCGAGGACCGTTCCCCGCTCCGGATCGTCCGTCACCCAGGTGGCCCCCTCGAGCAGGCCGTCGGCGCTCCTGCCGGTGACGTCCTCGGTCACCGTGCCGCTGCCCTCATCCAAGGGCCAGTGTCCTCTCAGGTTCTCCGGGCTCGCCTGAGCACCTTGCGTCGTCAGGAGAGCGAGGACGAGAAGTCCGGGGACGCAGGCACGAGCCGCCACGAGGCGGGGAGCGACTGGTCGTTCGCATGAGCGCGTCGACTCGTGGTGGGGGCTGAGGGAGGTCCGGGGAAGGGAGCTTCGGGACGAGGTGGTGAACCCTGAGATGTCCATGGTGATCCTCGATCGCGGAAGCGCGAGAGCGCCTCACGAGAGGAAGGACGGAAAGCGGTGGCAAGACGGACAATCTTCAAGGGCCGAGCACGCTCAGGGCCGTCGTCCTGTCACTGCAGACGGTTCATCTCGAGTGGCTGAGCCTGCGCTGACGTTCTCGTCTCGCAGAGCTCACCGCGTGAGGCAGGGCTTGCGCTCGTCGATGACCACGAGCTGACCCGGCCCCTGCGCGATCGACATCTCCAGCCTGGGCAGCGGTACTTCGCGCAGCGCGCTGTCGGCTGCGCAGCCGCTGCGCTCGAAGCCGATCAGGTCGAGCGCGTCGGGCAGCCAGAGCGTTCCGTTGGCGAGCTCGCCCTCGACGGTCATCGTGGCGTCTCCCCGCCAGGCGCCGCGGACGTCGAGATCCAGGACGGCGAGCTGGGTCTCGATGGTGCTGGTCACCGGGCTGGCGTTGCCGAGCTGCCGGATGCTGAAGCCACCGGCGGTGAGGTCCACCTCGAGGCTCTCGAGCCGTCGCGCGAGCGGCTGCTGGAAGCTGACCTCGATGCCGCCGCTGTGTCCCGCCAGTCTCATGGTCTTCAGGTCGAGGCCCCCGAGCTCGAGCGCCGAGAGACTGCGAACGAGGTTCAGGTCGAGGCTGATCTCGCGATCGCGAGGCAGCCGGAGCTCGAGCACCGGGATGGCCCCGCCGAGCTTGGCACGGACCACCGCCATGAAGGTCGAGCGTCGGGGTTTGAGTCGGATGTCCTCCACGATGCGATCCGCCTCGCGCGTCCGCTCCCGCTCCAGGACGTAGCGCCGGGGGTCGGTGCGGGCGATGACCTCCAATGGCTGACCGGCAGCGATGGGGAACACCGCCAGCGCCGCGGTGTCGCTGTCGACACGCACGAGAATCGGGAGAGTCGGCACGACGGCGCCAGCGGTCGCCTCGATGGCGGTGAGCGGCTCGGTGGCCTCGGCCAGGACGACGGCCTGCTCGGGAGAGCGGAGCTGCCAGGCGGCGACTCCGAGCACGCCGAGGACGACGGCTGCGACGACGGCGCCGATGAGGAGGCAGCCGCCACGACGGCGGCGCTGCGGGGTGGTGCTGTTCGGGCTCATGACTCACCTCCCGGTGATGCGGGAGGCTACGCCGGGTGATGAGCCCGGTTCGAAACTATCGGACCCGCCAGGCGGAGACCTTGGTGACGGAGTTCGTCGGGAGGGTGACCGGGACGGTGACCGTGGCCGGGTCGCCGCCGGTCATGTCGATCGTCGCGGCGACGATGCTGCCCGAGCCGCTCTCGGGGACCAGCGCGACCTCGATGTCGACCATTCCGGAGAAGCCCGTTCCCTCGACCACCACGTCGACGGCAGGGTCGCTGCCGTCGATGAGCTCGATGAGCACCTCGTTGGTCGCCGCCGCGCTCTACCCCACCGTCACCCGGGTGAAGCCGAAGTCGCCAACGCCGGCCTAGCCGAGCGCGATCA
>JBCCFW010000330.1:0-2566 GCA_039029535.1 Acidobacteriota bacterium
CCGACCACGTAGTCGGCCAGGGTCACGAGACCGTCACCGGCGCCGTCAGGATGGATGTCGGCCGGAATGCACTCGGGCAGCTCGCAGGTGATGGACTCAGGCGTCACGAAGCCCAGGTCGCCGTCGAGGAACTCGTTGGGCAGGTCGGGCGAGAAGCCGAAGTCGTCGCAGTCCACCACGTCGGTGGTCAGCACCTCGAAGGAGAAGCGGGCGAACTCGATGCTGGTGCCGGTCGCCGGGTCCTCACCCGAGCCGTCGCACTGCACGCCGGGACCGAGCGCGCCCGGGGCGTCGCCCAGGCAATCCCAGTCATTGGTATCGGCGCCTGCGCCGGCGCCGGTGAAGCGCACCGTGTTCGGTGCGTCGACGAAGAACAGGGCCGAGCCGAGCTCGAGACCCGCGCCGTCCTCGGCGAAGAAGACCAAGGTGAGGTCGCAGGCATCACCGACCCCATCGGCGTCCACGTCGAGCTGACGTGGGTTCGGCACGACCAGGCAGTTGTCGTCAGCGTTGACGACGCCGTCGGCGTCCAGGTCTTCGTCGGCGCAATCCTCGGTTCCGGCACAGTCCGTGTCGGCACAGTCGACGTCGGCATCGCCGTCCTCGTCTTCACCGTCGGCGCAGTCCATCTCGGCCGGACCATCAGGGTCGCAGGGGTCGCCGATGCCGTCGCCGTCGCGATCGACCTGGGTCGGGTTGAAGATGTCGATGCAGTTGTCCACCGGGTCGATCACGCCGTCGTCGTCCGCGTCGATGTCGGGGTCGGCGCCGTTGAAGAGGACGGTGGTCGGACCGGGCGTCACGTCACCGCGAGCGCGGACGATGTCGAGGTCGAAGTCCCCGTCGAGGTCGCCGACCGAGACGTAGCTGGACGCCGAGGGACCGATGGTGATGCCGGCATCGGTGAAGTTGCCTGCACCGTCGTTGCAGAAGAGCCGATCGGTCCCCTGCCGGAAGGCCAGGAGGACGTCGAGATCACCATCGAAGTCGAAGTCACCGGCGGCCACCGAGGTGGGCTCGGCGTTGTTGAGACGCTGACCCGTGTCGGTGAACACGCCCGTGCCGTCGTTGAGCCAGACCTGGCTCGGACCCTTGATGGCGTTGAAGATGTCGAGGTCGCCGTCGTCGTCGAAGTCCTCGACCACGATGCCGCGGGCCTCGAGGTTGCCGAAGCCGTTGGCGCTCAGCGTGAAATTGCCACTGCCATCGTTGAGGTAGATCGGGCTCTCCCGACCGCCGAAGCCGTTGACGCAGAGCACGTCGAGGTCGTCGTCACCGTCGATGTCGGCCAGGGCGACCTGGACGATGGAATCGTCGAAGGTGTCACCGGCCGAGAGGGTCATCCCCGAGTCGGTGAAGTTTCCGGTGCCGTCGTTGAGCCAGATCGTGGCCGGCGTCCCGGTGTTGGTGATGATGAGATCGAGGTCATCGTCACCATCGATGTCACCGAAGGCGCTGTTGGGCCCACGGAGCGCACCGCGCGGGAAGAGCTGCCCGACGGTGAAGTTCGCGCTGCCGTCGTTGAACCAGGTCTGGTCGCCGAACCCCTCACGGCTGGTGACGAGGTCGATGTCACCATCCCCGTCGATGTCGCCGAAGTCGGCGTTGTGGCCGTTGCCGAAGGTCTGGTGATGCGTGAAGGTCCCCGACCCGTCATTGAGCCAGAGAGAGCTGGTGTCGGCGTAGGAGAGGTAGGTGTCGAGATCGCCGTCACCGTCGAAGTCACGAAGCGAGGACTGACCGGCGAAACCGTCGCTGAGCATCTGACCGCTGTCGGTGAACGCGGTGCAGCACGCGCCGAAGCTCGGCGCGAGGAGGAGGGCGGCCAAGCACCACGCGACCACGGGGCTCATGCTGGGCCGAACCCGCGTCGGAGGCGAAGGAGAAGGGGTGGCTTGCGTCGTCATGGGGCTGCTCCGGGTGCATGCCGACTCCATCGCCGGCGTCGTTCGAGGGTCAGGACGGAAAGCGACTGGAAGAGGGACAATCGCGAGACTCGTCACCCGTGAGAGCCCCCGATCTCGGCGCTCTCGCCCCAAGTGGACGCACGACGGGCCCGTCGTCGCGATCGGAAGCACGATCGCGCCAACGGGCCCGAGAAGACTCGAGAACGACTCAGTCGAGGAGCTGGATGTCGGCAGGGAGATCCCGGAGCGACTCGTCGAGGAGCTCGACGTTCCAGCGGAGGCTGTCGGAGCCCACCGCCTGCCGCGCGCGGTAGCGAACCGTCAGCAGCTCGGCCGGCGCCTCGAAGGGCTCGGGGTCGGTCACGCAAGACATCGACCAGCCGTACGTGCCGAACGCCCAGTCGCCACCACCGTCGAGGGCGCAGGGAGCCGCCTCGGTGAAGGTCGGCACCGCCCAGGATGGCCAGCCATCGACGTGCACGCCGAAGCCGACCGCCGGCGCAGCCGCTTCATCGAGGACGACCACGAGCTCGTGCTCGGGCCAGGCGATGGGAGCGAGGCCGACCGCTGCACGGAGGATCGCGACCACGTCGTCGATGCGCAGCTCACCGTCGCCACGGGCCAGCAGCTCGCCACGACGCGTCTCGGTGGGCGCCACG
>JBCCFW010000331.1:0-2431 GCA_039029535.1 Acidobacteriota bacterium
GAGCGACCGCTGGTCGTCGAGGCGGGCGCCGGCACCGGCAAGACAGCCACCCTCACCGCACGCGCGCTCGCCTGGTGTGTCGGTCCCGGCTGGGAGCGACAGCGAGGCGACGCTGCAGCCCGCGCGAGCGCCTTGCTCTCCGGGCTCGCCGCCTGGACCTTCACCGAGGCGGCCGCGGCGGAGATGCGACGCCGGTTCCGCGACGGCCTGGTGATCCTCGCCGACGCTGAGCCGCCGCCGCCGGGCCTGCCGGTGGACCTCCTCGACGGAGCCACTTCGGAGCGGGCACGGGCCCTGCTCGACGCCGGTGATGCCCTGGACGTCCGGACCTTCCACGCCGCGTGCTTCCAGCTCCTCTCCGACAGTTGGGGGGAGCGCGGGGCGGCACCAGCCCTGCGCGTGGACGCCGATGGTCGCGCGGCTCGCGGTGCTGCGTCCCAGGTCCTGGCCCGGACGCTCCGCGATGCCGGCAGCCCGGGCGCTGCCGCGCTGCCGCTCCTCCTCGACGCCGGGCTCACCGCCGGCCGCGTCGCCGAGGAGCTCGCCGCCCTGGTGGGTGAGGGCGTGCTGCCGGAAGAGCTCGCGGGTGGAGACCCGACGAAGGCTCGAGAGCTCTCGCGACTGCGACTCGTCGAGGCGGCGACCGCCCTGCGTCGTCAGCTGCCGGGTGGTCTCGACGGGGCTCCCTCGCGATCGACCGGTGCTCGCGCGCTGGTGCGGGGGCTTCAGCTCCTCGCGCGAGCGCAGCCGGTCGATGATGACGAGTGGAAAGGTCTGCTCGCGAGCTGGTTTCCCGAGGCGGCGCGGACCAAGCTCGGCCGCTGGGAGAAGGGCGACCTCGCGGCGTCGGAGAAGAAGTGGCTGCGGGCCAGCCGACCGGCTCGGCTCACGGAGGCCTGCGGGGCCCTCCGGGCGGAGCTCGAGACCTGGGAGCAGCTGAGACCCGAGGAGCTGACGCAGTTGCGGTCCGGGCTCGCGGCCCTGTTGACCAGCGTTCGCGAGGAGCTGGGGGTGGCGGGCTGGCTCGGCTTCGGTGACCTCCTCCGACAGACCCGCGACTGGCTGCGTCGCGACGACGTGGCCGAGCGTCTCCGGAGCCGTCGTCGTCAGCTCTTGGTCGACGAGGTCCAGGACACCGACCCTCTCCAGGCGGAGATCGTCACGCGGCTCGCGTTGACCGGTGCGCCCGAGCAACGACCGGGGCTGTTTCTCGTCGGGGATCCCAAGCAGTCGATCTACGGCTGGCGCGACGCCGAGCTCTCGGCCTACGAGGGGCTGGTCGGCGCCGTCGAGGAGGCGGGTGGCGAGCGCTTGCACCTTCATCTCAACTTCCGGTCCTGTCCTGCCGTGCTCACCGAGGTGGAGGCCGTGCTCGCGCCTGCATTGCAGGCCGAGGAAGGAGTGCAGGCCGGCTGGGAAGGGCTGGTGGCCGCGCGCGACGATGATCCGGGCTTCACCGCGGCCGAGCGGACGCCCGTCGAGCTCTGGGACCACGGTGAGCCGAGCCGACCGCGGAGTCAGAGCCTCGAGCGTGAGGCCGAGGCGGTGGCCGTCGAGCTCTCCTGGCTGCATCGCGAAGAGGGCGTGCCCTGGTCCGACTTCGGCCTGCTGCTGCGTCGCTTCAACGACCTGACCCCCGTGCTGCGGGCCCTGCGTCAGCACGGCATCCCGCACCGACAGTCGTCGACGCGCAAGGGGGGAGCGCACCGCATCGTCTCCGAGCTCGCTGCGCTCCTGCGCTGCGTGCTCGACCCGGCCGATCGTCTGGCGCTGGTGGCGTACCTCCGGTCGAGCCTCGTCACGCTGCCCGACGCCTTCCTGTGGCCCCTTCACGAAGGCGGTGGGCTGGAGCGCTGTGCAGAGCTTCGGAGCGAGCGCGACGACGACTCGCAGCAGGCCGAGCTCCAGGAGCTGGTCGCCACGCTGCGTCCGCCCGACGACGCTCCTGGCTTCGAGCTGGTGAACGACGCGCGTCGATCGCTGGCAGCAGCGCTGCGGGTGCTGGGGCGGGCGCGACGGCTCTACCTCGAAGCCTCGCCGACCGAGTGGCTGCTCTCGCTCCGCGACGACGTCTTCGGCCCCGGGACCTGGTCCGGTCTCAGCCCGCGAGGTCGGGAGGCGGCCGACGGCTGGCTCGCCGGCGTGCACCGTCGGCTGGTGGCCGAGGACTTCGAGCTCGGGTCCTTCCTCCGCCGTCTCGAGCGGGAGCCCGAGTCGTTCTTGCCGACGGCGCGCATCGTGCCCGAGGACGTCGTGACCGTCTCCACCTGGCATGCGGCCAAGGGTCTCGACTTCGAGCAGGTCTTCGTCCTCCAACTTCATGCCGGCACGCAGCCGCCGCGCTCCGCCGTGGAGTGGCACCGGCACGGTGAGGATCTCGAGCTGTCGCTGGGCGGCTTCATCAGCCCCGGGCTGGCGGTGGCCCGGCGGC
>JBCCFW010000332.1:0-2316 GCA_039029535.1 Acidobacteriota bacterium
CCGGTCCGGTCGAGGCGATCGAGGTCTTCTGGCGGCCCGGTTGACCATTCGTCGAGGGGCTCGGTCGGAGCCTCGAGCAGGACGGGATCCCGGTCCGTCGTCGCAACATCTGGGAGAACCCCGACGACGCCGCGATCGTCCGGGCGATCGCTGACGGCAACGAGACGGTGCCGACCGTGATCGTCGGTCCGGTCGGCATGGTCAATCCGAGCATCGAGCTCATTCGTCGTGTGGTCGCTGAGCATGCGCCCCACCTGCTGATCGACGAGCGATGACACGACAGGAGATGTGATGTCCGACGCGAAGCGCCACGTCATCGTCGTCGGCGGCGGCACCGCCGGATCGGTGATGGCCTCCCGGCTCAGCGAGACGCCCGGCCTGAACGTGACACTCCTCGAGGCCGGCGCCGACGACTCCAGCTATGGAGACGCCATCCTGAAGCCGTCGCTGGCCGCCGGCAGCTGGTCGGGCGCCGAGCCGATGCGAACGCTGCCGATGGCGTGGGGAGACGGTTCGATCGGTGGTCCCCAAGCTCGGGTGCTCGGTGGCACCTCGGCGCTGAATGGGATGGCGACGCTCCGCGGGCTTCCCGACGACTACGACGGCTGGGCTGCTCGGGGGCTCGACGGCTGGGGGTGGGACGACGTCCTCGACACCTTCATCGCCGCCGAGACCGACCGTGACTTCCTCGGCTCGCCCATCCACGGTAGGGCTGGTCCGCTCCCGGTTCGACGCTGGCGAGACGACGAGCTCTCCCCGTCGGCGCGTTCGTTTCGCGACGCCGTCGTTGCGTTCGGCGACGCGTCGGTGGTCGACATCAACGACCCGTCCCTGCTTCCCGGCATCGGCACGTTCCCCGTCACGATCGACGATCACGACCGACGCGTCAGCACCAGCCTCGCCTACCTGCGCCCCGACGTCCGCGCCCGAGACAACCTGACGATCCGGACCGTAGCCGAAGTCGAGCAGCTCCTCATCGAGGCCGGGCGAGTCGTCGGCGTGCGCCTTATCGCCGGCGAGGAGGTCCTGGGCGACGAGATCGTCCTCACCGCCGGTGCGCTCTGGACGCCATGGCTGCTGCTGCGAGCCGGCATCGGCCCGGCCGAGCACCTCACCGAGCACGGCGTGGCGGTGGTCGCCGACCTTCCGGTCGGTTCGACGATGGCCGACCATCTCGGCCCCGGGCTCTTCTACACCCACCCCGGAGGTCGGGGCGGGGAGGCCGGTCCGGCCCAGGTCGTGCTCTGCGGTGCGTCCAACGGTATCGACGTCGACTACCACGCGTTCCCGGTCATCCCGCCGCCCGATGACGACCAGGCCACGACGTTCCTGATGAGCGTGTTCCTGCTGCGATCGAGCGGCACCGGCAGTGTCAGGCTCGGTGACGATCCGACCGAGCCGGTCGTCGAGGCACCACCGTTGCCCGACGACGGCAACGATCGGCTCCGGCACGCCTTCGAACGAGTGCTGGCCTGGGAGCGCAGCAACGCCTTCGCCGAACTGCAGGCGGCACCCCTGATGCCGATCGACCTGGCGGCTCCCGATGCGGTCGAACAGGCCCTTGACGCGCTGACCGTGAGCTACGGCCACATGGTCGGGACCTGCCCGATGGGAACGGTCCTCGATGCGGATTGCCGAGTCCACGGGGTCGCGGCTCTCCGGGTCGCCGACGCATCGGTGATGCCGACGATCCCCTCCGGCAACACCTATCTCGGCACCGTGATGGTCGCCGAGCGAATCGCCCAGAAGATGGTTGCGGCCCTCGCCTGAGACGCTCCGGGGTCCAGGCCCGAGCAGCGCGCCGCCTAGGGTGCACCCATGGCTGACGACGAGAAGCAGCAGGTTCTGGTCGGCATCGCGTTCGCCGACCTCTACCGCGCCCAGGAGTTCATGACCGCCGCCCTCGGCATGGCCTCGCGCAACGAGTTCACGCTCAAGGACCGCGTGCTGATCGTGAAGGACGAATCGGGCAGTACCCGCGTCGTCGAGACGACCGACCCGCAGCCCGGTCGCACCGCATTCTCCGGTGCGATGTGGGCTGGCCTCGTCGGACTGCTCGTCGGCGGTCCGGTCGGCTGGGCGGCAGGCCTCGGGGGACTGTAGGGTGTGCCACCCTCCTTTCATAGGGGGATGGGTGTGAGGACTGTGGCCAGTTGCACAGCCTCGCGCGTACGCTCACACGTGCACACTCACATGCGCGCGCATAACACCACTACAAGCCACTACTACGAGCACAGCATAGTGCAGAACCAACTTTGTAGTTATCTTGTGCTGACCGATCCTTTAGCCTTAGAACAACTCAGATAGACCCTTACA
>JBCCFW010000333.1:0-2221 GCA_039029535.1 Acidobacteriota bacterium
CCCGAACCCCGGCGCGCGTAGCGCACGTCGGCGCTCATGGCGATCTCGAGGCCGCCGCCCACGCAGTGCCCGCCGAGGGCCGCGATGACGAGCTTCGGGGTGTGCTCGAGCCGGAGCAGGGTCTCGTTGGCGTGGAGGCAGAAGAAGTACTTGCGCCGCTCGGTCATCTCCTGGAGCTGGCCGATGTCGGCACCCGCACAGAAGAAGCGGTCGCCAGCACCTCGGAGCACGATGACCTGGACTTCGTCGTCCATCCGGCACTCGAGGACCCGGGCGTCGAGGAGCTGCATGAGCTCGTAGCTGTAGGTGTTGGCCTTGCCGGCCGAGAGGGTCAGGACCGCCACGTGCCCGTGACGCTCGAGGTGGACCTGCGGCTCCGCGCCGTCGCTCATGAGGTGTCTCCGGTGGTTGGGGCGCTGGATTCTACCCGTCGGCTCCGCCGGCTGCTCCGCATCTCCCTTCGGGCTCGTGGGGAACCGCGTTAGACTCCGTCAACCCGTCCCTCCAGACAATCCAGACCGAACCGCACCGAGCAGGACCCTGCCCATGAGCACGTCTTTCTCCCCGGATCTCGACCGCCGTTGCATCGACGCCCTCCGCCTCCTGGCAGTGGACATGGTCGAGGCCGCCAAGTCCGGCCATCCGGGCCTGCCCCTGGGCGCCGCCCACCTGGCGCACGTCGTCTACACGCGGCATCTCCGCCACGCGCCGCGCAGCCCGGACTGGCCCGACCGCGACCGCTTCGTGCTCTCGGCCGGACATGGCTCGGCCCTGCTCTACTCGATGCTCCACTTCACCGGCTACGACCTCTCCATCGAGGAGTGCAAGAACTTCCGGCAGTGGGGGAGCAAGACTCCCGGTCACCCCGAGGTCCACTACACCCCGGGCGTCGAGACGACGACCGGCCCGCTCGGTCAGGGCATCGCCAATGCCGTGGGGCTGGCCATGGCCGAGCAGATGCTCGCCGAGCGCTACAACCGTGAGGGCCACGAGCTTTTCGGGCACCGCACCTTCGTCATCGCTGGCGACGGCGACCTCATGGAGGGCGTCGCGAGTGAGGCGGCCTCGCTGGCGGGTCACCTCGGTCTCGGCAAGCTCGTCGTGCTCTACGACGACAACGACATCTCCATCGACGGCCACACCGACATCACCTTCACCGAGGACGTCGGGGCGCGCTTTGCCGCCTTCGGCTGGCAGGTCCTCCACGTGGACGGACACGACCTCGACGCCATCGACCAGGGCATCCAGGAGGCGCTGGCCGAGACCGGCAAGCCGACCATGGTGGTCGCGAAGACCCACATCGGTCTCGACTCGGCCGTGCAGGACAGCTCCAAGGCCCACGGCTCGCCCCTCGGACCCGACAACACCCGGGCTCTCAAGGAGAAGCTGGGCTGGCCGGTCGACGAGCCCTTCCATCGCCCCGACGACGTGGCCGCCGCCTACGGTCGCGCGGTCGAGGCGGGTCAGGACCAGGTGAAGACCTGGGAAGGCCAACGCGATGCGCATGCCACGGCGCATCCCGAGCTCGGTGCCGAGCTGGCGCGAGTGCTCGCCGGTGAGCTCCCCGACGGCGTCTTCGACGATCTCCCTCAGTGGAATCCGGGCGACAAGGCGCTCGCGACCCGCAAGGCGTCGGGTGCCATGGTCACGGCTCTCTCCGCCCGCGTCGGCGAGCTGGCCGGTGGCTCGGCCGACCTGGCCGGCTCGAACAACACCTTCGTCAAGGAGGCGGGCACCTTCGGCGAGGACGTCGGCGGACGCAACATCCACTTCGGAGTCCGCGAGCACGGAATGGCGTCCATCGCCAACGGCATGGCCCTGTCGGGCATCCGGCCCTACGTGGCGACCTTCCTCATCTTCACCGACTACCTGCGGCCGACGCTCCGGCTCGCGGCCATGGCGCATCTCGACGTCACCTACATCATGACCCACGACAGCATCGGTCTCGGCGAGGACGGTCCGACGCACCAGCCGGTCGAGCACCTGGCTTCGCTCCGGGCGATCCCGGGGCTCACGGTGCTGCGTCCGGCCGATGCGAACGAGACTCGTGAGGCCTGGCAGGCGGCGCTCGAGGTCGAGGGACCCGTGCTGCTGGCGCTCACGCGACAGGGCCTGCCCATCCAGGACCGGCCTGCGGGAGCGGATGCTCGTCAGGGCGGCTACGTCTTGAAGGAGGCCGACGGTGGAGAGCCGAAGGTCATCCTCATCGGCACCGGCTCCG
>JBCCFW010000334.1:0-2201 GCA_039029535.1 Acidobacteriota bacterium
GGGGTGCCGAAGTTGCCCGACCCCGTCTGCGGCGTGAACGACGCGCACCAGTTGGCGGCCAGGTCGTTCGTGCCCGCGAGCACCGTGCCCGCCGTGAGCAGGGCGGGATCGAACCCGACGGAGCCCGTGGAGTTCGTCGCGATCTGGCCGGAGCCCCAGTCGATGAAGTCCACCGCGAGGTTGCTGCCCGCGCCCGGGCTGCCGCCGACGAACGGCGCGATCAGCTCGAGCTCGTCGTTGCCGGTGAACGACAGCCCATTGATGTTCGCGCTGTTGAGGCACGTGGCGCCGGCCGGGCCGAGAGAGGCATTGAGGCAGATGACCGCGTAGGAACCCGCGGCGACCACCATCGAGCCGTGGGACGCGTCGATCTCCTCGGTGCCCGCGTTGTCGCTGATCTCCCAGTTGAAGAGATCGATCGGCTGGGAGGACTGGTTGTAGACCTCGAACCAGTCGACCGACGCCGACGGCGCGTGGTCGAACTCGGTGATCAGCAGGTCGCCCGCGGCCAGCGAGTCCTCGTCGACCGTCGTGTCGCAGTCGTTGTCGACGCCCTGGCTGATCGCGTTGGTGCCGTAGTCATCGACCTCGCCGGGGTTGATCGTGCCGACCGCGTCGTCGCAGTCGGCGCCGCCGGTCAGCAGCGCGCCGTTGTCGACGAACCCGCCGGCCGGGTTGGTGTTGCCGCCGTTCACGTCGACGCCGCACTCGATGTAGTCGTCGTTGTCGTCGTCGGTCTCGACGCCCGTGGTGGGCAGATACAGCGCCCCCACGGTGCCGAGGCAGTCGTTGTCGAACCCGTCGCAGACCTCGGTCGCGCCCGGGAAGATGTCCTCGTGGTCGGCCGTCGCGAAGCCCGGCGTGTCGGCCGCGACGTCGGCGCAGTCGTTGCCGCCCGTCAGGCCGGCGTCCGCCGTGATGGAGTTGTCGCCCCACGCGAAGGTCGCCAGACCGATCGTGTCGGTGCACTCGACGAAGCCGTCCCCGTCGTCGTCGAACTCGTCGGGCTGGTTCGACGCGTCCGGGAGGTAATCGACCCCGCCGTTGCCCGAGCAGTCGTTGATCCAGCCGTCGCAGAAGTTCTCGGCCCCGGGGTGGATCGAGGCCGCCGCGATGAGGGCGTTGCCTCCCGGATAGACCGTGCCGCGCTCGGTCAGGTAGTCGGCGGCGAGGGTGACCGCGTCGTCGACGCAGTCGCCGTCCAGGCAGGGCGAGTAGCCGTCGCCGTCCTCGTCGTCCTCGTCGGGGTTCCCGCTGGTGCCGTCGCCGACGCTGCCGTCGCAGTCGTTGTCGAGGCCGTCGCAGACCTCGGAGGCGCCGGTGAAGATCAACGCGTTCGTGTCGTCGCAGTCGTCGCCGGTCATCGTCGCGCAGGAGGCGGCGGTGTTCAACACGCAGTTCGCCGCCGACGGGTCCTCGCACTGGCAGTCCCAGTCGTCGTCGACCTCGTCGGGGTGGAAGGTCGTGGCGTCGCAGTCGTTGTCGCCGCCGTCGCTGATCTCGGTAGCGCCCGGGTTGATCGCGGACAGAGCGTCGTCGCAGTCTCCGCCGCCGGTGATGCTCACCGGGTTGAAGGTCACGCCGGGGCTCGGCCAGCACTCGACGTACCCGTCGGCGTCGTTGTCGACCTCGGTGACCGGGGTCACGCCGTCGCAGTTGTTGTCTTCGCCGTCGCAGAGCTCCGGGGCGCCGAGGTAGACCGTCGGATCGGTGTCGTCGCAGTCGCCATCGTCGGCGGTCTGACCGTCGGCGTCGAGGTCGATCTCGCTGCCCGTGCACGACGTGCAGTTCTGCAGCCCGTTCGTGTTGCAGGTCCCCACGCCCCGGCAGTACTCACCGTTGTTGACGATGCCGTTGAGGTCGTAGCCGACATCGCCCGGGCACTGGTTGTCCACGAGCACGAGACAGGGGGGACTCGCGCACGTGAGCGAGACCACGTTGGTGACGTAGCTGTCGGCGATCTCGGGCGCGTTGGGATAGATGTTCGGGGCGTGGGCGTCGCTGGGATCGTCGTTGCAGTCGGACCCGCCGGACAGGCCGGCATGTTGCGGTCATGTACTTGGCCGCAAGTCTTCCGGTCCGTGTTTGTAGCAAGCTCCTCTCTCCTTTCTCGCTCAGAGTCATTGTCGCAAGACATGGGGTGTGCGTCGCAAGACTTCTTGGAGAGGACATTCTCGAGGTTGCTGGCGGCCCTCGAGGCA
>JBCCFW010000335.1:0-1954 GCA_039029535.1 Acidobacteriota bacterium
AGACACGGCGGTGATGTCGTCGACCACGCGACGCGCCTCGCGCATGTGCTCGGGCTGGGCGAGCAGCTCGAAGCGGTCGACCAGGAAGTCCTGGTGCTGGCAGAGGTCGACGGACGGACGCCAGCGGGACCAGCGGTCGGGCCCCCGCCCGCTGTCGAGACGCAGGCCGAGGATTCCGATGATGACCGTTTTCTTCGCCATGAGGAGAGAACCTTATCTCATGGGATACTCTTGCCGTTCTCGACGAACACTCGCGTGGGTTGGTGCCTGGTCTCTCAGCCAGCCTAATTTGGCCGAATTCAGCCGTTTCGGGCGACATGGCGGCTGAGACTCTCGAAGCTGGCACGTGCCGTGCTCTAGTGGAGGGCGAGAGTCACGACGACCGGAGGAGGTCAGCCATGAGCACGAGAGCATTCGACGTTCATCCCGTCCCTGGCGGGGTCCCCATCAAGTCCTGGACCCGCGGGGTCCAGCTCGAGGATGCGGCGCGTCGTCAGCTGGAAAACGTGGCCCGCCTGCCCTTCGTCGAGGGCTGGGTGGCCGCGATGCCCGACGTTCACTGGGGCCTCGGCGCGACCATCGGCTCGGTCATCCCCATGTCGGGAGCGATCGTCCCGGCGGCGGTCGGCGTCGACATCGGCTGCGGGATGATGGCGGTGCGCACGAGCCTGAAGGCGTCGGACCTGCCCGACGACCTCGCGCGGATCCGCAGCCTCATCGAGGAGGCGGTGCCGCACGGTCGCACGCATCGGGGCGGACGGGGTGACCGGGGGGCCTGGGAGAACCTGCCCCGACGTCATCAGGAGGCCGCGGCGAAGCTCGAGGACGGTTTCGAGGCCATCTGCGCGAAGTACCCGAAGCTCCGCTCGGGCAACACCTGGAACCACCTGGGGACCCTGGGGACCGGCAACCACTTCATCGAGCTCTGCCTGGATGGTGACGAGTCGGTCTGGGTCATGTTGCACAGCGGCTCACGTGGGGTCGGGAACCGCATCGGGAGTCACTTCATCGCCCTGGCGAAGAAGGACTGTCAGCGCTGGTTCGCCAAGCTGCCCGACAAGGACCTCGCGTACTTCCCCGAGGGGAGCGAGCACTTCGGTCAGTACTGGCGGGCGGTGAGCTGGGCTCAGGACTTCGCGCGTCGAAACCGCGAGCTGATGATGGCGGCGATCCTCGAGATCCTCGCGAAGAAGGGGGGCTTGCCTCCGTTCCGCGACGACCTGGAGGCGGTGAACTGCCATCACAACTACGTGGCGAAGGAGAGCCATCACGGCAAGGACGTGTTCGTCACCCGCAAGGGGGCGGTGCGTGCGGGCCGTGACCAGCTCGGGATCATCCCCGGCTCGATGGGCGCGCGGTCGTTCATCGTTCGTGGCAAGGGGAACCCCGAGAGCTACGAGAGCTGCAGCCATGGTGCCGGTCGCGTGATGTCGCGCTCCGAGGCCAAGCGGCGCTTCACCGTGGAGGACCACGTCGAGGCGACGAAGGGCGTCGAGTGCCGCAAGGACGCGGCCGTCATCGACGAGACGCCGATGGCCTACAAGGACATCGACGCCGTCATGGCGGCTCAGGCCGACCTCGTGGAGGTCGTTCACGAGCTGCGTCAGGTCGTCTGCGTGAAGGGGTGACCGCGGAGGGAGCGGTCAGGTCTCACGGAGGCGATCCGCCCGGGCTCGACATGAGCCCGGGCCATCCAAGACCGAGTCGAGGGAGAGCGTCATGATCACGATCGATGGAGCGATGGGAGAGGGTGGAGGGCAGGTCGTGCGGACCAGCCTCGCGCTCGCGATGGTCACGGGCCAGGAGCTGACCATCGAGAACGTGCGGGCGGGTCGCAAGACGCCTGGCCTGCTCCGTCAGCACCTGACCGGGGTGCGGGCGGCGGCGCGGGTGAGCGCGGCGCAAGTGGAGGGCGACGAGCTCGGCTCGGACCGGCTCGTCTTTCGGCCCAATG
>JBCCFW010000336.1:0-1898 GCA_039029535.1 Acidobacteriota bacterium
CCCGTGCTCGGAGTGCCGACCCTTCGGCCTGCCCCCGGCCGACTCGCTCGTGCGACTCGACCCGGCGACCGGTGACGCGATCAGCTCCAACTGCCTGGAGACGGCCGACGGCACGCCGGTGTCCCAGGTCTTCGGCCTGGCCTTCGATGCGTCCGGAACGCTCTGGGGTGCCATCGGTCCTTCGCCGCAGCTCATCCAGGTCGAGCCCGACACGGGCGTGGTCAGCTTCCTCGACGTCACCGGCGGCTTCCCCGGGGCGGGTGGGCTCGCCATCCTCCGCGAGGACGTGAGCTGCTGTCCCGACGACCTCGACTTCGACGCGATCGCCGCGGGCGAGACCGTCGTGATCCAGCTCCCGGGCGTGACCGTCGGTGGGAGCCACGAGGTCGTGGGCTTCGACACGACGACGCCTGATTGTGACGACGACGACCTGCGCACGCCCGGCGACGGGACCGGCAACGACACCGCCTTGGGGACCGTGCTCGTCCTCCAGGAGACCGACAGCCCCTGCCGTCCGGACGACGACGGTGAGGGTGGTCTGATGACCCTCGACTTCGACCCGCCCCGGACCGTCGACTGGGTCGGCCTGCTCGACATCGACGAGCCGGGTGGCCGGCTGAGGGTGCTCGACGCGGCCGGTGCCGTCCTCCTCGATCTCGACCTGCCCATTCAGGAAGACAACGGCTGGCAGCGTCTCGACGTCGGCCGCGACGACGTCGCTCGTCTCGAGCTCGAGCTGACCGGCAGCGGGGCCTTGAGCGAGGTCCGCTGCGGCCCCTAGCCGGTTCTGAGACCGGTCCGTGACGCGAACCTGCCCGGTCTGCGTCGCGCGGAGGTAGAGTGTCCCCGATGAGCGTGAAGATTCTCACGATGGACGACGAGGACGACATCCGCCTGCTGGTGGGAAGCGTCCTCGAAGGACGAGGCTGGCAGGTCGTTCAGGCTGCCTCGGCCGAGGAGGGGCTGCAGCTCGTCGAGAGCGAGCTCCCCGACCTCATCATCTCCGACGTGAACATGGGGGCGATGAACGGCTTCGAGTTCCTCGAGAAGCTTCGCGAGCATCCCGAGCTCGGAGCGACCCCCGTCGTCTTCCTCACCTCGATGGCTGCTCACGAAGACCTCCTCCGCGGCCTGCGTCTGGGCTGCGACGACTATCTCACCAAGCCCTTCAACGTCGACGAGCTGGAGGAGCGGGTCGCCGCGGCCGTCCGTCGGCTCGAGCTCATGCGAACGACCATGGGCGCGAGCGCCGCCAGCGCCGTGAGCCAGTTCGAGGGTGACCTCGACGAGCTGAGCTGCGGCGCGACGCTCACCATGCTGTCCTTCCAGAACCGCACCGGCCTGCTCGACGTGGCCAGCACGCAGGGCAGTGGTCGGCTCTGGGTGCGCGACGGTCGCGTGGTCGCGGCCGAGGCTCGTGAGAACGACGACACGGCCCGTGGGCTGGCGGCGGTGCACAGGATCCTGGCTTGGTCCGAGGGGCACTTGAGCTTCAAGATCGACGAGGTCGGGCAGGCCGACGAGGTCGGCAAGACCACCTTGCAGCTCCTCATGGGTGCTGACTCCGACTGAGCCGTTCGGGCCTCTCGTCGTCCGTGGCAGGATCGCGCTCCGTCCCGAGAGCGGAGCTCCTCCGCGCAGGACGGACCTGCGAGGTCCCATGATCGCCACCGCCCGTCTCGTGTCGTTCACCCTTCTCGTCGCGCTCTTCGTCGGAGCGACTGCCTCACCGACGCTCGCCGGACGTCAGGCCGCCCTCGAGGCCGCGGAGCTGGCGGCGGCCGAGGCGCTCTTCCGCAAGACAGGCACACCGTTGGCACGCCGTCGGTGAACAGCTCGATGAGCCGGCCGGTCATGCCTGCGGTGTAGCGACCGTCGGGAACCTTGTAGTCGCCAAC
>JBCCFW010000337.1:0-1803 GCA_039029535.1 Acidobacteriota bacterium
CCCCTCGCCCTTGGAGTCACTGCTCAGGCGGCTGGGAGCCGCGCTCTGCCAGACCAGACCTGCATCGGGGTCTGGTAGGCGAGGGATTGATGCGGTCGGTCGTGGTTGTAATGGTCGAGCCATCGCTCGAGTCCGGCTTCGAGCTCGACGAGGTCTCCGTAAGCTCGCAGGTAGACGTCCTCGTACTTCAGGCTCCTCCACAGCCGCTCGACCATCACGTTGTCGAGCCAGCGTCCGCGGCCGTCCATGCTGATACGGACTTCGGCCTCCTTGAGGACGCTCGTCCAGGACAGGCTCGTGTACTGACAGCCCTGATCGGTGTTCATGATCTCCGGCCACCGACCCGCGACCCGATGAGCTTGCTCGAGCGCCTCGATGCAAAAGCCCGTGTCGAGCGTGTTCGACAGTCGCCACGACAGCACCGCACGGCTGTGCCAGTCCATGATCACGACGAGGTAGGCAAAGCCCCTCGCCATCGGGATGTAGGTGATGTCAGAGCACCAGACCTGGTTGGGTCGGTCGATTGGTAGGCCCCGCAGGAGGTACGGATATACCGGGTTCTCAGGCGACTTGATCGACGTTCGCGGCCTCCGGTAGGTGGCACGGATGCCCATCAAGCGCATGGCGCGCCGCACGCGATCGCGCCCTACATGGATCCCTCGTCGGCTGAGCATCCTGACCAAACGGCGGGAGCCGAAGACGGGATACTCCAAGTGCAGCTCGTCAATTCCTCGGCGAAGCGCCAGGTCGGACTCGCTCGGAGCTCGCTCGACGGCTTCCAGCCGCCGACGGTTCACCGAGACCAGGGCCGCCTGACGGCGGATGCTGAGCTGGGAGTGGTCCCGGTCGATGAGTCGTTTTCTCATCAGTCGATCCCCAGCTCCTTGGACTTTTCCGAGAGCCAGTCCCGCTCGATGATTACCTGCCCGAGCTTTCGCTCGAGCGCAGCGATCCGCCGCTTGTCTTGCTCGGACTCATCCGACCGGGCGTTCTTTCGCTCAAAGAGCTCCGACATCCGCTCGGACAGCTCCTTCTTCCATTGCGAGACCTGGACGGGATGGATCTCGTTCTCGGCCGCGATCTCGTGGATCGGCTTGATCCCCTTCAGGGCTTCAGCCGCGACGCGGGCCTTGAACTCTGCGCTGTGCGTCCTGCGTTTCCGCTTCATCTGACTTCAGATGCCCCTCCTCCTGGCACCTGCCAGCATAACCTCACTCGTGGCGCCGTTTGGGCCGACCACCTCTGGCAGCAAACAACAACATGGTGTGCGGCACCGTATCGCTCCTGACACCCTCTCCGGGCTGCTTCTCGTACGACAGCGACCGCTCGCTGGTCTTTCGATCCAACAGGTCACCGAGACTATCGAGACGAGACGCCGTTCGCGGAATGTCAGCTAGGGCGTCTACCGGGCAGGGTTCTCACCTCTGCCCTCCCCGGAGGACAGCGACCTCCGCGGTGGACGCCGGTCGACTCGTGTTCGGCCCGGACAGAACCCGGTCGGCCCCCGACTCCGCCGGCCTGCAAGAGACCCGGGCTCGACGCGAGCTACCAGACACGCGGAATCCGTGCGTCTTGGTACGCGGCTTGCAGGTTGCAGGTTCACGCCCCTACACGAACCGAAGTGAGCCGCGCGCACCGCCCGAGCGAGCTCGCCTGCCCCTCGATGCTGCCCCCCTGCGAGGTCGCTCCATGCTCGAAGTCTATCTGGCCTTCTCCCTGCTTCTGACGCCCCCTAGCCCACAGGCCCAGGGCGACGTTCCCGTGACGATCAAGGAGATCGACGTCGAGGACGCGATCCGTGAG
>JBCCFW010000338.1:0-1712 GCA_039029535.1 Acidobacteriota bacterium
CCCCGCCGCCCGCTGGCGCAGGCCGATCTCGGCCAGCAGGGTGCCGCGCAGGGCGAGGAGTCGGGGCTCCGAGAGCTCTTCGAGCTCGGAGGGCAGCTGGAGGGCGCGCTGGAGTCCCTGGCTGGCGGCGGTCTCGTTCGGGGTGAGCGGGGCGGCCGCGGCGAGCGTCGGCACGAGCATCAGGAGCGCCGTCACGCCCCGGAAGAGCCGGGAATCCGCGGATCCTGAATTAGGATTGAGCTGCCAACGAGCCCGGCTTGGGGCCGGGCGTGCCCGCCTCGACTCGGGGGGACCCTCGTGAGCTGCTCTCGTCACTTCGACCACGTCGACTTCCATTCCCTGACGTACGCGCGTGAACCCGTCACGCGCCTACCCTTCGCCCTGCCGGGAGCCCAGCGACGCTTCCTGCGAGACCGGCAGGTCGACCTCCTCCACGTGCGGATCGAGCTCGTCGTCGACTTCGACGACCGAGCCTTGCAAGGCCGTGTCACCCACCGTCTCCGACCCCTCGGTCCGGCGGTCACCACGGTGACCCTGGACGCGGTGGAGATGGAGGTCGAGAAGGTCGAGCTCGATGGGGTGGCTCAGCGCTTCCGAAACGACGGTGAGCGGCTGACCGTCGACTTGTCCGAGCCCTTGCCGGACGGGGTCGAGGTCGCCCTCACGGTGTCGTACTCCTGTCATCCCCGCCGCGGATTCTACTTCCTCGGCCCCGACGAGGCCCGTCCGGACCGTCCGGTCCATGCGTGGAGCCAGGGTCAGGACCAGGACTCGCGCTACTGGTGGCCGGTCCACGACGACCCCCACGAGAAGGCGACCACCGAGCTCATCGCCACCGTGCCGGCCGACTTCTTCGCCCTGTCGAACGGCAAGCTGGTGTCGTCGCGCAAGAAGGGCAAGCGTCGCGTGCTGCATTGGCACCAGGAGCAGCCGCACTCGCCCTATCTCGTCACGCTGGCGGTCGGTCCGTTCGAGCGCATCGCGCAGTCGCACGGTGACCTCAAGCTCACGACCTACTTCCTTCCCGGCCACAAGGACGAGGCGCGTCGCTGCGTGAAGGACACGCCGCGGATGCTGGCGCTGTTCGAGGAGTGGACGGGGACTCCCTACCCGTACGCCAAGTACGACCAGGTCTTCGTCGAGAACTTCATCTTCGGCGGCATGGAGAACACCTCGGCCACCACGCTGACCGACTCCGTGCTGCACGACGCCCGCGCGGCGCTCGACTACTCGGCCGAGGACCTCATCAGCCACGAGCTGGCCCACCAGTGGTGGGGTAACTTGGTCACCTGTCGAGAATGGTCGGAGGCCTGGCTCAACGAGGGCTTCGCGACCTTCTTCGAGATCGTCTGGAAGGAGCACGCCCGCAGCGAGGACGAAGCCTGGGCGCTCCGCAGCGAGCTCAAGGAGGGCTACTTCGACGAGGACCGTCGCTACCGGCGTCCCATCGCCTGTCGTGAGTACGACGATCCCATCGAGCTCTTCGACGCCCACCTCTACCACAAGGGTGCGTGGGTGCTGTCCATGCTCGCCGACGAGCTCGGCGTGGAGGAGTTCCGTCGTGGCCTGGCGCACTACCTGAGCCGTCACGGCGGGGGCAGCGTCGAGACCTCCGACACGTTTGACCAGTTGTGGCGTCAGCCGTGGGAAAGCCGTTATTCTATTACAGTATTTGTTATTTTCTTGTAATATAGCTTTATAAGGGAGGGGAA
>JBCCFW010000339.1:0-1646 GCA_039029535.1 Acidobacteriota bacterium
CGGCGCTGGCGTCGGCAAGACCGTCATCATCATGGAGCTCATCAACAACATCGCGCAGGGCCACGGCGGCATCTCCGTCTTCGCCGGCGTGGGTGAGCGCACTCGTGAGGGGAACGACCTCCTCCGCGAGATGGTCGAGTCGGGCGTCATCAAGTACGGCGACTCCTTCATGAAGCACTGGGAGGACACCGGCGAGTTCGACGTCTCCAAGGTCGACGCCAAGAGCCTCACCGAGTCCAAGGCGACGCTCATCTACGGTCAGATGACCGAGCCGCCGGGTGCCCGCCTCCGCGTCGGCCTGACCGGCCTCACCGCGGCCGAGCACTTCCGCGATCAGGGCAAGGACGTTCTCCTCTTCGTGGACAACATCTTCCGCTTCACGCAGGCGGGCTCCGAGGTGTCGGCACTTCTCGGCCGCATGCCCTCGGCGGTGGGCTACCAGCCGACGCTGGCCACCGAGATGGGTGAGCTGCAGGAGCGCATCACGTCGACCAAGACCGGCTCCATCACCTCGGTGCAGGCCATCTACGTCCCGGCCGACGATTACACCGACCCGGCACCGGCCACGGCCTTCGCTCACCTCGACGCGACGACGAACCTCTCGCGTGAGCTGGCGGCCCAGGGCATCTACCCGGCGGTGGATCCCCTCGAGTCGACCTCCCGCATCCTCGACCCGAACGTCATTGGCGATCGGCACTACAACATCGCCCGTCGAGTGCAGAACATCCTGCAGCGTTACAAGGATCTCCAGGACATCATCGCCATCCTCGGTCTCGACGAGCTCTCCGAGGAAGACCGCATGGTCGTGGCGCGTGCCCGCAAGATCCAGAAGTTCCTCAGCCAGCCCTTCTTCGTCGCGGCCCAGTTCACCGGCATGGAAGGTCGCTACGTGAAGATCGACGACACCATTCGCGGCTTCGAGGAGCTCTGCGAGGGGAAGCACGACGACCTCCCGGAGGAGGCGTTCTACCTGGTCGGTGGCATCGAGGAGGCGCAGGAAAAGGCCGAGCGTCTCGCTTCGGAAGCGGCCTGATCCATGGGACGTCTCACCCTCAAGGTCCTCACCCCCGCCGCCGAGGTGGTCGCCCGCGAGGTCGACTCGGTCAACCTCACGGCGACGGGCGGCGAGGTGGGCATCCTCCCCGGCCACGCGCCCCTGCTCGCCGAGCTTCGGCCGGGCGCGGCGCGCTACGTCGACGGGAGCGCGAAGGGTGCGCTCGCGCACTCCGACGGCTTCCTCGAAGTCTCGGGTGACACCGTCCTCGTGTTGGTTCAGGCGGCCGAGTCGGCCGGCGAGATCGACATCGAGCGTGCCAAGGCGCGGCTGGCCGAGAGCCAGACCCGCGCGGCCGACGGCTCGCTCTCCGGCGACGAACGTGCGGCTGCCGAGCGCTCGGTCGCCAAGCAGCAGGCGCGCATCGCGGTGTCCGGCTGACGAGCTCAGCCCACTCCGCTCGACGACCCCCGTCTCGGCCTGGCCGCGGCGGGGGTTCTTCGATTGCGGCGTGAGATCGGTGAGGCCCGGCCATTCTCCTTCGTGGTGCAGGAGACGCCGTCCCCCGACGGTGATCTCTGCGGGCGGGGCCGGTCCCGGAAGACGCCGGTCCCGCCCGTCACCGTCTCCTCGTCGAGGCTCCCCCCTCACG
>JBCCFW010000340.1:0-1574 GCA_039029535.1 Acidobacteriota bacterium
CCCTCCCCACCCCACCCCGATGAGCACGCTCCGCTTCGTCGTCGAGAACCGACGCTACCTGCTCTTCGGCTTCTTGCTCGCCTTCGTGTCGAGCTTCGGGCAGACCTGGTTCATCGGCCTGTTCAAGGAGCGACTCCTCGTCGCCCACGACCTCACCCACGGCAGCTACGGGAGCTGGTACGCCCTCGCCACCCTCCTCTCCGCCACCTGCCTGGGCTACCTCGGCCGTCGCCTCGACGACACGGACCTGCGTCGCTACACCCTCCTGGTCTTCGTCGGTCTCGCCCTCTCCGGTCTCGCCATGGCCTGGGCCGGCAGTCTTCCTGCTCTCATCGTCGCTCTCTTCGGTCTTCGGCTCACCGGTCAGGGCCTCATGAGCCACGTGGCAGGCACGGCCACCTCCCGCTATTTCGATCGCGAGCGAGGGCGCGCGCTGGGGCTGGTCAACCTCGGTCATCCGCTCGGGGAGGCCCTCCTGCCGCTGGCCATCGTCGGCTTGCTCGCCGTCTGGACCGACTGGCGTCACGCCTGGCTCCTCAGCAGCGCCGTCATCGCGCTGGTCGTCGCCCCGATGGCCTTGCTGCTCCTCCGTGGTCACGACGAACGGCATGCCGCCCTCCTCGACAAGCTGGCGAGCGAACAGGCGACAGGAAGCACTGGACGTCAATGGACCGCCTCGGAGGTCCTCCGCGACCCGGGCTTCTATCGCCTGCTCCCCGCCGTGCTGGCGCCGCCCTTCATCGGCACGGGTCTCATGTTCCACCAGGACGTCTTGAGAAGCTCGATGGACTGGAGCGCCGAGCTGTACGCCGCTAGCTTCACGGCTTTCTCCCTTGCCCAGGTCCTCGCGGCACCTGCCGCCGGCGCGCTGGTCGACCGACTCTCCGCTTCGCGGATGCTGCCCTTCTACCTGCTGCCCTACTGCCTCGTGCTCGTGCTCGTGTCGTTGGTGAAGGCCGACCTGATGGTCTTCGTGCTGCTGAGCGGCATGGGCCTGTCCGGTGGCATCGCCGTGCCCGTCGTCGGTGCGACCTGGGCCGAGCGCTACGGCGTCCAACACCTCGGCGCGATCCGCAGCCAGGTGACCGTTCTCATGGTCGTGTCGACCGCGCTCGCTCCTCCCTTCCTCGGCTGGGCTCTGGATGCCGGCGTGACCATGCAAGCCATCACCGCGACGCTCGCCGGCTGGACGTTGCTGGCGTCTCTGCTGACGGTGGGCTTGCGCAAGCGCTGACGGATCCGAAGTCTGGGCCGGAGAGCGGTCTCGAGACCTGCCGTTGCGGGGAGGGTTCACAGACTTCCAGTCCTGGAGCGGGTTCTGGCTGATCATCGAGCAGTCTCAATCCCCATCGTTGCAGGGAAGGGTCGCCGACTCGCTGGCGTGGTGCTTCGCTGCCTCTACTTCAACTCGCACGGACTGTCTCAATCCCCATCGTTGCGGGGAGGGTCACCGACCGTGGAGCTCCCAGAGCACCGTGAAGGCGGTGGCACGTGTCTCAATCCCCATCGTCGCGGGGAGGGGTCACTGACACGAAAACGTAAAGACTCGAGAGTCGCCTCTCTTCGACGTCTCA